>CAYQMG010000116.1:0-2838 GCA_964418585.1 uncultured Gammaproteobacteria bacterium | reverse complement strand
AGCGAATTGAAATAGCCGACCACGGTCATGTAGGGATCCGCCACCGGCCCGAATCGGTCGAACAGGGCCTGCGCCGCCGTGAGGAACGCCGTGTAGACGCGGATCAACACCGAGGGACGGGAGGCGCCGGGGGAACAGATTCCGATGTAGCGCCGCCCCGGTTTCGCCTCGACCGGCCGTTGAACGGAGAAGAAATTGTCCTCAATGTCCAGGCCATGGGGCGGAAAGACCGAGACGTTGCGCATGAAGACGTTGCCGACTTGCTCCCTGGCCTTGCGTACCGTGGCCGTCGAGGCGACGATCTTGGGTCGGATCGTCCTGCCATCCAGTCGCCAGGAGCACAGCTCGTCCACCGCCGTCTCGTAGAGGCCGACCATGGTCCCCAGCGGCCCGCTGATCAGATGGAACTCGTCCTGGATGACGAGATCGGGCGGACGGATGCGAGAGATCCGCTTCACCTTCGTGGCCGGCAAGCCGTTTCGCCTGTCCGCCTGGTGGTTTCCCGTACAGGACGCATCGGGCCAGAGCAGTCCGTGTCGCGGACACTCCTGGTCGGCGATGCCGAACAGCGTCCGGGTCTCGCCCCGCCAGGCCATCATGGCGAACTTGTCCACGGTGGCGATCATCATCGACGGGGGGCGATGGTAGATCTCCTCGTCCACCACGAGAGCAGGAATACCCGGGTGGGGCTGCTCCGACGACCCTCTCCTGGAGAACTCACATCGCCCCTTCTTGTCGCCACAATGGATGGAAGTGCGTAGCCGAGCCTTGTCCACCTCGATGTCGCGCCTGGGATCGATCTCGGAACCACACCAGGGACAACTGGTGAACTGCGCGGGTGAGGAGGCCCCGGCCTCCCACTTGTCCGGATCCTTGATGTCCCGTATGGCCCTGTGGCTCTCCTCCGTGGACCCCGGCGTCACCCGATTGCCGACCCAGAGCCCGATGGTGAACGGCGTGGAGCCCAGCCTGTCGTCTCCGGCCGCCTGCATCTCCCGACGCAGGACCTCCATGGCACAGATCAGGGTCGTGGCACGCTGGAACTGCTGCAGGGTCAACAACCGGAGGGTGTAACGCATGATCACCGCCAACCCTCGGCTGGCGTCGTAGCCACCGAGGTCGCCCTGGAGACGGCGGACGAACATGGTGAAGGCGGCCACCCCCAGGTAGGCCTCGGTCTTGCCGCCACCCGTGGGGAACCAGAGCAAATCGGCATAGGCCTCGGCCGGCTCGGTACGATCCCGGTGATCGGGATCCGCCAGGGAAGGAATGGAGAGCAGGACGAAGGCCAACTGGAAGGGGCGCCAGGAGCGGTTCTTTCGCTGGTCGAAATCGCCCAGTTTCACCTTTTCCCCACGACGACGGGCCAGGGCATACATACTGTGGATGCGTTGCCTGGCCATGGCCCGATTGGCCAACCGAAAGGCCTCCAACGCCTCGTCGTTGGATTCCAGGACCGATAGCCCCTCCTTCAAGCGCTCCAGGATCGTCTTGCAGCGACCGAGGGCCAACTCGGCCTGGTCGTCGTGATCGACGACGTCGATGCCGATGCGAGTTCGCTGCTCGGCGATCCAAGCGCCATAGTCGTCGGTGAGGATCGAGAGCGCCTCGACGAGTTCGCCTCGTTCCAACTCCGCGAGCCGCTCCATGTCGAGATGGCCCGCCTCGATCATCCGGCGCATCGCCGGGCGATCCTCCGGATCGAGGCCCGGTGTCTCGGTCACGGGCAGCTCGTACTGGGGAATCACCACCGACCTGATCTCGGTGGCACGGTCGGAACGCTCCGTGCTGGCCTCACTGTGCGCCGAGACGCCGTGCCCCACGGCGAACTCGACGCGATTACGATAGACCATCTCCAGCGCCGCGCGCTCCTCCTCGGCCTTCTCGTCGAGGATGGGGCGTTTCCTGAAGATGGCGGGGTCGGGAGCATCCCCAGTGGCACGGACGATCAATTCCGGCTGGAACAGCCAGGCGCCGTCCTTGTTGGTCTCCGGCTCCTGCTGCGCGTTCACCAGGAACAGCGTCACCAACCGATCCCCGTTGGCATTCCGCCCCCGAACCGTGCCCTGCACACGAACCTCGGGGTTCTCGGGATCGGGCGCACGATGGGAGGTGGCGCCCTCCTTCAGATCCAGTACGAACTTCCCACCGCAGGGGATACGCTGCCAGACCTTGGCCTTGATCTCCTCTTCCTTGCCCGTCTCCTTGTTCACACGGGTCTTGGTGATCTCGTGGTCGTAGACGCGCTCGTAGCGTCCCCATCGCGCCTCCACCTCGATGCGCTCGACATCGGCGTCGACACAGAAGGTGATACCGAAGCTCGACGGAACGAGTGACTGGTTGCTGGTGCTGTCGATCTCGTCGGTAGACTCCGATTCGGCATCCACCTTGCCAGTGGTGGAATCGAATTCGGCACCGGGGTCGTGGCGGCCTTCGTGCACCAGCAAGTCGTCGGGTTCGCCTTCCGATTCCTGCGCCAAAGGGCCTTCCAACCCTTCGATACCCCCACGATTGGATTCCATGGGCGCCAGTTTGCCTACCAGGTAGCGGTCGCGAACGCTCATGTCGACGATCCGTTCGTGGGGACCATTGGCGGGGCCCAGCAGATCGTCCGTGACGGCGAGCTGCAACAGCTCTCGGATGTATGCGGGATCCTGGATCAGTGGAATCTCGGCCAGAGTCTTTCCGCAGAGTCTAGGGATGGCCTCGGCGAAGTCGGTCCATTGAAGGCGGGAGATACGACTGCCGAAAGAGAGGCCGATTTCTGAATCAACTTCAGTGCTCGGAAACGACTCGAATCTATCGAAGTACAGAGCGACACGATCCGCTTTTTGCTGG
>CAYQMG010000115.1:0-4851 GCA_964418585.1 uncultured Gammaproteobacteria bacterium | reverse complement strand
CCCACTCGTGCAGACGCCCGTTCCCCGGTCTCGGCCTCGGCGATTCGACCCTGAAACGCCTCCACGGACTCGACAACGCATGTCCACCGGTACTCGAAATGGGCACGCCCAGTCTGCAGGGTGAATGCGATGTCCCTGATGTCCACCCCGGGATGACCTTCCAGATACGTGGCAAGAGCATCCCTTTGACGTTGCAAGGCTCGAGGAGATCGTGCGGAAAGAGGAATCAGAACCGGGTGGTGGGACTCGACGAGCTTTTGAGGGCCGATCGGCGACCAGGCCTCGAGCACCACGTGTGCGTTGGTTCCTCCGATCCCGAACGAACTCACGCCGGCCCGCAGCGGGTTGCGGCCGTCCTCCCATGAAGTGCAGGCCGTGCAGAGTTCGAGCCCGGAGTCCTCACCGAAAAGGTGCGGATTGGGCTCGGACACGTTCACCGTGGGAGGAAAGCAACGGTGATGAAGTGCAAGAACGGTCTTGATGAACCCGGCGATTCCGGCTGCATTGTCCAGGTGCCCGATGTTGCTCTTGACTGAGCCGACCAGGCAGGGTTTTCCGCTCCTTGGGCCAAGTGCCGTGCCAAGCGCCTCGATTTCCACCGGGTCACCCAAGGCGGTTCCGGTCCCGTGGGCCTCCACGTAGGCGATGGTCTCGGGGCGCACAGCAGCAACCTGAAGGGCGGTGCGAATGACTTCCACTTGCCCGGCAACGCTCGGCGCAGTGAACCCCACTTTCCGGGCCCCATCATTGTTCACGGCAGACCCCTTGACCACGGCATAGATGTGGTCCCGATCGGCCTCGGCTTCCTCGAGAAGCCGAAGCACCACCACGCCGACTCCACTCCCTCGTACCGTTCCGGCTGCTGCAATGTCAAAAGGTCGACAGTGACCGTCCGGAGACCCTATCATCCCTCGCTGGTAGCGATATCCCACACGGTGCGGTATGGCCACCGACGCTCCGCAGGCGAGAGCCAGTGTGCACTCTCCTGCGAGCAACGCCTGGCATGCGAGATGGACCGCGACCAGGGAACTCGAGCACGCAGTGCCCACACTGACACTCGGTCCATGGAGATCCAGGCGGTGCGAAATCCTGGTCGGGGCGTAATCCTTGTCGTAAAACTTTTCGGCCTCCCACCGTCCGGCGCCGTCTCGCACCTGTCCGAACGCCACGATTGCCTCCCAGGCCAGGTTTGCTGAGGCGCCGACGTACAGCCCCACCACCTCCCCCTCTGCACCAGGTGCATGACCAGCGTCCTCGAGCGCTTCGTACACGCATTCATGAAGAAGCCGCGTCTGGGGATCCATCATCTCGGCTTCTTCCGCGGTGTATCCAAAAAACGCGGCATCGAACCCTGCAACGTCCTCGAGTACCCCGCTTGCTGGCACATAGTCCGGGTGCTCCACGTCCTCGAGAGATTCGCCCGCCCTCAGAAGGTCTTCCCTCGAGTGCTGCGCGATGGCCTCCCGGCCGCTGACCAGAAGGTCCCAATAAGCACCGACATCGCGTGCGCCCGGGAATCGTCCGGCCATGCCGATCACCGCCACCTCCTGGCCCGTCCTCTCCTCTCGCCAGTCTGTCATGGCTTCTCCCTCGTCCCCTTCTGCTGCCCCAGACCAGATCCGCCGCGTCCCTGTCGCCGACCGGATTCCCCAAGGGCTCGAATTCGTCGGGCGGAAAGGCGGGCTCTCACCCCGCGCATCTCCAGCCTCTGATTTCCATCCGATTCGGTCTCCTCACCAAGGTCATGCTCGAGGTAAGCGGCCAGGCTCCGAATGGTCGGATAGGCGAACAGCTTCATCGGCGGGATGTCCCGGCCGAGTTCGCGAGCCAGGTCTGTGCTGGCCTCGATGAGCTTGAGGGAATTGCCTCCCAGCTCAAAGAAACCGTCATCCACCCCGATGCGGTCGAGTTCGAGCACGCGGCACCACACCTGGTGCACACGCTGCTCCATGGGCGTCTTCGGTGCCACAAAAGGTGCACGAAGTCCGAGCACACTGCGGTTCGGTGGTGGGAGTCGTTTCCTGTCCAGCTTGCCGCCAGGTGTCAATGGGATGGCATCGAGTTTCACGAAATGGGCCGGAATCATGTACTCCGGCAACCTGGCCGAAAGGAAGGTCCGGACCAAAGCCGTATCCAGAGGTTTCGGCGCCAGGTAGTAGGCGACCAGGGAAACGACTTCGTCACGCCCTCGGCTATCCACGACGACGCATTCTCTCACCCCGTCGAACGCTCTCAGGGCTGCTTCCACCTCTCCAGGTTCCACACGGTAGCCCCGGACCTTGACCTGGCGATCCAGTCTGCCGAGTATCTCCAATTCTCCGGAGTCGGTCCATCGGGCACGGTCTCCGGTACGATACACCCGCTCCTCCGGGTCGACCGGATTGAGTACAAAAGAGTCAGCCGTCCGTTCCGGGTCCCGATGATAGCCCCGTGCCAGCCCATGCCCTCCAATGAAAAGCTCTCCGGGAACGCCCACCGGGGCCAACCGCCCCCGCTGAAGCACGTAAAGGCGCGTGTTTGCAACAGGTCTGCCCACGGTCACCCGACACGCCCGGGTGAGGTCTGCCACCGTGGACCAAACCGTGGTCTCCGTGGGGCCATAGAGGTTGAGGATCCGCCCATGGAACTCCCGCTGAACCCGCCGCAGGAGTTGCGGGGGAAATGGTTCCCCTCCCACCAGGAGCGTGCGGACTCCTTCCAGGCATGCCAGGTCCGGATCGGTATCCAGGAGCATTTTCAACCTCGAAGGAGTCACCTGCACCGAGGTCACCCCTTGATCCACGATCAGGCGTTGGACCGCGGTGAGGTCCGTGGCTTCCCGGTCTTGCACGAGCACCACCCGCATTCCAACGGTGAGAGGATAGAAGGCCTCGAGGACGAAAATATCGAAACCCACCGTGGTCAAGGCCAGTACCGCACCGTCTTCGTGCGGCGGCAACACGCTCCGCATGGCCACCAGAAAATTGGCCAGTCCCCGGTGCGTCACGGCCACACCTTTCGGCGTGCCGGTGGATCCCGAGGTATGTATCACGTAAGCAAGCCGGTCTCCGCCTGCTGACGGTTCCTCCGATAGCCTCGAGACGCGCACACCATCGGCTGCATCCGGAGCAGGCCGAACAGCCAACAGGTCCTCCACCAACACTCCCCGTACCGATCGGGGCAACCGCCGGGCCATGGCCCTGGAGGTGATCACGAAATCCACCCCGGTCTGGTCCAACATGGCGGCTACACGTTCTTCGGGCAGTATCGGATCGAGCGGAACGTAAGCTGCGCCTGCATGAAGGATGCCCAGCAGGACAGGCACCAACTCTGGCCGGCGTTCCAACATTACACCCACCAGCGCTTCGCGTCCGGTACGGGCGCCTCGTTCCTTCAGCGCTCCGGCGATGTCTCCCTCTGACCGCCCCACCTGCTCCAACCGCTCACGGACGGCCACTGCCACGATTTCGACCAGGTCGCGCAACCGTTCGTACCGCACCTGGTCAGGGCCGCACGTGACCGCCACGGCCGAAGGGGTGCGGTCGGCCTGGCTCAACACCATCGAGGAAGCAGTGCCCAGAACCTCCTGTCCAATCGGTGGGTTGAAATGGTCCAGGATCAGCGTCCGCTCTTCCTCGGTGACCAGATCGATGTCTCCAAGGGCTGTTTGCGGATTCCGGGCCAAGGCCAGTGCGGCGATTTCCAGGTGCCTGGCGATTCTCGCGATGGTCTCCTTTTCGAAAAGGCGTGAGCAGTACTCGAAGACCAGATTCAGACCCTCTTGCTCGGTACAAAACAGGGTCATGTCGGTCTTCGACGCATGCTTTCTCGGCCCGTCAAAAGGAACTACCTCGAGGTCGCCGAGTCGCAATCTCCCATTTGTTGGAGACTGCCGATCGAAGCTCATGTAGGAGAACTGAACGTCCACCAGAGGACTTCGACTCGTATCTCGAGGCACCTCCAGGCGCTCCACCAGGGCGTCGAACGGGTACTCCTGGTGTTCGAGCGCCTCCAGCGACAGGCGCCGCACTTCACGGACGAACTCGAGGCCTGTTTTCGTCGCCTCTGGTCTCGCCCGCACAGGCAGGAGGTTGACGAACATCCCGACCATGCGCTCCACCCGGCGGTCGAGGCGTCCGAGCACCATGGAGCCGATCACCAGGTCTTCCTGGTCTGCGTGACGTGCGAGTACGACGAAAAATGCCGCCAACATCACCACATAGAGCGTCACCTCGTTTTCGGACGCAAACTGGCGAAGCTCGCGAACGGTCTGCTCGGAGATCTGATGTCGATAGACGTCGCCTTCATAGCTCTGCGCTTCTGGCCTGGGATGGTCCAGCGGCAGGTACAGTGTGGGAATGTCTCCCTGAAACTGTTTCAACCAATAGGCCTCGTCCTCTCTCAACGCCCCCGAAGCCACCCGCTCCGCCTGCCAGGCTGCGTACTCCTTGAATGTGGTTTCCAGAGGCGGCAACGAATTGCCGGCATAGGCTGCGACCAGCTCCTCCCACAGGATATCAATGGACATCGCATCCGCAACGATATGATGTACGTCAAAAAGCAGGACATGCCGGCGCCTGGATACCTCCAGCAGGTGGGCTCGCAGAAGGGGGGCTACAGACAGGTCGAACGGGCGGATGAAGGTGTTCAACGCCTGAGTCACAGCCTCGTCGCTCTCAACCGAGGTCACCGGCAGATGGAACGTCACGTCTTCATGAATCCGCTGAACAGGAGTACCGTCCACGATATGGAAGGAGGTTCTGAGCGGTTCATGGCGCTCGAGAACCCTTTGGAAAGCCTGCTCGAGTCGCGACACGACCACCTCGCCCTCGAGCACCCAGGCGCCGGGGAGGTTGTAGGCGATGTCTGCCG
>CAYQMG010000114.1:0-12759 GCA_964418585.1 uncultured Gammaproteobacteria bacterium | reverse complement strand
TGGTGATCGGAGCCGGCGTGTGTGGACTGGCCACTGCCCTTCGACTCGCGCAAGAGGTGTCGGGAAACGTTCTGGTCCTGGAAAAAGCGGACTCCGTCGGAGGTCTTTGTCGCTCGGTGACCTCTCGAGGCGCCACGTTCGACCTGGGCTCGCACCGGATCCACGAGCAAGCTCGGCCGGTTGCCATGTCGCTTGTCCGCGAACTGCTTCCCGAGCCGCTCCTTTTCAACGACCGTGAGGGGCACCTTCGGCTCCTGGACTCCTACATCGACTATCCCATCACGTCCGCCCAGATGTTCCGTGCACTTGGGTGGCGCGAGTCGTTCCGCTGTGCGGTATCCCTGGGGGTGCACCGTGTTCGAGCCCGGACGCGGGCACTGATGGCACCTCGAGAAGTGTCCAACTACGAGCGGTACCTCCTGGATCGGGCGGGAGCACGCGGGTACCGGCTTTTCTACGAGCCCTATGCCCGCAAGGTCTGGGGGTGTGAGCCGTCCGAAATTTCGCTCACTGCGGTGAAGAAGCGTGTCTCCATGACCGGTCCGATCGGATTCCTCAAGGACATCACGGCCCGGTATCTGGGACTGGCCACGCGGCGACGCTACTACTACCCGGCCGGAGGCATTGGCGAGCTTCCGAGACGAATGGAATCTGCCATCGTGTCAGCGGGCGGCAAGTGTCTGACCGGTGTGGAGGTGCGGGCGATTCGCAGTCTCGAGGAAGGTGTGGCGGTTCTGTTTCGGCACCGGGGACGGGATTTTCGGGTCCACGCGGATAAGGTGGTTTCCACGATCCCCCTCGACCAGGTCGTTCGTCTCGTCTCGCGGGACCCTCGAACGGTCGACCGAGACCGCAATTGTGCGAATGACCGGCCAGCCTCCTCGGGGAACCCTCCGCTCGAGTGGACCGGCCTCCGGATCGCCTACCTTCGGTTCGACCGCCCTCCCCTTCTGAGCGGCGAGACTTTTTACTTTCCCGAGTTGAAATATGCTTTCGGGCGGGTTTCGGTGCCTCATCGTTACTCGACCCGCCTGGTTCCCGGCGAGAACGGGTGGCTGGTGTGTGAAGTTCCCTGTGGTGCCAGGCGGGAAACGGTTCGATGGGCGCCGGGCGAACTCATGCGCCGGTGTCAGCAGGACCTTGTTGCAGCCGGTCTGGTCGACGCCTCCCATCGGCTGGACCAGGGAGAAAGTTTCGTGCTCGACGTGCCAGGGGTCTATCCGGTCTACCGTGTCGGATGGGAGCAGGTGGTTCAGGAGTACCTCGACTGGCTTTCCAAATGTCATCCCCGGGTATACATAAGCGGGCGCGCGGGGCTGTTTCTCCACAACAATCTAGATCAGGCAATCGAAATCGGGCTGGCCCTTGCGGATCACCTGCTGCGAGGAGGAGCCTCGAGGACATGGTACGAGCGTGTGCCTGAATTTCACGGGATGACGATCAGAGACTGATGTGCGGATTCGTGGGCATGGTCAACGGCCGGAAGGACGGTCCGGCCCAACTGGCGCTGGTGAAGCGAGCGGCCGAGTGTCTGGAGCACCGGGGTCCGGACGCATGGGGTACCTGGTGCGACGGCCCGTTTGCAGCCTGCCACCACCGTCTGCGGGTGCTCGATCTCTCACCCGAAGGTGACCAGCCGATGAGCACCAGAGACGGCCGCTACTGTCTCGTGCACAATGGAGAGATCTACAACTTCCGGACCCTCGCTGACGAGCACGGATTGACCCGTCATGGCTCTCCCCTGCGCACTCGAACCGACACGGAAGTGGTTCTTCGCCTGTTCCAACGCCTGGGTCCGGACGCCATCCCCCTGCTCGACGGCATGTTCGCCCTTGCCATCTGGGACCGCAACCGCTCCCGCCTCTACCTGGCCCGGGACCCGTTTGGAGTCAAGCCGCTCTTCTACACGCAGGTGGCCGGCGCTTTCTGGTTCGCGTCCGAGATCAAGGCGTTGTTGAAAATTCCCGGATTCGAGCCCAGACTCTGCCTCGAGGCCGTGCACCACTATTTCAGTTTCGATTACATCCCCGGGGCCTGGACAGCCTATGAAGGCATTCTCGAAGTACGCCCGGGCCACCTGCTCGAGGTCTCCGTGGGAGAGCGCCCCTCGATCCGTCAGACTCCCTACTGGCGCCCCACATTCGGAGCAGAGACGCCCCACGACCTTTCCGGCACCGTGCGAGAGGTTCGAAACCTCCTCTTTTCCGCGGTGCAGCGGCAACTCGTCTCCGACGTACCTGTCGGGGTCATGCTCTCCGGCGGCATGGACTCGAGTTCCCTGGCTGCCATCATGGGGGAACACCTTCGTTCCTCTCGTTTTCATACCTTCAGTATCTCCTTCGACGACCCTTCATTCGATGAATCCCCCTGGGCACGCACCATGGCGCGTCACCTCGGCACACATCACCACACCATCCGTGTGAGACCGGAGCACGTCAAGGAACACCTGGTGGATTGCATCGCGCACATCGATGAACCTTACGCCGACGGCTCCGCCCTCCCCACCTTCCTCCTCGCCCGAGAGGCCGCTCGCCACGTCACGGTGCTGCTGTCCGGTGAGGGGGGGGACGAGGTGTTCGCCGGGTACGATACTCACCGGGCCTACCTGGTCCGACGCGCGTACCGCAAACTCCCTCGATTCGCGCGCCAGGCCATCGGACGCGCGACACGATTGCTCCCGGTGTCTCATCGAAAGCTCAGCTTCGACTTCAAGGCCAGACGGTTCGTGATGGGAGCGGAAGCTCCGGTGGCTGTTAGTCACTTCCTGTGGCGGCAAGTCTTTTCGGAGGAGGAAAAACGGGAACTTCTCGAACTGGACTTCGACCCGGTCGCCCGCTTCGGGCCTTCCTGGCGCCTGTTCGAGGAGGCCTACGAATCGTTCGACACCCCCGACCTGCTCAACCGACTCCTCGGTGTGGATTGCACCTACCACCTCCCCGACGACCTGATGGTCAAGAACGATCGCATGACCATGGCTCACGGTCTCGAGGCCCGTGTGCCCTTCACGGACCGGGCTCTGTTTCTGTTTGTGAGCCACCTGTCGAGTCAGGTGAAGCTCCGGCACGGACAGGGAAAGTGGCTCCTGAAACAGGCCATGCGCGACCTGCTTCCCCAGGCCGTTCTCACCAAGAAAAAGGTGGGCCTGGAAATGCCCTACTCGAGTTGGTTCTGCGGGCCGCTTCGCGACTTCCTGCTCGACACCCTCGCACCTGCGGCGCTCAAGCAGGTGCCCGTTCTGAACCATCGGGTGGTCCGCCAGGTTCTGGACGACCACCTTTCGTTGCGCGCAGACCGCGGACGGGAATTGTGGGGAATCCTCAACTTCGTGCTTTGGTACCGCTCCTGCTTTCTGAAACGCTCGTCGAGCCAGCCGTGAACGATGGCGCGCGGGTCCTTCTGCACGCGCACGCTCGAGGAAGAAGGTAGTGCAGATACACCGGATCCACAACATCTCCAGGAAAGACGCGGGGCAGGGAACCCCTGCCAGAGGCAGCAACGGGCGGACACCCACGGCGGAGAAATCCGGGTCTCCTCCGGATCACGAACGGGCTGGACTAGCCGGGAGACAACGATGAGGCGGGGCAGAACCCCATTGCCCTGCACATCCCCAGGATCTCGAGATCATTCGGCATCAGCCGGACAGCCTCCTCGAGGGCTGCGCCTGACGCCTGCCATCGTCCCAACCGCCAAAGGGCCAGGGCACGGTTCACCAGCAACGGACCTCGAGGCGCGCCTGACACCAGGGCCTGATCGTACAGGGAGAGCGCCAGGCTGTAGTACTCTGCCCCGTAGGCGTGGTGCCCGGCAATCGTCAGGCCACCAGGGGTTCCATCATGCTCGATCTCCACACGGCCATCTGCGCTGTGCTGAAAAAGGTCCAAATCCACGGGGACCGACCAGTGGTCGAGCCGCCAGGGGTCACTGTCGGCGAGCCGCACCGACCGCAGCACCGTATCGATCCGGTCGCGCTGCTCTTCCCGACTCCCCGGAAAGGAGAGCAGGTTCTGGTCCACGATGCACTTCAGGAGGGTTCGTGCGATGATACGGTGCCCTTCTGCATTGGGATGACAGGCATCCAGGAACAGGTCCTGGCCCGGAATCCCTCCCGTAGCCCGCCGGGATACACCCCGCTCGGTGTCACAAAACCCCACACCTTCTTTCGATGCCACGTCCCGAACCGCCTCCCGGAGGGCACTGTTGGCGCGAAACGGTTTCCTGGCCAGATATTCCGAACGTTCAAAGTGGGTACGGGCCAGCGACCATTCGTTGAAACGAAGAAGCGCCAACGCTATCCTCCCTTGCGCCGCCTCGTCTTGCAATTCCGCGTCATGAGCCTCCACCCACCGAAGTAGCGCCGCCCGATCATGCACCAGCGGAGGCGCGTCGAGGGCCTTCACCAGAGGCTGCATCTCGGATGGCACCCGTTCCATTCGCCATCGATCGTGAACGTCCCGAAGGTTGTCCGCCACTGTCGACAGCAAGATCGGTACGCCGGCCCCTCGAGATGTCCGGGCCATCCGTGACAGGCTTTCCCGGTAGAGCTGGGTCACCAGACGCCGGTCATCCTCATCCACTTCCGTGGTGATATCGGTGATGGTCGGGATCGTCACATCTGCAAGGTCCGACTGTCGCGTCTCCGGGATCAGCCAATCTCGAAGTGTTCGGTAGAGGTGCAATCTGGACAGGCGCCTTCGCCACAACTCTGCACGGGGGCTGAACCGGGGCGACAACATCTTGAGCGCGCGAAGTTCATGAAACTCATTGTTGCCGCTGTAGACGATGAGGAGTTCCGGGTGCTCCGAGGTCACAATTTGCTCGACCAGTGCGCCCACGTGCCGCGCAGCGAGGCCACCGGCGCCCAGGTTCACGATTTCCCACACGTCTCGAGGGAACGCCAGGCGCAGATATCGTTGGAGCCATCCGCCGAACGACACCATCTGGTTGAGTTTTTCTCCAAAAGCAGCCGAACCCCCCAGGACGAAGATCCGGTGGCCCACCGGGTGTGCGAGCACGATGGGGCGACGTCCGATCTGGTAACGCACGGTTCCTGGCGCCGGGCCCGCCTCGATGATGGAGCCATCGATTCGCTGAAACGGCAGCGGGGATCGGAGTTCGGGCCGTTCCGGAGCAACGATCCGGAGCGCGGTCTCGGCCAGGATGAGCACGGCCACGGTTGCCGTGACGGCAAATGCCACGGTCTTGAACCACCGACGGAGCGACCGCTGTTGTGTCACCCGAACCCCCGGATTCGATCTGTCGAGCATGCGTCCGGATGTGGCCCTGTATCGCGGTCGGGGGGCACGCTCGTTCGCGCGAGGGTCCGGCGGGTTCCAGCCGGCTCACGCTGCTGTGCCACGAGTGTGCCACGAACGCGAAAAGGGGTCACGGCCACCGCCGCAACCCCTTGAAATCGCTGGCACGGGTGGTAGGACTCGAACCCACGACCGTCGGATTTGGAATCCGATGCTCTACCAACTGAGCTACACCCGTAAAGCGCCACCACTATAGCCACGGGTCTGCGCGATGTCAAGTGTTCTATCGAGCCGCCAGTCGATTCATCAGCAGTCCGGCTGCCCAGAACTCCATGGCAAGCCGCTGTCGAGCCGCCACGGTCTCCTGGAACCGGGCTCGAGCCCCGGTCGAATTGCCTTGCTTCATGTCCAGGTAACCGGCAAAGAAGGCGGCGAGGCTTCGATATGCTGCGGGGTCGTGCCAGGCCTGAGGCACCTGTTCGAGCATCTGGTCGGCGCTGATTCTTCCCGCCAGGAAGCGAAAGATGGGCGCGTATCGGCTCGCCTCGCCGGTCCCGTCCGCCCCGCCGCCCTCGAGCGGAATTCCAAGCTGCTCCATGAAGGCGAGTGCGTTTTGCGCCACTTCGTCCCGGGCCGCGCCTTGCTCCAGGTCGACCAGCAGGAGCCAGAGCATGGCATACGGAACGCGCTCCCCGGACTGGAGCAAGGTGTTGAAGTCCTCTCTCGCCACATGGTGGTCGCCCGTGATCAAAGTGAACACCCCTCGACCGCTTCGGATACAGACGGCGTCTGGAGCGGATTCAGCGCCCCGGTCCCAGGCCTTGCGCGCCTCCTCGAGGTTGCCCGCAAGTGCGACCGCCCGAGCATGCACGGCATGATTCTCGGGCACGTCCGGCGCCTGCCGCGCGGCCTGCTCGGCCAGTTCCGCAGCCTGTCGGTATTTTCCTTCGACCACAAGGGTCTTGGCCAGACCTCGTGTGCCTCCGGCTGCCCCAAGTTTCCGGGCAGCTTCGTAGTCCGCCCTGGCTCCAGCCAGGTTTCCGGTCTCGAGCCGAAGGTCGCCTCGCAGCACGAGCGTATCCGTGTCCCGGCGTTGCCCGAGGACCCGGTCCAGGTCTGCCAGGGCGTCGGTCAACCGCCCGGCCGCCTGCGCGACTCGAGCCCGCAATCGGTACCCCTCGGGATCGCCCGGGGCCAGCGTGATGGCCCGTTGCACGTCGTTCGCGGCGTCGATGAGATTCCCCTGCTCGATGCGAACGCGGGCGCGCAATCGGTACCATTTCGCCTGGTTGGGGTGGGCTGCGATCAACCGGTCCAGGTCCTGGGCTGCCTCGTCGAATCGCGCCTGGGCAACCAGGGCCTCGGCCCGTACCCCTCGAGCGGCCTCAAGGCCGAGGGACAGGGCGCGAGCGGCGTCGGCCTCGGCCCCGGCCGGGTCGCCGGCGTCCAGGCGTTCCCGTGCGTGTTCGACCAGTGTCTCCGGAGAATCGGACAGGGTGCGCTCCCCGCAACCGGCGAGCGAGACGAGGAGGAACCACGAAACAGACCCGGCCAGCGTGCGCCACGACATGCCGCCCCCCACACGCATGATCACCTCGCCCCGACGCGAACCCTGGCAACCTGGAGCAGCCTCAAGGTCAGTCGGACAAAATCCGACTCGGTCACGATGCCGACCAACTTGCCGTCTGAGACCACCGGGAGGCACCCGTACTTGCGCTCCAGCATGATGGCAGCCGCCACCTCGAGCGCCGCGTCAGGTTCGATGGTGGTCACCGGGGTTTTCATGACGTCAGCCACCGAAATGGCCTTGAGCAATGCCCACTGTTCGTCCCCATCGATTTCCGCCAGGGTGGAAACGCTGGTGGCCAGGAGGTCACGATGGGTCAAGAGCCCCACCACCTCGGCCTCGTCGTTGACCACCGGGGCGTGGCGGACGCGACGGGATTCCACCATGAACCGGAACACGTCGAGGGTATCGGTTTCCTTGAGTGCGTACACCCGGGTCACCATGATGTCCCGCACGCGAAGGGTCATGCCCTCCCGGAAGGTATTGAGAAGATCTACCATGCGCTGCTCCTGTCTGGCCTGGCGCGTGTCGCTCTCCGGCTCCTGTGCAAGGGTTTTTCCTGTCGGCAGGGACGCCCGCTGCGCCCGACCCGATTTCGGGATGCTGCTCCGCGCGCGACCGGCACCCGCCGGCCCGAAGGGCGATCACCGGCCTCCGAGCGTTTCTCCCCGCCCGCAACCAGGCTATCACGGCGGCGAGTCGAGTGCAAGTGCCCGGTGCACCCTCCGGGAGGCGGCGCCAGGGCCGGGGGCTCCTGCCGCGGAGGTGGGTTCGGGTTAGGGGACCTGGGCGGGAATCGTCTACAGGCCCCCTGCGTTGCGGGGTGTTCAAATCAATGGTACCCTACCGAACGGTCGAAGCCGGCTCGAGCCCGTGCGGAGACGGCGCCGGGTTGGTGGGACGAGGAGACGGTGCGTTGATCGAGATTCGGAATGTCACCAGGCGGTTCGGAGATCGGACAGCAGTGGACAGGGTGACCCTGACCATCGAGCCGGGACAGGTGTTCGGGATCATCGGCCCCAACGGCGCGGGGAAGACCACCCTGTTCCGGTTGGTGTGCCGACTCATCCGGCCGGATTCCGGCACGATCGCGGTACACGGCGAGACCGGGGAACTGGCTGTCAAGCGCCTGGTGGGCTACCTGCCCGAGGAACACCGACTTTACGAGCACATGCGGGCACTGGACTACCTCACCTACTTTTGCCGTCTCCTCGGACTGCCTCGAGCGCGGGCTCGCCGCGTGCTCGAGCAGGTTGCACTCGCGGACCGGGCGAACCAGCGGGTTTCTGCGCTTTCCAAAGGGATGCGCCAGAAGCTCTCGTTTGCACGCACGTTGCTGTCCGACCCGGCGGTCCTGGTGTTGGACGAACCGACCTACGGACTCGACCCGAACACGGCTCGAGAGGTCCGCGGCTGGATCCGGACCGAGGCCCGGACCAAGACGGTCCTGCTCAGCTCCCACAACTTGCACGAAGCACAACGGGTGTGCGACCAGGTCGCCATCCTTCATCGAGGGCGCGTGGTGGCCCAGGGCACACCGCGCGCCCTCATCTCCTCCATCCAGGACGAGACGATTCTCGAGCTGGCGTTCTCAGGCGATCCGCGACCGGTTGCCGCGGCAGTCCAGACACTTCCACTCCTGCGCCCGCCCGAGTTCGACTCGGACACGGTCACCCTTGCTTTCTCCAACGAGCGGAATCCTTACGAACTGCTTCGGGGCGTGCTCGATGCCATCGAGGCTCAGCCCGAGCCGATCGCCATTACCCGTATCGCGCCTCGAGAACCCACTTTGGAGGACGTGTTTTTCCAGGTCACGGGGGAAAGATACGAGGAGGCGGACATGGCACGGGATTCGGCCCCGGAGGAGGGGTCATGAGCGGTCAAGGAGGCACCTGGTGGGGGTACGGTTCCCTCCGCGTGTTCCGGGCCGAGTTCCAACGACACGTGCACACCGCCCCCATCAGCTTCTGGTTGGCCACGCTGATCTTCCCATTTTCCACCGTGGTCGTCCTGTTCCTCCTGCCTCGCCTGCACCTCGACTCGGTCGCCCAGGTGCTCCCCGCAGGTTACTCCGTACACGCGCCTGAGACTCGAGGGGATGGGCCGGGACCGTCGGAACTGTCACGCCTGTTCGTGGAGGCCCTGGCTGACCAGCCGTACTATCGACTGGAACCGGTGGAGGATGCTCGACGCGCTTTCGAGGCAGGCACGGTCGCGTTGGGAGTGGAACTGAGGTGGCATGCCGGGGGGGAAAGGCCGGGAGACGAGAACACCGGGGCGGACGAGGGGGGAAGGGCCGGGGGAGGTCCGTCTGAGGCGAGAGACCAGGGTGGAGACCTCCTGACACTCACGGTCCATCGTGATGACGATTTCTGGTCCGAGCTGTTTCTCCATCACGCGCTCAAGGTGGCGGAACAGCCACCGGCGCCCGGAGGGGCGGAGACCGGAGACGTGCTGGTGCCCACGACCACTCGAGGACAGGAGGAGGAGCGCAAGGCCCGGTCAGGGATCATCGAGGCGGCTCCATTCATCTTGATCGGTTTTGCCTGGTTCTTCCTCACCGTGGGCGTAGTGGAGACATTCGTGGTGGAACGGGAGCGGCGCACACTCGAGGTGTTGCTCGAGCTGGCGATTCCGCGGGAGACCCTGGTGTTGGGCAAGCTCCTGTTCGTGCTCTTTCAAACCGCCCTGGCCCAGGCGGCGACCGGCACAGGATTTCTTGTGGTCGGGTTCAGCCCGTGGGTGCTCACGCTCTTCCTCCTCGTGATGGTTGCAGCCGTCCCCTTTGCCGTCCTCTCGTTCCGCTATTGCCGGGACATGGAGGATTCCACCACAGCCGGCTGGAAAAACGGGCTGATTTTCATTCTGGGCTTTCCGCTCGTCATTCTCGGCGACGACATCGCCGGCCGATGGTCTCCTGTCTACCAGCTCACGCGAGCCTTTGACGGCCCTCCTCCCCCAATCTGGTTCCTGAGTCTGCTCTCGGTCGCCTGCGTATGCGCCGCCTGGTCCATCTACCGTGTTCCGGCCCTGGCAAGGGAGTGGACGACATGAGACTGCGGCATCCTCTCCATATTGCAGCACGAGACGCGGCTTCCACCATGAGAACCGCCACCTACGCTGCGCTGTTCCTCTCTCCATTGCTTCTCGCACTGCTTCTCGCCTTCCTCGTGCTTGCTGCCTCGGTGATGCTTTCGGTACTTCAGGCGCTGGCGCCGGGCGAGGCCCCGACCGGACACGGCGTCGCCGCCCTCGTGTTCCCGGCAACGTTCGACAAGGCCAGGCGCAGCCAGGTGGACGATATCCTGCAACATCTTCGAGAAGTGGCGGGACACGAACCCGAAGAGGCTCGACTGCTCCGGCGATTCATCCGATTCGTGAAAGGCGTTTCCGGAGCGGAGCAGGCTGAACAGCGGACTGGCCGAACAGCAGCCCTGCGTGTGCAACCGGTGAGGGGGACCGTGGAGACGGCCCGCTCACTGGTTCCGAAAACTTACGACGCTGCCATCGTCCTCCACCCCCTTGACGATGTCCGGGTGCGCTACGAGATCGTGTCTGACCGGGCACTGCTCTACAGCCGTACCGCGGGCAGGCTCCTGGGCCGAGCCGTGGATTCATACAACGGACACCAGCGGTTGAGGCAGATGACCGAAGGAGGACGGACGGTTCGCGTGGTGGATGCATCGACCGGACGCAAACGCCTCTGGGTGGTGCGGACCCTTCTCTACGGCCTGATGGTGGGGTTGGCCCTGGTCTACCACTCGGTGGGCATGCAGTCGGTGGCCGGTGTGCTGGCGGGAGAGCGGGAGGCCCGCACGCTGGACGTGCTGCTTTCCTTGCCCGTGACCTGGCGAGAGGTGATGTGGGGCAAGATACTCGGGATTGTGGGAGTGACCGCCCTGCCCACCCTGTTCTGGGATCTCATCCTGGGGACCCTGGTGCGAACACTCTTCCAGGTTACCTTGCACCTTGGTCCGGTGTTCCTGGTCATCCTGGCGGTCCTCACCTTTCTCACTTCTATCGGTTGCGCGGTCTCGGCCACCAGCCGAACCACCACCGTGGCGAGAAACCGACTCGGCATGGTCAATCTGAGTCTCTTCTTCCTCGCCTCGATCGCTCTCGCGGCTGCCGCCTTCTTGCGCCCCTGGGCCGGTCGCGTCGCCCTGCTCTGGGTACGTGAAGCCGCCTCCCCTACCGTCCCGTGGATACCAGCCCTGATGGCCTCTGGTATCTTGATCGCCGCAACCCTCCTGGTGGTAGAATTCGGAATCCGCGTCGCCCGCCGTTTCTGAAGCAGACCTCGAGGCGGTCCACACATGCGTTCCCGGACCGGGGAGCCTTTTGAGACCGGGGCGTTGCCAGCACCCTCACAGGGTCAGACATGGATCAAGCGCTCGAGATCCCGGACCCAGCCGTCCACGTCGTCCACCCACCAGGCGGCAGTGACCTCCTGGCCCGGAGCTCCGTACTTGACCCTGAGCAGACGCATGCCCACACTCTTGCCCATGTGGAACCTCGAAGTGTCCACCACCCGAATCGATTCCAGTGGAATGGTTACCTCGCGCTTCGCAAGCACCATCTTGAAGTACAAGGCGCGCCGCGTGAGCACCAGCACCCCGTTCCCGCGAACCTGAGTCAAACCCCGGGAGGTTTCGCCAAAGAAGTTCGCTCGTACGGTCGAGCGCACGACTTCTTCATGAGACAAATCCTCCACCATGGCATCAAGTCGGTTCCGCAAGGCCCTGCGAATCATGTGGATTGCCACGCCTGCCAGAATCGGGGAAAGAACCACGGCCATCAGCACGAACACTTGCATCCCAGGACCTCCTTGCGCCGAATCACCGTCGGCGCCGCGCAGACTGCATCCGCCGAACGATTACTTTTCGATCGCCGCCCCCAGGGGCACGTAGTCCAGCCCCCCTCGAGAATCCATCAGGACCAGATAAAAATCAATGACCTCCGGGTCCTCGCCCGGGTAGAGCTTGAAGGTCGAGGACTGGGTCATGGGACCATTGACAAAGAACTGGGCGCTGTGAGGGGTCATTTCCCCCGCCGTCGAGTAGAACCGGACCACTGCGACCTCCTGGCTTTCGAGAGTGGAATCCGGGGACGGAGCATAGACTTGCAAGGACTCGTCCGGGTCGATGGTGGCCTCGAGCGTGCACGTTCTGGTGGTATCGGGATCTGACAGGATGACCTGGTCACAGCCCACCAACTCCCAGGCTGCGATGTCGGGATTGTCGTTCGAGGAGCTGTCCCGCATCTCGACCACGCGGTAGCTCTTGCGCGCAAGTGTGGAACGGTCCATGGGGGCCCCGGAGGTCAGTGCGTCGGGCACGGAGATCTCGTACAGGAGTTCCTCCCCTGTGGGCGCGGTGGGGTCCTGCGCGAGGAATGCGTCGATGTCGTCGAGCACGGGGCAAGCGTCATCCATGCAGGCGAGGACGTAGACCTTGGCCTCGATGTCGGTGTATCCGTACTCCGTCATCAGGTAGTAGAGGTTGAACGGGATTTCGATGTTCTGGTGAAACTCGGCATACCGGCCATGGGTTTCCAGGCGACCGCGCTTGACGAAGGTGGAGAAGAAGGCACGGTATTCATCTTCGGTGAGGTCGAGTTGTCCGTTTTCGAGGTCGGTTTCCGTGACCATGGCAGCCTCTTCGAGGCAGCCGATGACGCCGTCGTAGTTGGTGCAGGCGATGACAGCATATTCGACAGGACCATCGTACCCGGTGGGGTCGACGAGCAAGGAAGTGACGCGAATGGTCCTGTTCAAGCTCAGGAGTCCCACGTCGGGCGGGTCGACCTGGACGGCCAGGATTTTGAACTGGTCCACGAGGCTGCGCGGACGCACGTTCTCGTCGCAGGCCATGGTGGTGAGAGTGCCGAGCGCGAGGCATGCAATGAAGAATGGTCTCGAGCGGGTCATCAGAACTCTCC
>CAYQMG010000113.1:0-32433 GCA_964418585.1 uncultured Gammaproteobacteria bacterium | reverse complement strand
GACCTGGGGCCTGTCGTTCCTCGACCTGCCGCCTGTCGACCCTCGACCTGGTGCCTGTCGACCATCGACCTGGTGCCTGTCGTTCCTCGACCTGGGGCCTGTCGTTCCTCGACCTGCCGCCTGTCGTTCCTCGACCTGGTGCCTGTCGTTCCTCGACCTGCCGCCTGTCGACCATCGACCTGGGGCCCGTCGATCCTCGACCTGGTGCCTGTCGTTCCTCGACCTGCCGCCTGTCGACCATTGACCTGGTGCCTGTCGTTCCTCGACCTGGTGCCTGTCGTTCCTCGACCTGCCGCCTGTCGTTCCTGGTCTTGGGGGGCCGGCATGTTCGACCCGGTATGCTGGCATGGTCGACGTGATGGGGTGGCGATTCACCCTGGTATGGCCCTGATTGACCCTGGTGTACCAGATCGAATTCATTTTCGAGAACAATGAGGAATGGCGCGGAAGCGCGCAACGCGCGCGTTGCAAGGTGTATTCCAGGAACCGAACCCCAACCCTGGCCCCCACACATGCAACGGTGCTCGGCACTCACGCATTTCCGGGGGGATACGACGCCGCGCGTCACTGCCGATTCACCCCGGCTCTTTTCTCGGAGCACTGGGGAACGGGGAACGGCAATCGGGAGGTGGGGGCGGGGTTTCGCACGACGCACTACGTTGTTCCATGCAGGAGGACATGAACCTTTTGCCGAGCAGGTGCTGGTGCGCGAGGGGTGGAGTGGGTGCAGCGGTTGGTCCGTTTCGACGAACGACTCAGGCCGGTGGAACTGCAGGGCTTCACCGGGCCGGGGCACGCATTGCAGCGGGGCTCCCCGGTCCCGCCCGCGGGTGCGACCAGGATGTGCGGTAACAGGCGTGTGTGGGACGATCGGCCGCTGCTTGAACGCCGTCGGCCCGGTGCAGCCTCCGTCGCCTGGAGGGTCTTCTCACCTTCCGCGAGGCGACGGCGGTTCCTGGTGCGTGGTTTCAGGGGATTGTTGGGGGGATTGACGCCGATACTCGAGGGACCCCCGGCGTGGCGGCGGGTGTGCCATCTGTTGCCGGAGGAGTTCCTGGGCGGCCAGACGGTCCTGGAGGATGCGGACGTACTCCACGCACCGCCGGTTGTTGAGGTCTTCGAGGGCGGCCTGTGCCAGGTTCAACGCCCGCTCCAGGTCTCCCACCACCTCGGCGGCCAGGGCGAGGTTGAAATTGGCCTTGCCGCGCAGTTTCGGGTCCTGCTCCCGGGCCACCTCTTCCCACAGGCGGACGGCAGGGTCCCAGGTCTGGGCTTTCACGTAGTTGTTGGCCTGCTTGAATCTCGGATCGCCTCGAGTGTAGAGTTTCCGGACCACATAGACGTAGGAGGGGGCGATCCGGCGGGCATAGTCCTCGCCCATGTCGTACGCGATCTGCTGGACCGTCTCCATCTGGGACGGCAGCTTGCGCCGAGCCTCCTCCAGGGTGTCCCCTTCCTCGGTCCAGGTGTCCGTGGCCGCCACGTCGTAGACCTGATCGAGGACCGTCATGCGGCGGGTATCGTACACCCGCCATCCGGTAGTGACTCGAGTACTCCTGGAGACCTCGTACACGGTCTTCTTGACCGTTCGTCCGTCCTCGGTGACCTCCTCGCGGGTACGCCTGTTCTCCATCAACGTGGAATCGGAATCGAACGCCTCGAGCGCCACGATGCCCTGGCAGCGGACCTGGGCGCAGACGCGCTTGGCCGCCCGCCACGACAGTTCCCGGCCGAACAGGTCGGCGTCCACCAGGTCCGAGTCGGACATCACCTGAACCACGCGAAACCGGGGCGACTCTGTCAGCACTCCGGTCAAGCCGTGGATTGCCTCCACGCGGCCTGCGGCGTCCACGCCGAGGGCCTCGCCGGAGAACGCCCCTTCCACGGCCGCTGCAATCCCCTGCGCCGCGTTCCCGGCGCGGCTCCTGTCGATCACGGCCAGTGTCCGAATATCTGATGGGACATAGACCGCAGCGGGCTCCAGCACCTTGAGTCGAACTCGAGTCGCACAACCAGAGGTGGATACGCAACAGAGCGCGGCCAGAACCACTCCCCACATCGAACGGGACCACTTCATCCCCTGTTCTCCTTGTCGTCGATTGCACCATTGCCCTGTCACCTTTATCTACACCGCGGGCGAGGCGTGCGCAAGTCCAACGAACGGTCCCCTTCCGGGCTCAACCGGAAAGAGGAGACTCGAGCAAGCGGTGGAACCGGGCCGCGCGCCGGACCCTGCCGGGGCTCGAGGCCCGAGGGAGCGCGGGGTATGGGCATGAGAATCCGTGGCCCGACCGGTCGATTTTGGTGCTATGATACCCCAGAGCGACCCGGCGGACACCGGCCGAGCCGCCGGTGCGGCGCTGATTCCAACAGGACTTCCCTGCGAGGCACTTCAAGCGGGAGCATGGGCGCATGAGAACCGGAATCGAAATCCTTTTTTCCGAGAAACGGAAGCACCTCGAGGGCCGACGTATCGGGCTTATCGTGAACCCCACCTCGGTCAATGCGCGGCTCGAGTTCACGGTGGACCTGTGGGCGGCGGATCCGGCGTTGCGCCTGGTCCGGCTTTTTGGACCGGAACACGGGGTTCGGGGCGACCTCCAAGACATGGTCGCGGTGGAGGACCAGGTGGACGCGCGGACCGGGCTGCCGGTTGTCAGCCTTTACGGAGAAGACGAAACCTCCCTGAAGCCGGCGCCGGAACACCTCGAGGATCTCGATGTGCTCGTGTTCGACATCCAGGATATTGGAACCCGCTACTACACGTTTGTCTACACCCTCGCGCATTGCATGGAAGCGGCCGGGGAGGCCGACATTCCGCTCATCGTGTGCGACCGGCCGAACCCGATCACCGGGACCCGGGTGGAAGGCAACCTCCTGGATCCGGCCTTTTCCTCGTTCGTGGGACGGTACCCCCTTCCCATCCGCCACGGCATGACGGTTGGAGAACTGGCCCGGTACTTCCAGGCGCACTGCGGCGTCGCCTGTGACCTGGTCGTGATCGAGATGGAAGGATGGCGGCGCACCATGTGGTACGACGAGACCGGCCTTCCGTGGGTACAGCCCTCCCCCAACATGCCCACGTTGGAGACCGCCCTCCTCTACCCGGGCATGTGCCTGGTGGAAGGGACCAACGTGTCCGAGGGCCGGGGCACGACCCGACCGTTTCACCTGGTCGGGGCTCCGTGGGTGGACCCCCACGCACTCGCCCACGCACTCAACGCGGAGGATCTCCCCGGGGTGCGATGGCGACCGGCCTGGTTCACGCCCATGTTTCACAAGCACGCCGGTACGCGCTGTGCCGGAGTCGAGACGCACGTGATGGATCGGGACGTGTTCAAGCCGGTCCTGGCCGGCCTGGCCCTGCTCAAGCACCTTCGCAGGCTCCATCCGGACACATTTCGATGGCGCACCGATCCCTACGAATTCGTCTCGGATCGGCTTGCCATCGATCTTCTGGGTGGAGGTCCGGGTATCCGCCAAGGGGTGGAACTGGACATTCCGCTCGAGGACTTCGAGGCCACCTGGGCGCCGGACCTGGAACCGTTTCTCGAGCACCGGTCCGGGTGCTTGCTGTACGCGGAGTGAACCGAAAGGGAGCCTTCCCCTGGGCGAAAAACGAGCCTCATGCAACAACGGCCCACCGAACTCGAGCCCTCCAGCCCGGGGGCGCCTGACCTGAGCCGCCGGGTATCGGCAGTGCTGGTCGCGACCGGGATCCTGGTCTTTTCCCTGCTCGCTTCTGCTGCCAGCATTGGGCTTCACTGGCGGTTCGATCAGATCAATCCGTTGGACAAGGCCTATTTCCTGCAACGGGCATGGCAGGCTGCGTTCGGCATCGCCCCGTGTCGGACCCTGCTTGCCACCGAGTCAGGCGCCGGTTTGTGGGCCGGGAAGCACCTGGACCCCATTCTGGGCCTGTTCGTGCCCCTGGTTCGCTGGTGGCCGTCCATGGAGGCGCTCCTGGCCGGCCAGGCGGTCGTGCTCGCCCTGGGCGCTGTTCCTGCCTACACCCTGGCCGAAACCGCCACCGGCGATCGTCGCACCGCCGTCCTCGCGGCCTGGGCCTGGTTGACCCTCCCCCTGGTCTGGTCCATGGCGGTGACCGACTTTCGGACCTTCAGTCTCGCCGCCCCGTTCATGCTGGCCTGCTGGGCCGCAGCGCTTCGGGGCCGGGTCGGCTGGTCCCTGTTCTGGTGCCTGGCAGCCCTGGCCTGTCGCGAGGAAGTGGCCTGGTTCATGCTCGCAGCCCTCCCCGCCCTGGCGTGGGAAACCCGACGCCTGCCAGGAGCACGTGCGGGCGCCGGTCTGCTCCTCCTCACCATTCTCGCCTGGTTGGGCCTGGTCACGACCGCGCTCGGTGGATTCTCCCCTTTTGTCGACTTCTCCGACACACTTCAACGCATGGCTCGAGACACCTCCCACCTCCTTCCCCTCGCCCGCGCAGCCCAGGGCCATCCGGCTCGAGCGCTCGAGGTGCTCACCTACCAGGTGCACGCCACCGGACCGGCCTTGATCGCGGTGCTCCTCGCACCCCTGCGCGCCGCCCCCGCCCTGCTCAACTGGCTCACCGCATGCTATGCCGAGGGCCTGGCCACCCCGGAATCCTTCCACTACCTCGCACCCACCGCTGCCGCGGTCGCCTTTGCATGGAGCAGCGGCCTGACTCGAGCCGCCCACATCGCCGCCTCCACGATTCGCCTGCTCGCCACCAGGAGGTCGGACACGCCTGCGGACCGAGACCCGGATTCACGCTCCGCCGGGCAAGGCCATGGGAGACCGGCTCCCGGCCCGGTCCCTGCACGCATCGCCGCGGGCACGCTCCTGCTCGCCAACCTCGCAGTCCTTCATCACACCCCGCCTCCCGGGCTCGACAGCGCACCTCGAGTTCTCACTGGAACCATGCGACCGGAGACCCGCACCGACAGCGCCTGGCCGCTCATCCTGCGCATCCCGAACGATGCTCCGGTCCTCACCGACGACATGTTCGTCTCGGCCCTGGCCAACCGGCTCGTCATCTTTGACGCTGACGAAATTCGCTCGAGCCGGGATCGACGCACCGTGATCGACTCGGTGTCCTGGGCGCTCCTCCGGGACGGCTCACCCTGGGTCGACGATCTCGAGGCCAACGGCTTCCGCCAGGTCGGTCAATCGGGCGGGGCGACCTTGCTGGTCCGGACCGCCGGCGTTCCCATGTCGTGGCCTTCCCTCTGCTTCCGATGACCTCCGGTGCTCTCGTTTTTGCGCTTGCGTTCCCGGAGTCCCGGCCGCACAATGATCCCTCGACGCGACACAGCGATCAGGCGGGGCGGGACAGAACGGGTGCGCAACATCGTGACATCCTCATCAGGACCGAAAATCCACCTCTGCTCGACCGCTCGAGGCTGCCAGAGCAGCCTGACCGAGACCGCACTCTATCGCCGGTTGGCCCTTCGCATGGGCTACGAGAACGTTCAGGCGCCCGAGGCTGCGGACGTGCTGGTGGTCAACACCTGCGGATTCAGCGCCGGAGCCGAGGCGGAATCCCTGGACACCGTGGTCCGACTCGCCCGAAAATTCCCGGACAAGCGCCTGATCGTCAGCGGCTGCCTGCCGGCCATCGCTCCCGGCGCGCTAGAGGCTGTGTTCAAGGGTCCCACGGCCGGTGCTGGGGACGTGGCTGCCCTGGGCAAGCTCCTGGGGGCTCGAAACGAGGCTCCGGCGCCCCCCGTCCCTCCACCCCCCAGGGCCGACCAGGAAGACCTCTCATCCACCCGCATCGAGAACCGACTCCTCCTTCGGGTCGCACCCTGGTACTTCGCCCTCGAACGACGCACCGGCGGTCTGCGCCAACCCCTGCACAACGTGGTCAAAACCGCCGCGTTCGACGCAAGGTTCCGGGCCATCGTGGTCGCACGCGGTTGCTCCGGCACGTGCACCTACTGCGCCGTCCGCACGGCTCGAGGTGCGCTGCAGAGCAAGCCGCTCGAGGCGATCGTGCAGGAACTCCGGGCCGGCCTCGAGGCCGGAGACCGGGACTTCTGGCTTGTCGCCGATGATGTGGGCTGCTGGGGTCAGGACCTCGGCCTGGACGCGGCCGACCTGCTCGAGGCGATCCTCGGGGAGCCTGCGTCGTTTCGCCTGGTGATCAACTACCTCGAGCCCGCCTGGTTCCTGCGGCTCCATGATCGGCTCGAGCCACTGCTGGCAGACCCGCGTGTGGTCAACGTCAACATCCCCCTCCAGTCCGGGAGTGCGGCCGTGGTGCAGAGGATGGGGAGACACTACCTTCCCGGCCTCGTGGTCCGTGCGCTCGAGCGCCTGCGCAGGCATGCGCCGGACCTGGTGCTCAAGACCCACCTGATGGTCGGATTCCCGGGAGAATCCCGCGAGGATTTCCGCCGGACCCTGGCGATGGTCCCCCATTTCCACCTGGTCGTCCCGTTTGCCTTCACCCCTCGTCCAGGCACGCCGGCGGCCACCTTCCCGGGCCGGGTCCCGGAGCAGGAGAAAGCCCGCCGCTTCAGAGTGCTCCAGGCCGCGGTGGTGCTCCGGTACACGCAACTCGTCGCCCGGGCGTTCGTTGCACGCCCGGGGGGGGTGTCGACCCGGACGTGAGCGACCGAAGCGCCGGGGTGCGCCGATTCGTTCCTCTCATTTTTTCGATCGCGCGAACTCCTGGGTGGGCGGCCGGATACGACCACCGATTCTCTGGATGTCTTTTCCCAGTCGTCGTTTGGTGGGGTGTGGACAGCAAACGACGATCGTTTTGCTTGACATCCAGGTTTTTCTGACGATGACCATTCTGTTTCGCCATCTTGGACGAAGTCACAAAACCCGGTGTACTTGCTGCGTGTTTTGCATTGTACAGTCTGCGTGGCGCCGTCATTTCGATGGAGGTGTGGCAGGCAGAGGCCATCTGGATGTCCTGTGGACAGCGGGGTACGAATCTGTGGATAAAGTCTAAAGGTGAAGGGTGTGAGGTCCGATAGCAGAGGAGGTGATACCCGACAGGACCTTGACCATTTCGTGGTTGTGGCCGGCGGGGCGGAGGGGCCGTCTCGCCGAACCGGCCCTGAAAGAACGCCGAAGGAGGACGTCATGGAAGGAGGAACGAGGCACGGTGTGGGAGCTTCCTGGGTGGGAGCCGTGATCTTGTTGAGCCTGGCGGGCATGCCGGGCGGGCCGGGAATGGCCAAGGACTCGCACGCGGTGGAGGACCGAGGGGTTTGGTCCATGGGGACGCAGGCTGGAGTTCGCATGGCTCTGGATCTGAGGCGCACGTTGGAGAGAGCCGACCCGGACCAGACGTTGAAGGTGATCATCCAGACCTCGAGCCCGGTGGAGACGGTGGTGGATGCCCTGGCGCACCGGTATCCGTTGCGGATCAAGCGGATACTGGAGGGTATCGATGCCATTGCGGCTCGAGTGCCTGCTGGTTGGATTTCGTCTCTTGCGTCGGACGATCGGGTGAAGTGGGTGTCGCCGGACCGGACGGTGCATGTAGCGAGCTATGAGCCGGCGATGAAGAGTACGGCGTCTGTGGAGCCGAACGATCCGAACCATCTGGCGATCACGACGGGTGCGAGTCAAGTGATAGCGTCGGTGGCGAACCCGTCAGGGATCAACGGGGGAGGGATTGGGGTGGCCATTCTCGATTCGGGGATTTTCCGGACGAGTTGTGCTTTTCGTCGACTGACCGCGCCCACCGAGTCTCGGGTTGTTTACTGGGAGGATTTTACGGACGACACGTTGGGGCGTCGGGACGAGATCATGGGCGGGGATCTGCATGGGCACGGGAGTCACGCGGCCAGCATGGCGGTGGGGAATGGGTGTCAGTCGGACTACCTTGAGGTGTGGGCCGGGCTGGCGCGCAACGCGGACATCATGGCGCTGCGGGTGCTCAACCGGGACGGGAACGGGGACACGAGTGACGTGATTGCAGCCATCGATCGTGTGATCAAGCATCGTGCCGAGTTCAACATTCGGGTGATGAACCTTTCCCTGGGGACGACGCCGGGGGAGTCGTATCGGACGGATCCGCTGTGTGCTGCTGTGGAGCGTGCGGTCGATGCCGGGATCGTGGTGGTGGTGGCGGCCGGGAATTATGGGACGAACGACCTTGGCGAGCAAGTATACGGCGGAATCCTCAGCCCGGCCATCGATCCCAAGGTGATCACCGTGGGTGCCACGGACACTCGAGGCACCAACATCCTTTCGGACGACATCATCACGAACTTCTCTTCTCGAGGTCCGACGCTGGGGTGTTACGGGGAGACCGAGGACACGTGTGACATGCTGCTCAAGCCCGACATTGTGGCGCCCGGGACCTATCTGGAAGGCGTGGTCTATCCGAACAGTCACCTTTACAGCTACTACCCGCAGACCCATATCGAGGGCACGCGCAAGTACTACTATCTCCACGGGACGAGTGTGGCAGCTCCCATCATCACCGGGACCGTGGCGCTGATGCTCCAGCAGAATCACTCGCTCACCCCCAACCTGGTCAAGGCCATCCTTCAGTACACGGCCATCCCGTTCGTGGACGTGGGCGTCCTGGATCAGGGAGCCGGCCGGGTGAACGTGGCCGGAGCCGTGGAGATGGCCGCGGCGCTCCGGGGGGATATCACGACGCTCGAGGAAGGGGATCCCATGCTTCCGGAGGGAGGCACGTTGCCGGTGCCCTACACCGAGATAGCAGGGCAGGACTGGAGCTGGAACCAGATGTTCTTCTGGGAGTGGCGGGCCATTTCCGGGGATGCACCGTTCCGCACCATGCAGGCTCCGTGGAAGGATGCCGAGGCCTACGCCTGGGGAGGGGGCGTCATCTATCCGGAGATGGAGGTGGCCATGGATCTGGAGGGCGAGGACTTCGTCTGGGCGGGCGCCTATGCCTGGGATCGGTCGAGCTTTGTGTGGGGCGGCAGTTTCATGTATGGAGGCCTGGTCATGGACTATGACTACTATGCCTCCTGGGCCTACCAGCTTGCCGAGGACCCGATCGGAGAGGAGGACCCGCAGGAGCGGAGGAGCTTCGTATGGGGTGGGTCCGTGATCACCGTGGACACGCTGAACACACCCAACACGGCACTCGTGGACGGCCAGAACATGAGCTGGGGCTACCCGTTGTAGCGATTGTCCCCGTTCCACACGTCGGCCCACGGCCCGGCGTTCCGGAAGCCGCCCGTGGGGCTCGAGGGCAGGTCCTGCCGTGGCGGCGGGGGGACCTGACCCGCCCCAGGCTTGCGCGGGAGTTCCCTTCCCATCCCGGGGGGGCAGGCCCGAGGGTTGCCATCAGTTTCCGATGCCCAGGTAGGCGTTGTCGGTGCCCAATATCACATAAACCTCGGCCAACGAGCCCATGGGGGCGGCGATGACCACGTCGTCGTAGCCATCTCCATTCAGGTCACCTCCCCCTGCAATGGCCATGCCGGCCATGCCGTCGACGCGGTATCCCACGAACTTGGTATCGGCATCCGCCAGGCTCATCACCCCCTCAACCGGCCCCAGGATGAGATAAACCGCACCTCCTTTCGTGGCCCCGCTTCCTTCCCACGAGGCACCGATGAGCAGGTCGGCGAAGCCGTCTCCGTTCACGTCGCCCGCACCAGCAACCGTAACTCCCGCATGGTCGGACTCATGTTCGCCCAGGAACGTGGCGTCCGCCTTTTCCGTGCTTATGGTTCCACTCACTGGACCGAGCACCAGGAAGGCGGCACCGGCGTTGGACTCGACCCCGTCCACGTGGGGCGCGCCGACAAGCACGTCGTCGTAGCCATCACCGTTCACGTCGCCCACCCCGGCCACCGAGTATCCGACCTCGCCGCCCACCTGCTTTCCAACGAACACGGCATCGGCTTCGCTCACGCTGTTGTTGCCAAACACCGGCCCGTAAAAAATGTAGACCGCGCCTCGAGAATCGCTGTACCCCCGGGCGCCGATCAAGAGGTCGTCCATCCCGTCCGCGTTCAGGTCTACTGCGCCGCCCACCGAGCAGCCCACCTCGTCGCCCGGGTTGTCCCCGGTCATGACGGCATAAGCCGTGGACAGGGGCTTCACGCTGAAGATCGGCCCCGCGAAATAGTAGGCCGCCCCTCCCGGTTCCACGCCCATGGCCCCCACGATCACATCGTCCGCGTGGTCGGCGTTCACGTCCCCGGCCGAGGCGATCGAGCAGCCTGCCAGGTCGTTCTCATCCACCCCCGCCATCTTGTATGCCGCGTCGGTCACGTCGATAACCGGATTCAGCGCCCCCGAAACAAGATACGCGGCCCCCGCATTCTCGCCCCCTTCATCGTCCGCGCAGTCGCTCACCAGGAAATCATCACGTCCGTCCGCGTTCGCGTCACCTCCTCGAGCGACCACACAACCGAAGGCACCAGCTTCGTTCTCTCCCTCCAACTTAACATCGCATATAAGAAACGGATAGTTATCTTCCACCGGGCCGTACCACACGTAAGCCCACCCAGGCATGGTGTCTTCTCCGATGTCCCCGACCACGAGATCATCGTATCCATCGTGGTCCAGGTCGCCCGCGATGGCCACCGACGCCCCCGCGGGGCTACTCCCATGCAGAATCACATCGGGTTCGCGCAGGTCGAGTTCCCCGATGAGCAGCATGCTCCCATCGCAGTTGTTGTCCACGCCGTCACCCGACACCTCGGACGCTTCGGGTTGAACCAGGGGATCCGTGTCGTCGCAGTCGGCGCGGTTGCTCACCCACACGAACGCCCCGGTCGAAGGGTCTTCACAGTAGGCGTCTCCCTCGGCATTCTCGTCTCCGTACCCGTCCTGATCCTGGTCGGGATAATACATCGTCTTGCTGCTCGGGTCGGTCCAATAGTCGTCGTCGTCCGAGACGAGGTTGCAATTTTCGTCCTTGTGGTCCGGATCGCACACCTCGACTGCGCCGGGGTTGATATCCGGGTCGGTGTCCTGGCAGTCGGTTCCGTCGAGCGTCCAATCCGCCCCGGGCGGGTTGCAGGCAAGCTGACTGGACTCCTCGTCCCCGTACCCGTCCTGGTCCCGGTCCGGGTGGTACTCCAGCAACGAAGTCGAGTCCACCCCTGGATCATCGTCGTCGGCCACGCCGTTGCAATCCTCGTCCTTGTCCTCCGGATCGCACACCTCCTGCGCCCCTGGATGAACCCCGGCCTCGGCGTCGTCACAATCCCCTCCCTCTGTCGCAAGATAGGGATAGACCGGTTTGCAGATCATCACACTGTCCCCGGTCACACCGTAGCCGTCCACATCCTCATCCCTGAAGTACTGGGTGAGAAGGTCCTCATCCGCCTTGCCATCACAGTCGTCGTCGATACCGTCGTTGCACACCTCCACAGCACCGGGATTCACATCCGCATTCAGATCGTCACAGTCGGTGTGCTCGGTCACCCAGGCCAAACCGGCGTTCGAAGGATCGTCACAGTAAAACGCACCCGCATCGTCCTCGTCCCCGTAGCCGTCTCCGTCCCTGTCCAGGTAATAACGAGTCTTGCCTTTCTCCGAGGTTCCAGGATCCTGATCGTCGGCCAAACCGTTGCAATCCTCATCCACGTCGGCCGCGTCACAGACTTCCTGCGCACCCGGATGAACCGCAGGGTCGGTGTCGTCACAATCCTCGCCCGCAGGAACCCCGTCCCCATCCGCGTCCACCAAGGGTATCGGCGTCGGCGTCACTTCTGGACCCGGCTTCGGCGTCGGCGTCGCTTCTGGACCCGGCTTCGGCGTCGGCGTCGCTTCTGGACCCGGCTCCGGCGTCGGCGTCGCTTCTGGACCCGGCTCCGGCGTCGGCGTCGCTTCTGGAACCGGCTCCGGCGTCGGCGTGGTCATGCTCGCTGGTGGGGAGGTCGGGGTGGCCTCGGCGGTAGCCTCGGGCGTCGGCGTCCGGTATCCCGGAGTCGGAGTCGTGTTTCCGGCAGGAGGTGGAGACTCTGTCCCTGCGTCATCGTCGTCAGTGGACGCTCCGCTGCAGGCGACCAGCAAAAGCAGGCACAGCGCAGCCAGGATGCAACGTGGCATGGTCACTCTCTCCTTCTCTTGTGGGTGTTGCGGGAACAGCGAAAGACCCCCTGGGTTCTTCGCCCTGCTCAGGGTTCTGTGGGCGCCTTCCTCGCGGACGGCGTTGGAATCGGTAAGGCCTGGCCTCGAATATTTGACAAGGACTGCTGTCGAGTGCGTGGGGAAGCGGACAAGTGTTTCTCGGTGACTGTTGCATGAGAGGAACCACCGGTCAGAAAGGTGCCAGCTCACTGGTCCCGCCTTCCCCTCGAGGAGCGAACCGGACCGCGCCCGCCTCCTGACCTGCCCGAAAACCGGACAGGTATCCAACCAACAACAAGCATGATGATCAATCCTACTACAATCGTCACTGAACTGTCCAGTCCGCTGTTATTGCAAGCCTCCCGGCCGCCCTTGACAAGGCTCGGCGCCGTCTTGCACAACGCCGCCGGGCCGGTCACTGGAGGCCCACGGGGTTCCTGAACTCCCCGCGCAGCGCCCCTGCAACGGCCCTCGATCGGACTCATGGGTGACGCCTCCGCGCTGTCGAGGCGTGCTCGAGTTCGTCGCATGACTCGAGCATGGCCTCGAGAGCCCGGCCCGAGATCTTTCCACCAGTTGGCCGGCCCCTCGAGGCCGCACGACGGGAGGCCGCCACGATGTTTTTCCTGTCTCGAAGCCGGATTCGGCCACAACGCGGTCGGGGAACGTGGTTTCGGTGAAAGGCCGGACGATGTTCGGTCTGTCAACAATGGTTGCCTGCGGGATTCCGGAAAGGTATGAAAGCCCTTTCCACATACTGGGTGCGTTTCGGTCAATAGCCTACGACGGTGACGCGATGAACAGAGCAACACAAAGGAATGGAGCCGACTATGACAAGATCCTACGGATGGTTGGCGCTGGTGTTCCTGCTCCAGGCATGTGGCGGGGAGACCGGCGATTCAGTGTGCGAGGAACTCGAGTGCGAGGACTGGGAGGTTTGCAACCCGGACACAGGCGCATGTGAACTGGCTGCCGGCCGCTGCGCCACGGACGCGGACTGCGGCTCGGGCTATGCCTGCAATGAGGACAACACCTGTGTCCAGGCCCTCGAGTGCTTTACCAACGCCGACTGCACCGATCCGGCCTTCCCGGTGTGCACCAACGGCGCCTGTGTGGCCGAGGAGCAGCCGAACGCTTGCGAGGAACTCGAGTGCGAGGACTGGGAGGTTTGCAATCACGACACGGAGGCGTGTGAACTGGCTGCCGGCCGCTGCGCCACGGACGCGGACTGCGGCTCGGGCTATACCTGCGATGAGGACAACTACTGCATATTCGACGCGGAGTGCACCACCGACGCCGACTGCCCGGGTTCGGGCACACCTGTCTGCTCGGCGGGGATGTGTGTGGCCGAATGCACATCCAGCGCGGAATGCACCGACCCGTCGTTCCCGGTGTGTTCGTTGGGGCGGTGTGAAGCGGAGACCCTGTCATGTGGTACGGGCGAGCCGCTTCGGGTGGTGGAGACCTCATTTTCCGAGTTCGTGGACGACTGGCCGGTGGCGGCCGAGGATTCCGAGGACTACCTGGTTCCGAGTGCAGCGTTTCTGACCGCATTCGAGGATGCGGTGGATGACCTGATTGCCGGGGACATGTGCGCTGCCCAGGAAAACGCCTACCAGGCAGACATGGAGGTGGTCAAGATCGTGGATCTGGACATGGACTTCAGCCGGGAGTACACGAACGAGTACTACTGTATCATCGGCAAGGTGGAACCCAATGACTCCCCGGACGATCCCGACCCGAGCGTGTACCGCGGCATCTACTGTGTGAGAAACTACCTCGAGTCCCACACCTATTCGCGCGTGGTCCATGTCAGCGCGCCCCACCCTCTGAACGACAAGTACACGCCGGCCGAGGCGGTGGCGGTTTTTCAGCTCGCGGATGCACGCTATCTCTCCCTTTCCACCACGCACCGGCGGGCGAACGCGGCCCTGTCCACCTGCGACAACTCGTACCGGGAATCGGACATGGCCCACAACATCGACAGCCTGTACCACGCCTTCACCCGGCGGGTGCACGATCAGGACTGGATGGTTTACCACATCCAACTGCACGGCTACGTGCCCGAGGCGAACGATGTGGCGATCACCTCGATCGGCACCGAGGGGAACTATGCATCGACCAGGCCCATCCGTGTGTTCACCGACCACCTGAGCGACGAGGTGGAAGCCTACGCCCTGGCGAACGGAGACGATACCGCCCCCATCGTGGCCTCGTGCAACGCTTCCGCCGACGACGATATCCAACGACTTTGTGCGACCAGCAACATGCAAGGTCGGTACATCAACGGCTCCACCATCGACACCTGCAACGTGAGTCCCACCTCCTTTGTCAACAGCCGGTTTATTCACGTGGAGCAGAGCGCCTGGCTTCGCGGATGGCACCTCTCCGACCCCGGCGCCGATGATTACATCGTTCCGAAGTGGGACCTCGTGGCAGCCGCGGTTGCGAACACGTGGGAGGAGGTCCTGATTCCCTGAGTTTCCGCGCCGTGGACACGTTCTCCTTCCGATTTCGACCTGTCTCGAACTCTCTCGCAAAACCGCTCCGTCCGACCCCGCGAAGGGGAGAGCTTCGGTCGACCGAGGCGTCATTGGACATCGAGGAACACTCGGTGTAGCATGGACCTGTGTGCGAAGGAGGAAACGGAGCAAGCCTGAATCGTGGAGGTGACCGTGACACGCATGAGAAGCGGACGAAAGGAGGCGACTCGAGAACCGGGCGGAACGCCGAACCCGGGGAGGAAGGGGGCCTGGTGGGTGGCGTTGCTGTGGACCCTGTGCCTGGTCTGGCCCCAGGGCCGGGCGCCGGCCCAGGACGATGGGCAGATCCTTTTCACCATGGGCCAGCTTGCCGTGTTCGCGCGGGAGCCTGACACCACCTTCACGGTGACCAACCTGGCGGACGGAACCGTCTATCACACCGGAACGCTGGCCGAGGAGGGGGAAAAATGGGAGGTCACCAGCGGCGTCCCCCGCTACGTCCAGGTGAACTCGGACCGTCCGGTCACCATTTTCACCGGCAAGGCCAGGCCTGGGGGGAACGACTGGGCGTCGGTGCTCAACTCGGACAACAACACCGAGGTCGGGACCACGTTCCACGGCTTCACCGAGTACTACCTCTGGGTGTTCATGCCCGTGGTGGAGGGGGACGAGACGCCCACCCAGGTGGAGGTCGAGGACCTGTCCGACGGCGACGACTCGGTGACGCTCACCTCGGACGACGCCACGTTCTCCAACGGAGAGGTGGAGATCTTCGCGCTCAGCGGATTCGACTACGACACCATCATCGTGCGCACGAGCCGCCCGAGCATGGTGCAGGTGGGCTCGAGCAGCATTGCCAGCACCACGGGATGGGCGTTCACGCCGCCGTCCCTGGCTCCGGGCGAGGACGGACGGGAGCTGGGCACGCACTACTACTTCTATGCACCGGAGAAGATCACCATCTGGCCGTTCAGCGACGACACCGACGTGGTGATCACGGACCTCTCGAACCCGGACAAGAGCACCTCGTTCCATCTGGAATCGGACGAGTTCTGGGCGACCGCCACCTTGCCCGGTGCGACCGGGGAGCGCACGCAGGTGGAGGCCCCCGACACCTCCTTCTGGGACGACTTCGTCGAGATCGAGGCCACGCGGCCGGTGATGGTCTACGCGGGGATGAACTACGTCTCATCCAGCGGGTTCACCCTGGATTTCACCTCCACGGTACCCACCGGGCCGAGTCAGCAGGAGTCGTTCGTCTTCTCCAACGGCGTGGGCATGGAGATCCTCACCTATGATTCGGCGACCACGGTGCACCTCCAGACCGTCACCGGCGACGCTGACCACACCGTGGACATCGGCCCGGACGACTGGCAGGGCGTCGGCCCTTACTACTGGCAGGCCTCCTTCTCCTGGAGCCACGAGCTGGTCCACGTGACCGCGGACCGGCCCCTGGTCATCTTTTTCGGCGACTTCATCGAAAGCTGGTACGGAGCTTGCTGCTCCGCCTCCTTCGTCCCGGTGGTGCTGCCCACCGCAGAGCTTCCCCCCGTGGCCGAAGCCGGCGTGGCCGTCCTTGCCTGTCCCTACGACACCATCGAGTTCGACGGGTCCGACTCCTTCGACCAGGACGACCTCGGCGACCCCCCGGACATCGTCTCCTACGCCTGGGACTTCGACACCTCCGTGAACGCGGACGGGGTGGGAGGCACCGACGACGACGTGCAATCGGCCGAGGTCACCGGGGAGTACACCTACACCGCCTCGGGCACCTACCAGGTCCGGCTCACCGTGACCGACAACGAGGGGGAGACCGACGACGACTACGTCCAGGTGGTGATCGACGTGGCCGACGTGGCCCTGTGTGGAGAGGATACCGACGGCGATGATGTGGGCGCGTTCAACGACAACTGCCCCACCCTGCCCAACCCCGGCCAGGAGGACCTGGACGGCGACGGCATCGGCGACCCATGCGACCTCGACCTGGACGGCGACGGCATCGAAAACGACGAGGACGTCTGCCCCGACCTGTTCGACCCCTGCCAGTCCGACCTGGACGGCGACGGTATCGGCGACCTCTGCGACTCCGACGCGGACGGCGACACCACCGAGGACTCGGCGGACAACTGCCCCGACGTCCCCAACCCGGACCAGTCCGACATCGATGAAGACGGCCTCGGCGACGCCTGCGACCCCGACGCGGACGGTGACGGCGTGGACGATGCCGAGGACAACTGCCCCGGCCTCTCGAATCCGGACCAGGAAGACCTCGACGATGATCAAATCGGCGACCTCTGCGACTCCGACGTGGACGGCGACGGCGTGGACTCGAGCGAGGATTGCGACGACACCGATCCCTCGAGCACCTCCCTGACCACGTTCCACGCCGACGAGGACGACGACGGCTTCGGCGACCCCCGCTACCCCCTCGAACTCTGCGGGGACGACCCGCCCGAGGGCTACGTGCTGGACGGCACGGACAACTGCCCGCTGGTCTGGAACCCCGGCCAGGAGGACGAGGACGAGGATGGGGTCGGCGACGCCTGCGACCCCGACTTCGCCACCCCGACGCCCGAACCGCTCGAACCATCCCCCACGCCGGTCCCGCCCTCCCCGACGCCTGAGCCCAGCCCGACCCCGGAAGACCAGGTCTCCCCGACCCCGGCCGGCGACCTCGAGGGAGGCTGCAACTGCACCACCTCCGGCCCCGCAGAAGCCGGCAACCTCCTGCCCGGCCTCCTCGTGCTCATCGGGCTCGTCCCCCGGCGCCGCCGGTCTCGAACGTGAGACCACCGGCCACGGGCGCGGCTGGAGGCGCGGGGCGCGGGAGCCACCAGGAACGGACAGAAATCAACATTCTGCTTGCAACCGGCTGCTCATCTTGCGATACTGCCGTCGGTTCCGCTGCAAGGCACACCATCGGAGACCGCTCGCAGCGCCCGGCCTGCAGAAACAAGGCCCGGCCCCTCGCTGCAACGCCTTCCTCGAGTGGCCTGCCGGGCAGCACTGGAAGCGAGGTAACGCCATGAGACGTCTGACCATTGTACCGGAACCTCTTCGCGACCGGACCGCCGGCTCCGGGCCCACGTCCCGGGTCGAGGCCGACTCGAGCCCGCCGGTGCCCCTCCTGCGCCTCGTTCTGGACCTGGAGGCCATCACCCCGATAGTGGGAGGCGGACCCGAGACCCGGGAACCCGACCCGGTCGACCCGGTGCGCATCCCCTCGATCCGCGGTGCTCTCAGGGACTGGTGGCGCGTGGTGGGCGATGAGACCGACCCGGAGGCGCTGTTCCAGAGCGAGGCCCTTCTCTGGGGCGGCGTGGGATTGAAAAAAGCAGATCCAGAACGTGCGGCCGGGTCTCGAGAACAGGACGCCAGGAAGCACGACGCGCGAACCAGCCGGGCCCGGCTCTGGATCGACCAGGTCGTGGACCCCGGAAAGGACCTTCCGGCCGGCTACCACCGCCGCAGGGGAACCAGGCTTCAGACCCTTCCCGACTGGCGCCTGGGTAGCCGGGACGACGTGGGGTACGGCCTGTTTCCCTTGCAACGAGACCAGGAAGAACGCAACAAGGCAAGGACCGCTGCTGGAGACCTGCCCACCCCCAGGGTGCGGGAAGGTCTCCGTTTCCGTCTCCGCCTCGATGTGGTCGCCCTGGGCGAGGACCTCGGCCCCCGAAAAAACGCGAACCTCGAGGACGAGGTGGACCGGCCGGACTTCCTGTCCTGGTGGCGGGACAGGGGATTGAGACGCCTGATGGCCACCCTCTGGGCCTGGATCCACTTCGGCGGGCTCGGCGCCCGAACCACTCGAGGCTTCGGACAGCTCCGCCTCCACACCATTCAGGAGGTGGACGGCTCCGCCGCCGGAGAGGCTCCGACGGGAGAAACCTCCCGGGAAGTCCTCGAGGTCCTCGAGCACACCCGGTCCGTGCTCCAGGAGTGGATCGGAACGCCGGGCGGTGGCAAGGCTCGAGGCATCTTCCACACCGTGCCCATGGCGACGCCTCGAGCCGTTGCAGACTACCTGGAGCGGTTCTACGCCGCCGCTGGAATCGCGACCACAGGCACGGCCTCCTCCCGGGAGTGGCCCTCCCTGCAGGGCGCCACCGTGATGGTGGGAGAGGCTCGAGAGGACCCACTTCGTGCACTCCAGAAACCCCTCGGCGCCCTGAAAACGTTCCGGCAAGGCCCGGGGGTGGGCCGTGCTCCGGGCAGCTACGGCCGTCCCGGACGGAGCTACTGGCCCGAAGCGGACGCCATGAAGCTCGTCTGGGAAGAGGGCAACGAGGAAGACTGGAACCAGGAGCTTCTTCACTCATCGAGACACGCAGGCCATCCCATCCGGCCGGACGCCGACAAGAAGACGCCTCGAGCCGCGTTCGGCATGCCTCTCCTGGTGAAGTTCCACTATCAGCATCGGTTCGACCAGAAGGCGAACGGGCAGATCCTCCCGTTGGCGCCGAAGCAGGATTCAGGGCAGACGCAGCAGCATCACACCCTGGAGCGGTTCCGGTCCCCGGTCCGGTTCGGGGTGCTGGCCTGTGCCAATCGAAAGTACCTGCCCCTGGTGCTGGTGCTGAACGTGGAGATTCCAGAGGTGGACATCGAGCTGGACAAAAAGGCGAAGCGGGACGAAAAGGCGGCGAATGCCTCCGAAGCGGTCTCCTGGAAGGCCGAGCACGGCGAGGGTGCCCAGCCTCCCATCCGGGGCCGGCTCGCCACTGTTCGCGGCGACACCTTGGAGGCCTGGTGCCGGTGGCTCAAGGACCAGGAAGGATTTCAGTACGTGATACGCGGGGGAAAGGGGGGTACGCGATGAGCGCGACCAGGCGATTCGCATTGGCCATGGCCCTGGGACCGGTGGGGCGGTTCATCTCCGGAGGGCGGAGGAGCCGAGACCTGTGGTACGCCTCGAGGCTCCTGTCCGAGCTGACCCGGAAAGCCGCCCTGTCCCTCAAGGCCGCAGGCGTCACCTTCGTGGTGCCGCGGGCGGAGGTGCTCCAAAAACTCGAGGACCATCTGTTCTTTCCCGACATCGTTCGTCCCGACAACCAGCCGGAGTGGCAAGGACCGGTGATCTCGAACAAGATCCAGTGCCTGGTCTCTGCCGACAGCGGGGAGGAAGTCCGGAAACTGGTCGACCAGGCCGAGAAGGCGTCGCGGGACTTCCTGGCGACTCAGCTCAAGCGACTGGAAAGCACCAACTGGTTCAAGGCGATCGAAGCCGACCGCGCCGCGTTCCGCCGGCAGCGGGAGGCCATCCCGGCGGGGGACTTTGTCGAGTTCTACGCCGCCTGGACGCCTGTGCACGAGCCGGCCGGGGAGAACGAGCATGACAGCCCGGTCGAAGCCGCTTTCGACCGCGCGCTCGAGCTGCTGGCGGCCCGCAAGATGGCTCGAGTCTTTCCCTCGGCAAGCTACAGCGAGCCGGGCAAGCCCAAGTCGAGCCTGGACCCGGGCCGGGACTCGGTCCTGTACGAACCCGACCCTTCCACCGATCACTTGCGCCTGGCCAAGGTCAGGGTCCGGAGGCAGATCCGAGGCATTGGAACCAACGAGCGACTGGACGCCGTCGACCTGCTCCGGCGGCACGCCTGGTTCTGGGAGTTCCACGCGCCGGACGACGGGAATTCGCCAGCCTCTCACGGTTTCGGTCGCTCTCGGCGGCCGTTTCCTTCCCTGCCTCGAGTCGCTGCCGATGCCTGGATCGAGGGGGCTTCGGTCGCGGCGCCGGAGGTGCTCGCGAAGGTTCGAGACGCCCTCGAACCACTGTCCCGCACGCGCGCGCTCAACCTGTTTTCGTCACTCTCGCGGAATCCAGGGGACACCGGTGAGGAACCGGAGAAGTTCCCATTTCCGTTCGACCCCAGCTTCCTGTTCGAGGGAGGGATCGAGGCGCTGTACCGAGAGACCAGGCAGGCCGGGAGCCACCGCTTCGGCGGCGTCCGGGCCGGGGACCTGAACACGCTCCTCAAAGCCCTCGAGAAGGACGGAGAAAAAGGAGAGGATACTTCCGTAGTAGGAGCCGCAGTCCAGGTGTTGCGCAAATTCTCTTCTGCGAACAGCGCGGTCCAGCAGCTGTTCCAAGCCCTGGGCTTTCCGAGTTCCTATTATGCCATGCTCTCCGCCGACGGAGACAGCATCGGCTCCTTGCTCAAGAAGCTGGGAGAACGGTCCCTGGACCAGAAGCGTCGACTGGTGTGCGCCATGGACACGTTTGCCCAGCGCGCCTGGGAGGACGTGACGGCCTGTTCCGGTGTCGCCTTCTACGTGGGAGGCGACGAGCTGACCGCCTACCTGCCGGTGGATCGGATCCTCGAGGTTTCTACGCGCCTGACCGACACGTTCGATACCGCTGTCCGCGAGGCCGAGGACGAAGGCCTGGAGCTGCCGGAAGGCGCCCGGCCCACCCTTTCGATCGGAGTCGTCGTGGCCCATCGGAAGGAGGATCTCCGGGCGGTGCGACGCAAGGCGGAGGAGGCGTTGCAGGAGGCCAAGCGACGGCGCAAGCAAGGAGGCCGGCCGGTGGGTCACCTGGCCATTCGCGAGGATCCCGCGGGCGGCGCCTCGAGGCTGGTCTGCGGCCCGGTTTCCGACCTGGTCGACCGGCTGAACCTGTGGCTGGAAGCCCTGTCCGACGTGGAGCAGGCGGGTGCGGGTCGCGTGGAGGCCCGTGGGGGAGCCGACATCGGGTCGGCCGAGCCGACTGCCGGCCGCCAGCTCTCCGAGACCGCGGGCAGCCGGGAGCTGTCCCTCTCCCTGGCCCACGATCTCTACCACCTCTACCGGCTGTTCGAGGAAGACGATGCCTCGAGCACCACGCCGGGAGCGGACGGCCGGGGCACGACCGGGCTCGACCTGGCACGCAGCATGCTCGCCCTCAAGACCCGGCGGAGCGGCTGGAAACTGTCTCCGGCCCTGGCGGCCCGATTCGACCCGGAGCGGGTTCGTGGGTGGGCGGACGTGTTGGCCATTCGCAACGAGATCCTGCTCGCAGCCCGGCTCAACGAGGTGGCTTGCCAGCGCAGGCCCCCGGCTCGAGCGTTCGATGCTGCCCGCAAGGTTTCCAGGAGGAGGATGTCATGACAGGCAAGGCACGATGGATCGTGACCCCTCGAGACCCCCTGGTCCTGGGCGACGGCCGCCCCGGGATCCCGGGCGTGGCGCCGGACGCCTGGCGCTTGCCTCTCCCGACCACCACCGCGGGCATGGTGCGAAGCTGTTTCGTTCAGGACCGGAGCAGCGTCACCAGTAAGGACGCCGAGGACCTGCTCGAGCACGTCCGGATCCGCGGTCCGTGGGTGTTGGAAGACACGGACGAGGGGCCTCCGAGACACCATTTTCCACCCCCTTCGGACCTGCTGGTCGATGGTGACGGCCGGGTGCATGCTGCCCGGTTGATCGCACTGGACCGGGACGAAGGGGTATCCTGGCCACCGGGGCTCGCTCCCTTGCCGCTCTGGGTCTCCCTGGCCGACAAGGACGAAAAACAGGAGAAGCTGCACCCTCCCAACCAGGTGGTGTGGCCGCTGGAGGAGCTGGTGTACTTCTCCCTGGGGCTGACCTCTCCCGGCTGGCGAGAACCGCGCGGACCGGCTCTCGAGCTGGAGAGCCGCATCCACGTGGCCATCGATCCCGACTGCCAGACGGCCGAGCCCGGGCTCCTCTACGCCACCACCGGGGTCCGGTTCCCGGAGCGGGTCCACCTGGCGCTCGAGGTGGAGGCCACCCTGCCCGAAGGCACCTGGGGCCCGCTTCCCCGGGCCGTGGTCGTGGGAGGAGAATCCCGGCCCTCCTTCCTGCAGGTGGAAGAGGGGACGGGGCTGCCCGGGCTGGATTCGCTCCCATTTTTCCCGGGCGACCGCCTCGAGGCGGGAACCTGGGCCGAGGTTGTGGCCCTGGCCGCCCGCGGCCGGACCCGCCCGGGTGACCGGGGCGACCCGGGTGCGGAGCGCGGACCTCGAGCCGGGTTCCAGGTCCCGGCCGGGCCGGCAGAGGGTATCCGGCTCCAGCTCCTCACCCCCGCCTCGCTCGATTTCGGCAACGATCCAGAAAAGGGAAAACGACTCGCCCAGGTACCGGGTCACCAGGCGTGGCTCCCTTCCTGGCTGGAGCGCGGGGAACGCCTGGCCGGCGTTCATCCGCAACTTGCCCGCGACGGCGCCCCGGACATCACCCTGGAGTTGACCGCTGTGTGCATCCCCCGCGGGTTCGTGTCGGTCAGCGGTTGGAACCTCCAGGCGACCGCAAAAAAATCGGAGGACCGGGACACCACGGGGCAAGAGACCTCGCCCACAGGCGGACCGAGGGAGGTCCGGCGCCTCGTCCCGGCCGGAAGCGTCTACTACTTCACGGTCTGGGAGAATGGTCGGAAGCTCGAGGGCCCTGCACTGGTGGACGTATTTCAGCGGCTCTGGATGGCGTCCCTGGAGCCGGAGGGAGAGGTTCTCGTGGACCGCCATCGCATGCGCGCACACCCGGCGCGAGATGGTTTTGGGCTGGTGTTGCCCGGATTCTGGCGCAGCCACCGGGCCGACGGCAAGAGGAGTTGAAACATGGCAAGAAAACGCAACAAGAAGAACAGGACACCGCCGCCTTCCGGAAAGACAGGCCAGGCCCAGGGCGAGACCGCGGGCCCCGGCCCCCAGGCCGCGACCACGTCCACGTCAAACGCCTCGAGGCCGAGGAAGCGATTCGTCCAGGACCTCCGCCTCTACGCGATCCATGCGCTCAGCCCGGTCCACATCGGGGTCGGTGAGAGCACCGGGGACATCAACCTCCCCATCGCCCGCGAAGTGCACACCCTGTACCCCTTCATTCCCGGCTCGTCGCTGAAAGGCATCTTGCGCGACGCCGCCGCACAGATGGGGCTCACGCACAAGCAAATCTACGCCGCGTTCGGACCTCCCAAGGAGCGGGCAAGCGATGCTCGAGGAGGGCTCGTGATCTCGGACAGCACCTTGCTGTTCCTCCCGGTGCGCGCCATGGTGGGCACCTTCGCCTGGGTGACCTGCCCCAACCTCCTCCGACGGTTGCGGCGCGACCTGGAGCACCTGGAGGGGGAGGATACGTCTCACCTGGACGCCCTCCTCGGCGTCTGCACCCGGGAAAATCCCCTGGTGCTGGTGGCCGAATCCAGCGCCTTGAAATCCAGGGAGGAAGGAAAGACCCACATCTACCTCGAGGATGCGTGCCTTCCTTTCGAGGGCAAAATGGCCAGGCCCGAGGTGAACAGATTCGGGACCTGGCTCGCGCAGTGGCTCTGGCCGGACGACGGGACGCAGCTGACCCTCTTCGTGGACCGCGTCGCGGTCGTTTCGGACGACGTGTTCGGCTACCTGCACCGGTACTCCACCGAGCTTCGTTCGCGCGTGAAGATCGACCCGGCCACCGGGACGGCGGCAGATTCGGGGCCGTGGGTCGAGGAGTACCTGCCGGCGGAGACGGTGTTGTACGGGGTGGTGATCGGGAGGACCACCCAGTACGTGGACCGGGACGGCGAAGGAGCGGCGGACAACGGGGACCAAGGCAAGGCTGCGGAGCCGGAAAAGATTTCGCCCGCGGATGTGCTCGGCACCCTGGAAACCATGCTCGCCGGGACGCCGCTCTTGCGGGTCGGGGGCAAGTCCACCGGCGGGAGCGGTCGGGTCCACGTGCGTTTGCGTCCAAGAGGAGGTGCGTGAGATGACCGAGACAACCACACTCGAGACGTTCCTGTCCTCTCGCCGGGAGGCGCGGCTGGTGCGGTTCCTGGAAGGGGAGGAAGGCCTGGCCGGCAAGTACCGGAAGTTGGTCGACCACCCGAGAGTGGCGAACCTCGCAGGCATGCTCCGGCGGCACGGTCTTGTCCAGACCAGGTTGTTCCTCAAGGGAAAGGGGGGGGATGACCACGAACTGATGGAGCTGCTGGCCCGTTGCACCGAAGAGATGACCGACAACCGCTTTCCCAGAAACGAGTCCGAGATGGCCGGCAACCCGGTCCGCACCCTCTTCTTGCAGGCCCAGGCGATCGAGGCGGCTGTGTGGATCCAGCGGGTTGCGGCCGCGAGAAAGGAATTGACCGGGGTCTCGAGCGGCGACCTCCACGACGCCGACCAGGCCGAGGCGGGAGGGAAGGACAATGGCTGACATGCCCACGACGGCCCGGAACCCGGACCATCGTCCCTGCAGGCTCGCGGAATGGCTGGGCGCCCGCACCCCGGCAAAGACGAGCCTGGCGCAGCAGGATGTGGAGACACTGCTGGACCGCGATCCCCTGCCGTTGCCGGAGCACGTGGGTCTGTGGCTGGACCGCGCCTTGATTCCGCTGACCGGGCAGGCGGGGACCGGCGATGGTGCCCAGGGAAAAGGAGAGCAACTGGGCAAGCGGGCCCTGTTCCGGGTGGCGATCCGGGCTCTTTCCCCCGGTTGGGAGACTCGAGCAGTGCAGACCTACCGCCCGTTCCTGGAACGGTACCGCAAGGCGGCCCTGGGGAAGACGCCGGGGAGCCGTCGCAACGTGTTCGAGATGGAGGCGGCGGCGCGGATCCTGCTCCACCCATCCACCGGGGCGACAGTCACGGAGGGAAGCGTCCTTCTGCACCACACCTATGGAGTTCCCTACATTCCGGGTACCGCGCTCAAGGGCGTCTGCCGGGCCACGGCCCGCCGTCACGTTCCGGACGATGTGGTCCGGGCACTGTTCGGGTGGGTTCAGGACGGCCTGGAAGGCCAGGAAGGACAGCTCGACAATGAGGACAAAGCTTATGCCGGGCTGGTCGACTTCTGGGACGCACTCTGGGTGCCGACCGCGCCTCGAGGCGGCGTTTCACCGTCAGCCCTGGCCCTGGACGTGGTGACGCCTCACCATGGAGACTACTACACGATTCCCACGGGCGAATCGGCGAAGCCCAGGCCCGCCCCGGCAGAGACGGACAGCCCGGTCCCCAGCCAGACCCTCACCGTTGCGCCCGGGACGCGGTTCCTGGTGGTGCTCGAGTTCGCGGATGTCCCGGGGATCGATGCGTGGGTGCCCCGGGTCAAGGAATGGTTGACCGAGGCGCTCCAGGTTCACGGCGTGGGGGCCAAGACCGCTGCGGGGTACGGTCGTCTGAAGCCCCTGGAGCAGGCTCGACCGGCTTCAGCCGGCCCGCAACCGACCCCGGGCTCCGGCCCGAAGAAGCGCGCGCAGGCGGTGTACACCCCGCCCCAAAAAGGGGAGGAGGAGGCCTGGGTCCTGTACAAGAAGAACACCGGGGACCTGGTGGCGAACATGGGCCGCTACTCGGCGGTGGCTCGAGGCGATCATGCTCGAGCCCTTTTCGACGCGCTGCCGGAGACAGTGCGCACCCGCCTGAGACGGGGAAAGAGCTTCCGTTCCCGGATCCGCTGGAGCGCGGAGGGACGGGCGAAGCGGTTGGACGAGATCTTGTTGGATTGAGCGCCCGGGGAAATCGCGGCCTGGTGTCCCGCTCGGCCAGGGCGGGCCTGACAGGGACTCGAAAAGATGAATCTCGCCGAAGTACTGGAGGTTTGGCTGGGCGCGCTGGACCCACCTGCGGGGGACCCGGTTCGTGACCAGGAGCGCACCCTTTACCTGGGGGCCGGCTTCACCAAGGCGGCGTTCAACGGCGCCCCCCTGTTCAACGAGTACCGGGATGTGGTCCTTCGAGCAATCTTCGAACGCCAGGAGGGGTTGCCCGAAAGCCTGCGCCGTCTCGAGAGCGACGGCCGCACGCCTCCCGAATGGGAAGGCGCGTCCATCACGGACCTGATCGAAATCCTTCACGACCTGGCTGGAAGACGGCAGGTCATCGAGTCCCTCCTGGTCGACCCCGGTCCAGCCTCGTTCGCCTTGCAGCCCGGACGTTGCGGGCCGTTTCGGAACCTCCTGCCAGACCGAATGGATGGTGTGTACCGTACCCTGGACCAGTGGAAATCGGCGATCCGCCGCAGTGTCCCTACCCACATGCGGGCCCTGGACCCTGTCGGTCCTCCCATCACACTTGGGCGACTGGTGTACGAAGGGATCGTCCGTCAGGTCATGACCACGAACTGGGACGACTACGTCGAGGTGGGCTGTTGGCTCGCAGGAATCCAGGTGTCCCGCCACGACAACGCCGCCGAATCCTCTCTCAATGCGCCGCACCCGCGCTCGAGGGAGGATGGGTGGTGCATGGAGGTTCATCGCTTCGACTGCCCGAGGGATGTGGCACTGTATCCTCGCAGGGCGGACTCGGTCCCGCTGCTGAAACTGCACGGTGGCGTGGACCACGTGGTCGATACCTTGCGAAAGATGGCCCGGGGCACACTCACCAGGGAGCAGGCGGACGCCGCGCTCGAGGAGGGGTTTCTGGTCGCCACCTCGGACCTGACCGACTGGCGGGATGCGTCGCAATGGGTGGCGGACGCTGTCGGCGATGCGTTTCGCACCAGCCGGGTGCTCCTGCTCGGCGTCAGTGGAGAGGACACCGTCACCTTTCGGGCAGCCCGGTCGCGTATCCAGGAATGGGAACGAAGGAACCGGGAGAGCGCCCTGGAAGCGCGCGGCCGTTTCCATTCTGATGAAGGGCCTCGAGAGGTCCGGCGACACCACGCGCCTCTCGTGGCAGCCGACTTCGCCCCCAAACCCAGGCTTGCGTGCATGATGATGGTCCGGCACCCGGACGGCCCTGCCAGGGTTCAGGCGGCTCGAGCCGACGCGGGGTTTACCCTGAGGGCTGCCTACGCATGGCACCTCTTGAGGCACATTCTCACGGTGCTGACCTCCGGATTGCCGCGGGCCGCCGCCGAGCTGTCCCGCAGGCTCACGCCTCGTCTCGAGGCCGAGGTCGCCTGTGGCGATGGGACCCGGGCCCCGTTGGTCGCCCTGTTGAGCGAAGCTGTGGGTCCCTCCGCCCGCTGGGCGGCCCTGGCGGAAGCCCGTCCTCCCTTCTCGAGGTTCGTGTTCCTCCCCGAGACCTACTGGTGGTACGCTCCGTGGACCAGGCCTGCACCGAATGAGATCGCCTGCCAGGCGCCAGGAAACGAAATACCTGTGTCGCACGCTTTGCAGATTGCCGGTTGCCTGGAGGTCCTTTCCCGGTCGCGTGCTCGAGGGCGACCGTCGCTGGAGATCGATCCCTGGACAGGCGTTGTTCGCGTGCTCGATACGCACCCCTGCACCCTGCTGCGAGATCGAAACCTGTTGCTCATGCCCTGGCCCTGGCCGCTCGAGGAAGGGGTCGAGTCGCCCATGCTTCGCAGCGCACTCCGGGAGTGGGCCACCCGAATCCCGGGACGGTCCCTGGGCGCCCTGGCCTCTCCCCGGACCTGGATCGTGCCCCTTGCCGACCCCGAGAATGCCAGGTTGCGACAGCAGGTCGGCGACAGGAGACACTTGCTGGTTGGAAACGCGCGAAAGGACCTGGTCCTGCTCGACTGGTACCTGGAGCCGCATGTCTTGCAACCGGAGGCTGGCGGTCCGGCGCAGTAGCCGTACCCAGGCGCCGGACACCAAACCGTGTCGCGTGGAGGATGGAACGTGATCTTCGGCCTGAGCCAGGAACAATTCGAGAACACCCTGCGAGAAGCATTGCTGCCGTTGGACGAGGGGCTGCGTGCCTTTTTTGGACACATCCCGGAACGAGCCCCCTGGTACTATCTGAGAACCCTCGACAAGATGGGGGCGGGAACTCCAGGTCCTCTCGAAGCATCGGGGAGAAGCTCTGCCGGCTGGACATCTCTGTCGAGCGGCAACGGAGAAATTCCACGGACAGGGATCCATGGGGTGGCGGCCAGGCTCTGTGAGAACGAGACCGCGCCTCTCCTGGGCGTGGTCGATCCCCTGGCTGGACTGGTGACCCTGGTCTGGGATGTGGATGAATGCATCGGAACCAGACGCGAGGGGAACGCAGCCAGCGTTTTCGGGCGATATATCGAAGCCACGCTCCACCGGTACCTGTCCCTCGTTTCCCCGTACGCAATCCGGCTGGGTCAACGACCTGGAATCCAGATGGCCTTCGTGGCCCTGGCCGCACCTTCCGAAAAGGGAGGACCTGGAAGGTTGGTCGAAGCCCACGGTGACTTTCGACGCGCGTTTCAGGACACGCTCCGGCACGTCGGCCTTGGCATGGCAGATATCAGGATACGCTGGATCTGGCACGACCCGAATCAGGACGGGAGAGCCCTGCTCGAGGAGGTGTTGGCGGCCCATGCGCCGGCGCCGCCCTGGCCTCCTCATGGTCCGGCGACCGCCGTGTCGGACGACGAGGTACGAGAACGCACAAAAGAGCTGGCCGATTTCCGCGAAAAGCTCACCCGCGCGGCAACGGACCTGGCCAGCCCCACGGGCGATTCCCTGGCGATCTGGAAGGCAGCAGGCACCCTGGCCGGTTTGGTGAGCAGCTTCCCGCCGGCGACCGTGACCGAATCGGACGACCGGGCTCCGCAACGGGAGGAAACCGGCCCCCCCTCTCCCATGCTTCTCCTGGACCTGCAAGTGGGCGTCCGGGCCTTTGCCACCCATCCGGTCCATCTACCGCTGGCACCCATCACACTGCTGGGCTCCGAGAATGCATCCGGCAAGACAACCGTGGTGGAGGCGTTGAGCCAACTCATCCTGGGTCGCCCACGGGTCCGCGGGTTCCTGCCCGAGCAGAGCAGGGAGTGGAACGACACGCGCCCCGGCGCCCCTCGCTCGGTGGCGTCCGTCTCCGCCACAGCCGTGGTGCCCGTCTCCGAATCCACGGAGGTCGAGAACATCCCAACGGTCCTCATGTTGCCGTTGTTCGCGGACGATGCCGACCTCTCGGCAGGCAACATCGGAGAGACCTCTTTGCTGACGCTGTGGGCCTTCCCGGCCACGGCGGCGCTCAAGAAGCAGTTGCTGGATCTCACAGATCTGCTCTATCGACTGAAGAAACAGACAAGAGTCTTGCCAGAGAAACTTGGGGAGGCGAAGACGCCGAAGGATGTGGCACTCCCCAAGCGCTTTGCGAAGGCGTTGCGGGCCTATCTGGCACAGTCCAGCAATGATGAACCATCCCCTGGGAACGGAGGCAACGATCCAGGGCCGAAAGCCAGGGTCCTGAAAAAACTACAAAAGAGGCGGACAAGATTCCAGGGGATCCCGGCAGGGGACCTCGAGCAGATCCTGGAAGACGAGAAACTGTGGCCGTACCTCGGGCGTTGGTGGGCCATCCTGGATAACGAAAACGGATGGGAAACGGTGGGAAAGGTGGACCAGGCTCTCAAGGGCAGCCGGCCCATCCGGGACATCTTGAGCCGGAAGCTGGACGAGTACCGGAAGGCCCTGGAAGAGGAGGTGGCCGACTATGCCAAAGAATGGGCGCAGCGTCTGTTTCCGACGAATGGGAACAAGGAAGCGCAGAGCCACCTGAAATTCGAGAGGCTCCTGGACCGGTACCTGGATACCAGGCTCGAGTCGTATCCTGCAGAGACGGTCCGATCGAACACGGCTCATCAGGTGCGCATGGGTCTGGTCGACCGCCTGGCCCGTTGGCTGCTTTTGGGAAGGGTCGACCTGCCGGTGCTTGCCCTTGACGAGCCGCTCCTGGGCCAGGACGCGCCTTCTGCGGTGCTGGCTGCCGGCCACTTCTTGCGACTGCGGCGCAAGGTGGAGACCATCCGCTGGGCGGAACGGGCCGTATCCGCGCACCGCGGGAACGGGGACATGCCCGGAGAAGCGCCTGCCGGCTCCGGGACCGGGGCACGACAGGCGGCTGCTCGGTTGACCTGGACGTTCGACGCCCCGGACGCCTCCATTCGGCCCAGCGACCAGGTCGCGGATGATCGTCAGATTGGGCCGTTGCCGCCGCAAGTGCTTCTGGTCACCCACCAGGCTGCGGCCCTGGACGCCATCTGTGACGCGGAGGGCATGGTTCTGGATCACGACCGGCAGAGGCGACTTCAGCAACTCATCCCTGACTGCTGGCGCCCGGAACTGAGGAAGAGCATGGCCGACGCCGTGGCCAGGTACCGGGAGGACCGGAGCCGTGGCCATGTAATGCTCGAGCAGATGCCGTCCCCCGCACTCCGGCTCTACTGGAGATTTCCCCTTCCTGACAGGAAGCTGCCGCCAGTCGACCTCGGATACCTGAAGCGGGCGACGCAGGCCTGTGAAGCGTTGGGCCTGGATGTTCTCCAGGCGCACGTGGTGCAGATTGCCCGCGCGGAGGGATTTCCACCCGACGATTGGGAGGACGAAAGCGGCTATCCGGGCCGGGAGGAAACCCGGGAAACGAGGCAAAGGCTCCTGGCGCGGTTCGGCAAGGCATTCGTGCTGTGGTTGCTCTGGAACGACCTGCTTCCGGCCATCCTGGCCGACGCGGACCGGGTTTTCCACGTGTCGACCCTTTCCCTGCGCGAGCTTCCGAACGGGGGCGGGGAATGCCGGGAGCAGGGACCGATTCGGCTGAGGCGGGTGGGTGTCGGACAGCAGTGGCTGCCTTACGACCTGGTGCCTCGAGATGAGCCGCTCTTGCCGGGAAGGGAGGACCGGAAACCTCGACTCACTCGAGACGCCGTCCTGGGCGCCCTGCTCGTGGACACGGAACCACCCCTTTGGCGCGTCCAGGGAGGACAAACCTGTCCGGAAGCGGTAATTCGGAATGCGGGGCTGCTTCCGGACCGCACGGAGGGGCACGTGACCGAGCTTCCGGATGGCCCGCTCCGGATCGTGGACAAGAAGACCGGGGCGCTGCTGGAAGAGGTCGTGCCTGCAGAAGGCGAGGTCAAGGTCTCGACGGACCGTCTGTCCAGGGTGCTCATGGAACTGCGGGTGAACCGCCTGGCCGACCGTTTCGCCGAGGAAGATCGTCTCTGCTTCACGGTGTGGACCTATGCGCCCGACACGATTCCATCCAGCGAGGTCGTCTTCTCGTTCGGGTCATACGTCCAACTCGCCGACCCGGAACAGCGAAAAGCGGCCGCCGGCACCTGGGAGAAGCGGGTGTTCGACCCGTTGAGAACGCTGAAGACGCTGCTCCTCAAGCACCCCAATCTCCAGAATCTCCGCGTCTATCCGCAGTGCCCGCCGGGCCTCGCCCTTGGCGTGGGGACCGTGTTCGTTCATCATACCGGCATGTCGATGGAAGTCATGCAGAACAGGGAACCGTGGGATGTCGACTTCCAGCCGTATCACCCACCGGAAGGGGGCGTTGCCCAGCCTCTCGTGGACGACCTCCCGCCGGGATGGTTGTCACCGACAGGGCACGAGTTTCACCTGCTGATTTCCGTGGCGCGGGATGTGGCTCCAGCCTACCTGAACTGGGCCTCCAGGGTGACCTCCGAGTCCATGAAGCCCTGTCATGTCCTCCATGTGGCCTCTGAACGACCGGGGAACTTCCTCCTCACCCGGGAGAACGTGTCGGATTGGGCCACGTTCATCCATCATGAGTTTTCCGGTGCGTGGGAGAATGCCGCACGTGCCCGAAGAGAGAAATTCAGGCGTCAAGGCACACCTCCTCCGCGCGATTCTCTCACGACCCGAATCTTCATGGCAGTCCCCCTTGCGCTCGCGACCGCGTTTGGACGGCACCTGAATGCTCGAGGCACCATCATCACCATGGACCTGGAAAAGGAGAGCCGGACCTACTATGAATCCGGGAGATTCCAGGTCTAGAGGGAATCCTCCGGGATGTGGAAAACGGGGGGAATTTCGTTCCGGGAGTGTCAAAGTTGGCCTGAGACCCGACCAGCGTGCGCACCTCCACCGCCTGTTCATCGTCCACCAGGGATTCCACCGCTTGCCGCCAACCGCCCGCGACCTCTCCGCACCACGGACCGGCCCGTCTTCCGCTCCCAGGCCCGGACCGACTCCGGCGAGGCCGGCTCGCAGTAGAGGTAGACCTCGTACTCCGGCCGCACCCGCTCCCCCTGGCTTTTCCGCACCCACCAGTCCAGGGTGGCCCAGGAGGGGGAGGCCTCGAACGGGTGGGGAAACTGGTCC
>CAYQMG010000112.1:0-28344 GCA_964418585.1 uncultured Gammaproteobacteria bacterium | reverse complement strand
TTCTACAAGCGGGAAGACACGGGCGACCCCTGGATTTCCTCGTCCAGCCTGACCGCCAGGCACGGATGGCTGTCGGCTACCATGCCCCCTCGAAAACGTCAAGACATGAAATAGAAAGAGTCAGACCCGAGCCGTTCCAGGTGGTATCGGCCTCCCCGCCCCCGATTCAACGTTTCGTTTTGTCGGGGGGTCGAAATTCCCGACGCACGTTCCCCTGCCGCCACGTGCCTCGCATACTGGGGCGATCGTCCTTTTTCTCGAAGTCGGGTCGGGCGTGGTGCCCTCTTGACGGGGCGGAGTGCGTGGGCCTATAGTCGCCGGAGGCTCCTGGGGAAGTTTTCGAGAACTGGACCGCGTCTGACCTGTTGGGGGAGAACGACATGCCGACACGCGAGGAACGAGCTTATCTCAAGCAGTTTTTCCGCCGCCTGCACGATCGTCCCCTGGACTACAGCAAGGATCAGGATCGCAAAATGTATCAGCCGCTTCACGACGAGGAGAACGACCCGGTGACTCGCCTGTTCGACAACGTGGAGATGAGCCTCGACGCCAGCCTCCAGTTGCTGGCCGGGTTCCGCGGCACCGGCAAGACGACGGAGTTCTCGAGGCTCGAGAAGCAGCTCTGGGAGGCAGGTTACCCGGTGGTCCGGGTGGACCTGGACCACTACGTGGACCGCCACTCCCCCGTGGACATTCGGGAGTTGCTGCTCATTCTGGCCGGGGCCATCGGGGAGCAGGTCTCGGCCCCTCATCTCCTGGGGGAACGCCATGGCAAGGAAGGCGCCTGGGGCCGGCTCAAGGAGTTCCTTTCCCGTGAAATCACCCTGTCAGAGGGCAGTATGGACCTCGGGCCTGCCAGCTTGAAACTGGCCTTGAAGGAACAGATGACGTTCCGGGACCGTGTGCGCGCTGCATTCCGCGACAAGGTCCCTCGCCTCGCGGAATTGGTGTGGGAACATCACCGGCAGACCGTTCAGGCCATCCGCCGCAGGCTCGAGACAGACAACCCTCTGGTGGTCATCGTGGACTCGTTCGAGCACATCCGGGGCGACCGCGAAAACTTCGGGCCGGTCTATCGCAGCGTCGAAGAACTTTTCTTCTACTATGGGCGCTACCTGAGCTTTCCAGACACCCATGTCATCATGAGTGTGCACCCGTTCGTTGCGCTTCAGGCCGACAGGTTGGTGGCCGAGTTGGTCAACGGTGCGGTTCAGGCGTGGCCCGCATGCCACGTGCGGCACCGGGACGGCAGTATCGACAGGGAAGCGCTGGAACGCATGGTCCAGTTGGTGGAGGCACGGGGAGACTGGCGGCGGGTGCTCCCCGACCGGGCAAGCCTGGAGAAGCTCGTGCTGGCCTCGGGCGGATACGTGCGGGACCTGCTGCGATTTATGGGGGAAGGGGTGCACCAGGCCATGCGGGGCATCCGGGAAGACGTGGCGTCGCGGATCATCAACGTGGTCAAGCGAGCCTACCTGCCGCTGTTCAAGGACGAGATCGAATTGCTGCAGGTCATCGTGGGAACCCGGAATCTCAGTGGGGTCGACAGCAGTCAACTCGACCAGGTGCATCGATTCCTGGATTCTCACCTGCTCCTGTGCTACCTGAACGACGACTTCTGGTACGACGTTCACCCCATGATCAAGTCGGAACTATCGCCTTGACCTGCCGGGGCGGAGCGGGGAGGTGCTCATGAGCCAACAGGCACCGCCGGACAGACTGGAGCAGCATCTGCTCGAGGCCTGGGACCGACTCCAATTCGACCTCGAGGTCCGGGAAGGATTCTGGTTCTCCCTGGCCGTGGCCGACACGGTCACCTTTCTCGAGCGCCTCTTCTGGCAGGCGCAGAACTGGTGCGACGACCATGGACGGCAATGTCTTTTGTATCGTCCTTACCCGGCGGTGGCTCGCGATGTGGTGTTCGAGATCCTCGAGAATGCGGTGCGAAAGGGGGAACGGGACGCCCCGGCGCTCTACTGGGTTGCCCTCCATGACGCCGGAAACCTCGAGGGTCGAAAAGACGAGTGGGACCAGGGTGCTCGAGCGCTCCTGGGGGCGCTGAACGAGCGGCGGGACCTGCTCCGGACCCATCTGAGGGCCGGCCTGGTGCTCGCCGGGTCGCTGAACTTGAAATTCCTCCTCCGGGTGCATGCCCCGGACCTGTTTTCCATTCGCAGCGTCATTCTCGAGTCCTCTGTCGCAGAATCCACCCAGTCGGCCGTGGCCTGGCAAGACCTGGACCTGGCGGAACGGAACAGGCCGACGTTCAAGCGGCGGAGCGAGGCGCACGCCCGTCCGCCCTCGATTCCCCCGGAAACAGGCCCCCTGGAGCCTTCGGGCTCTGCGGCGCGGTGGAAACACGTGCTCCTCCCCCGCGGGCCCGCCCGGAATGAACCGCGGCCGGAGGTTCTCGAGGCCGGGAGCAGGATGCGTGCTGGCGAGGAGGGCGCAAAAGAGGGGGCTGCGCCGAGTGTCGGGCGCGGGAGCCACCCCTCGTTCGAGAGCGCCGCGCCCACAGCCTTGCGGGAAGGTCGGGCCATACGAGACGCAGCACCGGGGAGCGGTGTGGGCAATGCGCTCCGGGTACACGAGCCGGTGTTCGACCCGGCGTTGGTCGTGCGGGACGAGGAGGCTCTTTTCGGCCGTCGGACCGAGCAAGCGATGGTGCTGGACCGGCTCGAGGCGGCTGATTGTGGCGGTGTGCTGATTCACGGGATCGCAGGCATTGGAAAGAGCACGTTCGCCGTCCAGATGGTGCGGGCTTTCGCGCGTCACCCGGGCACGCTTCTTGCCTCGTGCACGGCCCGAGACGGCCCGGGGGCTGCCGTGGCGGCCGTGGGACGAACGCTCTTGAATGCCGCCTACCGGGAACGGCTCGAGGAGGACGACCCGGTGCACCAACTGGGGCGGTTGCTGGGCGCCGGCGACCTCTCTTGGAAGGAACGGTTGGCGTTTCTCGGCCGCAACCTCCCCGAATCGGTGCGCTTGGTGCTCCTCCTCGATGGCCTCGAACGGGAGCAGTCGAACGGTGAGGACCGGGACGACCCGCGTCTGGACCTGGTCCGGGTCTGGCTGGACTTGGCCGCCCAGGCCAGGGCCCAGATCAAAATCGTGGTCACCCGTCGCAGCAGCGGCGGGCTTCCTGCCGAAATCGCGCGGCGGCTTCAGGGATATCACCTCGGCCCTCTGGACGAGCCGGACGCCTGGGCCATGACCCGGTCCCTGGATGGCCTGCGCACCCTGGACTTCCCGGCACGACACAAGGCCCTCCAGACACTCGGTGGCCATCCGCTCGGCCTCGAGTTCCTCGATGCGCTCGTGGCCGGAACTCCCCGGTTTCCAGACCTCGCATACCGGATGAACCGTCTCCACAGTCGACAGGACGAACCCAGAGCCCCCCGAACGTTCCAACAGGCCCTCGAGGCCACCGTAAGCCTGTTGGCCGAGTACGCAGACCTGGAGACCTCCCTGTCTCGAGTGGCCCGGGTCGCCGCAGCAGGAGAACTCCTGAAAGCGGTCTCGGTCTTTCGTCGGCCGGTGCCCGAGGCTGCGTTGCCAGCGCTCGCTGAAAAGGAGGCGGGGACTCCCGGTTCCCGGACGTGGCGTCTGTCCCTCTCGCGCATGCTGGGCCACCGCGCCTGGCGAAAGGGGATCGACGTGCTGAGGGAGGAAGGCGTGTTCGCCCCGGTGCATGGCGGCGCCCCGGGACCGGTCGAATATCTCGTGCACCGATGGGTCGCGCAGGTGGTGCAGGAGCGCGTGTCGGCCGAGCAACGGACACAGGCGCACCGCGCGGCCGCACGATGGTGGCTCCATCGGGCCGAACGGGTCGGCGCCTTGCCAGACCAGGTCTGGTGCCTGGTGGAAGCACTCCATCACCTGGGCGAAGCCGGGGAAAACCGAGACCACGTACTGGAGCGCCTGGTGGCGATGTGGCGGTCAGAGCCCAGCCTGGGGCCCACGTTGGCCATCCATCGCCCGGTTCTCGAGGCCGAGTTGGGCCAGGATTTCGTCGCGCGCCTGTACCCGGAAAGCAGCGTCCATTGAGACCTCGCGCCAGAGCCATGGCGGGGCCGCCGTGGGCATGGGAAAGACGCAGACTCGATACTCCCACACCGGTCACCGTGCACCGACGCCCCCCGTTCCCGTGGGACGTCACGCGCCTCTCCCCCGGGCCGCTCCCGCGCCGAGACACGCGCACAGGGAATCATTGTCGGCAGGATGGCGCCAGGTCACTCCATTCCGGATCGCGTCCGTCGGCATCCTCGCTGGCGCCGAGCCGACCGTCGTTGCCGGTGCCGGACCGGTCCACAGCCACCTGCCCTCTGCCGTCGTCGAGAAGCCATCGCCCCACCAGACCTGTGGTGTCGGTCAACTCGCATGCCTGCTCCCGGATTTCATCTCCGGTACGGGCGACGTTCCACAGCCGCACGTCGGAGAGGTATCCTTTGAAGGCAGTAAAATCGTAGCTGGAGTTGATCCCTATCGTGAGCGGCTCATCGGTGGAGGGTGGCGTCGCAGAATAGGCGCCGGAACCCACGAGAACCCCGTCCTGATAGTTGTACCAGGCAGACCCGGTCCACACACTGGCCAGGTGGACCCATGTGTTGGCCGGAATACTCCCACTGCCTCGAGCGTACAGTCCCCACCCGCTGCCGTTGCCGATAAGCAGACCAAATCGACCCTGGTAGACGCCGAACCAGTATTGCTGATGTCCGCCCGAGTACTCCTTGGCGAGAATCGGCTCATCTCCGCTGGGCTCCTCCGAGTATACCCACGCCTCCATCGTGATCGGCCCCGTGATGTCCACCGAGTCCGTATCTCCGATATATACGTAGTCGCCGTTGCCGTCGAAGTACAGCGTGCTCGGTTCGTCCACCTCCCCGTCACAATCGTTGTCGACCCCGTCCTCCAGTTCGTAGGCCTCGGGATACACATCGGGGGCCGTGTCATCGCAGTCTCCACCTCGATCCACTCGCCCTTGCACCGCCGTGCATGACTGGATGGAAGTGCTCGAGTCACCCCAACCGTCACCGTCCGTGTCCTCGTACCAGTGACCGGCGTCGACCAGGGGAGCATCGTCGTCGTCCACAAGACCATCACCGTCGTTGTCCACCCCATCACACCACTCGAGGTCCTCGCACGACTGAACCTCGGACGACCAGCTCGGGTCGCTGTCCTCCTCTGCCGTGCTGCTTCCCAGGGTCCCCACCTGCCCGTGCCCAGACAGGTCGGCGATGGTTTGAGGCCCTGTCGGCGCAAACGTCCATCGCGCAAGCAGCCCCTCGGCCGGGTCTGCCGGCCCACAGATGTCGGCACGTAGTTCCTCGGCGCTGCGGCTCACGTTCCACAGTCGGACTTCCCCGAGCAGCCCCTTGAAGCCGGTGTCGCTCTCCGCACCATACCCAAGCGTGACATCGGTGGTCACATGGTTCAGCGTCCGCACCACGGTGGCTCGAGCCTCCTCGACCCCGTTCACGTAGATAATGGCCGTGGTGCCGTCCCAGGTGCACGCAATGTGGTACCACACATCGGTTTCCCAGTGGTCGTGGTCGGTGTAGACACCGGTCCAGTCCCAGAGATCGCAGAAAAACTGGTCCGGGATGGAATAGCCGTCTCCGATGGGTGAGTACCAGAGACGATAGGAGTAGACCCGGTCGAGAATGTACGCCCGCCTGTGCCCCCAGGCATACGGATCCTCCGTGAACATGAACCACGCCTCCATCGTCAGGGCGGTGGAGGCATCGAGCCCGGCCGAGGAGGACACCGTGACACGATCGTTGCCGTCGAAATAGAGCGACCGGCAATCTCCTTCGTCCGGATCTCCATCGCAGTTCTGATCGACTCCGTCGCAGAACTCCTCTGCTCCCGGGTGCACACTCGGGTCCTGATCGTCGCAGTCCCCCGAAAGGTAGACACCGCCTCCCGTCGGTGGATCGCACGAGACCGAAATGGGATCTCCCGCACCGTATCCATCCTCGTCCACGTCCGCATACCATGCCGTCCCACTGTTGAGCAACGGGTTCGTGTCGTCGCAATCTCCGGGAACCAGCACGTAACCTGTGGGCGGGGCACACTGAATCACCGTCGCCTCGGGATCGCCTTCCCCGTCCCCGTCTCCATCCGCATACCAGGTGGTCTCCGGATTGATGGCACTGTCTCCGTCGTCGCAATCGGTGTCGCTCGCCACGTATCCGTCCGGCTGAGCACAGGCCAGGGTGCTCTGTTGCGGGTTACCGAAGCCGTCGTTGTCGGAATCGAGGAACCAGGAAGAAGCGTCCTCGGCGTCGTCCTCGTCGACCGAGCCGTCACAGTCGTCGTCGATGAGGTTGCAGAATTCAGACGCGCCCGGGTGGATGTTCGGATTGCCGTCGTCGCAATCTCCCTGGTTTGGCGAGAAGCCGTCCAGGTCGCTGTCGAGCGCTGCAGGGTCCGGGGTGGGCGTCGGCACGACCTGGGGTGTCTGCGTTGGGGCGGGCGTGCCCGTGGTACCTGGCGGCGGAGTGGGGGTTTGCAGGCCGGGCGGAGTTGCAGAGGCAACCGGCGTCGGAGTCGTCGGGGTCGGTTCCCCCGGTGGTGTCGCCCCCGGGGAGGGGGTCGGCGTCAGCAGGGAAGGCGTGTCCGGGGAAGCCGTGGTCGTGTCGTCATCTTCCGGGACATCACTGCATGCCACGGGGAAGAGCAGGAGCAGGAGAGGGACAGCTACCGACAGGCGGCGTCGCTTGTGCTTTCGGTTCCACATGTTGGACCTCCTGGAGCTGGTTTCCACATTGCGCAGGGAGCGAAGCGGAGCCTGATGAACCCTGTTCCGGAGCTGGACCTCATGACCGGCCCAGCAGAAGACGGGGGCCTTCCGAATATTTGATTCAGGGGGTCACGAAGGAGAGGCAGTGAGCGGCACCTGGTGAAGGGCGCTCGCCACCTTGTCGAGCAGGTCCTCGACGGTGAAGGGTTTGCCCAACCAGTCGTCGGCCCTGGTCCCATCGGCCTCGAGTTCCAGTCCGCGCACGGCGGAAAGGAGCACGATTCGAGGCTTGCCGCCATTGGGAAGCTTTTTCAGCCGGGCCACGAACTCCCAGCCGTCCATGATGGGCATCATCAGGTCGAGTAGGATGACGTCCGGGAGCCGTTCGATGACCCGGCACAGGGCCTCCCGGCCGTTCGCAGCGGTCCTCACGCGGTAGCCTTCTTCGTCGAGCACCTGGGTGACCGCTTCCACGATTCCAGGGCTGTCGTCGACGACGAGGATGTCCGGCGCAGTGTCCGAGATTGGTCCAGTCATGTCAACGACGTTCTCCGGGAGCACTCGGCGCATGATCGTGCCGCAGGCGGTTCAAGGCCGACTCTGATTGTGCTATCGTGAACGTTGATCAGGAGGAGGTCAAGTGCAATCTGCTGTCGAGGCCGGTTGTGACAGATCGAAATTCGTGACCGGCGGAACGGGCGCTCCCGACTCGAGGCTGACAGGGGCGCTCGAGGTGCGGGCGGGACCATGGACCGAGGGTTCAAGAAGGCGGGGTCAGAAATCCGGGTGGCTCGGCGGAGGAGGGGGACCACCGGACACAGGGAGACAGACCGCACGTGACACGGCGTCAAGGAGCTGTTCCAGTGAGAAAGGTTTGGCCAGAAACCCGGAAGCGCCCACGCTGAGCACGCGTTCACGGATCGTGTTGTCCTCGGCAACGACCACGACCGGGAGGCTGTCCGCACCGCGCAGGAATCGCATGCGGCTCCAGAAGGTCCAGCCGCTCATGGAGGGGAGCCGCATCCCCAGCAGGATCAGATCGGGGAGCCCATTCCGATGGAGCCACTCCAGTGCCATCGGTCCATCGTCAAACGTGGTCACACGGTGTCCGTCGTCCTCGAGCACGTCGTGGATGGCGCTCAGCAAGGCTTCGTCCTGATCCACGACCAGGATGTGAAGGGGTCCGGTTTCCATCTGAGTTCTGATATGGTCCTCCATCAAATCTCTCACCGCCGCACGTGCGAAATCTTGTTGGAACGACCGGATCGGCCTACCTCCAGAATGCCCCAACCGCTTCGAATCGTCAACGGAATGTGTTGAGCCCGGCCCGCAGGTCAAGCACTGGACTACAGAGTGACGATGGTGCCGAGCATCAGGCCGGTGACGATTGAACTCGATTGATCGGTACGAGCGCGCCAGTCGAGGGTCACCTGGGAAATCAGCTCTACCGAAGGCCCCAGCGCAACATTGTACCCAATGGCCACCTCACCAGGCAGCACCGGTTGCATGATACCGTGCTCCAAACTCAGACCCGCCGGAAGCTCCAGGAGGAGCTGGTGGCGTTCCTCGAGAGTCACATAGGCCCCGACCAGGTAGTCCATCCTGGGAGGAGACGAAACAGCAGGTGGTTCGCCAGCACCCCGTGCCTGAAGCAGCATGGGCCACTCGAGACGCGCGTACAGACCCGCGACTTCGAGGTCCGGCGCCAGGTCAAGGTTGATTTCGACCCCACCGACGGTCTCCACCGTTCTGGAGCCGTCCAGTGGAAGCCAGGCTCCGCCGTAGACATCCAGGTCCACGTGCGCCGTGTCCATCAGATTCGCAAACATACCGGCAGCGACTGAACCGGTTCTGGCCCGGGCGACGTTCTCGAGGGAGGTTCCGAACGCACACGACACCCGCTCGTTGACCCCATACCCGACAACGAGGTCGGAGATGGTTTCCAGTCCGGTCGCTCCAGAAGGGGCCGGGCCGACGTGGAAATAGACCTCGAGATCGCTCAGGCCCGGGTCAAACGGCTCGGTGGTGTCTGCCGCGTGGGCGCCTTTGGAGAGCAGCAGGCCCGCCACCAGGCAGGTGTTTCGCGTCTTGTGCAGCATCCTTGTGCAAGAGGCCGAATGCACACATCGTGCACATCCCATCTTCCCGTGTGTCATGGTGTTACCTCTCAGACCTCCCAGGAGTCGGGAGCCTTCGTGCAGACTCCCCCGTCGGTTCCTTCCTTGAATGCCGGGCATGACGTGCAGGCACCGTCGCACGGCGGGTCACTCCCAGGAGACAACAACCGTTTCACGGCGCGAACCAGGCGCATGATGACCATGATCACCGCTGCCAGAACGATTGCGCCGGTCACCAGATAGTCCATGTCGACCTCCTCGAATCGGTTTGCCGGCCTTTCCGCCGGCAAGAGGCTGCCCGCGCCACGATGCGCGTTCTCCCCGGTGTGGGAAGGGCCGCCTGAAATGAGTTCACGACAAAAACGTCCCTACCTGGTAGACCACCAGCGCCAGCAGGTAACCCGTGGCGGTCAGGCCGAAAAACTGGAGCAGCGGCCATTTCCATCCTCCGGTCTCCCGGCGCATCACCGCCACCGTGGCCATGCACGGCGTGGCTATCAGCAGAAAAAGCATGAGGGAGACCGCCGTAAGCCTCGAGTAGTCCGCACGGAGAGCGTCTCGAAGTTGTTCTGACGATTCGTCCACCTCCCCCATCGCATAGATCACACCAAGCTGGGCCACGAACACCTCCTTGGCTGCGAACGCTCCCAGCATGGCGGTGCCGAGCTTCCAGTCGAACCCGAGCGGCGCAATGGCAGGTTCCATCAATCGGCCGATGTGACCGGCCAGGGAATTGCGCAGGCGCTCCGCAGCCTCGAGTCGGGCGCGCTCAGCCGGATTCTGTACCTCGCTCCCTCCACCCACCGCGGCCGTTGTCTCCCGCGCCTCGGCGTGCGAAACCAACCCGTCGTCGGAGGAAAAGATCACGTCCCCGGGCGTGTTGAGCAGAAACCACATCACCACCGAAATGGCCAGAATCAGGGTGCCGGCCTTTCGAAGGTACAACCAGGCCCGTTGCCCCGCCCGACCAAGCACCGATCGCAGTGTGGGCAGACGGTAGGGCGGGAGTTCCATCACGAACGGGGCCTCTTCCCCTGCCAGGACCGAACGGCGAAGAAGCAGCGCAAACAGAAGAGCGAGCACCACCCCGGTCGTGTACACCGCCCAGAGCACCGGAGCCCGCCACCCCGGCGGGAAAAAGGCCGGTATGAGCAGCATCCAGATCGGGAGGCGAGCACCACAGGACATCAAGGGGACCACCAGCATCGTGACCAGCCGATCCCGCTCGTTCTCGAGCGTTCGCGTCGCCATGATGCCCGGGATGGAACATCCAAATCCGGTCACCAGCGGAATGAAGCTCCGCCCGTGCAGGCCGAACCGGTGCATGAGTCGGTCCACCAAGAACGCGGCCCGCGCCATGTATCCTGTGTCTTCCAAGAAGGTCAGACTCAGAAATAGAAGCACAATGTTCGGCAGAAAGACCAGTACCCCACCGACTCCCCCGATCATGCCATCCACGATCAAAGACCGGAGCAGTGATTCGGAACCGGCCGGCCACAAGCGTCCGACCCACGCGCCCAGAGCGTCAAAGCCCGCCTCCAGCCAGTTCATCGGATACTCGCCCACACGGAACGTGACCCAGAACACAAGGTACATCACCAGCAAAAAGAAGGGGATGCCCAGCACACGGTTGACCACGATGTCATCGATCCGGTCGGAAACCGCCCGGGCATCCTCCCGGGGCTGCCGAAGTACCACCTCCCGAAGAAGGCCGTCCACAAACCCGTAGTGACACTCGGTCATGTACAGCGTGATGTCCATTCCCGTTGCAGCTTCCAGACGCTCACGCTCCCCGGCCGCAACCTTGACAATCTCCGCGAACAAACCCCCCCGCTCGAGGTAGCGCCTCGTATACTCGGGATCATTCTCCAGAAGCTTCACCGCGTCCCATCTCGCTCGCTCCACCGGAACAGTGGCCGACACAAGACGCGCTTCCAACGCACGGATCGCAGTGTCGAGCCGCTCGCCCAGAACCAGCCGACTCGGACCCGGCCGCCGCTTCGCTACATGGTGAATGGCCCGTCGCAGACTCTCCACTCCTTCCTGCCGGTGCCCCACCGTCTCCACAACGGGCATCCCCAGGAGTTGGGAAAGAAGCTCCGTGTCCAGCTTCTGCCCCGAACGCCGCGCCTCGTCGGCCATGTTGAGACACAGCACCAGGTTCGGCGTGAGCTGCATGAGTTGCGCCACAATCACCAGACTCCGCTTCAGCGCCGTCGCGTCCACCACCGCCACGACCACATCCGGCCGATGTTCGAGAAGCTCCTCCTGCGCTATCCGCTCCTCGGGCGAGTAGGATGTCAGGCTGTAGGTCCCGGGCAGATCGATGACTTCATACAGCACTCCCTCGAATGTGTACCGGCCCGTCCTGCGCTCCACCGTGACCCCGGGGTAGTTGCCCACGTGCTGGTGCGCCCGGGTCAACGCATTGAAAAGCGACGTCTTGCCCGCGTTCGGATTGCCAGCGAGTGCCACGCGGACCCCACTCGCCGGTCCTGATTCGCTGTCCATAGCGTCCTCTCGTGATGTTAGGCACACCTAACAATGGGCCCAAAAAAAACGCACGTCCCGCCCATCACACCTCCTGGTACGGCACCACAGAGACCAGCCCGGCCTCCTTGCGCCGCAGCGAGAGTTGTGTGCCCTGAAACTTGATCCACAGGGGATCCCCGGTCGGCGCCACACGCTCCAGCTCCACCGTGGTGTCCGGCAGGATCCCCATGTCCAGCAGACGGCGACGGATCGGGCCGGTCCCCGCCACCTGGGTCACCCTGCCTTTTTCCCCAGGTTTCAGATCAGCCACGCTGACCACCTGGCCGCCCTGTTCGGCGACAACGTCGTGTCCGTTCCGGTGGTGGAGCGTGCATTCCTCGCTCGCAGGTTGAATCCGGGGACAGGAATGAAACGACTCGAGAAACTTGCGTCCGTCCGGACAGACCTGGAGAAACTCGAAAAAGCGGGTCAGATGATCCATGCTTTCGGCCGACAGGCTGTGTTCCATGGCACAGGCATCAGCCTCGGCGGTGGCCGGGGATACCCCGAGGATCTCCATGAAAAACCGGGTGAGAAGACGGTGCCGGGCCAGGATTCGTCGCGCGTGCTCCTCGCCGAGCGGCGTCAGGTCGATGTACTCGCGCTGCACGTACTGGACCATCCCCAGGTCGGCAAGACGACGCATCGCCGGAGATACGGACCCCGCCTGAACACCCCTCGCTCGAGCAATGTCCTTCACCCGGGCAAACTTGCGGTCCCGCACGAGTTCGTAGACCGTCTCCAGGTAGTCTTCCAGAGAACCGGTAAGCACATTTTTGTCCTTGGTCATCATATTAGATGAATCTAACAACGTATGCGTGACCTGTCAAGAGCTTTCCTCTTCAATGCCCAGGTCCAATTCCAGGTCACCCACGCAGGCGGTCGGCCACCCCGCCGCAAACCTGTCGCCGGGAAGCACCGTCTGCACGAGGCGCGAAACTGACGAACGGATTCCGGATCCTATCTCCCGGTTCGCGTTTCACTCCCAGCACGCGGCGCGATGGGGCTGCCGGCGAGTTCCCAGGGCCTGCGCTGGTGGGTGGACCACGAACTACCGGCCACGGCCTGAGCGATTCCATCTCCAGTGAGCACGGGGGACGGGCTCCGCTCGGTTCCCCTTCACGAACCGGTTGCTACCAGAAGGACCGGGGATTATTATTGAAGGAAGTCCCGGCGGGTCCTCCAGCGAAGGCCTGCCGCCTGAAACCATCGAACGGATCCCCGGTCTCGCCGCGGTCCGTCTGATCTGGCTCACCCGGGGAGACACGGGACAGGTCAGGGTGGGTTTCGGCAGATGAAAGACTACTACCAGACCTTGCAAGTTTCTCCCGACTCTGACGCAAAAACCATCAAGCAGGCGTACAAACGCCTCGCTCGCCAATGTCACCCGGACGTGTGCGCTGAAGGGGCGGAGCGCTTCAGGGAAATCCGGGAGGCATATGAAACCCTGTCCAATGCGGACGCGCGCGCCGCCTATGACAGGGAGCGCCGTGGAAGACTGGGCCTGTCTGACGCGACCTTGGGCGCCAAACCATCTCGGCGTGTCGAGGTTGAGGCAGAGCCACTCTCCTCCACGCGCCGCCCCGGGGCACGGCATGGGTCACGCGGGATGTCAGGCTTTGCGTCGTGGGAGGGACCTCGGACCGTGGTCCGCGGCGTGGTGCCCGAGCCTCTTGCGAGCCCGGGGCGTCAAGTCCACCGGGTACGGTGTCCCGTGTGCGGAGGCCGCGGCTGGGCCTGGTTCGGGCCGTGCCCACTGTGTCGGGGCCTGGGCCATGTTTCGGTGGCTACCGAGGCCCGCTGGAAGTTCTCCATCTCGCCTTGAATCGAAGCGGAATATGCGATTTTCGTTTGGTGTCGCAAGGTTGGATGCCGATATCCGTCGTGTGGACGTGTGTGGTCGAATAATCATGGAGTGACAGCGGTTCTTTTCTGCTATATTTTTCAACGGAAACACTGAGGAGCGGATGTGCGTCAACCAGGGTGGTGCGAATCGCATTTTGGCGAAGGTCGTCACCTTGAATCAACATTTGCTCTGGCATGGCGCATGACTGCAAACGGGAGGCCGGCCCGATGATGATACGAATGAGTCCCCTGTTGTTGGTGCTTGTGACGACTACCGTTCTGTACGGTTGCAGCAACGGCGATGATGACACGACTCCTTCCGCTTCTGCCACGCCCGTTCGCGAGACAGCGACACCGACGCCTGGGTCGGGACTCACCGCGACCCCGGGGCCGGCCGAAACGCCCACGCCCGGGCCTGTCTCGACGCCCGGTCCCACATCGGCGGTGACGCCGACGCCGGAGACAACGCCTGCAGCCACGCCCACGCCGGCAGCGCCGACCGGGACGCCCGAGCCGGAGGGGACGCCCACGCCGGCAGCGCCGACCGGGACGCCCGAACCGGAGGGGACGCCCACCCCTTGGCCGCCCACCCCCGCGGAGGACGGAGACGACGATGGATTTCCCTTGAGCGAAGATTGTGACGACGGCGATCCATCGGTTCATCCAGGTGCCCCCGAGCAGTGTGACGGGGTGGACAACGACTGTGACGGCGACATCGACGAAGACGTGCAGGAGCTTTTTTTTGCCGATGAAGACGGCGACGGTTACGGAGTCGAATCATCGACCACGTGGAGTTGCATCTTGCCAGAAGGATATGCGGCCGTGGCAGGAGATTGCGATGACCAGGACCCAGCGGTCCACCCGGGAGCGGAGGAAGTTTGTGACGGCAGGGACAACGACTGCGACGTGGACATCGATGAGCAGGTGCTCGACCTGTTCTACGTCGACGGGGATGGGGACGGATACGGCACCGAGCAGGACGCCGTGCAGGCGTGCGACGCGCCTGAAGGGTATGTGCTCGAGGCAGGCGACTGCGACGACACCGATCCTCAGGTGAACCCGGGCGCGTCAGAAGTGTGCAATGGCGAGGACGATGATTGTGACGGGACGCCTGACGACGGTCTGACGGTGTGGACGTTCTACCCGGACGGCGATGGGGACGGGTTCGGCGCGGGAGTGGGGGTCGAAGACTGTGCGCAGCCGGAAGGGTATGTCCGAAAAGAAGGTGACTGCGATGACGCGGATCCAGCGGTCTATCCGGGCGCGGAGGAAGTGTGTGACGGCGTGGACAACGATTGTGACGGCGTGGCGGATCACCTGCAGGACTTTTTCAGGGACGATTTCGACGGGAAGTCCCTGGACCCGTGCTGGGAGATTGTGTCGCCCAATCCGGATTCGAGCGTGCAGTTGGATGAAGCCAACGGGGTCTTGGTGGTGAGGGCCTCCCCCAAGAACGGTGGGTCGGACTACTTCGGCACGACCAACTACGACGCACCCCGCGTGCTGTACCCCGTCCCCGAGGGAGATTGGACGGTTGCGGTCAAACTGCGTTTCGACCCGACCAGGAACTACGAAGGTGCAGGAATTTTCATCTGTTTCGCAGAAGGGGGCGACGAACCGTGTTGGCGCGTGGCCGAGCGGGCCTACTACCCCGCAGGTGGGGGGGAAGTGGTGCACTCGGTCGGTGACTACGTGCGATACGGCGACCCGGATGTATGGCTGAAGGTCGAAAAGCGAGGGACGTCGTATACCGGTTGGTACAGGGCCCCGGGCAGTGACACATGGGTGGAGAACGGAACCAAGACCAGGACCGGCGTCGTGGAACAGGTCGGCGTCTTCGCCATTCGGCAGCCCTGGGATGATGACTTCGAGACTTACGCGGAGGCCGCATTCGACTGGTTCGAGTTATCCCCTTGAGGTGCATGCACTTTCCGGGCGTCGAGGCGCCCCGGCGCGGCTCCTTCCATCCGTCGACGGACATGCCCGATCCCCCTCAAAATACCATCAGGTCGCGTCCCACGGTGACCTGTCCATGGAAGATGTCCGTGACACCGGCAGCCCAGTCCCGCTCGAAATACCACACAGGTGTCGGTGAGGGCATGAGGTGGGTGAAGACCAGGTGGTTCACCCCGGCCGCCCGGGCCACCTCCGCCGCCTCGAAGGTGGAACTGTGGTACCCCATGATCCCATTGGCCAGATCCCTGGCTTTGGGGTAGTCCTCGACCGCGCGTTCAATCCATCGCTTGGAATAGGCTTCATGAATGAGCAGGTCTGCTCCCCGCGCCTGGCGAATCACCTCATCGCAGGGCCGTGTATCCCCCGAGATCACGACCCGGCGTCCGCGATAATCGAACCGGTACCCCACGGCCGGACGCACGATTCCGTGGTCCACCGGAAACACGGTCACCACGACCCCGTCCCCCTCGAACATCGTGCCGCGATCCCGCTCCACGTACGTCACATGGGCGCCGCCCGGATCAAACTTGTTTTGCTTCACCCTGAGCGAGATGTCCCACTCGAGGTGTGCCATCAACTTCCCGATGATTTCCCGCGTGTTCGTGGGACCGTAAACCTTCAGCGGGGTCTTGCGCCCCGGGCTCGCACCTCCTCCCCAGCTCGTGATGAAGAAGTCGGAAAATCCAGAGTTGTGATCGTTGTGATGGTGAGTGAAGAGCACGTGCGTCACCTGGTGAGGCCAGATGGACGCGCGCAGCAGACGGTCCACCGTGCCAGCCCCGCAATCCACCAGGAACACATGGGCGCCCGCTATGACGGCCACCGCAGGCCTCGATCGATGAACCGAAGGGAGGGGGATACCCGTGCCCAGAAGAATCACGGTCAGGTGCTCCCGAAATGGGGGGGCAGGAGGCTCCTCCCCCGGTTCCACCAGTTGCCCGAGTCCTCCGAGTCCCAGTCGGGACCTGGCGGCAGCCCCGACCATCACACCACCCGCCGCCGTCAGTCCCAACAACACACGCCGCCTCCCTCGGTCCGTCATCTCTCGAGCCCTCCTGTTCTGGTGTGATTGATACGGGGGAGAACACGCGGTCGGCACTGGATGTGCCGTCCCGCCACGCTACACGCCAGACCGTCCGGGATCCCCTCGGCCAGGGACCATTCCTGCCAACCGCAGCGCCGGCATTCCTTCCTCACCCGTGGTTGTCGCCACACGCCAGTCCATTGTATGCTGTCCCTCGGAACAGGGCCAGCGCCGCGTGTGGTCCCGGGACCGGGGCGGACGGTGCGGAAGTGGAGCAGGCACCCATGGCGGGATTCAGGGCGGTCCCGGGACTCCGGCGCGAACCAGGCGGATCTGATGGTCACACAACAACGTTCTGTCGAACAATCTATCGTCAACCGGAGGAGAACACCCATGGTCATTCGAAAACTGCTCGGCACACTCGCCGCCGGTGTCGCCTGTGCCGCCATTCTGCAGGCTCCAGGCACAGCCCAGGCCCACAACGGCGCCATACAACAGGCGGTACAGCCTCCAGAACTGGGCCTGAACTTGCCGACCTCCGTGTTCGGCCCAAGGCGCCAGGTCGTCTCCGAGGGCTCACCCGCCAGCCGAGTCCCAGGCCGGCCCACCCCGCAATCGACTCGATCCATGCCTGACGACCGGATCCTGTTTTCCCAGACGCACATGGGGGCGGAACGAGAAGGAGAGGAGACGACCACCACCTACCAGGGCGTTGTCCCGGCTCGCCAGGGCCTGGCGTTGTCGTTGAACCCGGACACCCGGACCGTCTCCATGCTGAACGACCTCCCCGTCGCCTTGACCACCACCGCCGAGGAAGCACTCGCCCTGGCACCAGCATGGGTCCGCGACCGACTGCGTATGACCCTGGTCCAACTCGACCCCGACCTGCAAAATGGGGTGGCGCGCCTGCTCACCAACGCAGTCGACCCGAGATACCTGGACGAAATTGCCTTCGCAATCGCTCATTGCTCCGTGGAAGTGCTGAAAGACCCCGCGTTCGAGCCAGCCGTCTTCGCCACAAATGCTCGCTTCATCTACGAGGCCGACACGATCCTCGACTACGTGTCCGTGGTGGACTACGGAACGCCCGGCGTCGACGACGACTACTATAGCACCACCTCATACACCATCCTCGAAAACGGCGAACCCACGACCTGGGAACTCCCTCGAGACGTCTACTACTGGTATGTCGTCCACCCGGTCCTTGACGCCGAAAAGGTTCGCTACATCGACCCGGAGACCGGGCTCAAGGCGCGCCCTCCCGAAGGGGTTTTCTGGCGGGAGTATCTCCTGTTCGGATCGGATAGGACCGCCAGTTACCAGGACCACTACGTCATGAAGGTTCCGAATCGGATTACCGAAGATGAACTGCAAGCCTGGAATCCGTCCGCGCTCGGATACTTCACCGACCTCGCCATCGACCCCCTCCCCGTGGTGGTGACTCGAGAAGACCAGGAACCGACACTCATCGAGTTCTGGATGGGCGCCGGAACCGTACTCGCCACCCTCATGCCCGTGGAGCAGGCATGGGAGGCGGGTGCATCCCGCCTCCTCGAGAACATGGTGACCTACGGCAACGGAAACGTGACGTTGCCCGACGACGCCGAGGTGCTGGTGGTTCGAGACCGCGAACCTTGGGGAACCCCATCGATCACCACCTTGTTGGAGACTCTCGGTCGTCCGTACACCGTGGTGTCTTCCCTGGAATTCGAGACGCTGGAACTGGAAGGCTACGCCAAGATTCTCGTGCCGTCGGATCAGCCGCGTTCGCTCTACGAAACCCTCGCCTCCATGCGCGAGCCGATCGAAACCTGGATTTCGGATGGAGGGGTGTTCGAGTTGCACGGTGCCACGGCTTCGGACGACGACTGGGCCGGGCTCATCATGCCGGGCGGATTTACCTGCGTTGCCCAGGGGGCGCACGTCACGGACAGTGTGACCGTCCGGGGATACCCGGTGCTGGCGGATGTGCTGGCCGGAACACAGTACTTGTGGGACGGGGAGTTCGCCATCCTTTCCGGAGCCCGGGCCGTGGAACCCGACGACGGAGCGCTCGACCGGATTGCCTACTGGGCGTCCCAGAATCTTCCGGACAACGTCTCCGAGTACTATGACACGCACGGGTATTACGAGCGGGCGATCGAGCCTGTGCGGATCGTCTACAACCACTATGGCAATTGCGGGGAGATCCAGGATGTTCTGGGCGCGGGCGCACGTTCGGCGTTGGTCCCGGTGCTCAACACGACCAATGTGGAAGACCACGCATGGAACGAGTTCTACTACACGGACGGATGGCACCCGTACCAGGTGGACTGGAGCGATGGGAACACGCACATCGACAACCCGGCCATTGGCTACGACCAGGACTACGGCGGCGGCAAGGACTGCTCCGTGGTCTTTACCTGGCGGGGCGACGGCTATATTTATGACGTCATTGACCGCTACTCCAATTTCGTGACCCTGGACGTGGCCGTCGAGGATGCGGCCGGGCGTCCGGTGGACGGCGCGCAGATCCTCGTGGTCACCGACTGCTTCTACGACCCGGAGTCCCTGTGCGTCTCCTACTGGACCTTCACCGGCCGAGACGGTCACGCCGTGTTCAAGGTGGGGGAGGACCGGAACTACTATCTCCAGGTGTCGTCCGCACTGGGCACCTACCCGGGACCCAGCACCGTCACCCAGGTCATCGCACGTCAGGATTGCCTCCCAGGCGCATCGTTCGCCTGGTCTTACCGCTACGACAGGGCGGCGAGCGTGCCGGAGCCCGAGCCGGCACCCTATCCGGTCCCGTGGCCCACGGACTGCGGGGTGTCCCTGAACCTCGGCCTCGAGGTGGTCGCCGATGTGCTGAGCGAGGCCAACTACTACACGGGTCAGACGTTCGTCGAGTTCCAGGAGCCCACACCACTCGACGCCTTCGTCACCGATGGCAACGGATACCTCGAGGCCGACGCAGGCGGGGCCTTCGATGTGGTGGCCGAGTATCCCGATGTGCTCGCGCTCGACACCGTGCTTCGACCTCCGGCGGTCACCGACTGGACATTCCTCGTTTCCAACTATTCCTCCGTCGAATATCAGACGCTCGTTCGCGCCGCGTACGCGCTGTCTGAGGTGGCCCTGGATGGAGATGACCGGGACGGCGACGGTGTGGGCGATACGTGCGACAACTGCCCGCTCGACGCCAACGCCGCCCAGACCGACGCGGACGGCGACGGGGTGGGGGATGTCTGTGACCCTTGTCCCGGGGACCCGGAGGACGACGCGGACGGCGACGGGGTGTGCGCGGACCAGGACAACTGCCCCTTCGACCCCAACGCAACCCAGGAGGATATGGACGGCGACGGCGTCGGGGACGTGTGTGACAACTGTGTCGGGGATCCCAATCCAGCCCAGGAAGATCGCGATGAGGACGGGTTGGGTGACGTGTGCGATCCCAACCCGACCACGCCGGCCTGCACCCCCTCTGAGGATGGGCGCGTCGGGTCCCTCGCGGTGTTCCTCCTTTTCCCGGTGGGCGTTCTTTTCCGGAGAGGCCGTTGTCGAGGCCGGACGCGAAGCGGCGGGTAGAAACCTGCCGGCGATGAGACCGGCAGGTGCCGGTCAGTAGCCTTCGTCCGTGATGGTCTTTCGGATCACCTTCCCGTACTTGCCCGCCCTGGAGCCGATCTCGGACGCCTTGCCGATCAGCACGAATTGCCACCCCTTTTTCGGGAAGTACTTCTTGATGATCGCATTCGCCTTTTCCACCGTCATGCCATCCACGGTCTCCTGGAATCCGTTGATGAACGACTCATCGTATCCGTAGAAAAACATCGACGTGAGCAGACCGGCCAGTTGACCAGGGGTCTCGTACCGCGGTGGATACTGCCCCTTGATGTAGTTTTTCGCAGACTCGAGCGTTTCGGCGTCGATCCCCTGCGTGTGAAGTCGGTCCAGGACCTCGAGCGCAAGATCGATGGCCTCGTAGGTGGTCTTGGTCCGGGTGAATGAGGAGACCAGGAACGCGCCCGCGACACGGTTCGTCACGAATCCGCTGTAGGCCCCGTAGGTGAGTCCCCGTTTGATACGGAGTTCGGAGTTGAGCCAGGAGGTGAATCGGCCACCAAGGATCGTGTTGACGACCTGAAGCGGGATGTAGTCGGGGTTGTTTCGAGCAATGCCTCGAGCCCCGATGATGAAGGTCGTCTCGAGGGCGTCGTCCTTGTCGACCAGGAGCACGCGGGACTTGCGATGGCGCGGGATCCCCCGGGTCAGGTCCGGCGTCTTGATCGGGTCAGCAGAAGCCTTCCAGTCTCCCAGGAGGTCGGTAACAACCTGTCTCATGGTTTCGGTGTCAAAATCCCCCACCACCGCAATGGCCGACCCGGCGGGTTGGTAGGCCGCGGCGTAGAACGCCTCGAGGTCCTGCACTTGCACCGATTCGACCCCCTGGGGTGTTCCCTGAACCGGATTTCCGTACGGATGGGAGCCGAACAGGAATCGGTAGTAGTAGTTCCTGATGACTTGTTTGGGCGATTCCTTGGCCTGGGCCAGTTCCACCAGGAGGCGCTTTTTCCTTTTCTCGAATTCCTGGGCGTCGAACGTGGGCGCCGTGATGACCTCCTTGAGAATCGGGAAAACCTGGTCCTGGTCCTTGACCGCAAAGGAGGCCTTGATGCCGGCCGTCTCCAGGCCCGCACGGGCCTCGAGCGTTGCGCCGAGGAAATCCATTTCTTCCTCGATCTGCGCCTTGGTGTAGTTCCGGGTCCCGAACAACAGCCCTTCTGCCGTGAGAAACGCAAGACCGGAAAGCGTCCCGTCGTGAATGGCACCCCCCGGCGTCAGCACAGACACGTAGATCATCGGGACCTCGTGCTGCTCCATGAGGTAGACCGTGAGTCCGTTGTCGAGCGTGAACTTCTCGTAGTCCGGAAGCTTGAACTCGCCCGCTTCGGCCGTCACCGACCAGGCGAGGCAGACAGCGCCGGCCAGCACCCAGGCCGCTCCGGCCGCACGGGTCGATACGTTGGATTGCCTCGTCATCATTCGCCCTCCTCTTCCGGCGGCAAGAGGTAGCCTACCGTTCGGTTGTTCGCGGTCAGGTACTTCGCAGCCACGCGCTGGACATCCGCTGCCGTGACCTGCTCGAACGCGGCCGGAGCCTCGAACAGCTTGCGGTAGTCGCCAAAGAACAATTCATATGTCCCCAGACTGTTCGCCTTGTCCTTGAGCGTCTCCATGTTTCGGTATAGCTCCATGAGACGCATGTTCTTCGCCTTCTGGAGTTCCCGCTCCGTCACGCCCTCCTCCACAATTCGATCGACCACCTGGAGCATGCCTTGCTCCAGTTCCTCCGCAGAAACACCGTGGCTGCACACCGCGTAGAAGTAGAACAGGGTGGGATCGAACGCCCGGGGCAGGTAGGTGAATACCATCGTCGCCTGCTGTCCTTCGTCCACCAGGGCCTGGTAGAGCCTCGAGGAGTTGCCTTCCGACAAAATGGAATCAAGAATGACCAGAGGATAGTAGTCCTCGGACCCCGTCTCCGGCACGTGGTAGGCCATCATCACGTTGGGCGAGGTCACCTGCTTGTGCACCACCAGACGCTTTTCCCCTTTTTGCTCCGGCTCCACCGTGTGAACTTCCCGCGGCGGCTCGTGGGCAGGAATCGGCTCCAGGTAGGCCTTGGCGAGCCGCTTTACCTCTTCGAGTTCCACATCGCCCACAACGACCAGCACCCCATTGTTCGGTGCATAGTAGGTGGCGAAATAGGATTCGAGGTCTGATTTCTTCCAGCTCAGTATGTCCGATTCCCACCCGATCACCGGCCAGCGATAGGGGTGGGCAATCATGGCCACAGCGGTGAGGTAGGTGTCCAGGAAACGGAAATTGCTGTTCTCCATCCCCGTCGTGTACTCGGAGTGAACCACGCCGCGCTCGCTCTCGATCATCTCCTCATCGAATGCCAGGTGGCCGATCCGGTCCGCTTCCAGGTCGAAAATGGTCTCGAGCGCAGAACTGGGGAAGAAGTCGGTGTAGACGGTCACGTCCTTGGACGTGTAGGCGTTGTTGGCGCCACCGGCCGCTTCCATCACCCGGTCGAACTCCTTGGGACCGTATTTCTTGGCGCCGTTGAACATCATGTGCTCGAAGAAGTGGGACAGGCCCGTAATCCCGGGCACCTCGTTCCGCGAGCCGACTTTCCAGAAAAAGTAGGTCACGGCGTTGGGGATCGAGTGATCCTCCATCACCAGGACCTTCATGTCGTTCTCCAGGGTGAAGGTCTGCACCTCGTCCGCCGCTTGCTGCGGCGAAAGCAAGGTACCGGCCATCAGGAGCCATGGCACTGCAAACATCTGGTCCTCCTCGTTCAGGCACGCTGGGTCCGGACATCGTGCCCGGTCACGTTGCTGGCTGCTCTCCCTCCTGGGCGGGGCGCCCGCTCACCGGGGGAACGGGCCGCACACCCCAGATTCCCGCCGCGTACTCCGCAATCGTCCGGTCCGACGAAAAGTAACCCATTCGAGCCGTGTTCAGGATCGACATGCGCGTCCATCGCTCGGCATCCCGGTAGGTCGTGTCCACGCGGGCCTGGCAGGCCACGTAGGCATCGTAGTCGGCGAGCACGCAGAACGGGTCTCCCTCGTGAAGCACCGAGTTCAGGAGAGGTATGAACAGGTTGGGGCGCTCCGGACACACTCCGCCACCCCCAACAAAGTGGATGATCGTATTCAGGCGTTCATCCCGATCGACTATCTCCATCGGACGGTAGCCTCGACTCTTCAAAATTGCGATCTCCGGTGCGGTCAGTCCAAAGGTGAAAATGTTTTCCTTGCCCACCGCATCCCGAATTTCGATGTTGGCTCCGTCCAGGGTCCCAATGGTCAGCGCTCCGTTGAGCGCAAATTTCATGTTGCCCGTCCCGGAAGCCTCCATCCCTGCCGTCGAAATCTGTTCCGACAGATCCGCAGCCGGAATGATCCGTTGGGCCAGGCTCACACCATAGTCCGCCAGAAACACAACCTTCAATCGGTCCCGAACATCCGGGTCCCCGTTCACAAGGTCCGCCACCGAATGGATTAGCTTGATGATGAGTTTCGCCGCTGCATACCCGGGGGCCGCCTTGCCCGCAAAAATCACCGTTCGGGGTACCACATCCCCGTTCCGGTCCGCCTTGAGCCGCCCGTACAGGGTCAGTACATGCAGTACGTTCAGCAGTTGCCGCTTGTACTCATGGATTCGCTTGATCTGACAGTCAAACATCGAGTCGGGGTCGACACGAATCCCGTTTCGTTCCCAGATATAGCGCGCCAGCCGCTCCTTGTTGCTTCTCTTTACCTGCCGCCATGCTTCCCGAAACGCCGCGTCGTCCGCCAGCGGTACCAGGGCCTCGAGTTCGTCCAGACGGGTGACCCACCCCGCCCCGATCCGGGACGAGATCAGCTCCGAAAGACCAGGATTGCAAAGCTTGAGCCATCGTCTTTGCGTGATCCCGTTCGTCTTGTTGTTGAACTTCTCTGGCCACATTTCGTTGAAATCGTGAAACAAGTTGGTCTTTATCAGCTCGCTGTGCAAGGCGGAAACACCATTGACCGAGTGGCTGCCCACGATGGCAAGATGGCTCATCCGAACCGCACGGTAGGGCGCTTCCTGAATCAGCGACATGCGCGCCGCCCGGTCCCCCTCGTGGGGCCAGCGGCCTCGCACGTCTTCCAGAAAACGCCGGTTGATCTCGTGAACGAGCTGCAGGTGGCGGGGAAGAAGTTCGCCGAACAGCTCGATACCCCAGGTCTCCAGCGCCTCCGGCAGCATGGTGTGGTTGGTGTAGGCGCAGGTGGCTGTCACGATCTCCCAGGCTTCCTCCCAGGAAAGCCCCTCTTCATCCAGAAGCAGCCGGAGCAATTCGACCACGGCCAGGGCCGGGTGCGTGTCGTTCAACTGAATTGCGACCTTGTCCGCCAGGTTGTGCACAGAGGGATTGGTGGCCTTGTGCCGCCTCAGAATGTCCTGGATCGAGGCGGAAACAAAGAAGTATTCCTGCTTCAGTCGAAGTTCCTTGCCCGGGGGGATGTCGTCCTTGGGATAGAGCACGCTGCTGATGGTCTCGGAAATCACCTTGTCGTGCATGGCATCGATGTACTGGCCCCGGTTGAAGTCCCGGAGGTCGAACGCCTCGAGCGCACGGGCGGACCAGAGGCGCAGCGTGTTCACGGTCCTGTTGCCGTAGCCCGGTATGGGAATGTCGTGTGCCACGGCGAGGACACGGTCGGCGTCCGTCCAGGTGAACGTCAGGCGCCCTTCCGGCGTACGGCCCATCACGACGCGACCTCGAAACCGCACGACATATTGCCGTTCGGGGCGGACGACTTCCCACGGATGGCCGAGGCGGAGCCAATTGTCGGGGTGTTCGACCTGGAAACCGTTTTCGATCTCCTGGCGGAAGATACCATAGTCGTAGCGAATCCCGTACCCGTACCCGGGGAGTTGAAGGGTGGCCATCGAGTCGAGGAAGCATGCGGCGAGGCGTCCCAACCCGCCGTTGCCCAGTCCGGCGTCGGGTTCCTGTTCTCGAAGTGTCTCCAGGTCGATGCCGAACTCCTCGAGCGCCTCGGCGAATCGATGATAGATTCCCAGATTCATCAACGCATTGCCAAGGGTGCGGCCCATCAGGAATTCCATGGAAAGGTAATAGGCCCGCCGGGGATTGGTCTCCAGGTAGGTTCGCCGGGTGTCGTTCCACCATTCCATGATCCGGTCGCGGACCGAGAGTGCGGCACTGATGAAGCAATCCCGGTCGTTGGTCTGGTCTCGAGTGTTTGCCACGGTGTACTCGAGATGGCGGGCGAAGGAGCGTTGAAGCGACTCCTTGTCCATGGTGAGATAAGTATTTTCAATCAGAGACCACAGTTTTTCCTTGCCCTCGTTCACGTGCCTTCCCTCAAAGAATCTCTGGGTGGTTGGTGCGATCGGGTATCGGGGGATCTTTACCACTTTTGGAGCCGATGAAAAAGCGCTATCGTCGTTTCAAGAGCGGGAGTTCCTGGGAGAGTCGCGTGGGGAGGATTCGGATCAGCCAGGTGCTCGACCCAGGCGTGGGGGGGTGGTCGACAGCCGAGGCATTGACGCCGACGACCTGGCCGCTGAGCGGGACGAACACACCGTGGATTTCGCTGGACGCGGTGAGGAGGCGAGCGAACACGTAGCCCTGTTCCACCAGCTCCCCGTCACCCGGCAGTTCCACTCCAGTCACTGTGCCGATTCCTGCGAGGAACGAGTCCTCAACGCCCACCTCGAACGTCCCATCCTGCCCGTAGCGGGCCCAAGCATGCTCTGGAAGGAACACGGTGTCCCCCGGCTCAAGGTCGACCGAGGGGGTTGCGTACCCATCCAGATCGGCCTCGGCACCGGCCGCGGGGGCGGCCTCGGCCGCACCGGTTGCCCCTTCTTCCCGGCGACGCAGTGCCCGGTTCACCGGGCCGAGCAGTTCGTCTCTGGTGAACGGCTTGGCAAGATAGTCGATGGCTCCCAGGCGGAGCGCCTCCACGGCCGTCCGAATGGTGGGATAGCCCGTGATCATGATCACAGGCACGTCGATCCCGTTCTTTTTCATGGCCTGAAGGAGTTCGATCCCGTTCATCTCCGGCATCATGAGGTCGGTGAGAACCAGATCGAATCCCTCTTTCTGAAGCCGCTCGAGTCCCTCCTGGGCGCGCATCACACCTTCCACCGCGTGCCCGTGTCGCTTCAGGATCTTGCGCAGGCTCTTGTGGATGATCTCCTCATCGTCAATCACGAGCACACGCGACGGCGCAGGCGCTTTGGGTTCACTGGGCGGTTGCGGACCGGTCATGTGGCTTCCTCCGAATGGTTGGTCCCGGCGCGGCCCGGCCCGTTTCCCCCGGTCGCGCCGCAGATTCTCGAGGCCCTCAGCTCGACGGGACAGGCAGATGGAATCGGAACGTGGACCCTTCTCCAACCTGACTATCCACCTCCACGGAACCCCCGTGCTGGCTCACCACACTCTCCACCGCCGGGAGGCCCAGTCCGTTGCCCTGGTCGCCTTTGGTGGAGTAAAACGGCTTGAAAATATCCTTGAGCCGCTCCGCCGGGATTCCACAGCCGGTGTCGGAAACGGACACCGTCACCCGCCCTTGGTCCCGATCCAGGGCGCTCGAGATTCGGATTATACCGGATTCGGTGATGGCGTCTCGAGCATTGATCACCAGGTTGAGAATGGCCTGTTGAATCTGGTTCGGATCGATGTGCACAGCCGGGAGATCCTCCTCGAGGCGAAGGTCGATACGAACATGGTGAAACGAGGCCTGGTGCGCCACCATGTTCACCGTTCGCTCGATCACCTCGTTGATGTTCATGAGCCGGCGTTCGGGCGCTTTTTGCCGGGAGTAGTCGAGCAGGTCGCGCACGATACGCCGGCAGCGAATGGTCTCGTGCAGGATCACATCGTAGTCTTCCCGCCTGGGGTCGTCCTCGTCGGCGTCCAGAAGGAGGTCCTCCACAAATGTGAGGATCCCCGTGAGCGGATTGTTGAGTTCGTGAGCAACTCCTGCTGCAAGCTTGCCCACCGCGGCAAGCCGTTCGGAATTGAGCAGCTCTTTTTGCAGCTCTTCCCGCCGCGTCTCGTCCCGCGCCACCATGCACACACCCACACGATCCCCCTTGTAGTCGTACAGAGGGAACGTCTCCGCCACCAGCACCCGATCGGCTCCGTCCAGGTGCAATTCCATCCGCTGAACCACCCGCTTGCCACCGTCCAGAGCCGCCTGGTCGTTTCGGCTGAGCAGCTTCGCCACTTCTGCTGGAAATAACTCCGCGTCGGTCCGACCCAACATCTCCTCCCTCGCCCGCTCCAGTACCTCGGCCGCGTGCGGATTCACAAGCTGGTACCTGCCGGCGGTATCCTTGATGGTGATGATCGCATGCACCGCCTCCAGAATCTGCTCGAACCGACGGGCCGATTCCTCCGTCTCACGCTTGAGGAGCACTTGCTCGGTGATCTCACGCGAGGTCTCCACCACCCGCACGATCCGCCCCTCGTCATCGAATATGGGCGTCGCTGTCACCTGGTAGTACCCGTCCAGACACCCGAGCCCCGGTTCGTTCCGGATGAGGTTCACCGGCTTCCCGGTCTTCAGGACCGTCAGATAGGGACATTGCTCGTCGTTGCAACCATCCGGACCGGGGATCCCGCAGATCGCTTCATAGCACATCATGCCCTGCGCCATGCGTCGGCTCACCCCGGTCTCCTCCTCGAACCGACGGTTTACGCGCACGATACGCATCTGCTCGTCGAGCACCATGACCATGTCCGGAACCGTGTCCAGGATCTCCTGAAGACGTGCCCGCTCCTCGGTCAACTGGGCCTCGAGTCGGGTCTTGTGATCAAGCTCTTCCCCCAGGCGCTGCACCGCGGCGTCCAGATCCCAGAACACCCGCGCCAGGGCATGGTCCATGACTCGCACGCCCTGGGGCAGGTGCCGGTAGATGTCCTCGAGCGCCGACTGGGTACCGGTGAGTTCCACCACCAACTCGACGCCGTCCAGGGACAGGGCTTCCGAGATACTGTCGAGGGTCGAGATCCCGATCTCGCGGGCAAATCGTATCCCGGGGGCGTTCGGCTCGATATCGACCACAGCGATGGGCTCGATGTTCAGCACGCTGAGCCGGCCACGTTGGATGAGGTCGAGTACATCTCGACATCCCTTGCCTCCCCCGATGAAGACGGTTCTCATTCTGACTCCCCGTTCGGTCCGCTGTTCTTTCACCTTACCAACAGGCGACGCCTGCATCAACAATGGGAAAGTCGAATCGATGGGTGACGCCCGCCAGGCCGACGGTCGGTCGAAGGGGCCGGGCTCCGGCCTGGATACCCAGGCGTCCCTGGCCTGGGGACAGCAGGGTGGGGCAGGCAGGGGAGGGGGCAGGCCGGAAGTCAGGTCGGAGGCACCCTGCAGAGGACCGGAGGGGAAAGCCTAGGCGACCGTGTCTTCCGCCCTCAGGGTGACCGTGTTGCGGCCGAGGACGCGCCAGTGGAGGGCGCGGTGGCCCACGAAGACCAGGGAAGCCCCTTTCCAGCCGCCCGGTCCGCCCAGGCCGTCGAGCCGGTCGTCCTCGAGGTAGCGGCGCAC
>CAYQMG010000111.1:0-41547 GCA_964418585.1 uncultured Gammaproteobacteria bacterium | reverse complement strand
CCCGCTCTCCCGTGGGAGAATGGCGCCGTCAGCGACGAACGCCACCAGGTCGAGTTGCGGCAACCGATCCCGAATATGGGCCTGGTTTTCGCAGCAATGAACGAAGGCAGTGGCCCGGGACCGATCGATGCGGGCCCACTGCAGGCCCCGCTCCGCAATCTCCGGAACCTCCCGGCACAACATCTCCGCGGCCTGACGGCCCAGTACCCGACGGCCGGCCGCAGGAAGGCCCACCTGAAGCCTGGCCTCGACCCAGTCGGAACACACGACCACCGCGGTGCGCTCCAGGACCTCCTGACCGCCCGCATCCACCAGGATGATGCCACTCTTGCCACTCCCTCGGTGCCCGTCCGCAATTCGGCGTATCGCGCTCTGGACCTCTCGCGCCAGATAGTCCTCCAGCGCCACCCGCCGCACCCGACTCGCATACAGTTCCAGGGGAATCCGGGCCACCGACATGGGCAGCCGTACTCGGATCCTGGATGGTGCTGCAAAAGGGTCGCCCTGAACATGGTCGATGAACAACGACAACCGACCATCGTCGTAGGCGCCTGAGATCTCCTTGTATGCCTTGTAGCCCCGCCCATCGATGCGCCGAAGCCGGCTCTCCAGGCTGTGCAAATCAGCCATCTGTTCCTTCCTTTCTCGCTGTGGTAACCTGCTTGCCTCTGATGTTCGGTCTTGAATACCACGGCCTCCTCACGTTGCCAACCCCACACCGACGGCCCGGAGGAGGCAACACCGCCGCGTTCTGCAAACCAGGTGGTTGAACCGGGGCGGACTCGAGGGACCTTCTCCAGGGGAACGCAAGGGGCGCACGTCGAGCCTGGCAAGAATTGACAGGGGATTCTGTTCGGAAAGGGAAGAAACAAGAGAGGCTGGACCCACCCGCCGCCGAACGTGGGGGGGGGAAACCATTCGACGGCCGTCGATGAGCCCAGCCAGACATGAGCAAACCCAACCGGGGTCTGCTTCTCGTCTCATCTGAATCGTGTTTGAAATATAGGGAGCAACCTGCTGGCTGTCAAGCGACCCATCCAACTTGAGACAAAAAAATCTGCGCCGGGCGATTGTCCTTGCCATCCGTTCGCACCCGGGGGAAAAATCCTGTCATGAATCGCTGGGCCGGCCACCTGGTTTTTCTCTTTCTTTTCGCCGTCTATGTCTCGACGAGTGCGCCGGCCGTGACCTGGTTCGACACGGGCGAACTGGCTGCCGGCGCCTTCTTGCTTGGCAACGGGCATCCTCCGGGACAACCCCTCTACGTACTGCTCGGCAAGGGAGCAACGCTGGTTCCTGTGGGTTCGATTGCTTTCCGGCTTGCCGTGCTGTCGGCCCTGTGCAGCGCCACGGCGGTGATCCTCCTGACCCGCGTGGTACGCCGGCTGTGCGCACGCCTGGGATACCTCGAGGTCCATTGGAGTGTGTCGTGGCTGCTCGTTCCGGTGGCCGCCGGTCTCGCCCTTCCGGTGTGGCTTCAGGCGGTGCGCGTGGAACTCTACGCGACCCAACTACTGCTCTCCGTGGCGACCGTGGCGCTCGTGGCCACCGGCCCGGAAAGTCCACGGTCCCGCCTCGTGCAGCACGGATGGGTCGGCCTGGTCGTCGGCCTGTCGGCCGCCACGCACCCCTTGCTCGGCGCCTTGCTTCTGCCCGGACTCCTGATCATGGCGGACCGAATCTTGCTCCGGTCCCTGATTGCGGCCATCGGTGCCGGCCTGGTCGGGGTGAGCGCTCTTGTCTACCTCCCTGTGCGAGCGAGGGCGGACGCCTTGCTCAACTGGGGAGACCCCGCGACCTGGGAACGGTTCTGGTTCGTGGCGACCGGCAAGGCGTATCAGCACAGTTTTGCAACGCTCACGGCCGAACGACTTCTGGACAACCTCCATCGCCACGGCGCACTCTTTCTGGGCCTTCTCGGCGCCCCTTTGCTCGTCCTGGCCGCACTCGGGCTGATCATCTCGTTCAAGCGACCTCGAGTCGGTGCGGGCCTGGTACTCCTGTTGGGAGGCAATGTGGCCAGCACGGCGCTCCAGGCCACTTTCTTCCCGGACAACCCCGACGCTCTCGGCTACCTCGCCCTGTCCACCACGCTCCTGGTCGTGATGAGCGCAATCGGGGTGACCTGGCTGCAATCCCGGCTCAAGACACTGGCCCGTGCCTGGAACCTCGGCCCTGCAACCCGGGCGGCCATCACCGGCGCAATGGTTCTGAGCGCATCCGCCATCCCACCCACTGCTGCATGGCCTCGAGCGGATCTGCATGACAACTGGAACTACGAACGCTACATCCACTTGCTGCTCCGCCCGCTGCCCCCCGGCACATTGCTGCTCTCCAGTTCTGACGCACCCACCTTTGCCGGTTGGTACGGGCAGGCTGTGGAAGGCTTGCGCCCCGACATCGGCCAGGTCTCTCTCTACACCCTTTCCGGCGGCACCATCCTTGCCGTGGGCAACCTGCCGACCATGCCCGAACTTCCCTCTGCAACCGTGGTCGAGCAGACGCGCGCCCTCCTGTCCCACAACCGGAACCGGCCGCTGCACATGACCATGCACGACCTCCCCATTGATCTGAGCGACCGCATGCGCATCGACGTGACCACGTTCCGGATCGACCCCCATCCGGAGGGCGTGCCCCTGGACGACGGCCTGCTCCGACTGGACCGTTTCTGGCGCCGACTGGCCTCCTCGATGGCGCACCATCCCGCCTACTTGAAGGACCGACAGGCACGCCTGCGGTTCCCGTCCCACGTGGAGGCGGTCGGCGACCACTTGCGCAACCTCGGCCTCCTCGACCCCGCCGTTCGCGCGTACCGCGTGGCCGAGTTGCTCGCCCCGGACGCGCACCGACTCGTGCACCTCAAGCGCGCCCGAACCGAGGAACTCGCACGGAACTGCGGTTCAATCGACAACAACCTCCCGGGCGGCCGACCTCCCGGCCCCCATCGGCTCTTGCAGGCACTCCGGTGCGGAAACCGGGACCAGGCCCGCGCCTTTCTCCAGGCCGAAGACAAGCCGCTCGATTCCCCCGAATCCCTGCTCGCCCGGGCGTGGCTCGCCTACCTGGACGGCCGCTGGCGTGAGGCTCAGGTCTACCTGGAGCGACTGAGGTCCACCGCACCTGTCGGTCCCGAAGCCGAGACGGCCCTGATTCGGCTCAATCGCGTCCTTCCCACCTCCGTTGCCGTGGCGTGGATGGAGCAGTACTTGCAAAAAACCCGTTCCGCTCCGGTGGCCGCCACTTTGGCCGGCCGCCTGCTCGAGCAGGGCCGGGTGGACACCGCGTTGAAGCTCGCCCGCTCCACTGTAACCCAGGCACCCCGGTTGGTGGCCGCCCACGTCGCACTCGGCTGGGCGCTGGTGTCGCAAGGGGACCTCGAGCAGGCGTTCCAGTCAGTCTCCCAGGCACTCGCGCTGGAGCCCACCGATCCTGAGGCGCTCCGGCTCTCCTCCTACCTCTATCGCCGGGGCCTCCGCTGAGTCCACGCCTCGTTTTCAATAACTCCTTGCCATGGGGTAAGAATGGTGTATCCTCAGATAGCCAGTAGAGACAGGTGGTTCGAGTCGCGATTCATGGGGTCGGATTGGCGGCAATGGGTAGCAAGCCGTTCGCGTTCATCTTTTTTCTCTCGCTCATGCTCTTCGCCTCCCCGCACGGGCTGTTCCCTCGAGTCGAGGCCGCCCCGGCAGCGGAGACGGACGTGGAGAAAGTCTACATCAACGTGCGCCGGGCGAACGTTCGAGACGGACCCGGTCCGGAGCACAAGGCACTCCGTGTGCTCTCCGCCGGCCAGGGACTGGTGGTCCTCGGCTCGAGCGGCAACTGGCTCAAGGTGGACCTGGGAAATGGCAAGGCGGGCTGGGTCAACAAACGCGCGGTGACCCACAAGCCACCGGCCCCTGTGGTCATCGCCCAACTCCGTCGAGAGCTGAAGGCGGTCCAGCAAGACAACGAGACCCTGAAGCAGGAGATCACGCGCCTGAGCGACGCCCGGCAGGACCTGGAGTTGGAGAACAGCCGCCTCAAGGCCCAGGTGAACGTGCTGACCCTCCAGAACGAGGACCTGAAGAGCTGGCGAGTCATCCTCTGGGCCGGACTCGGCCTGGTGGTGCTGTTGGTGGGGTGGGGACTCGGCTTTCTCACCGGGATGTTCCGCAAGCAGGCGGACGACCGACGATACGACAGACTGATGAGAGAAGCCGGAACCAAGAACGTGTGAGAGGAGGCATCCATGGGACTGCTTCGAACGATCGGAAATCTGGTTCAGAAAACGCTGTTCACCACGACTTTCGAGGATGTGATGGCAAGTCTCGAGGACTTGCAGCGGCGAATCGGCCAGCTTGAGAACAAGATCGACGAAAAAACCCGGGAACTGGAACAGCGGCTGGCAGAAGTCCGGGCACACAGTACCGACGAGGAATCCAAGGCGTCCTGAACAGGACGGGGGGGCCAGGCGTGACGCTTCGGGAGAAAGCCATGAAAACGAGGTGGATTGTCAAGCCGATTGCCGTGTTCGCGGCTCTGGCCTTGATCTCTGCATGTGGGAACGACGATCAGGCCGACGATGATGACAGCACAACACCCTCCCCTGCCGGCGGAACACCTACACCACTGGTCGAACCCGCCCTCCAGCTCGGAGATTGGCAGGCCTCGGCCACGGACCCCGGTGTGATGGAAATTCAGTACACTCTGGTCGGATACTCCGGCCTCCACATGGACCTGACCGCCACCTACTCGAGGGATGGGATGACCTTCTTCGACGCCACACCTCAAGAAGGTGAACCGGACCTCACCGACAAGGAGGCAACCCCCTCCGGGGCGACCTACACCTTCTACTGGGCCACGCTGGAAGACCTGGGATATCTCGACGGGGAGGTCTGGTTCCGCCTCCAGGGAGAGGGGGACGGCCATGAGGTGGGACCGGAAACCATCCAGATCTCGGTGAGCAATCTCCAGTACGACAAGCCGTGCGTCGTTTCCGTGGAACCCCCTGCCCAGGAAGATGGAAACATCCCCATCATCTATCACCTGGTTGACGCCGCCGGGGATGTCTGCGACGTGGCCGTAACGGTCCGCCTGGCCGAAGGAGGGACCGACAACCCGGCAACCGCAAGCACCACCGACCCCGGAGACCCACTGAACGACGTCTCCGTCCCACCAGAAGGCACCAGCCGCCGGTTCGTCTGGGACTCCACAGTTGACATTGGACCTCACGACATGGACGTGGTCCTCACCGTCACTGCAACCGACAGAAACCACGCTGAAACCAGTTCGGTCTCGATCTCCGTGAAGAACGACCCGACCCCGGACCCCGGGGAAATCCTTTTCACCGAGGTCATGTTTCGGCCCGGTGCCTACGGCTATCCCTACGTGGAACTGTACAACACCACCCACCATGCACTGGAACTCAAGTCCGTATATCTGACCAATAAGGTGACGACGTTCTCGATCAGCGACTCCTCGCTTCAGATCGCCCCTGCAACCTACTTCGTCATCTCTCAAAGCGCCACCGACTACAACGCCGCCTGGACCGACCTGGTCATCCCCTCGTTCTCCCCACACTTCTTCAGCGACCAGCTCGAGCTGTGGACAGGAAACGAGTCGAACAAAACGACCATCGACGCCATGCGGTACGATGTGAACGACGAGAACAGTCCCGAGGTGGATTTTGGTCAGTCCATCGGGCTTCTCGCCCAGTACATGACAGCAGGGGCGAACGACTCTCTGTCTGCATGGTGCGCCGAAACGACCCCCATTTCGACCTTCCCGGAGGGCTCTGAGGACCATGGGTCTCCCGGCGCCCCGACCGGGTGCAGTGATGGCGGGAACACCGGCCCCACCCCCACCCCTACCGAGGCCCCGTCCGAAACGACCTCCACGCCCACCCCGGAGACACCGACCCCGGCAGGCGTCTGATCCGTCCGACCCTGTCCGTGTCCCGGACACCACGTCCGATACTCGGACACCGCCCCCCGGTTCTTCCACCTCACCCACATGGATTTCCGTGCGAATCCACTGCAGTTCCATTGCCACACATGGCATGAGCCTTGCAACGCTTCTGTCCCGGCCTTCTTGAAACATCGACGCGCAACGTGCCCCACAGGCACGAGAGCACGCCGGGGACTTCTCATTTCGCTGCGAATCCCGACTCGAGAGGTACCCGGGAGGTGCAGGGCTCGGCATGAGAACTCGAATTCCCCTGCTACCGTTCGCATGCGCCTTCCTGGTGGGACGATGGCTTGCAGACGGCTGTCCTCCTCAGGTCTGGCCCGGCGTTTCGTTGCTCCTACTTGGCGCCGTTGTGGGCATTGCTCTCTGGATGAACATGCCGACCGTGAGCCGGGTGGGACTCATCAGTCTTTTTGGTGTGCTTGGATACGTGGCGGCCCCCCCGACACCTCGGACCGACGATGCCCGCTATTGCTGGCTGGATGGCGAAGGCCGAGGTGTGTTCGAAGGCCTGGTGGAGGAAACCCGTGCCCGTGCAGACGGCAGGGCTCGAGTGGTGGTGCAGGTGGATCGAGTTTGTGGGGCCGAGGGTGATGAAGAGGTTCTTGCCCGGGTTCTGCTCACGTGGAATGGTACCCCCCCGACCGAGGGGCGCCTGGTTCGGTTTCGCACGCGATTTCGACGTTTCAGGGATAGCGGCAACCCCGGCGCCCGGAACGCTGCACATGCCAACATCCGGCAGGGCCTGGTGCGACGCGGATCGGTGCAGGAGGGCGACTGGGTCTACGTGGTTCGGAATCGAGGTATGGAACGCCTCAGCAGGCAACCAACCTGGGTTCAGCGCCTGTTTCGATGGCGCGCACAGATTCGTACCCGCCTCCGCACCGCCTACCTGGCCATGACGCCCCGTCGCACGCTCGGCCTCACCCTCGGACTCGCCCTGGGAGACCGCAGTGAGATCGACGAGGAGACGCGCGATGCCTTTGCCCGGGCCGGCCTTGCGCACATTCTGGCCATCTCGGGCACCCACATGGCCCTTGTTGCCCTGGGACTGGAAGCCCTGGCCCGGCAGGCTGTGCTGTGGAGCCCCTTCCGCCACCGCTTGCCGGCACCCGCACTGGCTCCCCTGGCTGCTGCTGCAGGGGTTGCGCTTTTTGCATTCCTGGTCGGCTTGACCCCGGCCATTGGACGAGCCGTTCTGATGGCGCTGGTGGTGCTGACCTACCGGTCGGCGTCCTGGCGAGTCGAAGGATTGGCCGTACTGGTGCTCGCCGCACTGGTGATCCCCGTGGTCGATCCCCTGGCCCTGTGGGACGTTGGGTTCCAGCTTTCGTTCGTTTCCGTGCTCTTTCTCATTCGTCTCGTGCCTGCCATGAATCAGGAGGTGAGCCGGTGGCAAGACCGAATTCCGTACCCAGGGGGACGTACCGGAAAGGTGCTCCGCACCGCAGTGGAGCGGACGCTTCAGCTCTTGCTGGTGAGCGCAATTGCCACCGTGGGGACCGCTCCGTTGTGCGTTTACTATTTCGAGACCATCCCGTGGTCCGGCGTGCTGGCCAATCTGCTGGGCGTGCCACTGGTGGCCGGGCTCGGCCTGCCGCTCGTCCTCACCGCGGGCTGCCTGGCACTGGCCGGGTTGCCCGGAGTACATCAACTCCTGACGGTTTCCGACGCCGTACTCACTGCGGGCACTCAGGTGGCCGTTTTCTTCGGAACACACCCCCTGTTCGCCCCCTACGACGTCTGCCTCCCTCCGCTTGAACTGGCCGCTTTCTCGGCGCTCGCCGGCCTGTGCTTGCTTCTGGCTCCCAGATACTGGTGGTCAGGCCCGGCCGCTGTGGCCGGCATGGCCTCGATCCTCTGGTTCCACCACCTCCCCCCGGCACCTGCCGGGACGTTTCGCGTCACGCAACTCGACGTGGGCCAGGGCGATTGCTCCATCCTCCGTTTCCCGGACGGAACCATCGCTGTGCTCGACGGCGGTGGCTCTCCGGTCTTCGGCTCCAACCCCGCCCTTCCCCGGCAGGACCATCCGAGCCAGACAACACGCAAGGCGTTCGACCCCGGAAAGCGGATCATCGCCCCCTACCTACGCCGCAACGGGTACCGGGCGGTGGACCTGATGATCCTCAGTCATCCTCACCCGGACCATATCGGCGGGCTGCTGGGCCTTGCCGAAACCCTGCCGATCCACGAGGCCTGGATACCGGAAGTCCCTGCCCGCCCGGGTCCCCTCGCCCACCTCGTGAACATCCTGCTCGCCAAACACGTCCCGGTGCTGGTCCGCAATGCCGACACGCCGGTGGAAGAACGCGCCGGTGTTCGATTCAGATTCCTCCATCCGCACCACGGTTGGCGGACCCGAATGCAGACCCGGCGGGGACGTTCCGTCAACAATGGTTCCATGGTGATGGTCGCCACCTATGGCCAGGTCGATTTCCTGTTCACCGGGGATATCGAAGCAGAGGTGGAGTCCCTGCTCGACCAGTCCGGGGCACTCTCGCGCGTCGAAGTGGTAAAGGTCCCACATCACGGAAGCGACACATCCTCCACAGCGGCACTGGTGGAGGCCACCCGTCCTCGAGTTGCAGTGATCGGCGTGGGATACGACAATCGCTTCGGCTTCCCTCGACGAGCGACCTTGCAACGATGGCGTCGGGCCGATACGGCCATCTACCGTACCGACCTGGACGGAGCCATCGACATCACCACCGACGGCAAGGAACTCCTCGTGCGGTCTCATCGAGGCGGACACGGCGTGCACGGATTCCAGGCATTCGAAGCCACGGGGGCCCCGGCGTTCCGCCCAGTCGCCCAGGACGAGTCATGAGGGCTTGCGACCGATCCAGAGCCTGTAGGAGATGAGCCCCTGTTCCACGTAGCGCCGGGTGATTTCCAGGGTGTTCAAGATGATCTCGAGCACCGCCCGTCCGTAGGCGTTCTCGAGGAGGGTTCGGCGGCGACGGACATAGTCTGCCTGAATTCGTGCAGAAGGACCGACTTGCGGCGTGATATCATGCACTTCGAGTTGTGTGAACCCATTCCGTTCAAACGCACATTGCATGGAATCGAGGCGGCACCATCCGTCGCTGCGAACCCCCCAGCCGGCGTTGAATGCTGCAAAATCCGGGTCACGGTGCAGGGCGTCGATGTCCTCTGCACAGGCGTCCAGCACGCCGAACCGGGCCCCGGGCAGGGTGACTCGAGCCACCTCTTGAAGAACGGCGTCCTTGTCCGGAATATGACTGAGCGACTCGATGGCATAGGCATGATGAAACAGCGCCCATCGGAAAGGCATGTCGGTGGCGTCGCCCTGGACGAACTGAACGGATCGAGCGAGTCCCTCCTGGGCGATCCATGTGCGAGCATTCCGCACCTGTGGCCTGGACAGATTGAGGCCAGTGACCCGACAGTGGCACGAGCGGGCGATGGTAGCGGCTGCGCCCCCGAGACCGGCGCCGACCTCCAGCAGGTGGTGGTCCGGACCGAAACCGCACAAGGCGGCCAAGAACCGCGTCAAGTTTTCCTGGGCCTCGTGCCAGTCCGTGGCCGAGTTTTCAAAGTAGCCACCATGCAGGTTCCTGCTGCCGGTAGTGGCCTGGAGAACGGGGGTAAGCAAGCCATAGAACAGGGTCACCTGTGCTCGAGGTCCCAGCAGATCGAGCAGGGCGCGAGACAGGAACTGCTTGGCCGGGGCGTGCTTGATGAGGAATTGCAGTGGAGAACCCCACCGCATGCGGGCTGAAACAGACTCTGTCACGGCGTTGTCCCCTGCGAGCCGCCTGGGATCGTCGAGGCGTTCGTGACCAGGCGGCTGGTTGCGTCCACTATTCCTGGTCCTCCCATTCGCCCGGTTCCATGTCTTGAGGGAGGTCCGGCCCCAGGTCCTCCTGGCCGGGTTCCATGTCCGGCCCGGGTTCGACCTCGGGAACCTCGGGCGGCACGTCCCCCTCCTGGCCGTCTTCGAACTCCCTGTATCGGACATCCACGTCTGGTACCGGCGCCAGCAGGTCAGGCTCCGGCACGATCCCTGGACCGTGAACTCCCGGTCCCAGTCGTCGCCGCTCCTCGAGTTCCCGCATGCGCGCTTCACGCATGGCCTGGCGCCTCTTTCGACGCTCCTCGGCCCGCTTGCGTCGCTCCTCGCGCAGGCGCTTCCGCTCCTCGTCGTCCAGCACCGGCGAACGCCCCCGACGGTGGTCCCGTCCCACCGACGAAAGTCCCCGCGGCTTCGGCAATCCATCATCGTCCCCGCCGACTCGAGGTCGATTCTTGCCCCGATTTCGGTTCACACCGCGCTTCCGGGCAGCCAACCGGTCCGGCCGATGGCGCAGTCGCTCCAGGGGCCCGCTGATGATGTAGTGGTAGTATCCATCATCCGATTTCGCGCTGCTCGAAAGGAACGCGCCGGCCACAGCCAGCTCGTCGCCGAACTTGAGCGCAACCTTGAGATTCAGGCGGCATCGAGACAGGGTCTTGTTCAGCATGATGGAGCCGTTGATCTCCATGGTGAGTGGTGTGCTCTCGAGCTTGAGGTTCTTGAACTCGACGCGTCCGTTCTTCACGTCGGCGTCCCCACCGGAGAATCGAAACGCCAATGTCATGGGGATGTCGAACCCCTTGATCTTGGAGCCTTTCAGGAGAGCGAAATCTTTCAGGGAGATACTGACATTTCCGTTCGAGTCCCGAATTTTGCGCTTGTTGATGGACAGGTCTGCGTTCACCCCGAGTTTGCCAGTCAGCCGCACGTCGAAGTCATCGCCCACCACCGGATATCGAGACAGGTCCAGGTCGTCGGCCGCCAGGCTGACCGTGACGGTTTCCTCGTCCTCGGCATAGGAACCGGTCGCCGTTCCACCGTAGAGGTCCGCATCGAAATCCACGCTACCACGGGTTCCCGAGGAAGGAAGGACCAGGGGGAGCAGGGAGTTGATGGTCACGCGTTCCACGGAGACGACGGGAATCTCGGCGGCCGTGGTCCCCTCCTGGTCGGCGTCGCCCCGGGCTTCCTTGTCTTCCTTGGTGTTGGACTGGTTTTTCGCTGCGCCCGTGCGTGGTTCCTCATCGTCGAGAAACCCGGGGGAAACAGCGGGCCGCAGCAGGTCTGAGGTCGGAGACTTTCGCTTTCCCTTGTTCGAGCGATAGATGTCGACTCCTTCCAGGGTGACGCCCAGGGGGAAGACGGGCCGGACCCCGACCAACTGCATCCGGATCCCGGCTTGATTGGCCTCGTAGACCAGGCGGTCCCTTGCCGCGTCGGAAGGGAACGTGAGGTAGAGAAAGAGGACATAGGTCAGGAATCCAAACACGGAATACAAGAACGCAAGGCCGAGCTTCCGCCTCATGGTCATGCCTCCTGGGGTGTCATGATCGATATGTCGATATCCACGTTCAGATTCGCCCTCGATCCGTAGGTGGTTCTGATCCTCAGGCTTTTGACCACGAGGAGTTGTGGCGCGGTTTCGATGGCGTAAAGGTACCGGACCACGTCGACCAGGGAACGCTTACGCAATTTCACGCTGACCGTGGTCTCCGTGAAGCCCTCCTTGGCGGTCTCGCCCCTGGAGTTGATACTGATGGCGTCCGCCATGTCGAGCTTGTCAGCCTCCCGTTCCAGAAAAGCGGTCAGGTTGAAGTCGGGGTTCTCCCCCAACTGCTTCTCCAACGCCGAGATTTGACGCTTCAGCTTCTGATACCGTTCGGTCTCCGCCTGAACCAGCGCAAGTTGCTGCTCCTTGCGGGTGATCTCCTGTTCAAGATATCGGAGGTGCTTTCGGGCCTGCACCACGACGAGCAAGGTGACCACGACAAAGATGGTGGACACCATGAAAATGAACAGGCGCCGATCCCTCGGACTCATGCTGTCGAACAGGGAATTGGCCTTGGCAATGGGGGTCCACCGCGAAATGCGCTCCTGCAAGTTGCCCAGGCGCTCTCTCAGGTTCAGTCCCATGACATCTCCATCAATAGCTCGAGTCGTCCCCTGGTTCCCGCAAGGTGATGACCAGGTTGAAATTCTTCTTCTCGCCCTTGCTCCCCACCTCGCTCTTGGTCTCCAGGACCATGTCGCTCGACTGGATGGCCTTCTCGACCTTGTCGATACTCTCGAACTTGTCCGCCGTGCCTCGAAGCTTGATCTGATTCCCCTCAAAGCTGAAGTCGTCCACGTCGATCTTCACCTCGTCCGAGCCGGGCACCACCGCGGAGATCTCCCGCAGCAGATCGATGCTGGTCCTCCGCGCATCGCCGATGCCCAGTCGTTTGCCTCGAGCCTCCATGGTGGCGTACTGCTCGCGCATCTTGGCAATGGCCATCTCGATCCCACGGGAGACATCCACGTCCAGTTCGGGGAATCCAGCCTTGATGGCCTCGGCGATTCGATTGTCCAGTTCCCTGGATTCACGCCGAAGTTTTTGTACCTCGGACACGAACATCCCGGTGGCAACGATGATCCCCAGGAAGACCAGCACGGCAGCGGCAAGGAGATAACGTCGGAGTGCAAGGTAGCTTTTCTGGAAGCTGAACTCGCCGGTGCGAAAGTCGATGGCCCCCTGCCTGGAATCGGTGGCGCCGAGGTAGGCGAGGGCAAAGGCCTTGGCATATCGGCAAAGGGTTTCGGGAGCCGAGACCGTCATCTGGTCCGGGCCCAACCGGGAAGGTCGCCCCACCGGGATCCCCAACGTCTCCTCGAACGCCTCGGGGAGTCCCTCGAACAGGGCGCCCCCGCCGATGAGGAGCATGGCGTCCACCTCCCGATGCTCCTTGCCTTCGTAGGCGATCAAGGCACTCCGAACCTCCCGGAGGAGCGGCTGCATGGCGTTCTCGACCACCTGCCGGATGGTCGCCTCGGTGGGCGGCACCCGGTCGGGTTCCCCGGGAGATGCGCCCTCGTCCCTCCAGGCATGCTCCGCCGGGGAAGACACCGCCTGTTCCCCCATTTCCCCCGCAGGCGCATGCTCCGCTTCCACCCGGACCGTCGGCTCGGCGTCCGGATCCCGGACCTGGTCGTCAACCGGTTCCAGGGAAGAGAGTTCCTGCCCGCTCCCGGCCTCCTCCCCGTCGGGATCAAAAATCCGCCTGAATTCCTCCAACGTACTGTCCGACGACGACCCCTCCGCTCCACCCCGATCCGACGACGACCCTTCTCCTTCAACGGTCCCACTCCCGCCGGTTCCTTCCCGGATGGCCGACTCCGATTCCTCAGCCCCCCCGTCTCGAGCCTCCCCCCCCTCCAATTCCGCCTGCTCCTGGTCGTCTGGAATGGGGTCCACCGGGCGAAGTCGAATCTTCATCTCCTCGGCGGTGCGGTAGTTGACCCCGAACCGCTCCATGACTGCCTGGGTGACCTGGAGCCCCCCTTGCGGGATGGCCCGGATGAAATCGGTCTGCGCACCCCGGCGGACCGTCACAATGGTCTGGGTGTGACCGAGGTCCACGATGGCCAGCGTCTTGTCGATGTTGTTCTTGCCCGGAGGCACCTGCGCAAGGGCGTCGCCGTCCAGGATCACGGCCCGAGGGTCGACCTTGAACTTCTTCAGAGCTTGCAGGGTGTCCCGCATCTCGTTGCGCGGCGCCAGGGCGGCGAGCACCCGGGATTCCCCGTGCTCTGCACGCACCACCCGGTAGTCGAGCACCATGTCGTCCAGGTCGAACGGAACGTGGTTCTCCAGTTCGAACGGCAACGTCTGATCGATTCGCCTCTGGTCGGTAAACGGGAGGGGAACGAACCAGACGGAGGCGCGCTCACTGCGGAAATCGGTGACATACCCCACCGCGCCAGGGTCGAACTCGTCCACGATCTGGGCCACCGCAGCCTCGACCGCCTCCTCTGACGGCGGGCCTGACCCATCCTGGGGAACCCTCACCACCCGGGTCCCCTTCACCTCGTTGCCTCGAAACGACCGCTCGAGGATCACTGCCTTGACTTCGCAAGTTCCTCGATCGAGTCCGATTACCAGATAGGCCATGTCAACCTCTGTGTCTCGTCACCGGCCCGGAGAATCTGCTCCAGGCCCAATCGACGACCAGGCAAGGACTACTCCTCCCGCCAGTAGAGCAGCAGTCCGCCCAGGTGCGCATTCTTGCTGATGTCCACCACCACCTCCACCGTTCGCTCCACGTCCCCCACCCGCCCGGTGGAGGTCAGGGTGAACACCTTCGGCCGCTTCTTGTTGTCCGTGGCCACCACCTTTTTCATCTCGGCGACATCCAGGGCCTGCAATCCCTGAAGGCTGCTCAAGATGGTCGCCAGGATCTCCACGTTGTCGATCGGCAACCCCATGGAGGCCACCTGGAAATCCCGCCAGTACCGCTGAATGTCATCCGGGGTGAACCGATGTTTGGGGAGCACGGTGGCCAGGAGAGCACCCAGCATGTCGGGACCGCTGAGGGGCAAGTAAATCTTGTCGGCCACGGTATTGACCGTGACCAGCGGCGCCAGGACATCGTAGATCTCATCCGTCATGCCCGCGACCAGGTGCATCTCCGAAAGCGTGTCATAGGGTGCGTTCTTCGCCGTGTACGGGTCCTCGAGGTTGTTGTAAAGATTGTCCTCGTAGCCTCGACCGTTGGCCCGTTCGCTGTCGATGTCGCCCCAATCAATGAGATTGGAGATCAACTCCTCCGGCATGATGTTGGCTTCCCGAAACAGAGGTTCGTACTGTTCCCGGCTCAGCGTCTGGTACAAAAGCTGCGCCATCTCACCCTTCAGGCCGGTCTTCACGATCCCGTTCAAGCTGATCTTGGTCGACTCCTCCTTGGCGCAGGTCAGGAAATCTCCCTCGAAGTCGAGAAAAGATCCCGCCTCCACCGGGGCCAATTCGCCCCCTCGAGTCGGTCCCCGTTGCGTGCCGGACACACCCGGCTGCCCGGCCACACCAGGGCCGACCATTCCGGCGTCGATCATCTCCTCTTCGGTCATTCCCAGTCCCACGCTCGATCCGCCCAGCAGTCTCAGGAGCCCGGTGTCAATGCACCCTCCTGGAAGCAAACGCACCACCATGGAGCCGCTGCCCAGGAACCCCTTGAGTTGCTCGGGCAAGAACGCCGACAGCCGTCCTTGAGCGGCGTCGCCGAACAGGAGCAAGAGCTGGTAGATCCGGACCCCGGATACCGCCAACGCCTCTGCCTTGGCCGCATCCCGCGCATGGCTCGCCATGGTGTACCGCATCCGGGCGTTGTAGCTGAAGTCGGACACGAACGCGGTGAACATCACGACGACCGTGAGCACGGCCAACAAGGCCACCCCCCGTTCACGCGCGGTCCCGCGCCGCTTCCTCTTCCCGTTCGCCCGAATCCCTCTCCCCTTCATGGCACTCAATCCCTTGCCGGGGGCAGGGGCCCCTGGTTGCCCTTGGTCTTGTACATGGGGATCAACACCGTCGTGGCATAGTAGTGCTCGATCCCATCCAGGTCCGCTAGAATCAGGGTCACCTCCACCGCTCGCGGCAACCGAAGCAGGTGCTCCGCACTGGTGGTGTCCCACACGTCGGACCACTCCTGCTTGAAATCGTCGTAGTACCGAAGATTGAACAGCACGACACGACGCGCGAGAATCTCGACGGCCCCACCCTCCTCGGGCAGCCCGTCGATACGAGGCGCCTCCCGGTGAAGAAGCAGGAACAGACCCGGCTCGTCCGGATCGGGCTCGACAAAGTACGATATCTCCGTCGTGTCGCACTCCTTGCTCTCCCGGTAAAGCCGGATGTGGCTGAAGGAGTTGAACGACACCGTGTCGAACTGGTTCTCATCCACGCCCCGAAACAGGGTCAAGTAGGCACTGGTCGGACTCGGGTTCCGCGTCAGAAACGCCATGCTCAACTCGCGATTGATCCGCTGAAACACGACTCGAGCCGTGTGCGCGGTCATCTCCGTCGCCTCCACCGTTTCCTGCATGCGAACCACGCCGTCAAAGGTCATCCACGAGGCGAGCAGGATCCCCGCCAGGATCGTGATCGCAATGGTCACCTCGAGCACGCTGAAACCCCCCAGGCTCGAGCCCGGCCGAACACCGAGGCCGTTCGAGGTCCCCTGGTGCGGTCCGCACCTGGTGCGCTGCAAGCGATGGGACGATGTCCGCGTGACCGGCTTCATGACCCTTCCTTACTGAACCCCACCCACCTGGACCGCGTCTTCGGGGGACACAAACGCTGGGCCGGTGGGCTTGATGACGTGGGTGGTGAGCACGACCTCGTCAAAATCGCCGTCAAAATCCCAGTAGACCACCACGGTGATCTCACGAATGAACCGGGCCAACTGCTCGGAGATCTCATCCAGATTGATCATGCTGGCCAGGGCTTCCTCGTCAGGCATGCCCGGAATCTCCTGCTGCGTATCCTCCCCGGCTGCAAATCCAAGGAGGTCGGTGACCCCTCCGGTAGAAGCACCCCGAAGATCCAGCTTCCGGACATAGGTGCGCCACCGATACTCCGGATACTGCCCCGGAAACATCTCCTCGAAATCCCCTTCCTCCACAATCTCGTCCTGCTCCGAAAACCCCGGTTCACTCTCGAGAAACATCTCCAGTTCCGCCAACTTCTGCTTGGCAAGCATGGTGCCGATCAGAATACGATCCGCCTGCAGCGTCATCCGGACCGAGTTGCTCTGCGCCCCAACCAAAATCATCAGGGACACGGTGAGCACGGCAAGGGCAATAAGTACCTCGAGCAAGGTAAACCCACGAAACCGGGCAGGAACGCCGGACCCGAAACGACCAGGCGCGCAACGGACCGGGTCTACTCCGGCACCGGCAGTCTCCCTCTCGGTCATGTCCCAGCCCACCGCGCGGTCGCCTTCGCTCGAACGATCCGATGTCATGGCTTCGCCTCCCTCGGTCGCGGTCGCCCGCCATTGATTCACGCTACCGGCCCTGCCAGTACTCCTGCGGAACCTCGTACTCGCCGTCATACATGGTCACCATTCCCGTCAACGGCTCGATCTCCAGGGTATAGATGTCGTCACCACCATCCGAAAGGTAGATGAACGCGCGCTCTGCATAGCCTCCCTTGAGGAAGTTGACGACCACGATCTGGTCATCTTCCGGATTCTCGGGCGGCCCCTCGGGATCGCCCCGCATGACTGCAGGGTACTGAGGTGTCCATACCCCCAGCAGCGTGAGCGGTTCCTCGAGGACGACCGGGGCGAGGTTGGGGTCCTGGGCCTGACTACAACTCTGAAGCAACGAGTCAGAGATGGGCAACGCTCCCATCCCGCTGCGACTTTGAGCATAATCCTCGAGCCGCCGCAGTTTCTCCTCCAGCAATTCCTCGCCCCGCTCCCGCTCCTCCGCATTCCGGTACAGGATGGCGGTGGAGGTACCAGAGCACTGCTCCACGGTGTATGCGTGCCGATCCAGATTGAAGACGATACGGAAATTGGAGGACTTCAACACCGCCTCGTCGAAGGTGTAGCGGATGGTGCCGGCCAGTTGCCGCGCCGCGCTTCGGACCTGGACGCCGAGCACGCCTCCCACGTAGGGAATGGTCATGCCCAGAACCAGGGCGAGGAGCGCCATCACCACCAGCATCTCCATCAAGGTGAAGCCGGTTCGGGGGCTTGTGCGGGCGAGGCCGGTCCTCATCGGTTGCTACCTCACGTCCTCCCAGGAGTAGATGTCGGCGTCGTAGCCGTCACCGCCCTCCCGTCCATCGGCGCCGTAGGAGATGATTTCGTAGTCGTGGTCTCCGCGGGTTCCCGGGCTGAAGTAAAGGAATTCGTAATCCCACCCGTCCCTGGGTACAGTGTCGCTGTTGAGGTACTTCTTGCCCGGCTTTTTCGCAGTGGACGGGGCACTGATCAGGGCCTGAAGCCCCTCACTCGTGCTCGGAAATCGCCCGTTGTCGAGCTTGTACATGACGAGCGCGTTCTCGATGATCTTCATCTGGTTCCGGGTGGTGTCCTGCTTGGCGCTGTCGAGCGCACCCGCGACGTAGATACCGACGATCCCGGCCAACAGTCCCATGATGGTGATTACCACCATGATTTCGATCAGATTGAAGCCGCGCTGAGACCGAGCAGCGTCCCGCCACAGGGCGGCGCGCTCTTGAGACAGGAGTTGACGAACCGATGCCTTGAACCACTTTTTCATGACTCCTCCCCGCCGGCAGAATCCGGCTAGCGAATCGATTGCGTGATCTGCAACATGGGCAACAGGATGGACAGGGCAATGAACGCCGTCACCCCGCCCATGGTGACAATCAACACAGGCTCGAGCAACGTGGTCATGGTACTGATCATGGCCTCGACCCGTTCCTCGTAGGCCTCGCTGACTTTCTGCAACATGGGCTCGAGCTGCCCCGAGCGCTCCCCGATGGCGATCATGTGGGTTGCCAACGGAGGGAATTCACCGCTCTGCTTCAACGGCTCCGCAATGCTGTGTCCCTCCTGGATGGAGATCCTCGCCTGATCAATCGCCTCTGCGATGATGACGTTGTTCACGATGTTCCGGACGATACGCATGGCATTGAGCAGCGGTACCCCACTGTGGAGAAGGGTGGCCAGCGTGCTCGAGAACCGGGCGAGTGCGACCATTCGGAGCAGGGGGCCGAAGATCGGGACTCGAAGGATCAGGCGGTCGTATCGGAGCCTGCCTTTTTCGGTGCGAACGTACCGTCTGATCCCGTAGGCCGTGGCGCCCACGACAAGGATGACGACCCACCAGTATGAGGCCGAGAAATGGGAGATCCCGATGAGGACCTTGGTGACGAGCGGGAGGGAGACCTTCATGTCGGCGAAGATCTTGGTGATCTTGGGGATCACAACGGTAAAGAGGAAGCCCAGGAGGGCCATGCTCACGAACACCATGATCATCGGATAGGTCAAGGCGCCGATGACCTTTCCCCGCAACCGCACCTGGGACTCGGTATAGTCTGCCAGCCGAAGCAGTACGGCGTCCAGTGCGCCCGATTGCTCCCCTGCGGCCACCATGTTGACATACAGGTCGCTGAACACGGCCCCGTGCTCTTTGAGCGCGTTGGCCAGCGTGCTCCCCTCGTTGACTTTCTCCCGCACCTCCGTGAGGATCCGCCGAAGCTTCTCGTTCTCCACCTGCTCGGTCAGCGTGGTCAGACTCTCGATCAACGGCACCCCGGCTCCGACCAGGGTGGCAAGCTGTCGAGTCATCAGCGCCACGTCCCGGCCGGTCACCCGCACAAGGTACTTCTTGAGATCCACGTCCCGGGACAGGGCCGCCACCTTGGGCGCGCCCTTCCCCTCCAGGATGTCCGTGGGAAACAATCCCTGCTTCCGAAGCTTGCCCCGCGCCGCCTTGGGGTTGTCGGCGTCGACGATCCCGGAAACCGTATGTCCGTCGGCGGTCAACGCCTTGTACTCGTAGACCGGCATGGCTCAACCCACCTCGATCTGGTCTTCCTGCGTGACCCGGAGTACCTCGGCGAGCGTCGTGGTGCCTGCCAGCGCCTTGCGAACGCCGTCGTCACGCAAGGTGAGCATGCCCTTCTCCACCGCCCGCTTCTTGATGGTCGCCGAGTCCACCCCGCTCAGAATCAGACCTCGAATGTCATCGTCAATCGGAAGCAATTCGTAGATACCCGTCCTCCCCCGATACCCGGTCCCAAGACACTCACTGCACCCCACCGAATGGTAAAAGACCAGACGCTCCGACTTCTCGGCCTCCCCCAGTTCCCGCTGATCAATCTGCGCGGTAATCTCCCGTATCCGCTCCTGCGTCAATCCGATCCGCTCCAACTCCTCTCCCGTCGCCGGACGCGCCCGGCGACACTCGGGACAAACCTTGCGCACCAGCCGCTGCGCCATGATCGCCAGGAGCGAGGAGGAAACCAGGAACGGCTCCACTCCCATGTCGATCAATCGCGTCACCGCTCCGGCCGCATCGTTGGTATGCAGGGTGGACAACACGAGGTGCCCGGTCAGGGACGCTTGAATGGCGATGTCCGCGGTCTCCCCATCCCGGATCTCCCCCACCATGATCACGTCCGGATCCTGCCGGAGAAAGCTGCGGAGCCCCGAGGCAAAGGTCAGGTCGATCTTGGGATTGACCTGCATTTGCCCGATCCCCTGAAGCTGGTACTCCACCGGATCCTCGACGGTGAGTATGTTCAGTTCCGGAGAATTGATCTCGGTCAACGCTGCATACAGCGTGGTCGTCTTCCCTGAACCGGTCGGTCCAGTCACCAGGATGATCCCATGTGGCTTCCGGATGAGCGCACGAAACGTCTCGAGCTTGTCCGGCGCCAATCCCACCTCGCCCAGCCCAAGCTGTGCCTGGGTCCGGTCGAGCAGCCGCATCACCACACGCTCACCATGCGTGACCGGCACCGTGGATGTCCGGATGTCGATGTCCCGGCCTGCAATCTTGATCCGTATGCGACCATCCTGCGGCAAACGCCGCTCGGCAATGTTCAGCCCACTCATGATCTTGACCCGGCTGATGATCGCCGCCTGAAGCCGCTTGGAGGGTTTGACCACCTCGTACAGAACCCCGTCTATCCGAAACCGCACAGACAGATCACGTTCAAACGGCTCGATGTGAATGTCAGACGCTCGATCCTTCACCGCCTGGGTCAGAAGCGAGTTCACGAATCGAATGATCGGCGCCTCGTTCGGATCGTCGAGCAGGTCGGTAATCTCCTCCAGATGCTGGATTTCGGTGGAGAAATCCTCCTCCTCGATGTCTGCAATGACCGAATCCGCCGTCTTGGACGCCTTGTCGTAGGCCCAGTTGATCGCTTCCAGCACCCGCTCAGGTTCCGCCAGACTGACTCGAGGATACGCTCCCAGCATGGCCTGGACATCCCCCAGGGCCGCCTGCTTCAACGGATCCGACATCACCACGTGCACCGATGAACCCTCCCGATACAACGGGAGAATCCCGTGCCCCTTGGCATATCCGATCGGCATGGACGCAATCAGGTCCGTGTCGATCCGCTCCAGTGGAATCTCCTCGAGCATGGGAAGGTCGAACTGGAGCGCCAGGGCTCGAGTCACGTCTGCTGGCTCAACCATGTTCAGCTTGACAAGCACCTCGCCCAGCAATCCCCCGGACCGCTCCTGGTGCGCCACAGCTTCCTCAAGCTGCTCCGACGCCACCGCGCCGATGTCCAGCAAGATCTCACCCAGTCTCTTGCGCCGAATGGCCATCGAAACTACTCCTCGTCGGCCGAACTGGCTTCCGGCTTTCCGGACACATCCGCTTCGGTTGCTCCTCCTGCCCGCTCACTTCCGGTCGCTGCCGCACCGCTCGAGGAGGCTGCTGCACCGCCGGAATCCCCCCCGGTCGCCCCCTCGCCGGTGTCCGCCGGTGCAGCTTCCGTCGCCCCACCCTCGGCACCGGTCGGCGTGGTCTCAGCACCGGTCCCGTCGGCAGGTCCCGGCGTCGGTGCGGCCTCGCCGGCACCCGGTTCGGAAGGCGACAGCACCGGCACCACCACGGGCGTCTGGGCATTGGGATCGGCCCCTGGGATGGGAGCAATGAACCCTCGCCGCTGTCCCGAGGTCTCGATCGTGGCCTCCATGGTTCGCCGCTGGGTCCGCTCGGGATAGACCGGAGGAATGTTCGGGAGATTCATCGAATACTTCATCAACTCCTCGAGTTCCCTCAACTGCTCCTCCTGGGTCTTGCCGTAAAAACGCCTCACAAATTCCTGCCGCTGCGCCATCTTGATCCGGTAGACATTCATCATGTCCTCCTCGGTATCAATGATGTGCGGCGTCAAGAAAATCAAAAGGTTGGACTTCGAGATCGTCTTGGTTCTCGTCCGGAAGAGGAACCCGATGAGGGGGATGTCTCCCAGGATGGGTACCTTGTCCTCCGCAATGTTCTCCTTGGCAGCAATCAGCCCACCGATCACCGCTGTATGGTTGTCCGGAACCGACACCACGGTTTCAGCAGAACGCTTGGTGGTGGTCGGCCCCAACGGATTCGAGGTGGTTCCCGGGACAACCTCGGTAATCTCCTGAAACACCTCCAGGGTCACCTCATCACTCTCGTTCACCTGCGGCGTGATCCGAAGCGTGAGTGCCACGTCCTCACGAGTGATACTGATGTTCGACCCGATGGTGGAAATGGTGGACCCGGACTGGAACGGAATGTTCTGGCCCACCACGATCTTCGCCTCCTCGTTGTTGGAGGTGAGAATGCTCGGAGTCGACAAAATGTTCACATCCTTGTCTTGCTGTAGTGCCTGCAACACGATCCCGAAAGCCGGAATCTCCAGGGACGCGGAGTCGGTCCCGGTCACAGCGCCCAACGCAGACCCCAGCGTACCCGGCGCACTCACCGTGGCGCCGAATACCCCTACAGCCAGCCCAGCCAGCAAATTGGGGTCGGATGCGAGCAGGCTTTGCGCTCCCCGCGCGAACAGGGCTCCGGTTCCCTCCTCGGCTCCAGGTATTCCTCCGTGATAGTTGATCCCGATGGTACTGCTCTTGTCCTGGCTGAGTTCCAGGATGACCGCTTCCACAAACACCTGCCTGCGCCGGATGTCCAGCCGCTCGATCACACGCCGGAGGGTGAGGTAGTCGTTGTAGGATGCGGTGATGACCAGCGCATTGGTGGGCGGGTCGGCGGTGACCCGGACCCCTCCTTCAAACGTGGCCACATCCCCGCCATACGCCGTCCCACCGGCGCCACGGTAACTGCCTTGCCTGGAGGTTCGGGTACGACCGAACTGGCTCGATCGGGATCCGGGCCGGTTTCTCGAGGACGCAGAGGTCCGCGACCGGCTCCCGGTCCTGGAGATCCCACCGCCGTAGCCGGTGCCGGTCAGGTTGGCCAGGGTTGCGGCCAGTTCCTCTGCCTTGGCATACTTGAGATAGATGACGTGAATGTCGCTTTTCAGATTCTCATCCACGTCCACGTCCAGCTTCGACACCAACGCAGTGATGTCCTCGAGGGCTTTCGGAGTCGCCATGACGATGAGGGCGTTTGTCCGCTCATCGGCGATGATCTTGGAAATCATCGGCGTTTCCTGCCCCATGCTGGCTGTGGCTGCGGAATCGGCACGACTCCGCCTCGAGGGTCTCCTGGACGACCTCCTCCTGGACGGAGGTTGCCGCCGATTCCGTCTCGAGGAGGCCGTCGCCTGCTCGTCGGTGCCGAACACCTCCATCAACTTCTCCGCAATGTCGGTGGCGTCTGCATAGCGAATCGGAATAATGACGAGCTGCTCGGTAGGACTCTCCACGTCCAGACGCTGTATGATGTCCACGATCCGCTCGATATTGGTCACGGTGTCGGTCATGATCAACGTATTGGTGGGCGCATAGGTGATGACCGATCCGTTCGGGCTGATGAGTTTGCTCAGAGCCCCCGCCATCTGGTCCACCTCGATGTTCTCCACCTTGAGGAGCCGGGTGACGAAGTTCTCGTCCGGGCCGAGGTTCTCCACCACGGTGGGGATGGCCTCGGAACTCACCTGACCCACCGGCACAATTTTGAGGCTGTTTCCGATGGGGACCACGGTATACCCGGAGGACTTGAGGACGGAGAGGAAGACCTGGTAAGCCTCGTCCACGGTGATCTTGGTCGGGGAGATAATGGTGACCTTCTTGCCCTGGAGGGACTCGGTCAGGATGAAGTTGAGGCCGGTCATCTCCGAGATCCGGTTGACGAGTTCCATCAGGGGATAGTCCCGGAAATCGAAACTGACCTTGGCGGTCGAGGGGGTGCGGGGCGCGGTGCGCTGAGGCGCAGGCGATCCCACGGTGCCGTCGTCCTGAGCCGTCTCCGCAGAAGCGACGGTGCGACCCGTGGTTCGGTTGGACGAACTGGTGGGCCCCTCGTACTCCCGCCCTTCCTGCTCGGCCCGCATGCGCGCTTGCTCCTCGAGCACGCGCTGGGCGAACGGGGGGATCCGCTGCGCGTGACCTTGCCCGGGGAGGCCGGACAGGATCAACAATCCTACCATGAAAACCGCCAGGACATGACTTCGTCTCAACTTCCTCATGGAACTCAACCTTCCCTGCCAAGTGGCCATGGTGCCCCTCGAGATCCTCAACGAATGACATACTCCAGAGTGATGGGCTGCCCGCGCCGGGTAATCTCGAGGTTGAGGTTTTTCTCGGTTCGAAGCATCTGGTACAACTGCAAGGCCTTCTCTGTGGAATTGATCTCAAACCCGTTGATGGCGTTGATCACGTCTCCATTTCGAAGGCCGAGCTTCTTGTAAAAGCTGTTGGGCTTGATCCGAAAGACCTTGAAGCCGACCGTGTTGCCATCCTTGAAACTCGGAACGATTCGGGCCTCCCGGGCGAGCTTGTCGATGTTGTTCATGGCGAGCTGGATTTCGCTGGAATCGATCTCGTAGCGATTGTCGCCAATCTTGCGGATGGACCCTCCCAGTTCCTGCTCGTCTCCCTTGTCCACGGTCCGGGATCGGCGGGCCACACGCGTCTCCGGCTGCTCAGACTCGTAGAGCCCGATCACCACCTCGGTACCGTCTTCCAACGCCACAACAACCTCGTTCCGCCTCACACGCCGCAACGTTCCTTCACCGTACAGGTCATCCCCGACCCGAAACACTTCCTGGGGGGCGTTGTTCTCGTCCTTGGACATGATGGCCCAGGAGAACTGGTGCGGTGAGGCGACCACGGTGCCATGGAGTCGAAGCGCCAACGACCGGGCACTGGACGCGGTTCCTCCCTCCCCGCCTTCCTCTCCTGCTTCCACCATGTCGGGAAAATCCAACGGATTCTCCGAGTCGAACAAATTCCGGGTCAAAATAATCCGATAGTCTGACAACGGAGGTTTGGGTGGCGTCTCAACCACCTCGCTCAACACAGGCGCCTCGGGCTGTTCCACCGCGCCCTTCCCGATCCCGGTCACCGACTCCGCACCTCCCCCCTGTTCAACCGCCTGCTTCGCGCCCAGAGCTGCCCCAGCGCCGGGCGGAGGAAGATCGGCCACCACCTCGGGCGGTCGAATCATCTTTGCAAGGAAGTGGTTGGTCGAAAGCGCCCCGGCGAGCGACATGCCAGCGGTCACGACCAACCCCAGGACCCAGCCATACTTCTTCAGCCTGATTGCCATCGGTCGACCCGTGATAGACACAGAAGGATTCCCCCCGGGCGAGGGTATGCAAGAAACGTTCCAATCTCACTCGCCCCACGAACGCCTCCTCCCAGGCCCGTACCGAACGCGCCGACGGTCCTTGCCCGCCTCCCGGGAGTGGAACGCCGCAAATTCCGACGCAATCATACCGAGTTGCAGGTGGGTTTCGGTGCTTCACCCCACCCTGGTGACTCCGTGGCCGGACACCATACCCGGCCGGCTCGGTGGGTCGTTGGTCGAAAGGGGGAAGGGAAACGACTTTTTGCCAAAGGATGGGAAGCGATGGGGGATGGAATTGACAATTTGTCACCGGAGGGTCGCCGGCTGGACCCGCGTGGCTCCAGCCGACGGTCCGGCCCGGCCGGTGCTCACTTCTTGATTCCGGCCAACTCTTCCAGCATGTCGGTGGTGAGGGACTTGGGCCGCTCGATCGGATAGCCGAGTCCCCGGTCCCAGGTCACGTTGGTGAGCACGCCGAGCGCACGGCCGACGCCGAAGAGCACGGTGTAGAAGTCGTACTCGGTCACACCGTAGTACCACTGGATGACACCGGACTGCGCGTCCACGTTGGGCCACGGATTCTTGGCCTTTCCATGCTCCATCAAGACGCCCGGAGCGACCTTGTAGATCATGTTGACGAGCTTGAAGAGCGGGTAGTCCGGCAGGTGCTTCAGGCAGTACTCCATCTGGGAGACGTACCGCGGGTCGGTCTTGCGGAGCACGGCGTGTCCGTACCCGGGGATGACCTGGCCGCTGTTGAGGGTATCCCAGAGCGCCTGCTTGAGCTCGTCCTCGGTCGGGAGCTTGCCGCCCAGCTTCTCCATGAGATTCTGGGTCCAGCGGAGCACCTCCTGGTTGGCCAGGCCGTGGAGCGGACCGGCCAGACCGGCCATACCGGCCGAGTAGGCGTAGTAGATGTCCGAAAGCGCCGACGCCACCAGGTGCGTGGTGTGGGCGGAGACATTCCCGGACTCGTGATCCGAGTGCAAGATGAAGTACATGCGGGCCACATCGTCGTACGGCTCGCCAATGCCCATCATGTGCGCAAAGTCACCACCCAGGTCCAGGTTGGGATCAGAGGGGATCGGGGTGTCGCCTTTGTACTTCATCCGGTAGATGTAGGCCGCGATGACGGGAAGCTTGGCCATCAGGTTGCAGCAGTCCTCGTACATCGGATCCCAGTACTCCATCTTGTTCATGCCCTCGGCATACCGCCGGGCAAAGATGGACTCCCGCTGCATGGCCAGAATCGCCTGGGCGAACATGGTCATCGGGTGCGTGTCCCGAGGGGTGGACCGCAGCACATCATAGACATACTGAGGCACCGTGCGCCGGGCCTTGAAGTCCTCGACCACCTCGAGCGTCTGTTCCATCGTCGGGATCTCACCGGTCATCAGGTAGAACCAGTGGGCCTCGACGTAGGGATACTCCTTGCCCGGCACCTTCGGCAGAGCCGCGAACGTCTCGGGAATCGTCCGCCCGCGGAACCGGATCCCTTCCTGCGGGTCCAGATAGGACACGTCCGTCACCAGGCAACGGACCCCTCGAGCCCCGCCGATGGCCTGCGCAATGGTCACCTCGCCGGTCTTCACATGGCCGTACTCCTTCAGGAGCCGGGTGGTGCGCGGCCGGTGCGCCTCGATCTTGCTCTTCAGTATCTCCTTCAGGGTTGACATACGGCATCCTCCTTCTGTGCACGGATTCGAAAAGCGGGGCGAATCGAACAGAGTCGCCGACTCATCAGCGGCACCTGGATACAAACTCGGTTTATCGCCCAGATGGTCTCGAGAACAAAGACCTTTCTAGCTGAAACGCCAGAACCATGTCAAGTGTATTCGAATGCTATCCGGACCGAAACCAAAACCGCCCGGCGGAACCGCCTACTTCGCCCGGGAACCCTGGTGATTCCCCTCGATTTCCTCGAGCTTTCGATAGATTGTCCTGGGGTTGATCCCCAGCAGATGAGCGGCGAGATTCTTGTCCCCTCCCGTGTGCCGGAGCGTCTCCCGAATCATGGCCAGCTCCACCTCCCGGATGGGCGTTCCAATGGGAAACGACAGCTCCCGCACAGCAGCCGTGCCCCCTCCCTGCAAGGCGGCGGGAAGATCCTCGGGACGAATGTCATCGTGCCTGGACAACACGACGGCCCGCTCGATCGTGTTCTCCAACTCACGAACGTTGCCCGGCCAATGGTACTGCATGAGCAGGTTCATGGCCTCCCGACTCACCTCCTTGAACGGCCGCTCGTTTTTGTGGGCATAGATCCTGAGGAAGTGGTTGACCAGGAGGGGGATGTCCTCGACACGCTCACGCAAAGGCGGCAGGCGGATGTTGATGACGTTCAAGCGGTAGTAGAGGTCTTCCCGAAATCGTCGTGCGGCCACCTCCTCCTGCAGATTCTTGTTGGTGGCAGCCACGATCCGCACGTCGACGGAAAGCGTCTTGTTCCCTCCCAACCGTTCGAACTCGCCCTCCTGCAGAACCCGCAGCAGCTTCACCTGCAGGGCGGGACTCATCTCCCCGACCTCGTCCAGAAACAGGGACCCGCCGTCGGCCAGCTCGAACCGCCCCTCCCTCCGCCCCACGGCCCCGGTGAAGGCCCCGGGTTCGTACCCAAACAATTCGCTTTCCACCAGGGTCTCGGGCAGGGCGGCCAGGTTCAACTTGACGAACCGGCGCGACCGCCGAGGAGACAGGTCGTGAATCGCCTGTGCCACCAACTCCTTGCCGGTCCCGGAAGCCCCTTCGATCAAGACGCTCGCCGAAGAGGGCGCCACCTGGGACACCAGTTCCATGACCCGACGCATGGAAGGGCTCGTGCCGATGATCCCCCGCCCCCCCTCGACCTCGAGACGCTCCCGGAGGCGCCGATTCTCGGAGGAGAGCGCCTGCTTTTCCATGGCGTTCTTGACCGCCTTCAGGAGTTCTATCCGCTTGAGTGGTTTGGCGATGAAGTCGTAAGCGCCTTCTTTCATGGCCTCCACCGCCGCCTCCACCGTCCCGTAGGCGGTCAGGACGATGACTTCCACATCCGGGACGATGGTTTTTGCCGCCTTGAGCAACTCAATACCGGACATGCCGGGCATCTTGAGGTCCGTGAGCAGCAAGGCCACATTCTCCTTGCGCAACAGTGTCAGCGCTTCCGAGCCTCCGGCCGCGCTCAGCACGGTATACCCTTCTTTCCGAAGTATGCGCTCCATCGACAACCGATTGGAGGCTTCATCGTCCACGACGAGGACGGTTCCCGACGCTTTCATCTAACGATAGTCCTTTTGCTTGAGCGTGGAATCCAGGTTCATGTACCAGCGGGGCTCCAGGCTCGGGTCACACGGATAGGTCTCCCCGTTCTCCTTGTCCTTGACCGCATCCTTCCGGGGATCCCGCCGTCGCCGCTCCGCCTCCTCGTCCACGCCGCCCGCAGGCTTCAACGAAGGCCGACCGAATTCGTCCAGACATACCCCCTCCGGCCCACAGGTGGCGCCCATCGGACACTGAGGGTGCCGCTTGATCCAGTACAACACCAGGTCCGCTTCTCGAGGCTCCTTTTCCTTGTTCAACAGCCGGAAGCGCGTCGTCATCACCACTCGAGCGCGCGTGCCGCTCGAGTCCAGTTCGGCCCGGGACACCCGAAAGTCCAGGATATCCACGAACTCGGGTTTGACCAAGAACAGCTCTTCCAGTGCCCGTCCGATGTCGATCCGGTCGAGATCCAGGGCATGGTGGTAGAGTGCAGAGGAGCGGAAGTCCTTGAACTGAAGGTCCTCGAGAAACGACCGGCTCAGTTCACGAACGATGGTCAACTGGGAATTGAAGGGGCGCAGCACGACCGTGTACAGGCCCACGGAGACTCCGGCGACCACGATGAGGCTGATCCAGGTGACCTTTCGCATGCGTCTCCTCGTCAGTACTTCTTGAGTCTCAGGAGGGGATAGGCAAGGACCAGGAATCCGACGCCGAACAAGGGCAGCAGCGCCATCGCCCCCAACGCCTTCCAGTAGTCTGTGCTGGTCCTGGCGAGATTCTCCAAGGCCTCGAACCCCCATCGACTGGGCATCAGGGCATAGATGACCCGGCTTGCCCCCGCGAAATGCTCCTTGCCAATGGCAAACTCACTGAACATGATCTGAGGCAAGATGGCCAGAGGCACCAGGGCGACCGCATGGTCACTCCGCCTGACCGAGGACGAGATGAGGAGCCCGAGACAGGTCCCGGTCAAGGTGGCCAGCCACAATCCAATCGCCACCCATGCCGTGTGGATTCGTACGTCCAGATAGTACACTATGATCCCCACGTAGGTGGCGACCTGCACCGTGTTCAACACCACCAGCACCCGAACCTTGCTCAGCAGGTAGGCTCCCACCTCGAGGTTGACCATTCGCTCCCGGAGGTACAGGGCACGCTCCTTCACGATCTCACGACTCGCGTCCATGCACCCGATCCAGAGACAACTCAAGATCATCACGAAATAGAGCGTCCGCGTAGGCTGCTCGAGATTGCTCCACACCAAGACCACGAGAGCGGCAAGAAATGGGGCCTGGAGAAGCAAGAGCAGGGTACCGCCGAAATCGGCAAGCATGATCTCCAGGTAGCGATCCGCCAGAACACCACACTGGGTCCAGTTGATCAGCCCATGGCGGGTCCCCTCCCCCGACACCTCGGCCTCCGACCCAACGCCGGCATCGAGGGTTCGCCCAGCCAGATCGTCTCCGCTTCCCATCGGATCCCCCGACACCTCGGCCGCGCTCCGCTCCCCGCCTGGTCCTGTCGAAAGCTCCACCGCCACACCACACCTCCCGGCATCACTTCAACCCGATCACCCACGCCTTCTCGACAACGACAACCGCGGCGCAAGATACTGCCGAAACAGAGGACTGGACGCATACTGCGCATGCCACTCGGCAGCACTCCGACGCTCGAGGACACGGTAGATGTCGGCGAAGTCGTCGACCTCGAAGTAGGGTTTCAGCTTCGAGGGCGGACCGAAGAAGACGACACGCCCTTCTTTCAGCATGCACACCTGGTCCAACATGGAAAGCGAGGCCATGACATGGGTCGTCACCACCACCAGGTTCCCCTCCTCGGCCATCCGCTTCAATTGTCCGGTCAACCCCTGTTCCAACGCCGGGTCCAGTCCGCTCGTGGGCTCATCCGCGAACAGAACCGGAGGCCGCGCCAACAACTCCATGGCAATGCTTACCCGCTTCCTCTGCCCTCCAGACAGTGCGCGCACCCGGACCCTTCGCTGCTTGTGAAGCTTGAGCCGCTTCAACACCTCGTCCACACGTTCCCGCCGGGCGTCCGAATCGAGCCATGGAAGCCGAAGTTGGGCCGTGTAGTGCAACGCACGCTCCACTCGAAGCGCAGCAGGCACCACGTCGTCCTGGGGCACGAACCCCACCCGGTGCTTGATCGCGTCGAACTCCCGCCGCACATCATGGCCTCCCAGGAACACCCGCCCTCGAGTAGGCGGACGAAATCCGGTGAGGGCGTAGAGAAGCGTCGACTTGCCACACCCGGAAGGACCGAGCACACCCACGAGTTCACCCGCCCGGGCTGCGAAATGGACGCCGTGCAGAATTTTCGTCCGGCCGCGTACCACCTCCACGTCCCGTGCCACCAGGTCGAATCCCACAGGGGACCGCAATCGCGTCAGAGATGTCTGGTTCGAGTCGTCCACGAAGTCTGCCTCCGGGATCGAGAGGTTCATCTCGAAGCCTACTCGGGATCGAAAGTCGGGTCAAGAACCGGCGGGGGCCACCCCCCGACACGAACCATTCTCGAGTGCCCGGGTGGATGACCTCCAACCCCGGGGTTTCCACCAAGCAGCGGGGCCCGCCCGACTGGAACGGACCGTGGCGACCGGACCCCGCGGGGCGCCCTCCGAATCGCGCGCTGTTCTTCCCAGGCAAGCTATCTCACAGGAAGGTCTAGGCGAATACATTGCATTTACAGGCACGCAAAGCGGTGGTATGTTGGATCTCGAGGCTTTCCTCCTGACAGGAATGACAGACGAGACAGAGGTCGTGTCATGCAACTTGGGACCTACGAAGTGCTCGAGTCCCTTGGCAAGGGGAGTTTCGGGGAGGTCTTCCTGGCCAAAGGTTCGTCCGGTCCGGACCAGGGCCGCAAGGTGGCGGTGAGGCGTCTCCGGGACACGGTGGTGGCCGATCCCGCGCAAGTGGAGCGGCTGGCCTCGACGGCAAAGGTGCTGAGCACGCTCCGGCATCCCAACATCGCCCAGATCCACGGGTTCGTCCGCGCTGCAGAAGGGCACTTGATTGTGATGGAGCCCCTGGAAGGTGTGGAACTTCGCCGTCTCATCCAGGTGCTGAGGCGCCGGAAACGTCTGCTCCACCCCGGAATCAGCCTGGACCTTGCGGTGCAACTCTGCCACGGCCTCCATTATGCCCACGTGGCGACCGATCCGGACGGGAATCCTCTGGGGCTGGTCCACAGAGAGATCAAGCCCGGAAGCCTGATGATCACGCGAGACGGGCAGCTCAAGATCATGGACTTCGGTGTCGCCCCTTCCGGGACTACGCGGACGCGAACCGGCGGGATGGGCGGGAAAGGGTCCCTCCAGTACATGGCTCCTGAGCAAGCGGCCGGGCTCGCCATCGACGCTCGAGTGGACCAGTTCGCCACCGGCTTGATACTCGCCGAACTTCTGCTCGGCCATCCCGTGTACCAGTCTCCGAACGATGCTTCGCTCTATTTCCAGGTCGGAACCGCAGCGGTAGGACCTGCGCTGGACGAATTGCGGGAACACTACCCTCGAGTCGCATCGGTGGCGGAGCGGGCACTGGCGCTGGTTCCGGAAGACCGATATCCCAACCAGCTCGAGATGGCCGAGGCATTGCTCGAAATCCTCCCGGAATATCAGCCGGCACCGGCGCTGGCCGGGCTGGTCTCCGCCGTTCTGGACTACGAAACCGACCTCTCGGCATGGAGCATCGAAACCCCGCAGGACTTGCTCCCGCGCACGTCCGACGAGACCGAAGGTGACAGGCTGCACACCATCGCGCCGCGATTGGACCGCACGACCGGTCCCAATCCGGGCGATGAGGCGAAACGAGTACCGCAAGTCACCCCGGACGCTCCCACCGTGATAGCGAAGGCGCATCGAGCCTCGGGCGATCCGGACCCTGCGGACACCCCCACTGTAACCGCAAGCGCGCCCCGCACTCGGCACCCCAGGGAGCACCGGCGCGAGACCGAGGCTACAGCCCGGTCAACCGGCAGTGGTCGCCAGGCAGTGAATCCGGACACGGTCCCGACCACCCCCTTGATCCGCGCCCGAAGGGACTCGTATGGCGACGAAGTCACCATGCCGGGAGTCCCTCTCAGTGTCATTTCGGTGACCCCCGAGTCGCCGAAAACATCGGAAGGCGCCGGGGGGCGGGAGGCGGAGGCGGATGGCGAGCGCGGTGCACCGAAGGAGACGGGCGAGGCCGAACGCTCACCGACCGCTCCCGGTCCAGAAGCAGCGGCTCGAGCCACCCGCACGTCCGACCCGGCCCGGGCGCCGGAGGTCGAAGCAGGCATCGAGACACGGAGGGAGCAGGCGACACGGAAGGCAGACGATCCGGGACCGGGACCTGCAATGCTCTCGCCCCCCGAGGGACGGCCGGAGTCGAACCTCGAGGACGCCACCACCGTGGTGGTGCGCGCTCCTGCCCGGAACCGGGAGGCGCCCGCGGCACAGGATCACGACCAGCAGCACCGAACCGCGGCCACCGAGGCTCTTGCCGTGGCGCCGGCTTCCTCGTCCCTCCCCTCCACCATCTCGACATCGACACGAGCGACCGACCCAGATCCCGGGAAACCCGGCGACGGCGAAGAAGACGCCTGGTTCGAGCGGTTTGAAGACAACGCGACCGCACCAGTCCCGGACGACCTCGAGGCGGCGGCGACCGGGGGGCTGTTTCACGAAGTCGCCGAATCTCCGGTGGTCCGTTTTCTTTTTGGGCTGCTGGTCGTCCTGGCCGTGGGGGTCCCCATCGTGCTCCTCTGGCCCCGACTGAACCAGGGCAGCGGTGTGTCGGACCCGGACACAGGACACCTGGACTCGGTCGTCGCGTCCAACCTTGCGCACCGAGACGGGGCTGGTGACGAGGGCAAGCCGACCATTCCGGGCCGGGAGCCCCCCGGGCCCACCCCGGCGAACCCGGCCGCAACGGACAGTGGACTGTCCGCGGTGGCGAGTACTCCGGTGCCGTCCCGGGACACCTCCGTTCCGATCCGCGCCCCAGAAGCAGCGAACACGGAACCGGTCCCCAAAGGAACGGACAGGGGCGGGCCCCCGGGCGCCGCCTCCTCCGCCGAACGGAAAGCGCAGGCCGATTCACCGCCTGCGACCTCGAGCAAGACCTTGCAACCAGGTGTTCGGCACCCACCCCGAAAGGTAGGGGGAGGCAAACCCGTGCGCCGAGCACACCCGACGGAGGCGACCGCCGCGTCCGGGGTGGAACCGGGGACCCGCCTCGGGGAAAAGCAGACCGGGTCGAAGTCGAGCACAGCCGCAGGCGGGGGGAAAACAACGAACATCCCCTCCCAGGCCCCATCTCAGCAAGTTGCGTCCTCCTCCACCAGCGCACCATCGCGCGGCGTTTCGACGCCCCGGGGGACGGTGGTGTCTCGGCCGCCGGACACCCCGCCGCCCGACAGCCTCACGGACATGAGCCGGGCCGGCGACCCGGTATCGAAAGGAGCCCGGACCGACTCCGAGCCGACCGACGCCACGTCCATCGCACCGGCGACTCTGGTGCTTCGGGTGATTCCGGGGGACAGTCTGGTTCGTCTGCGCGGGGTGGACGTGCGCGATGCCTGCTGGGACGGTTGCCAGGTCAATCCAGGCAAGCAGGTCATCGAGGTGGTCCACCCGGACGGCCGGTCGCGCAAGTTTTCGCTGACGCTCCCTGCAGGAGGAACCAGGCGTTGTCTTTATCGATTCGACCTTTCCGAGCCTTTGCAGTGCCGATGAGTCCAATGTATGCCTCGATCGTTTCGCCCCATCCCCACACCGCGACGACGGTCCTGCTGGTCGCGCTCCTGCTTTCCTGCCTGGGTCGGCCCGCTGCGGCGGGCCCGACGGCCGCAGGTTCAGACTCGAGCGATGAGCCGACCGGAGCGGGCGCACCCTGGGAATGGGTGACCGAAGGCAGGTCCTGTGAATCCGAGATGACCCTTGCCGAGGTCGAGGAGACGCTGCGAAACGCTCCGCCCATGATCGTGGGTTTCGAACACCAGGCTGCGCTGGGCATGCTTCGGTCGCTCGCGTTGCGAGTCCCGTGCCTGGAAGCCCCCATCCCCCGCAGGCTGCTCGCCGACCTCTGGTACCAGATGGGCATGGCAGCCCTTTACACCTGGGATGAGCAAGGACAACTCCAGGAGCGTGGGGTCGACGAAGTCACCGGCCTGTTCCAAAAAGTCCGCGCGCTCGTCCCCTCCTATGTGTGGGACCGCCGTTCCTTCGGCAGTTTCGGTCGAGACCTGTGGGATGCAGCGACCACCGGAAAGCGACTCGAGCCCGTGAAGGCCGTCCTCCCGGCCGGAACGCGCGCCGGCGCGATCTGGGTGGACGGGGAAGCGCTCCCGGGCCGGACCGGGGAGATCGCCGTTTCCCCCGGCCCCTGCCTGGTTCAGACTCTGGCTGGAGACACGCTCGTCGGACGGTGGTGGATCGTGCCGGACTCTGGACCAGCCACCATTCCGGTCGCCGAGGTGGGTCATGAAAAAGCGCCGGCTTCGCATACCTCGGTGGCGGTGACTGCCGGCGCCTGGTCCATTCCCCTCCCCTATGCCGGCCCTGCCCTCCACCTGCACCGGACGCTCGGCCACCACCTCGAGATTTCCGCCGGGTCGGGCGCAGCACGGTCCCTTTCCGGAGACCCCACCCTCTGGATCGTGCCGATTCAAGCAGCATTGTGGCGTCCCTTCCGGGGAAAATACATCGGCTGTTCACTCGGTCTCGCATACCAAGGCTATGTGGGCCGGGGCTTCGACCCGGCACCCACCGACACGTCGATCGAGACCGCCTGGACCTATGATCCCGTGACCGGCTGGACTCCTGTTTCCACCACGCGCATTGCCCACGGCGCGACCCTCGTCGGCCTCGTGCACCTGACCCTCGGCCCCTGGCGCATCGAGGCTCGAGGCGCCGGGGGGGTGCTGGTGTGGCCCGGCACACTCGTCGCCCCACAACTCCACCTGGCGCTCGGGTTCAGCAGATCCCTTGGTTCGGAGGTGCCACGATGATCATCGAGCGATTGCCGCAGCGGCTTCTGCTCCTGGCCTGCCTGCTCACACCGTACCAACCTGTTCGCGTCCAGGCTGAATGCGTCCAACGAGACGTATGCGACACAATCGAAACCCCGGGCGACGACATCGACCAGGACGGCGATGGAGTGGAACTCCAGTGGGTCTACCTGGACTCCACCTCGGATTCCACCTACGGCCCCGGCAATGAACTCGTCGCACTCGCCGCCGGATGGTCGGACACCCTCCTCGTCCTGGGCTTCGATTTCACGCTCGAGAACAACGCCATGGTCTGGCTCCTCGAACTCGAGAAGGAAGGCGGTGTGGATTCTTTCATCAGCCCTGCGTCCGGCGGGACCTACGAAGGAATGTACCCAACCGCGATGGTGACCTCGGAAGGGATGGATCTCATGGTGGCCACGCACGGGACCTTCCCTCTCGCAGTCTACGCACTTTCCGACAGCGACTCGGACGACATCACGAACGAGGTCCCGACAAGCTGCCTTCTGCCCAACTGCAACGACGGCACCCGGGCGTTCGGCTACGTCAGGATCCGTTGGCAGACGCTCTACCCGGAACCCGGCGGGATCCCTGCCGGCCTCCGGATCAGAATCGCCGGCATTGTGCGGGGCGACAACGACACCCTCCCGGCAGACACCCTCCCGGACGTTCCGGTCGGAGAGGAAGACACGCCCCTGCTCATCGACTCCTACGTCGCCTTGACCATCGACAGCGACGGTGACAGCATTCCAGACCAGGGCTTCTTTCAGGACGCAGACGGCGATGGATTCAGCATGCTCTCCGGAGATTGCGACGACACGTCCCCCGCGATCCATCCCCTTGCCGACGAAGAATGCAACGGAGTGGACGACGACTGCGACGGCACCATTCCCCAGGCCGAAATCGACGCAGACGGCGACGGGTTCGCCCCGTGCCAGGCCGACTGTGACGACACCACGCCAGGGGCCAACCCCGACCAACTCGAGGTCTGTGACGGTCTGGACAACGATTGCGATGGCCTGGTCGACGAAGGATTCGACCTGGATGGCATTGGCGGCCCCGATTGCTCGGACGAAGATGGCGACGGCCTTTCCGAAGCCCTGGGCGACTGCAACGACGAAGACCCCGCCTGGTATCCCGGAGGAGAGGACTGGTGCGACGGCCTGGACAACAACTGTAACGGCCTGATCGACGAGGGATTCGACCTGGATCAAGATGGTACGTCGGACTGTATCGACGACGATGGCGACGCCTACAGTGAACTTCAGGGCGATTGCAACGACGCCGACCCCGGGGTGAATCCTGCCCGCCCCGAGGTCTGTGACGGTGTCGACAACGACTGCGACGGGTTTGTGGACGAGGGATTCGATCAGGATGGTCTCGGTGGCCCCGACTGCCTCGACAACGACGGAGACGGTGTCACAGAACAGGAGGGCGATTGCAACGACGAATCACTCCAGGTGCGACCGGGGCGTCCCGAGCAATGCGACGGTATCGACAACAACTGTAACGCCGAGATCGACGAAGGGTTCGACCAGGATGGCATTGGCGGCTCCGACTGCTCAGACAACGATGGAGATGGATTCACGGAGTTCGAGGGCGATTGCAACGACGCCGACGCCACCATCCATCCTGGCGTGGTGGAGCAATGCGACGGAGTGGACAACGACTGTGACGGCCAGACCGACGAACGATTCGATGCGGATGGAAGCGGGGGAGTCGATTGCGTGGACAACGACGGCGACGGATTCACGGAACTCGAGGGCGACTGTGAAGACGAGGACCCCGGCCGTTACCCCGGGGCCGAGGAAGTTTGTGACGGCGTGGACAACGACTGCAACGGTCGTGTCGACGATCCATTCGATCTTGATGCCGATGGCACATCAGACTGCGTGGACGACGACTGGGACGGGTATACCGAACAGGAAGGAGACTGCGACGACCTGAACGCGAACGCCTCACCCGGCAACGAGGAGGTTGGAGGAAACGGGGTGGACGAAAACTGCGATGGCCTGGCATGGGACGAGGACGGCGATGGGTTCGGTCCGGCCGAGGGTGATTGCGACGACACCGACCGTCATGTTTCCCCGGCCGAGGTGGACGTCTGCGATGGCGTGGACAACGATTGTGACGGACAGGTGGACGAGGGGGAGGCGGAAGTCTGTTTCGACGGCGTGGACAACGATTGCGACGGGTTCGTGGACGAAGGCCATCCGGAGGTCTGCAACGGGCGGGACGACGATTGTGACGGACAGGTGGACGAGGGTGTGCGCGAAGTGGGCGGCGACGGCGTGTGCGTGACCCGGCCGGGATTTGCGTGCAACCTGGCCCCCGGTGATCAAGGACATCCAGCCGGCCTCACCTGGGTTCTCTTCGGACTCCCCTTCGCAGGCATGGGCGCGCTGCGCCGTCGCTCTCGAGACCCCCGTCCGTTCCGGCGCGCGTGAGCCCTCCGCTCGGGCCCGCCGCCGAGGACGGGACTGCTCAGGAACTACCGTGCAATTCCCCGGCCAGGGGATGTCGCATTTTTTCTTCGACCGCCCGAATATCCTGCGTCTGGCCCAACACCCACATGAGCTTGACCAGTGCGGTCTCCGGCGTCATGTCCATGCCCGGGATGGCACCGGCCTCGAGAGCCGCCCGGCCCACCTGGTAGAGTTCCATCTGCGTGGAGCCCATCACGCATTGAGTGCAGACCACCACCGGGACGCCCCGATTCGTGGCACTCCGGATAGCCGGCAACAGGGAGCGTCCTTCAGTAGGCAGGTTGCCGGTTCCATAGCCCTCCAGCACAATCCCGTCGTGGGTGGCGGCGAGGTACTCGAGGGTGGCGGGCTTGAAGCCCGGATAGACGGGCATCATCGCCACGTTTACGTCCAGGGCCGGTGCAAACTTCACCTGGCGCTGCCCGCGGTGTCGGCAGGGCAGATTGAATCGCGTGAACAGGCCGATGTTTCCCAGGGGCTGTTCGTTCACCGACACGATGGCCTGCATGTCGAATACCGAGGTTTTCTTTGCCCGGGTTCCAAAAATCACCTGAGACCCGAACACGACCACGACTTCGGCTATCTCGGACGTGGCCACCCGCACCGCATTGACCAGGTTGGTTCTCCCATCCGAACCCACGTCGTTCAAGGGGATCTGGGCGCCGGTGACCACCACTGGAATGGGGAGGTGTTGCAGCATGAACGAGAGAGCGGCCGAGGTGTAGCAGAGGGTGTCGGTCCCATGCGTCACCACGATCCCGGTGTAGTCGTCCAACCGGGATGCGATCGCCCCGGCCAGGTCCTGCCACAGCTCTGGCTGAAGGTTGCTCGAGTCCATGCTGGCCACCGGCAGAATATCGATCTCTGCCAGGCGCGCCAGTTCCGGCACACGTTCCAGGAGCAATGCCGTGTTGTGACACGGTCGTAGCCCTCCATCGCTCCGCAACATCGTGATGGTCCCGCCCGTGGTGACCATGAGGACCCGTGGTTTCCCGCCCAAGGCACACCCTCCTCTCCGACAATGGCACGCCCAGACGCTGCCTGCCCCTGAGCCGGTGTAGCATGGCCGGGCCGGACGCGGAGATCAACAGGAATCAGGGACACAGAGGCGGAAGGACCAGTTCATTGTTGTCCTCCCGACACTCGTTGTGCTCACCAAACCCGGTGCCATCATCGTCCACCGCCAGAATCAACCGCGCATAGTCCGAAAGAGCCGTCAGATCCACCACGACCTCGATGGCGCTGGAAGCCCACCCCGGTGGAATCGCGTCCAGAACCTCACCGGTCACCACTGCAGTGCGCTCCCCCAGGACACTCTCAGCCCAGACGATGTAGTCCACCCCGGGAGGCACCTGGTTCAATCCGTCGTTCCGGATGTGAAACAGAACTCGAGCCGTGTCCGGACAGGCATCCTGGCAGGTGGTGAGCAGTTCCGGAACCAGGTCCGGAGCAGCCAAGGCGCCGGTGACTGCGAACCCTCCCTGCCGGAAGGTGTTGTTGCCATCGATCCAGTTGGGAACCTCCTGCTGCGGCAACGAAAGATCGTCCTCGATGTTGGTGATGTGGTAGGCATGCTGATTCCAGACCGGCCGGGCGGTCACCCATGAATTGTACTGATCGCCCAGCACCGTGATCCCGGTCCATCCGGAAAAGGCATAGTTGTTCGAAGCCAGAACGATCTCCGCGTGACCGTCCCGGTCCACATCGGCAATGATCGGGTACTCCCACAAGGTGCCGCTCGCATGGTCGCTTTCCTCGAGCAACACTTCCCCGGTCGGCCCCGCATAGACCCACAGGCTGTACTCATCCGCATAGACCACCTCGGCAACCCCGTCGCCATCGAAGTCGTAGACAGACGAGCCTGTCACCTGGGATGAGTAGTCGTGCACCTTGTTGAACCACCGAACACTACCCCCGGTCTCGAACACCACGTAGTAGTCTGCACCAGCAACTCCAATCTCCGGACTGCCGTCCCCGTCAAAATCCGCCACAGTCGGAGGCCCTCCCCCTCCATTGGGGATCGCTGTCTCCCACAACAGCGTCCCGTCGTCATCGATCAATCGAACCTTGCCCCCGGCCACCGCCACCACCTCGGGCAGTTCATCATCGTCAAAGTTCGCCGCCGCTCCGTATCCCCCCGGTCCAGTCCAGACCGTGGAGCCATCCAAACGGCTCACTCCCGCCCCACTCACAATCTCCATGCTCCCGTCCAGATCCATGTCCAGCAAAAACGGCACCCGTGTGTCGTGGGACAGGTCCGTGGTCACCAACACGTTCCCCTCATGATCACACAATGAACGCCCCAGCAGGATCTCACCATCCCCGTCTCCATCCACATCCGCCACGGCCGGAAACGCGTACTTGTTCCCCGCCGTGGGACACGACCAGCGATACGTCCCGTCATGGCTGAACGAAAGCAGGTATCCTCCAGTATTCGGCACATACACTTCCGGGTATCCGTCCGCGTCCGCATCCGCCAGGGCCACTCCACCTGTCCCCGCCACATTCGGCTGACTCCAGATCTCCTCTCCATCTGCACCGGAAATCACGCGCAAGTACCCGGAACTACTGTACGCCCCACCAGCAAAGGTCGTGAAAACGATGTCCGGAACGTCCTGATCATCCACCCGGCCATCCCCGTTGTCGTCGGTCAAGTTCCCCACCATCGGAGCCATCATGATCTGGTTGTATGCACTCGCCTCGGAAAACGAACTCTTCTGCCATTTCACCACTGGATAGAAAAATCCTACCGGCGGCGCATAGTCACAACCCGGATCCATCGGAACCGGAAAGGCCGGAGGCGGAACGTCGCACGGATCAGGCGCCGGACAGTCGAGATCCCCCAGGTACCACTCGTCCCGGTTGTTCCGCTCATCGCACTCCGTCACCACACCTCCTCCCGCCTGCTCGTCGTCTGCAGACAGCGCAATTGCTGGGTAGACGTAGATCCCATCGAACGAACCCAGATCAACCACCATCCCTCCGCTGGAGTGGCCGCCAGGGATCGAGGCGAGACTCTGCGTCCCGATGAGACCATACCGGCCATCGCTCTCCATTCCATACACCCCGACCATCACCCCGTCTGGACTCGCCTCTTCTCCCAGGTTCAGCACCTCGTAAACCACCTGGATCGACTGCTCACAATCGACCTCGCACAGAGCCACCAACCGAAGCTGGAGATCCACGCCGCACCCCGGAATACTCGCCGTCTCGAATACCGTGGGAAGGACCTCACAGGGATCCGGATTCTCCTCCTGGTCACAGTCCGAATCCACCCCGTCGTACCAGTGTTCCTCGGCTCCAGGATAGGTCCCCGCGTTCTCATCGTCGCAGTCACCCTCGTCCTCGGTCAGACCATCCCCATCCCAGTCGTGACAGTCCGCCCCTCCACGCCCGTCCAGGTCGGGAAAATCCTCGTCGACCGCACCGTCTCCGTCGTTGTCCACCCCATCACACGTCTCCACATCGCACGCATCACCCACACCGTCCCCGTCCACGTCCGATTGCCCTGCGTTGGCCACGTCCGGGCAGTTGTCCACATCTCCACATACTCCGTCTCCATCCCCGTCGTTCGCCGAATCCCACGGGCACGGGTCGCACTCGTCCCCCTTCCCGTCTCCGTCCGCGTCCTCCTGACCCGCGTTCGCATCGTCCGGGCAGTTGTCCACGTCTCCACATACTCCGTCTTCATCCCCGTCGTTCGCCGAATCCCACGGGCACGGGTCGCACTCGTCCCCCTTCCCGTCCCCGTCCGCGTCCTCCTGACCCGCGTTCGCATCGTCCGGGCAGTTGTCCACATCTCCACATACTCCGTCTTCATCCCCGTCG
>CAYQMG010000110.1:0-26523 GCA_964418585.1 uncultured Gammaproteobacteria bacterium | reverse complement strand
TCCCCAGACGCTCGGAACGCACCATGCTCCGGCCGATCTTCGTTCGCCATGACGCCACCTCCTCGTTTCGCTACCATTCTACCTGGCCGGCTTCGCTTGCCAAGGGGAAATCGGGCCCTTGCGTGGCGTGGGGTGCAGTCGGGTCCGGCTGGCGGGATCAGGAGGTTGAGAGGGCGTGAGGATGGGACGGACGCGGGGTCAGCGCATCACGAGGAACCCGCAAGGACACTGTTCTGCGCACTTTTTGCACCCGTCGCAGGTGGAGAGGTCCACGCTGTAGTAGTATCCTGGTCGGACATCGGTGAGCTTCTTGAAGCAGGACGGCGTGCAGTACATCCAGCAGTTGTCGCAGCCGAAGCAGGAGCCGCAGGAGAAGCACCGGGCGACTTCCTCGAGCATCTGCTTTTGGGTGATACCCTGGTCGAACTCGGCCAGCGGATTGGCGAGCCGTTCCTCGGGACCCATGATGTTGCGCACAGCAGGCTTGGCAGGGGGATACCAGTCCATGAGGATTCGCTCATGGGTGATGACTTCCTGCTCGGCCGGTTGGGGGAGGTCCTCCCCGCGCAAGGTGGCGTGGATGCTCTCTGCGGCCCTGCGGCCCTGCCCGATGGCGGTGGTGGCAATGCCCAGGTTGACATTGTCGCCGCCGGACCAGATGCCCTCGAGGGCGGTGCGGCCCCAGTCGTCGGCGTCGATCCAGTTGCCCTCGAGCCCCAGTGCCTTGCCTGCCGGGGCCTGGCTGACCGCAGTGATGACCGTCTCCACGTCGATCTCGTCGAGGGCGCCTTCGATGGGCACCGGGCGACGACGGCCGGAGGAGTCTGGTTCACCCAGTTCCATGCGCTGGATCACCATCCGGGAGACGTTGCCGTTTTCGTCCCGAATGATCTTGGCCGGTGCGGCGAGGAATTCGATCTTGATGCCCTCTTCCAGGGCCTCCTCGATCTCGCGCTCGATGGCCGGCATTTCCGCGCGCGTCCGTCGATAGAGGATGGTGACCTCGGCGCCCATTCTGCGGCTGACCGAGGCGGAGTCAGAGATGAGCCGCTTGGCGACCCGGCTGGCGTCGATGGCGGTATCCCCGCCGCCGATGATGACCACGTTGGCGCCGATGGGCGGGCGCTCGCCCATGTTGACCCGTCGGAGGAAGTCGGTGCCGGTGTAGACGCCCGGGCCATCCTCGCCGGGGACGCCGAGTTTCTTGCCCACGTGGGCGCCGATCCCGACGAACACCGCCGCATAGTCGCTGCGGAGTTGCTCGAGCGTGATGTCCTTACCCACGGAGACACCATACTTGAAGGTGACACCCAGCGCCTCGATCCGGGCCACCTCGGCGTCGATGATTTCTCGAGGCAACCGGTATTCTGGAATCCCGTATCGGAGCATGCCGCCCGGCTTGGGGAAACTCTCGAATACGGTCACCTGGTAGCCGCGCCGGGCAAGCTGGTAGGCACAGGAGAGTCCCGAAGGGCCTGCGCCGACCACGGCGATCTTCTCCTCGAACGGGCCCCCAACGTCCAGACGGGTCGGCTCAAGACCACGCTCGATGCCCCAGTCTCCAATGGAGCGTTCCACCGAGTTGATCGCCACGGACCCGTCCTTGTGCTCGCGGTTGCAGGACCCCTCGCACGGGTGCGGGCACACCCGGCCCATGATGGCCGGCATGGGGTTCGTCTCCATGTAGAGCTGCCAGGCCCGATCCATGGCCTCCTCGAGGCTGATCTTCAGCTTGTCCCGCTGGGCCACCACCGTCAGCCAGCCACGCACGTCGTTCCCGCTGGGGCAGGCGTGGATGCACGGCGCCAACTTGAACTCCTGAACCGGCCGCTCGGTCGAAATCTGGCCTCCCCCGGCCGCGTGCGAATGTGGCTTGAACGGTTTTTTCTTCTTTTTCTTCTTTAGGAGCGACATGTTCCTCCGCCTTTCCTTGAAAAGGGTTCCGTGACGCAATACCCATGCCGCCCCGACTCGAGTCGCCAGTTTCCAACGATTCGGACACCGACTCGACCCGGGACGGCTTTCCTCCAAATTCCCCTTGACATCAGCAGTTCTGCCGCCGTGAAGGGGGAAGCGGGTTATAGACCGAATCGAGAACAACAGCCCGTTTCCGAAAAGCAGGCTTTTTCACCCGGCCATTGTAGCACCGAATTCCTCAAACGGTACCAAAATGTGATCAAGGGGCCGCATTGCACCTCGAGTCCGGGCCGTGACGCTTGTTTCGAGGCCTGGGATACGCCATAATGGGCTCCGAAATGGACGGTTGACCTTCTCAGGGAGAGGATCTCACCCGATGTCGAGCAAGAAACACACTTTCGCCAGGGAAGACTTCCTATTCACCATCGGATACGAGGGATCCATGGCCATCGTGGACAGGCGGGCGCGAGCCCGGTATCGCCACCTGTCCGGGCCGGATCTTGCCAGGAAAGGACTGTTCAAGCCTGCAGTCTACAGCGCAATCTACAACGACAGCGAGGAGGAACTCGAGGAAATCCTCGAGATCTACAATGCGGACGCGGTGGTCAAGGTGAATTCCACCGAAGACTTGAAGCGCCTTGTGGGCACTTTCGCCGTCCCTGAAGGGGTGCGGCGGGTCAAATACATCTGATTGACCCTCCCTTCCCCCCGTTGTATGATGCCGGGAAAGACCGGCACCGACCGGCAGCCACCGCTTCTCATCATCGGAGGAGCCTTTCAGGCGTGGGAGAGTAGCGCGATGACTCGAGTCAGGACGACGCTGGGAATGCTCCTCGGGGCCTTCCTCGGAACCTTGTTGGTGAACTGCAGCGACGTCTCCGGCAACTGCGACGGCTTGATCGACGGAGACCTTTACGAATTGCGTATTTTCAACTGCACCGATGGCGTGATGACCGTCAAGGTGAACGGACGCGCGGTCGGCTCCGTGGAGCCGGTGAATGACAACGACGTGTGCGGCGTCACCGACTTCGGCACCTTCCCCCAGTGCACCACCGGGAAAATCGAAGCCTACGCTTACCAGACGCTCACCGACAAGCTCAAGTGGAACGAGGACGCGGTCAATCTCAACCCGGACCGGTGCTGGGTGGTCGCGACCATCGTGGATAACTACTACGACGCTGGAAGCTATGAACTCCCCGCGGTCGACCCGGTGACAGGTCCCCAGTGTTCTTTCCTGGAGCGCGAGGAGCTTTGACCCTCTGACCCGAATTTCCGGCCGGATCCGACTGCCGACGTTTCTCTCGAGTCGGCCTCTGCGTGACTCCGGGTGTGACCCGAAAAACCACACGGGGGAACGCCTCTGATCGCGCTGGTTTTCAAGAGGGCGCAGGGCAAGGAAGTACCGGCACAGCGGACAGGGTGAGACATCGGGCCAGGTGCGGGAGGCTTCCGGGGCGGCGGAGGTACGGTTGTTCAGGAGGCGGTCCTAGCTGAGCTTGAACTGAAACAGGTCGTGTCCGATGAGCAACCGGTCCTGGTGGTGAAGGCGGACGGGGCGTTTCCCCACTGCCTTGAGTGGCTCCGGCGGGCTCTGGAGCACGTAGACCGGGAACGGGCGCAGGGTTCGGATTCGGTACCCATCCGCGTCTCGTGTGATCTCTGCATGCTGGGATCCCACCTCGAATCCGTCGAGGAAGCAGTTGTCCCTGCGCATGCGGTGTCGTCCCAGGATTACCGTGTCGGACCGCAGCGCCTTCGGCTTCCAGACCAGGTTGACCGTCGTCTGCCTGTCTGGAAGGGGCACGGTGCAGGACCGTCCATCCCGTCCGATTCGCACGTGGCGTCCTCGCACCGGATAGCAGGGTCCTGGAATCATCACCAGCGCGAGGTAGGGGCGACTTCCAGTGACATCGGTTCTGCCCGGTTCGATACGGAACCGAACCCCGCCGCACTGTACCACGTGGTAGCCCGAAAGAGGGACGAACGCGCCAGGCTCGACCTCGAGACGGTCCACGGTGAGACCGGGCGCCATGGCCTGGAGCCGGATGGTCGTGCGGGTCTTGCGAAGTCCTTTTCGTGCGGTCACGTGGATGCGTGCGATCGGGACGCCGACCGTGGGTCCGATTTCGCCGTCCTCGGCCAGTTCCAGGTAGTACCCTTCGAGGTACCGCGGGATGGGGACCTGGGGAAGGGCCACGCCGAGGTGATCGAGACGAGGAGGTTCCACCCGGGGGTCGGGTGGAAGCACGGGCAGGCCGTCCTCGGTGACGAACACGGGCAATTCGTCCACGACGGCTCGAGCGTGTTCCTCCATGTGGGAGGTGGGTTCGGCCCCGTGTGCAGGGGCGGATGGCCCTGCAGGGGACGAGCGGTGCCTATCGCTCTGCGGCGCGTCTCCTGCATGCGGTCTCGCGTCCCGGGCACCGTCCGGGGTCGGTGCGTCCCCTGCCTGCGGCAGGTCGCCCAGCGATTCTTCCGACAGTTCGGTCGTCATTTCCTCCATGACCGGTGGAGGAAACCAGTCGGGATGGACCTCGTTGAGGGCCTTGGCCAGCTCGAGGGCCATGGGAAAGGGGAGGTAGGGCAGGGCGGAATCTCGATGGTGAGCCAGGGTCTGGAGCAGCCATGGCAAGAGCGGGCCATTGTGGGCTTGACGGTTGTTCGACCCGTCCGTGAAGCCGGTGCATGCCTTGTGCACGTCGTCGGACAGGCGGGCGATGGCCCGTTCCACCCAGAGTTCGACGGCCGGGGAGGTGACGGTGGTGGCGTCGAGGATGCGGGGGCGTAGGTCTTCCCAGACGCGGGCGGGTTCGTCTTGCCCGTCGGCTCCATCCTGGTCCAGTGCCCGGCGTTTGTGCAGCACATCGGGACCGGCCACGGCCGCGAGGCCCACCCGGCCGCCCGCCACGAGCCACCAGGTGCCTCCACATGCCCGGCGGTCCATCTCGATCGCCACGTAGTTTCCTGGCAGGGTGGCCATCAAGCGGATCATGGTCACTGCGGTGGTTTCGACCGACTCGTCGGCCGGAGGGAATGCGCGGCCCGGCTCGAGCGTTGGAGTGCACCAGACCGGGCCGTCCGAGGGCGGCTGAACCGGTCCGGCCAGGTCGAGGACATCGGCGAGGGTCTGGCACCGTCGAATGCGCAGGGTCCGGTCGCCACCGGCCGGAAACGTGCCCGGGGGACTGATGAGGCGTGTACCTCGAGGCAGTTTGAGAGGGAGGGGTGGTTTTTGTTCGGCGGAGGAGAGCCGTCCACCCGGGTCGATGGCTCCGGTGAAGACCATGTCGGCCGGTATCGGCAGCTCGAGCACGCAAGAGGCCACGGCCACCGCCACGGGCAACTCGATGGCCCGGGTTGCAGGCTGGGCGCCTGCCGCTGATTCTCCGTATGAGAGGCGATATTCCACGGATACCAGCACCGGCCAGGGCGGCGTCAACCCCAGGTCGTCCAGGGCCTGGGTCACATGGGCTGTCCAGGCCGCAACCCGTTGCTCGGGCACGGGGGGATTTCCAGAATGGAAATGGATGTGCACTCCCGGTTCCGCCCCTCCGGACGGGTCTCTGGCTGCATGGACCTTGAGCAGGCGCGCGGAGGGGCCGGCCTGGAGGATGCCGTAGGTTCGGCCCACTGTGCCGGTTTCGGCAGCGACCAGCTTGTACGCCGTCTCCACCGTCCATCCTCCGGTCAGGGTGACGCTTCCCGGTGTGCGGGCGGTTCCGGTGTGCTCCTCGGTCGCCCCTCGAGGGGTGAGGGTGCGCCCCCCTCGTTCATACCAGGGTTGCCAGTATCGGTCGTGGCACCGGGTGCAGGACATGAGATGGTCGAACACCGCCTGGCTTCGGTCCGGAGACAGGCGGCCGTCCTGGTACGCGTCGAACCATGCGCCAACGTCTGAACATCCGAGCGGGGTCCTGTTCATGGATGGTGCTCACCTCCCATGGTGGTGCTGGAGAGGAGGAGTTGCAAGTCCTCGCCATACTCCTCCCGGAGTTGCTTCCGGAAGGCGTGAATCGTTCCCCGCAGGTGGATTGGGGATACCCCGAGCTGCTCTGCCAACGCCTTCATCGACCTGGGACGGCTCGCGTCCGGATTCTCCAGCCACTGTAGCCAGGCCAGGATGATCTCCTTGCGCTTCGATGCCCGCTTGCCCCGGGCCTCCTGTTCGATCCGTTCGATGAGCTTCCGAATGTCCCGGCGCCGCTCTTTTTGGGCGAGTTGGCGGTAGGCGTCGGCCGGGGCCTCCAGGTCCACTGCCGGCCGGTGCCGTCTCAATGCCTCGGGACTCTCGAGCGGGGTTGCCGCTCGCCAGAACTCGTTGCTTCGCCGATGCTTGCGCTGCTGATCGAGCAAGGCGCGGTCGATGGCGGTGTTGAGGTATTTCCAGAAACTGCTCCCAGGCCCTTGCCTTGGTTCTCCCCCCTCGGCCTGATCGTGCCGCTCCAGGTAGGTCCTCAGCACACTCCGGCCGCAGTCCTTGGCATCCATCACCTCGGCGCAGGCAGCCAGCGCCTGTTCCTGCTCCGGTCCGTGCGCGTCCTTGCCGTGGAGGCGGAATCGGCGGCGGGCGGCTCGATTCACAAGTTCCCAGGTGACCAACCAGAGAAAGTGGTCGTCTCGGGCACTCAGGTGGAAGAACGCGTCCTGGATGGCCCGCTCGACCAGTTCTCCCAACGAGGCTGCCTCGCCCCCGGTCTCGAGATCCCCTTCGGCCGGTGCACTGCCCCCGCCGGATTGCGCCGCCCGCCAGAGCCGCTCCAGCGCACGGCGCGCCGACTCGCGGGTCAGGGCAGCAACCACGTAGGAATCGTCGAGCCATCGCTTCACCTCGTGTTCTGCAGCACGGTACACCAGCAGGTGTACCCTTGGAGCCGCCGAAGGGAGGAGCGCGGCGATGGCCGAAACGTCCAGCGCGTGATGCATCATGGGTGGCCTCAATGCCCACCTCCCGGACAGGGTAAACGGAGGGGGGGCATTGCGTGTTGCAACAAGAAGCGTGTACCAGGGTCCCGGTCAGTACCGGTTTGGACTAGCATCCCCCCCGGCTCCCGTCAAGCCCGGGGCGACTCGGCCGGGCCTCAGGTCGAGCCAGCGTGCTTGCACGGGGTGCCCGGCTCGAGGTATAACCCCCTCGAATGGTCAACTCATGCTTGGGGCGAATCATGAAAAAGCACGGCATTCTCCTGGGGACCCTGTTCTCGGCACTCATGATCGGCTCGTCCGGCTGTGTCAATGTGACCACGGACGATGACGACGACGCTTCCCCGGCGGTGAACTCGAACATTCAGATCACCGACTTCCAACTCTCTTGCTGGTCGAATGGAACGGACGACTACTGGGAGTTCCTGGTGACGGTGAACGACGAGGACGGTCCGAACGACATCGACTGGGTGTGGGTGGAGGTCATCGATGTGAGCACGGTGATCGAGGAATTCGAGGTGCCGGTCGCCGTTGCGGACGGGACCTTCTGCACCGAATTCGGGACCTCGCCGGTGGGGTATGCCATGGATTGCGTGGAATGCCAGGACTATGGCTACCGGATTTCGGCGAGCGACGAGTCGGGGAACATGGCGGAGGAGACCTATGCCGGCGACATCTGTTCGTTCCACAGCGGGTCTCTCCCCGAGGACTATGTGTGTCCCGGGTGGGAGTAGTCCCGTTCCCCGGGCGTTTTTCCTCGAGCCATGGATGAGGGGGCGGAGCCGGGTCCCCTTGCGTCAATCCTCCGTCTGCCTGCAGGCGGTACCTTGATCCAGTCGCCGGGCGAGACGGTCGAAAAGGTCCTTGCGTCGTTCCTTGCGCGGCGCCTTGCGCGGGTCGAGTGCCTTGACCTCGGCCATGGCTGCTCCCAGGTCCCCGTGGCATGCCTCGAGCAGACGGTCGAAAAGCGCCTGGCGGCCGTACCGTCGCATGGCCAGGAGTCGGGCGTTGTCCAGAGGTTCAGAGGCGAACCGCGCATAGGCGTCGGTTTCCAGGGGAAGCTGCAGAAATGCTTCCTGGGCCGCATGGAACCGCTTTTCCCGTTCGGCAAGTTTTTCATCCCTGGACAGATCCGGGTCGGCGTAGAGCGTCTCGAGGTCTTCCAGCACGCCCTGGAGAAAAGTTTCGAACGTGCGGGCGTCCGAGCGCAGGCCTCGAGCACGCCGGGTGTTCGGATGGTCGGGGCCGTCCCGCTGTTCGAAGAACCGAATGGCGCCGACGTCGCCCACGAAGGAGGCAAAGGATTCGTTGAATTCCGCCCGGCCTCGGAAGTAGAGATAGCGATGGGCGCTTTCGTGGATGACCACGTTGACCAGTGTGTCGGGCCGGTAACGCAGCATGCTGGGTACGATGGGGTCTGAGAACCAACCGAGTGAACTGAACGCGCCGGCGCCATACATCATCACGTCGAGGTCCATGTCCAGGAGTCGCTGTCGTTCCTTTTCCGCGTCTTCCCGGTTGTAGAATCCGATGTAGGGCAATCGTCCCACGAGTGGATACCGCCAGGTGTAGGGCTCGAGCCGGTCCTTGGGGCAGGCGGAGATGTTCCAGATGGGGTCTGGATGGACGCCGGAGTAGGTTTCGTAGACATTTTCGACAGGGAGCCCGAGGGTATCCCGGGCGAACGTTTTGGCCTCCTGGATGATGGCTATCCTGGCTCGAGCATCCTCGTCCAGGTCGGGCAGTGCGTCTTCCACGGGCACGCGATGGGTGAGCACCCTCAATTGTGCGACGCCTTGCTTGACAAGGTAGCCGGTCATGCAACCGGAGAGCAGCCACGAGGGGATGGCGAGCAGCAATCCCACGTGCCAGGTTTCTTTCATGATCCTCTCCCCGTCGGCCCGGTCAGTTCCCGGAACCCGACCTGGTCCCGAAGCTGGTTCCGGAGGGATCGCCCGGGCCAGCAGCCCTCGTTCAGCATAACCGTTTGTGCAGGCAAGTCGCAATCTCCGGGAAGCTGCGGGGTCGACGCTCGAGGAATGGTCAGGCAGGGTGCGCCGATTTGGGCACTCCCGGCGGGCGCGTCTTGGCAGCGCATTCGTTGACGGTGGCCGGGGCCGATGCTACGTTGAATTCGCCGGAGCCCTGTGGGGTCCGGCCGACTGTCCGCGACACTCAAACCAGGGTTGGACGGTATCTCCTGGCGCATGCGGGAGGCCTGTCATGACCCGCTCCACCGGCGTTGTGAGTCGATGTGCAGCGGGAAGTTGAGAGCCCTGTGTGGCCCTGGAGCAGGCAGGACACGTTCAACCGAAACAGCAACTGGAGGTCCGAATGTCACAACATCTGTCAACGGCCTTGGTGGGTGCAGCCCTTCTTCTGGGAAGCAGTGCCCTCGCGCCCGCGGCCCATGCGTCGCTGGAGCGCTGGCAGGATGTCAGCTTCACCGTGACCCACAACGACGGTCTCGCCCTGACCGGTGCGAGCCTGGACGGGTACAAGGTCATCGACACGATGGCCGTACCGTTCTTTGTTCTGGATGGCGTACAGTACGAGTTGACCGAGGCGCAGCGTGTGAGCGGTCCGACCGTGGACGGTGCGTCCGGTGCCATGGTGGTCGAGGCCACCTACCGGGTGACGACCCACCTGGGGGTGGTCGATGTGACGGTGAGCCATGCGTTTTTCGATCAGGACGCCGTGGAGGCGGATCTGGCCGAGCTTTCGTCTCGCGTGTCGTTTACCGGTCCCGAGGGGGACTACAGCTTTTTCTGGCGGGTGGATCCCGATCTTCGTGGTGCGGCCGGGGACCGGGTTCAGGTATATGATCGCATCGGGTCTCGAGGGGCGTGGCAGGCGCCGGAGACCGAGCAGGCCGTGGAGCTGGCCGGCGCCCTCGAGTTCGACCGGTTCAAGGTCCGGTTCAACGACGGCCCTGACTTTGCGCACCAGACGCAGCTTCGGGTGGCTGCGCCGGAGTCGGGTCATGCCACGGCCTATCTTCTGGCCAATCATGACGGTGAGTGGGAGACCTTGCCGGACCTGCTTCTTGGCGGCGAGCAGCTTCAGTCGATCCAGCACTATGGAGTCCTTCCGCAGCCCGTGTTGGGGTCCGACATGGTGCTCTGGTACCGTGCCGACGTGAGCGGCGCCTCGGGCGAGGTCGGCCCGGACATGTATGCCACCACGGTGGCCGGACGTCAGGCCGTGATCGAGATGGACAAGATGCCGTCCACGGAGTATCCGCCCGATGTCTACAATCGGAATGGTGAGCTGCTTTCCGTGGAGAGCGCATTCGGAAAGGCCGGGATCACCATCAACCGTATTTTCAAGGATGGGAGCATCCCTGACAAGGCCAAGCTCGGCCTCGCCGAGTTGGATGCCATCATGGAGTCTTCCATGGACTATCAGGCCACCCAGGACACCGCGACCCAGTGGTATTCCTGGTTCGGCATCGTCCAGGACTTCGTCGTCACCGGCGTGCTCGGCGTGATGGCCGACTACTACGAGTATTCTTCCGACGACGCCTATCGGGAAGGCGCCTTCGCATTCTACGTGGGTATGGAGAAGACCTTGCCCATGCTCGAGGATGTCGGCTATCCTCCGCAGGACCTCGATCTTTACCTCATCTGGACCGTGACCCACGAAACGGGCCATGCCTACAACCAGCACCACGAGGACTTCTGGTACGACGAGAACTCCTGTTTCTACGAGAACTCCGCCATCATGGGGTACTCCTATGACGCCTACACCCTCGTCTGGGACTTCGGTCCCAACTCCTCCGCCTCCATGCGCGGCGGCGACCCTGACGAGTACGTGCGGCCGGGCCACGGCGTCGACTTCGTCAACTTGACCGACCCGTTCATCCGCTACCCCTATGACACCACCATCAGCCACAGGCGTGGGCATCACGACACGCAGCAGTTCACTGGCGGAGGGTGCTAGGGAGGCCGCCGGTGTTCAGGACGATCGGTTGGCGGAGTAGGGTCTCAACTCGTGAAATCAGGAGTAAAATCATGATGATAGATGTCAAGAAAAACCTCTCGGGTCTCATCCTCGCGTCGGTGGGACTGCTGGGCGCATGTTCCGTCCAGACCAGTGATTCTTCTTTGAACTCGATGGACGCTTTCGAAGCACGAAAGGCTGCCAAGACCGACGACGGCTCCGTGGCCACCATGCTGGCGCAGCCGGTGGCACCTGAATCGGTGGCCGTGCGCAAGGACCGCCCCGTGGTCAACGAGTGGATGCTCAGCGTCGAGCCCATCAAGTCCACGTTCCTGCTCGGCGAGCCCATCGTGGTTCGTGTGCGGCTGGAGAATGTGAGCGATGAGCCTCTGGAAGTGGCGCCGTTGCTTCAGCCGGAATTCCAGCAGACCCGGTACACGATCACCCGCCTCGAGACGGGTGGGTCGGCGCCCTTCTTGCCTGCTGCGCGCTACCTGACCTTGCCTGCGACGCACATGCGTACGTTCCAGCCGGGCGAATATGTGGAAGAAGAAGTCCGGCTGATCGCGAGCAAGGCGGGCTGGATGTTCAAGTGGCCGGGCAAGTACGAGATCACGGTCGATTTCGACGCTTCCACGTCCGGCGCCAACCTGATGGGAACCCATTCCGCGATCGTGACCGTGCGGGCCGGAAACGAGCAGGAGCAGGCGGCCGGCCGGATCATGATGGAAGGGGAAGCACCGTTGTTGCTCTACTGGGAGCAGGGCGACCATGCCACGGACGGCCTGGCCAGACTGGAGCGTATCATCGCGGACTACCCGGGCACCCTTCATGCGGTCTATGCCCACTTCGCTCTGGGGAGCAACGATGCTCAGCCGTTCTTCAATGGCAAGACCACACGTGAACCTCGGCTCGAGTCCGCCATCGAGCACCTCCAGGCGGTGAGGCAGGCCCTGCGCGCTCCGAACGCTCCAGTGGTTCCGGCCCACATGAGGACCGCAACCTATGAGCGCCTGGCTGACAGCCTGGCCAGTGCAGGCCAGGTCGGTCTGGCGAGGACCGTGCTCGACGAGTTCCTCTCGCTCTATGCGGACGACCCGACCATGGCGGACGGTGTGGCACACATCCGCACCCTGCGGGCCTCCATCTGAGCCCTCCAGTCGGCCCGCTCATCCGGAGCAGCCGTTGCGGCCGGTGAGCCCATCCTCTGAAACCGCCACCCTCTCCAACCAGACAGGTCTTCATTCCCCTCTCCTGCGCTCCTGGGCCTGCCGGCTCGGCCCACCACCTTTTTTGGTTGACCGGACGGCAAGGAACGGGTTTCATAATGCGTCTCGCCGCGCCCTGGTCTGCACGGGACCGGTCGACCCGGGTGGCGTGTGCCCGACCAGGGAGTTTGTGCCGGGCATGGCGGCGCGGTTCGTCTCGCACGGAGGTGCCCATGCGTTTTCCAAGAGCGGGCGGCGTGTTGCTGCACCCTTCCTCCCTCCCGGGTCCGGGGGGAATCGGTGATCTGGGACCCGGCGCTCATCGCTTTGTGGAATTCCTCGAGCGGGCCGGGTTGAGCCTCTGGCAAGTCCTTCCCCTCGGGCCCGCCGGTCCCGGCGCCTCTCCGTATGCCAGCTATTCCGCCTTCGCCGGCAATCCTGCCTTGATCTCGCTCGAGCACTGCGTGGCACAGGGATGGCTCGAACCTTCGGACCTGGGGCCCCTGGCGGAACTGCCCGAAGACCTCGTGGATTTCGACCAGGTCCGTATCACCAAGGACGCCCTCCTGCGGAAGGCCTTTCACACGTTCGGGGACAGGGCGACGGACGCGGAACGTGCCGCCTTCTGGGCCTACTGCCAGGACCCGCTCAATGCCTCGTGGCTCGAAGACTATGTGCTCTACATGGCCATCAAGAAGAGTCAAGACGACGCCCCGTGGTTCGAATGGCCCTCACCCCTCGCTCGTAGAGACCCACAGGCACTCCAGGAGGTGGCCTCCAACCTTCAAGACGAGCTTTGGTACCATCGGTTCCTTCAGTGGCTCTTCGACCAGCAATGGCATGCGCTCAGGGAACACGCCCATCGGCACAGGGTCCAGATCGTGGGCGATGTCCCCATCTACGTCGCCGATGACAGTGCGGACGTGTGGAGCCATCCCGAACTGTTCCATCTGGACGACCAGGGCAACCGGACCGTGGTGGCTGGTGTGCCTCCGGACTATTTTTCCGAGACCGGACAACTATGGGGGAATCCTCTCTACCGGTGGGAGGTGCTCGAGCAGACCGGATTCCAGTGGTGGGTCGAGCGGTTTCGGGTCACTCTCGACCGGGTCGACCGGGTGCGGCTCGACCATTTCCGCGGATTCGAGGCCTACTGGGAGATCCCGGCCGGTGAGGAGACTGCGGTGAATGGGCGCTGGGTTCCCGGACCCGGCCATCGTCTTTTTCATGTGCTCCAGCAGCACCTGGGCACCCTGCCCGTCATCGCAGAGGACCTGGGCGTCATCACGCCTCAAGTCGAAACGCTTCGAAAAGACTTCGGGTTCCCCGGCATGAAGGTCCTTCAGTTCGCTTTCGGAAGCGGTCCGGAGAATGCCTATCTGCCCCACAACTATGAAAAGAACTGCGTCGTCTTCACAGGGACCCATGACAACGACACCACTCGAGGGTGGTTCGAGTCGGCCGAGCCACGTGTGACGGCCGCGGTCGAAGCCTATCTCGGCCCAGGCTCGGAACCGGTCGTGAGGAGACTCGTCCGCCTCGCCATGGCCTCCGTGGCCGATGTCTGCATCGTCCCCATGCAGGACTTCCTGGAACTCGGCACAGAGGCCAGAATGAATATCCCGGGAACCAAGGAGAACAACTGGAGGTGGCGCATGGCCCCGGACGCCGCGGATCGAGGTCTGGCGGATCGTATCCGACACCTCGTGACGGCTTACGGGCGCCTGCCACAGGAAACGGCGACCAGACAGGAATCGCCAGCCTGACGAACCAAGGAGAACGCCATGGGAAATCAGCCTCGCTTTGCTCGAGTCACCTGTTTTGTCAACAACCCGATCAAGTTCGCTTCCATGTGGGAATCACTCCTGGGCCTTCGGCGGCGGATGACGCATGAATTCGCTGCCTACACCGAATCCGAGGGAGGAGGAATGATCCTGGCGTTCGCCAACCACGGAATCGGAGAAGGAAACTACGGAGACGACCCCACCCTGCGCCAGGGGTCCGGCAACGTCGAAATCTCCGTCGAGGTCGACGATGTCCAGGCATGGCACGACAAGGCGGTCTCCCTCGGGTTCACCTCCGTCCAGGCTCCCGAGAAAAAAGATTGGGGGCAGACCGTCGCCTATCTGAAAGACCCGGCTGGAATCCGTCTCGCACTCGAATCCCCTGCCGAGGACTGACAGGCCCCTGGCCTCCGCTTTCGTTCCTCCTTTCCTTCTCCCCCAGCGGCTCTCTACCTGGATCGTCGGGCAGGGGGCGACGCCCATTACCGGGGGGGGCATGACATGGATGCCAGAGTTTCATCTTGCGCCGGAGCCGACCAGGGCCGTGCTCGGGTAACACGCAACCAGGCGTAAATACGGTAATTCCATTGGAATTTCATGATGTTAAGCAGGTCGAGCCCCCGGTTTTCCTGCAGTGGCACCGGGAAAAGTATTTTTCCCATTCCGCCAGGAGTGCCGCACATGGGCACCTCGCCGTCCGGGACCATGACACAGATGTCGCGGTTTCGGGTCATGACGTAACAAATTCGGTGAGTCAGAACAAGGTGGTGTGCCCGGACGCCGGATTTGACCGGTGAGTGGCTCGATTTTTCCTGCACATGGGGCGGAAAAACCCGGTTCCAGCCGGAAATCCGGGTCAGAGAGCGCTCCAGCGGCGTTTGGCACGTCAGTTTCAAGAGAAAGAAGACAAGTTGCTTTACTGGTCGTGCCCTCGGCCGGCCCTGGCGCCAACACCGTTCCAGGCGCCGGTGGGAGGGGTTGTTTTCTGGTCAGATGCGCTATTTGAAGTTGCTTCTACTGATTCTGGTTTGCGCCCGAGTCGCCTGCTCTGGGGACCCGGAATGCGAGGGTGGTCAGACGCCGGACCCGGAAACCGGGCAGTGCCCGGAAGATGGGGATGACGACGCCACTCGGTGATGTGCTTTCTTGAGCAAGGGCGAGCCGCCTTGGGAGGATTCCGGGCGGCTCGTTCTGTTTCTTCCGACCGGGGATCCACCGAAGTCCTGCCGTTCGAATTTTGGTCAGACAGCAACTATTTCAGTCCTGGCGGAAAGTGTCGACCTTGTGGTGTCGCATACCGACTTTCCCTGCACGAAGGGGAGAATAGCTGGTACATATTAATTGGTCGCGATGCGGAACTGGACCGAGGAAAGGTCGAAGCGGCAGCGGGTGAGCGCACTACGCAGGGGCTGAACGTGATGACGGCAGTGCAGAACAGGCGGACGTCGGTCGGTGGAGTGGCATGGACTGAATCTGGGCGGCGCAGGTCGCGGGAGGCGTCACCGCTCTATCAATCATGGGCGCTTGGTTTGGCTGCATTGATGGGTCTACTGGTCCTGTCGGCGTGGTTGTTGAGTGATGACTCGCGTGTGCGTGCGGAGGCGGAGCGTGCAGGTGTGCGGGTGTGTGTGGAGCGAGGGGGGGTGGAGGAGGCGTGTGTGCGTGCGGTGACGGCACACGGGGAGGCGTGTTTCGAGTCGACCTACCATTTTGGGACACGTTACAATCCGAGGAGTTACCTTGATCTTGATCGCTACGTATCCTGCATCGAGGCGCTGAGCCGGGGTGACGGTTCTCTACTCTTTCCTGCCCGTTGAGGGCGTCAAGGCAGACAACAAGCAGACAAGGTGTGTTGGTGTGGTCCGGTGACGTGTGTGTGTCGCCTGGGTGTTGGGGTGGTGCCGTTCGTCAGTGTCAGGCGGGGTTTTCCTGGTCGAGGTGCTGGAGGAGGCGGTCGCCGGTGCTGGTGATCACGTCGGCCTGGTAGGCGACTCTGGGGATCGCGCGTTCGAGGTGTGCGACGAGGATGGGTTCGCGTTCCCGGTGGCGTCGGACCTGGTCGAGGAGCACCTCGGCGATGGCGGTATCAGCGAGCATTCTGGTCAGTCGTTCTGCGTGGAGCATGGCGATGGAGAAGTCTCGTTTGGGGTCCCAACCCTGTGTGAACGCCCTGGGCCACTCGGCGATGGAGACGTGGCGGATCTGTTTGAACTTGGCGGCGACCATCCGGCTCATGAGGTGTTGGAGGACGCGGTAGCAGGTGGCGCGGAGCCTGGCGACCTTGCGTTCGAGCGGGTCGCGGCATGCGATGGCGTTTCTGTGTGCGCGTGCGCTTTTGGCGAGGAAGCCTGTGGGGTCCTTGACGATGGCCATGAGGTTGTCCTTCATGGCCATGAGTGCCTGGATCTGGCTGGTACCCTCGTAGATGGGGAAGACGACGGCGTCGCGGAGGAGTTTCTCGGCGCCGTAGTCGGTGGTGTAGCCCCCGCCCCCGAGGATCTGGATGGCGCGGCGGGCCATCTCGACCGCTTTTTCGGCCGCATGGTACTTGAGGAGTGGGGTGACGGCGCGGGAGCGTTTTCTGTGGCGGGCCATGGCCTGTTCCAGAGAGCGACGCTCGTCGGGGTCGTCGGGCGGGGAGAGGAGCAGATTGAACTGGAATTTCTGGGCCATTTCCTCGTGATAGGCTGCGTACATGGCCAGAGCCCGTATTCCCTTGATATCGTTTTCCATCTCGTCGAGGTAGTCGGCGATCATTTCGTGTCGGTCGATGGTTTTTCCCATGCTGGGCCGTTCGGCGGCGAAGTCCCTGGCCATGCGCCACGCAGCTTCGCATAGGCCGAGGGATTCGAAGCCGACGCCGATCCGGGCGCTGTTCATGAGGAGCAACATTTGCTTGAAGCCCTCACCGCGCCTCCCGATGAGGTGAGCGGGAGTCCGGTCGAAGCTGATGGAGACCGTGGCCGAGCCGTGGTGGCCGAGTTTGCTTTCCAGGTTGTCGATGGAGGCGAGGGATCGAAGGGAGCCGTCCGGGGTGGTTTCGTAGATGGGGACAAGGAACAGGGAGAGACCTTTGAGGCCGGCGAAGGCGTCGGACTCGTCAGTCGTTTCCGTCCTGGCGATCACGAAGTGGTACTTGCCGTGGCCGGAGGTAATCAGGATTTTTTGGCCGGTGACGTACCAGTTTCCCTCCGCATCCACCTCGGCGGAGCAACGGAGCGCTGCCATGTCGCTGCCTGCATTCGGCTCGGTGATGTCCATGCTGCCCCATGCGTCTCCCCGGATGATCTCCGAGATGGCGTCGGCAAACCGGGTCCTGACAATCCCGGGCGGGTCGGTTCGGTACTCGGTGGTGCCCTCGAGAATCGAGTACATCAACAGGGCGGCTGCGATGCCCCCGTGGAAGCTGTGGTGTGCCATCACCGAGACATCGGCCCGCGCGATCAACTCTGCGTTGATGTAGTAGAGCATGATGGGGCAGTTCATGCCGCCCAGTTCCCGCGGGATACACATGCCGTGCAGTTCCAACGCCTTGAGTTGCTCAAAGACTTCCTGGAGCGGCTGGGAAAAGATCACCCGCCCTCGCTCGAACCGGATGCCTTGCCGATCGATTTCTCGAGCCCTGGGGGCGATTTCGTTGGCAGCGAATTCGGCCACAAGATTGACGATGTCACGATAGAAAGCGGTTGCGTCCGGAGTATTTTCGAATCCTCCTTCCAGGGTGAACTCCTGTTCGGTGAGGCGGACCAGGGGGTCCCAGTCGATCCCACGGTCGAGGTAGTACTGAAGGTCTGGGTTATCGTCCAGATAGTTGGCCATGGTGACACCTGTAGGTTTAGGTTCGAGTTGCCGTTCCAGCCGCCAGGTCTCCTCCCTCCACACACCTCGAGATCGGATCGAGGCGAGCCCTGGCGCGACATGGCGACGACCCGGGTCCTGGCGAACGACCGAGTCGCGAGCCGACCATTGCCGATTACAGCATAGAGCAATTCAGAAGTGGTGTGAAGAGGGACCCGCGCGTGGAATCTGATTCAGAGCACCCGGAGCACGAAGCATTTGAGGTAGTAGGATTCCGGGTGAGTCAACAGGATGGGGTGGTCGCGGGATTGGGTCCGCTTTTCGAGCACCTGGACTGCGCGGTGGCCGTCTCGAGCCGCGGATTCGAGGATGGCGAGAAAGCGGGCTTCGCTCATGTGGAAGCTGCAGGAGGAAGTGACCAGGACGCCGCCGGGAGGGAGCAGGCGCATGGCGCGGAGGTTGATTTCCTTGTATCCCTTGGTGGCCGACGCCACAGACTGGCGACTCTTGGCAAACGCCGGCGGGTCGAGCAGGACCACGTCGAAGCGTTGCCCTTCCTCGTCCAGGCGGTGCAGATAGTCAAAAACATTGGCCCGCACCGGGGTCACGTTGTCAACCTCGTTCAGGGTCGCATTGCGGGCAACGAAGTCCAGCGCGGGCTGGGACCCATCCACGGCCACAACTTCATCCGCACGGCGGGCACACTGCACGCCGAACCACCCCTGGTAGCAGAAGGCATCCAGGACCCGACCGTGGGCGTAGGCGGCGGCTGCAGCACGGTTCTCACGTTGATCCAGGAACGCACCCGTCTTCTGGCCGGTCATCGGCTCAACCACGAACCGGTAACCATTCTCTCGAATTTCCACCTCCCTGGGAACCTCCCCGTGGAGCACCCGCCGCTCTTGAGGCAACCCCTCGAGCACCCGGGCCTTGGGATCGTTCCGCGCCAGGATACCCCGTACCCCGGTCCGGGCCGCCAGCAGCTCCGTCCACATGGCCAGTGCTCGATCGATGCCGGCTGTGAGAGACTGGAGAACCAGGATGTCTCCATAGCGGTCCACGATGAGTCCCGGAATGCCATCCGCCTCCGCGTGCACCAGCCGGCAGGCCGTGTCCTCCTCGGGGACCACCACATCGCGCAGGGCCAACGCGTGCGCGAGTCGTGCCGACCAGAATCCCTCGTCCAGCGCCACCGGCTCCCGGGTCACCATTCGGAAAGCAATCAGCGAACCCGGGTTGTAGAACCCTCGGCCCACCAGATAGCCCGCCTGATCGACCGCATCCACAACCTCACCCGGCTCCAGGCTCGAAGAAGCCTCCAGAACTTCACCCCGGAACCCCCACGGGTGGCCCGACCGCAACCGCTTGGCCCCCCGCTTGCTCAGTGTGATGGTACTCGTCCCCTCCGCCATCCTTCCCCTCTATCGACCCTGTCCCACAGTCACTGCCCAAGTTGTCTGGCCAACTCCAGGATCTCGTACACAGACTGCTTCCATCGCTTCTCGTGCCGCATGGTCTGCCCGTATCGCCGCCGGGAACGCGCAATCTCCTGCAGCACTCGGTAGCACCGCTTGAGTTGAAGAAGCACCACGCCCCCTTGACCTCGCGCCTCCGCAAATGCTATCAGAAGCTCCGTACCCACCAGCGGATCTCGAACGATCGCTTCTTTCAGACTCCCCCCGTCCGCCGCTGGGGACGGAACCTCCGCCTCTCCCATCGATACCTGCCGGAGCGCCTCCAATACCTCCCGCTGCCCGGGGAATCGCTCCACTATCTCCACCAGCAAGCTCTCCAACGCATCACGACCCTGCGCCCGACACTCACCCAGTACGTCCGCCCAAAGCTTCTCGGGCGCCTGATCCCACGAAATGCCCCCTCCCCAGACACCAGATACTTCCACCAGACGCTCCACCGCCCCCGGATCGGGAACAAGCCGCGCCAGAACAACGCTCAGCTTCCCAATCGTTCGATCGTCCATCTTTCGTGCTGCCTCCCTGGCTCGAACCCGCACGCTCGAGACGACCTTCGCGTCCAACAAGGTCGCTGACGACTTCCCATCTTACACACTGGAACGATGGTGGACAGGGAAAAACGCATCCCGCGTCGATGGGCCTGTTGTGGCCGTTTGGACCCATTGTGGGGCATCTGTGCCACGCGCACGACACCGATCGGCACGGTCGCACGTCAAGACAGGAGGCGCACCGCCGGTACAAGCTGCCCGAGTATCGCGCCGTTTCAGCCAGTCGGCGTGAAACTTGCCAGTGAAACGAAGTTGAAACCGAATGGACGGTGTTTGGCACGCAACTTGGAACATTGGAATGCAGAGAGTGACAGGTTGGGTGGGTTGAATCGAGTCCTAGCGTTGGAAAGTCGTCACTCTCCCGTGCGAGCAGGAGGAAATCCGCCTCGAGGTGATTCCTCCTTTTTTTTTGCCCGGTGCCGGGTCGTGCCGAGTGGTGCGGCCATTTTCTTGCGGGCTCTTGCCAGAACTGCAACTCTTTTTCAGCAGGCCTCGTCAGGGAGTGTCGGCGAGGGGTCGAATAATTGCTCAACCGGATCGTCTGTGGTGACGATGCATGGCCAGGCAGGGAGTGGCCTGCACGGGCGGGCTTGACCCGGGCCGGTTGGTGCGTAAGATCTAAAAGATGCAGAATATTCCAATCGTGTGCGAGGGGATGTGATGAGGAACCACAGAATGCTTTCGATCCAGCCGTTGCTGGTGGTCGTGGCCTTCCTGGTGGCGTTTCTCGGGGGGTCGGCGGGGTGGCCTTCCGGGACAGCGGCTGCGGGGGAGAGTGAAGGTGGGGACGGGGGCGGCACGCAACAGGTCGGAGACGACGGCATCGAGGAGGAGGAGGTACCTCCCGGGTTGGACCAGAGCGTCATCAAGAAGGTGATCGACTCGCACATGCCGGCGATTCGCCACTGCTACAACAAGGAACTCCGGAAGAATGCGGGGCTGTCTGGCACGGTGGTGGCCCGGTTTACCGTTGGTTCGAAGGGGACGGTCACCGAGGCGGAAGTGAACCGGAGCACGCTCAACAACAAGAACGTGGAGACCTGCATGATCGAGGAGATCAAGACGTGGGTCTTCCCGGAGCCGAACAAGGGCGTGGAAGTGGTGGTCAACTATCCTTTCAAGTTCAGGTCGGCGAGCTAGTTCCGCCCGTGATTCGTGTGTGGGGGGGCTCGATCCGACGAGCCGGGTGAGAAGGAGGGCCGTCTTCGCCCGGGGAGCGGGGGGGCGTCTCCGGGTGATGGGACCCGGCCATGAGGCGGGGTCATGGATTGTGCAGCATCAGCTTGCGGACGAGGCGTTGCTTGCCTCGCTCCACCCGCAGGAGCACCACCGTTCCTTCCGGACCCTGTAGCGCGTGCACGATGCGGTCCGGGTCACTGATCCAGCGTTTTCCCATCTTGACCGCCATCAGCCGATCTTGTGCCAGAATCCGTCCGTCCTTTCCATCCCGGGTGGCGACCAGTATCCCTTTCTCGAGTACCGGTTCCAGGCCGCTTCGGTCGATCGGAAACGGGTTGTCGAGGCCCGGGGCCGGGGAGACCAGGTACTGCCGATGAGGCAGGTCGAGGGTCACGTCGAATCGCTCCAGGAACCTCGGACCCAGCAACGAGCACGCGAAGTCTTGCGGTGTTTCCGCCGGCTCGAGGCGGAACCGGGCAGGCACGTTGTGAACAGTGGCCCCGCCTACCTGGACCGAATCGATCAGGGCCAGGAAATCGGTGGGTTGCGTTCGTTCACCGATCTCGAGCGGCAGGCGGCGGGCCGGATCAGGCTCGAGTCCGTGCCTGGCCACGTCTTGCTTGAAGAGGAGGATCGGCGGACCGGCCCACGCGGTGGCGACCTTCATGGAGACCACGGCTCGAGCGTTCAGCAACACGGTGACGCGGTCGTAGGCGTCGAGCGGGAGGGCGTCGCCTTCCCCGGAATCCACGAAGCGGGTCGGATCGTCGAACACGACCTGGCCCTGACTGAACCGGAGTCCGACCACGAACCGGCCGAGCACGTCCGTGCCCAGAGCGCCGAACGCCCCCTGAGGCGTCTCCACGTCGGCCCCATCCGGGGCCTGGGCCGCAACCACGAGAAGCGGTCCGATCTCGAGTCCCTCGGTTTGCACCTGGGGCAGAACATACCGGATCGTGTCGCGGGTCCGCCCGTCGAACAACCAGCCCCAGGTACCCGCGGTCGCGAGTCCGAGTGCTTTCACCCGGCCGGCGTTCAGGCTGGACCGGACAGTCCCGGAATCGAGCAGCCAGCGACTCGACCCCCCATCCGGCAGGGTGAGATCCACGAGCACGCGGCCTTCGTCATCTCGCACCATCGGAAGAGCCACGGTGGAGGATTCCGATTGAAACCGGAATCCTCGAGGGGGTTCCTCCGGACGATCGTAGGCGTCAGACGCCAGGTCGGGGGCCGGTTCGACCGACTCCACGTGGTAGGTCATGGTCGCCGTGTGACCGTCCGTGGTGGTCACCACTGTCACCGAGTGGGGGAATCGTGACTTGCCATGCTTCTGGTAGTCGGTCAGGGTCAACTCGAGCCGGCACGGGTCGGTCCCGGCCTCAACCCGGGACAGAAGGGTCGGTTTCCTGTCGAACGTCAGCACCAGTGGAGCGATTTCCCGAGTGGTGACAGGAAGGTCCCATCCCTCTCCGCCGGCGCGCTCGGCCGCTTCTCCAGGATCCCATCCCACGTCCTCCGGCACCACGTACCCTCGAGCCAGCAGGATCCCCAGCGTGTGCAGCAGTCGCCTCGAGCACCCTTGCAGTCCGGTCACCGACCCTTCCACGCGCGCAGCCCACACCTGCTGGCCGTCCGTGGCCACCGACTCGCGGTGGCCTGCTCCGTCCCACACATCCTCCCGGAAAAGGGTGGGGGCCGTGACCAGCCATCGAAACGACCGGGCTTCTCCCGCCCGGGACACCGTGCCCGCCACCGTCCAGGCGCTCCAGGTCTCCAACGCATTTTCTCCGCCCAGCGCCTTGCGGTGTTTCGCCATCAGATCCACGGTCCCTGCCGCAGCTCGAGGGGCGAACGGCCCGGCACCTCCGAGCAGCGTGAGTCCAAGAAGCGCCCCGAGGATCCCACGCGCACCCCACCCACGCTTGCCCCCTGCAACGCACCTGTCCAACATCATGTGTGCACAGCTCCTCGTGTTTCTCCCGCCCTGATTTCGCATTCATACGCCGGTGTGGCGAAAAAAATCGTACCATTCTCGTGGGGGAAATCCAAGGTGTTCGCCGGGGGGAAGGCATTGTGGCGCCGGGGATGTGGCCAGTTTGTCCCGAATCGTAGCTTTTTGCAACGGCGGGGGGGCAATTCAGTTGACCCTTGGGGAAAACCCCAATAATTTAGTGTGCTAACTTTCGGCCCTGAAGCGATATCAGGCTGACAGGGATCCAACGAGACCTGGCACATGAAAAGGAGTCGCCTCGTGGACCTCGATCATGGACAGCACTCGGAAGGAGGCGGGATTCTCGCCAACAAGACGTTCTGGCTTTGTGTGGGGGTGGGTGTGTTCGTTTTGGTTGGCTTCGTGCTGCCGATTCCGTCCAGTGTTCTGGACGTGGTGGAGAAGCACGGAGTGGCCCAGAAGCTGATCGACTGGGAGGTGGCCCACACGTTGGAAGGTGCGGCGCGCAAGACCATGATCGTGCTGGGGTTGATTCCCATGGCGGTGATTTTTTTCGCCACCGAGGCGATTCCCATCGGGTTGACGGGGCTGTTGATGCCGATGCTTGCGTATTTTCTGCACTTGCTGCCGCGCAAGATGATCGGGAAGACGTTTGCGGGCGACGCCCCGTTGTTTTTGCTGGGTGTGCTGGCGATGGGGGTTGTGGTGGTGGAGGTCGGGTTTCACAAGCGGCTTGCTTCGTGGCTGCTGGGGTGGACTCGAGGTTTTTTTGTGCCGGTGTTCGTACTGTGTATCAGCATGGCGGTGGTGGGGTCGTTCATTTCGGCCCATGCGATGTGTGCCTTCATGACGCCGGTGATGGCTGCGGTGTACTTTGGTGCGGTTCAGGCGAACAGTCCACCAGGGAGTGTGAAGCACGATCCGGCGCTGGCGAAGTTCCTGATGTTTTCTCTGTGTTTTGCGTTGAACGTCGGGGGGGTGGGGTCCCCGGCGGCCGGTGGTCGGAACGTGATCATGATGGGGTTTTGGTCCGACTACGGCGTGCCGATGGACTTCTTCACCTGGATGAAGTACGGATTTCCGATGGTACCGGTGCTGGGTGCGCTGGTAGCGGTCTACATGTTGGTGCTGTTTGGTCGGAAGATCCGGACGCGGGATTTGACTCCTGGCCTGGCGGCGATCCGGGCGGAGACGAAGCGGATGGGCAGGATGAGCTATGCTGAGTATGTGACGCTGGGCATGCTGGTGGTCATTCTGCTGCTGTGGATTGTGGGTGGTGAGGAACTGGGGCTTGGGGGACCGTCGTTGTTGGCGCTCCTGATCCCGGTGGTATTCCGGATTTCCGATTTCAAGCGTATTCTGGCGGGGATATCCTGGGATGCCTGGTTGATGTACTGTGGGGCGTTGACCCTGGGTGCACTGCTCAAGGAGAGCGGAGCAGCCCTGTGGCTTGCGGAGAGTTTCCTGTCGATCCTGGGACTGGTGGGGATGGACAAGGGAATGGGGCTGTGGATCGGTCTTTCCGGGCTTTCCGGTGTCATGACGAATTTCATGTCGGATGCGGGCACCACGGCGTTGCTGGGTCCCATCGTGATTCCCATGGGGATCATGACCGGCGTTCCCGGCGAACCGTGGGCCACGGGCCTCGGCGTGGCATTTGCCACCTCTTTCGCCCACGTGCTCATCGTGGGGACCCCGAACAACGCCATCGTGTACGGTCTGGGGACCTACCCGGACAGTGGTCAGAAGATGATACACCCCATGGACTTCGTCAAGTATGGCTTCCTCTTGTGGATACTCTCGCTCGTGGTGGTCTGGGTGCTGGGGTTCGGCGTGATCTACCAGGTGGTGGGTTTCCCGGATGGGATCCTGGAGAGCGCTCGAGCCGTGCTCGAGGCCGGACCCTGAACGGGGAACGCGCCTGTGCCTGCCCCGGACGCCTGTCGGTTGACATGGCCCTCTGCACGTGCTTTAGCATCCGGGACCACCGTGATCATGGCGGTGGAACCAAGCCTGCCTGGAAGGAGAGGGTCAGATGGTGGATCTGTTCAAATCGGCGCTGGACACGTTGAACGCGAACGCGCGCGGAGCGTTCGTCACCCTGGTGGAGACTCGAGGGAGCGCGCCGCAGGTGCCTGGCGCGAAGATGCTGGTGATCCTGGAGCCGGACGGGCACCGCATCGAGGGGACGGTTGGGGGAGGGAAGCTCGAGCATGTGGCCACGGCCGAGGCTCTGGAAGCGATTCGGGAGGGGCAGCCTCGGCTGGTACACAAGGATCTGTTGGGGGACCTGGGGATGGCCTGTGGGGGGCGGGTCAGCTATTTTATCGAGCCGTTTGGGCCGCCGGACACTGCGGTGATTTTCGGCGCCGGCCATGTGGGGTTCGCCCTGGCTCGAGTGCTTGATGTGTTGGGGTTCTCCATCACGGTGATTGATTCGCGTCCCGAGTTCGCGAACGAGGCCCGGTTTCCCATGGCGAGCCGTATTGTGACTTCCCACGATCCAGCGGTGCTCGAGGAGGCTGTGCGGGTGGACCGGAACACGTATGTGGTCATTGTGAGCCGGGACCATCCCACGGACTTTGCTGCGTGTCGTTTTTTCCTGCCCCGGGACTGGGCCTATCTTGGGGTGATCGCGAGCAAGGCGAAATCGGCGAGGCTCAGGAAGGACCTGCTCAAGGAAGGGTATCCGGAGGACAAGGTGGCGCGCATCGCCAGCCCCGTGGGCCTGCCGATAGGGGGGAGTACGCCCGGCGAGATTGCCGTGAGCATCGCGGCGGAAATCGTTCAGGTAAAGAACGGGAGCCCTGCGGCGGTGTGAGCGTTCCGGGTGCCTGTTTTTGGGGGCGAGGAGGGGTCGTCGAGGCCGGGGTTCACGCCTGAGAAGGGGCCTTGTCGGGAGGCTGCACCTCTTCCGAGAATCGAAAGCGTTCATACACGAACGGGACCGCGGCCCGGATCTGTTCCCGGCTCAACCCGAACTGCTCCAGGCTATACCGGTGCCGGCTCTTGTACTGCTTTGCTCGAGCCGATGCTTCTGCCAGTTTACGTCGGTAGGTCTCGCTCATGGGAATCCGGAGGCGCTCGTAGGCCCGGGTCACCGCCTGTTCCGGGTCGGCCACCAGGTCTTCGTAGAGCACGATGTGCCACCGTTCTTTCGGGAGTCGATCCAGTTCCTCGAGTGCGTGTCGGTAGAGCAGGGCAGCCTTTTCCACCACGCGACGGCGCTGAGTCTCGAGTTGGTCGTGGTCGAGTTGCGCTTCCCATGCGGTATGAAACATGTTCTGGGTCGACGCGATGGAGACTTCGGGATTTCTGAGGATGTAGAGGAAGCGGGCGTCGGGGAACCGGGCGGCGAGGCTGCGGATCTTGGCGGCGAACACGGTGTTCTTGGAGAGAAAGGTGCGTCCGTGCCCCTTCCGGTAGAGCAATCGCTTGACCTGTGATTCGTAGTAAGCGTCCAGGCGATTGCGGAATCGGTCCGGTAGGTCGTCGTACTCCCAGAGGGGGCCGAGCACCTGTGCGCCGGGGAAGACCATGAACAGGATGGGAGACGCGAACTTGTGAACAAGGAGGATCTCGTCCTCCTCGGGTTGCTCGAAGCGGATCCGGTGCATGTGGTCGAATCGAGAGAACATGGCCTGCTCACTTCGGGACACCAGGCGGGCGAGCGGGCGTCCCATCCGGGCGTCCACGCGGGCCATGGCCTGGATGAGGCGCTGTTCGGTGATGGCCGGGAACAGGATCTCCTGGAGTGTGAACCCGGTGAACTGATCTTCGTCCAGCGCGATGAGACGGTGCAGC
>CAYQMG010000109.1:0-36698 GCA_964418585.1 uncultured Gammaproteobacteria bacterium | reverse complement strand
GCCCGAACATCCTGACCGAGGTTCATCTCTCGCAGGAAGACTGGGCGTCTTACGGATGGGACCTGACCTTCGCCTGGGAGGCGACGGACCGCAAGGCCGGCCTGGTCCGCCCGGAGCCGCTGGTCCCGATTGCGCAGCAGGTTTACCGCGCTTTGAACAACGCCGGGATTCGGGGTCAATGTGGAACTCGCCCTCGGTGTTTGAATGGAGTCCCCGGCCCCCTGTCCAGTGTCTCTCGCTTTTTGTAGAACATCCCATTTTGGAAGCGGTTTCTGTTTCGTCAACCGTCGGCGTTCATCCCGGGTTTTTTGATTCTCTCATTTTTCTGGGTCACCGCCCTGGAAACGGGTGGCTCGAGTTTCCGGTTCCCGGGCAATGCGCAGAGGGAAGAGGGGGCGGTCTCCTGGCCGGAATCCATTGACTTGTCGGGCAGGTTCGTCCATCCTGAACGATGCCGGTTGCCTTGGAGGTCCCTGGTCGGCTGGTCATGCCTTGACGGTGGCTGCGGTGGAGGTTGAGCGCCATGGGTCGAATTGTGAGTTTCGTGGTTCCAGTCCTCTTTTTTGTGGTCCTCCCCTGGAGTTGTCAGCCCATGACAACGGACGACGACGACATCACCGGCGTTGTCACCCCTACACCTCCCGACGATGCGGATCAGGACGGATACGCGCGGGACATCGACTGCGATGACACCGACTCGAGCGTGTATCCGGACGCGGACGAGGTGCCTGGGGACGGGGTGGACAACGATTGCGACGGGGAGGTGGACGAGGAGATCCCGGTGGAAGACCTGGACCAGGACGGCGACGGCTACACCGGCCGGCAGAACGATTGTGACGACCTGGACCCCACGGTCAATCCTGGTGCTGACGAGGTGCTCGGCGATGGAGTGGACAACGACTGTGACCACGCGGTGGACGAGGCGTGCGATGGGATCGACGATGCGCTGTGCACCTGGTCGTGCATCAACGATGACGACGGGGACGGATACACAGAGGAGATGTGCGATTGCGACGATACCGACGCGGACGCCTATCCCGGGAATGCCTCCCCGGACCTGCCGGACGGAGTGGACAACGATTGCGACGGCCTCGAGGGCGAAGACCAGGCCTGGGAGACTTGCCCTGTGCCGCTCGAGGAGGCTGAATGCATGGGGTCATGCGACGTCGACAACGACGGGGACGGGTACACCGAGGAAGCCTGCGACTGCGACGACGCCAATCCACATGTCTTCCCCTACAACGCCGAACCCGACATGATCGACGGGGTGGATTCCGACTGCGACGGGACCGACGGCGAGGATGATACCGGGGCGAACGAGGAAGGCATGACCGAGGCCTGTGAAGCCTACGGCCCCATCCTCTGCGTCGGCCGCTGCAACGAGGACGACGACGGCGACGGTCAGACCGAGGAGGAGTGCGACTGCGACGACACGGTGGACATCGTCTATTACGGAAACACCGCCTACCCGGACATCGACGCCAACGGCCTCGACGAGGACTGTGACGGGCGCGACGGCGAGGATGCGCCGGGCACTTCGACCGGCACCGGCACTGCCGCCGGCACCGGGACAGGCACCGGGACCTCCTCTGGAACCGGCACGGGCCTTCCGCCCGGGACCTACACCGACGCCTGCACCGAATACGGCCTCATCTACTGCACCGGTGCGTGTGATGAGGACGACGACGGCGACGGCATGACCGAGGAAGCCTGCGACTGCGACGACAGCAACGTGCTCTCTTACATGGGCAACGACGTCTACCTCGACATAGACAAGAACCAGGTCGACGAGGACTGCGACGGCCAGGATGGTGAGGACGCCGGACAGGAGACCGGGACCGGCACCGGGACCAGCGACCCGGGACCGGATCCGGACGCCCCCCACACCGATGCCTGCCCCGACTATGGCACCATCTACTGCGAAGGCGAATGCGACGAGGACGACGACCACGACGGCTTCACCGAGGAGGAGTGCGACTGCGACGACATCAATCCTGCCGCCTATCCCGGGAACACCGCGTTTCCCGACATGGTCGCGAACGGGATCGACGAGGACTGCGACGGTCAGGATGGTGAGGACGCGCCGGGCACGGGCACCGGAACCGGCGCCGGGACAGGCACCGGGACCGACACCGGCGCCGGGACCGGGACCGGCACCGGGACCGGCGCAGGCTCGGAGGGCGGTACCACCGAGGCGTGCACCATCTACGGACCCATCGTGTGCGCCGGGGATTGCTCGGTGGACGACGACCTCGACGGCCAGACCGAGGAAGAATGCGACTGCAACGACTTCAATGACACCGTCTACTACGGCAGCAGCTATCAGGACATCCCCAACGGCGTGGACGAGGACTGCGACGGGGAGGAGGGCGAGGACGGCGGCGGCACCGGGACCGGCACCGGGAGCGGCATCGGGACCGGGACCGGCACGGGCACCGGCGTTGGGCCGGGAGGCGACACCACCGAGGCGTGCGCCACCTACGGACCCATCGTGTGCGCCGGGGATTGCTCGGTGGACGACGACCATGACAACCAGACCGAGGAAGAATGCGACTGCAACGACTTCAGCGCCACGGTCTACTTCGGCAGCGACCTTCCGGACATCCCCAACGGCGTGGACGAAGATTGCGACGGGGAGGAAGGCGAGGACGGCAACGGCACCGGCACGGGCGCCGGGACCGGCACGGGCGCCGGGACCGGAACGGGCCGATGATGCCCATGATACCTCGAGCCGCCGGCCCACCGCCGAGAGAGAAGAGACCCTCCCCGGGGATACCCGCCCAGGCGCAATTCTGTTGCACATGCCCCCAAAGCTGACTATGTAACCTGGGTTCGACCCGGCCGGGGCGGCCTGCGCGCCCCGGGTGTAGCTCGAGGGCGGTCCATGCGTCGGCGCATTTTCTGGATAGCACATACCACGATCTTGTTGGTGGGCCTTGTGGTGCCCAAGGTGCTCAAGATGCCCCTGCTGGCGCCGGACTGGCGGTTGGGGGACCTGGTGGCCGTGCTGGTTCCTGACCTCCTGTTCGTCCTGGTCGCCGAGATGGCGGTCCTGGGCGCTGTCCGGCTGGTCGGCGACCGGGTCGGCCGGTGGGTCGGCGGAGCCTGGGGCGCGGCCTTGCTTCCCCTCGGATTCGTGTTGGTGGTGGAGCACCGCTTTTTCCTGGCCACCGGTTCCCTGCTCGACTGGCACCTCCTGTGGCACGGCCTGGGCCGGGTCCGGGAGATTTCGGGCGTGATTGCCGCCGAAATCCCTCCCCTCTACTGGGTGCTCCTGTTCCTTCCGGTGCCCTTGGCCGGTCTGTTCGCCCTGCTCGGATGGCGGGCAGGTTCGGAGAGGAGCGCTGGATGGTCGTGGCCCGCCTGGGCCGTGGCCGGAGGCGCGGTCGCCGCCCTGATCGGAATCCGTGCCACCGTGGCCCCCGGCAGCGACCCCCGGTTGGTCCTGCTCCGCTCCAGCGTGCCCGCGGCCATGGCTGGTCAGGCACTGACGGCAGCCAGGACCGCCCTGTTCGGCACCGGCGATGTCTACCTCGACTACGAACTCCCGGAACCGGTGGAACTCGAGACCACGCCCGAGAGCAACCTGGTCAACCTGGTATTCATCGTGCTCGAATCGGTCCGTGCCGACGCCACCACTCCCTATGCCCCCGAGCTGGACACCACGCCTTTCCTGGAAAGACTCGCTCGAGAAGGCATGCTGGTGCGCCGGCATTACACGGTGATTCCCCACACCACCAAGAGCCTGGTGCCGATCCTCTGCGGGTACGGCCCGGACGTGCGGCAGGCGTTGACCGAGAGTGTCCCCGGCGCCTTGCCAGGGCCCTGCCTCCCCGACCTGCTCAAGCCCTGGGGGTACTCGAGCGCCCATTTTCAGCCGGCGTCCAGGCGGTTCGAGCAGCGGTCCGTGCTCACACAGTCGATGGGGTTCGATCACCTCTTCACGTGGGAGGACATCGACCGGTCGCGGTGGGAGTCGCCCAACTACCTCGGGGTGGAGGACCGGGCCATCATCGGGCCGGCCATGGATTGGGTCGATCGGCAGGATGGACCGTTCCTCCTCAGCATCCTCACCCTGATCACCCACCACGACTATCAGGTCCCCTCCTACTTCGAAAAGAAAACCTACCCCGGCTCGGAGCGGTGGAGCAACTACCTCAACACGGTCCGGTATACCGATCGGTTCATCGAGGAACTGTTCGACGCCTTCGACCAGCGCGGTTTGCTCGACCAGACCCTCTTCGTCATCGTGGGAGATCACGGTGAAGGCCACGGTGAACACGGTCGCAAGGGCCACGACGCCATCGTCTACGAGGAGGGAATCCACGTCCCGGCCATCCTGTGGGGTCCGGCAGTCATTCCCGAAGCCCACGTCGTGACCGGCAACCGCCAGCACCAGGACTTCCTTCCCACCATCGTCGACCTCCTCCACCTCCGCGTGAGAGCCGGCACACTCGAGGGCCGCAGCATGCTCGAGTCGGTGGACGATCGGGTGATCCACGTCTCCTGCTGGTACCGGGATCGGTGCCTGGGGCGGATCGATGGGGACGACAAGTTCATCTACTACTATGACCGTTCTCCGAATGAGTTGTTCGATCTCGGGGCAGACCCGAAGGAACAGCACAACCTGGCCGACACCTTGACGCCTCAAGCCGTGGAGCAGATGGTCGCCGAGATGAAGGCGTGGAAACGGGAGCGGCAGACCCTCTATCTGGCGCACCGGGCTCAGCGGGGGGGCAAGTACTTTCTCTGGAAACCCCCGAACCCGGTCCGGAGCCTGGACGCAAAGTTCAAACACTTCCTCGCCGTGGTCGGCTACGACCCGCCGTTCATGCAGCGGGGCCGAGAGACCACCCTGGTCGTCTATTGCAAGGTCCTCGATTCCCTGGGCTGGCACCGCAAGTTCCGCCTCGAACTCGTCGACGTGACCGGTCGACCGTTCCCGCTGAGGATTCGGTCCATCGAGGCGAAACACCCCATGTACAGTTGGCCGGCCGGACTCTACATTCGGGACGAGATCACGTTCAAGGTACCCATGGCGGCCCGGTCTGGACCGGGGGAATTGCGTCTCTACCTGAAGGGACCGCGCAAGGTGGACGACAAGGTGGTCGGCGACGACACGGTGCCCCGCGACCGGTACGTCCGGCTCGAGGTGGATGTGCGGGACTGAATGGGCGCCCCTGAGTGGGCGACCCGCGGATACCTCGTTTCCCGTGCGGCCGCACTCCCGACGGGTCCTGTCCGGGGCGGGTCGGGCCGCGGGAGTGGTCGGTGCATGCACATGCCGGGATTCACGCCGGGGGAAGCAGGATCCGGAAAGTGGTGCCCGCGCCCGGGGCACTCTTCACCATGATACGTCCGCCGTGTTCCTCGATGATCTGCTGCGAGATGGGTAGGCCAAGCCCTGTTCCGGTGGACTTGGTGGAGTAGAACGGGTCGAAAATGTGGGCCAGTACGTCCGGTTCCATCCCCTCCCCCTCGTCCTGGATGACGATCTCGATGTCCCGTTCCGCCTTGCCGACCCGTACATGGATCCGGCCGCCGTGCCGGGTCGCTTCTCTCGAGTTTCGGAGGATGTTGAGCAGGGCCTGGCGGAGCTGGTTCTCGTCCACCATGGCCTCGGGCAAGCGTTGCGCCAGATCCAGTGTCACCTCGATGCCGTCGGCACTGAGTTCTTCACGCATGAACTCGAGCAAGTTGGCGACCACGGGGCCGATGTCCACCCGCTCGAGCTGGGGCGAGGGCTGGCGTGCGAGCCGGAGATAGGTCTCGGTCACCTCGGTGAGCCGGTCGATCTCGCTGGAGATGGAGCGGAGCAGGCCGTGAGCGTCGGTACGGCCGTCCGGGTCCAGGGCCACGATTTCGTCCTCGAGCATCTCCGCGTTGAGTCCGAGTGCGTTGAGCGGGTTGCGGATTTCGTGGGTGACCTGGGCGCTCATTCGGCCGATCAGCGCCAGCCGCTCCGTCTGGATCAGCCGTTCCTTGGTTCGCGTCTTCTCGGTCACATCCTCGGCCACCACGATGACCCCCTCCACGGCGCCGCCATCGCCCATCAGGGGCACAAAGGTGGTGTCGATCAATCGCTCCGGACCGTCGCCCGTGCGCAGCTCGAGCCCGTCCTTGCGCAGCACATCCCCACTTTCCTGCACCTGCGCAGACCAGGCCTCGAGCCCCCCGATGGGCAGTACCTCGCCCAGGCGTCGCCCCACCGCACTCGAAGACTCGATGCCCCAGATCCGTTCCGCCGCCTGGTTCAAGGTGGTGACCCGTCCCTCCCGGTCGCACACGATCAGACCCACGTCGATGGACTGGATGATACTCTCGTTGTAATGAGAAATACGCTTGAGCTCCTGGTGCACCCGTTTCTGGTTCTCCAGGGCCGCCTCGAGTTCGGCCTGGCTCTTTCGCAACGACGCTTCCCGTTCCTCCAGGCTGCCGGCCATGGCGTTGAACTCCCGCGCCAGGGTGCCTATCTCGTCGTCCGCCTCGATCGAGACCCGCTGGCCATAGTCCCCGCCCGCGATGGATTTGACTCCTTGAATCAGCCTCGAGATGGGACGCAGCACCAGGTGAGTGGCAAAGATGGCCACCATGCCGAACACGATCGCCGCAGCGGACAGACCTCCGGCCATGTACGCGGCCTGAGCCTGCCGTTCTCGAGTGGTCTGCACCGCGCTCTCCACCCGCTGGGCCAGCAGGTCGTCCAGGTCCCGAATGGCTCGAGACACCTTGTCCATATGGCTTCGGAGTGAGGGCACGAGGGCTCGAGCCGCTTCCATCTGCCCGGCCTGGAGGCGGGCCATCACGTCGCGGAGGGCCTGGCTGTAGGCGTCGTATTCCCGTTCGATGGTGAGGAGTTGATCCCGGATGATGTTCAGTGCCCGCTGTTCACTCTCCACCCCGGGGAGCTTGAGTGTGGCCTCCACCCGTTCCTTTCCGTTGCGGATGCTCTCCCCGACTCGAGAGAGGTGGAACAGGGCCAGGGAGAGGTAGAGGTTGGTGGGTACGTTTTCCCGGGACAGGAGCCGGTCCGGGTTGAGGTAGCGCTCCATGCTCTGATGGTCGTTGTCCATTCTGGCCACAACCTGGGTAAGCGGGAGGTAGCCCTGCTGGACAATGGTGAGTTGCCAGGCGATTCGGCGCATTTGAACCAGGTTGTAGATCAGCACGGTGATGAACAGCACGAACACCAGGACCGACCCGGAGAGGATCTTGGTTCGGACAGAGAATCGAAGCCTGCGCGTCATTGCTTCCCCGTGTGCATCGCCGCCTCGCACCGGGCGCGGGGCGTGTCGGCACGTTGTGGGCCAGGACCCGGCGCCTGCGGCTCGAGCGGGCCGGGCGGGGCGCCGGGGGCGGTGGCCAGGCGCCTCAAAATGCCTAGGGCTTTGTGCGCCTGGTCCGGACCTCCCGGGCCTTCCGTCGCTTGCGCGACTCGATGGCGATCACGCCGGTCACCAGGCCTGCAACGACCAGGGTGGCCGGAACGTCCAGCCAGGGGAGCCCCTTGAACCCGATGTGGACGTCCGGTCGCTGGTTGAGGATGTAGACCACGATACCGAGCAGAATCAATGCAAACGGTGCCACGACGCCTCCACCGTTTCCAGCCGCGCCTGCCGGGGCGTACTACCAACCGGCGGGAAGAAAGCGGACATGTTCAAGCGCCTTGATCTCGATGCCGTTGTCATACAGACGGATCTCCTGAAGCTGGTAACCCTCCTCGGATGGGGTGAGCAGGCGTGCCTGGCGGCTCGATCGCGCTGTGGGGCCCCCCGGCTGGATGTCCAGGGAGGTGGTCAGGGCCGCCACCAGGCTGGCATACTGGTGCGACGGGAGTTCTCCAATCTCCTGCTCACGGTCCGGGGTGGACAGGAACACCTGGACACCCTTGCGACCCGGGAGCAGTCGGATGTGATCCGAGCCGGACAGGGCGAGCTGGTGTGAAAGAAACCCGATCAGCCCCAGATAGTTCCTCGAGGGATCCGAGGCGAACAGGGCGATGAGGTGCGCCATCTCGAGCGGCGGCACCCGGTCGCGTACCGCCTGGCTCCAGCCGTCCCACTGGTCCAGGGCCTGCGCCACCGGGGCATCCGAGACCGAACCATCGGCGTCCCGAAACAGGCGCTCCACTTCGGCTTCCGGAGGAGGCTCCAGGATGTCTCCACCCGGGACATCCCCCGAGTTCGCTGCCATTCCAGTCTCCGATTCCCCCCCCGCTCGAAACGCCCGCGGTCGCACCCGGCCGGTGCGCGGGCGCCTCCGCTTCTGTGGGGTCGACACCGACCGTCGGCGGTCGCCCGTGCGAACCCCGGCGGCGCCGAACCACCAGAGGGCGGCCAGGACGCCGCCGGCGAACAGCAACACGCCGGCAGACTCCAGTGGGTGGTGCACGACGTGGTACCAGATTTTTTCCTGGACCACCTGGGCTTGCTGGACCTCGAGGGCGGCCAGGCGGGCGTCGAGGCGGGCCTGCTCGGCCGGGTCCCTGGCCTGGAGCCGGGCGGACCAGGTCTCCAGTTTCCGTCGACTCAGAGACGCTTCGTAGCCGGCAAGCTGGTCCGGTGGAAACCCCTTGAGCGGTCGTCCGTTCACCAATGCCTGCGCATGTCGAACCACCGGTGTCCACAGGGTGTCCCGGAGAGGCCGAACCACAGCCGCCAGGAGCAGAAGAAGTGCAACAATCGCAAGACCGGTCTTGCGCCGGGATCCCATGCAACCTCCATCCGTTCTCTGCAACCGCTCCATTCTACCGGAAATCTCCGGCATTGAACACTGAACCGCGGGCCACCTGGGACTCGGAGACCAGGACACGAACCTCGAGCCCCGCCGATCTCACCACGGCTGGACCCGTTCCGGTGGTCCAGCCGGAGGGCATGCCCTGGTTCGCATAGGGAACCACCAGCGTGCACCGGCCGAATGCATCCGCAGTGTTCGAGTCTTCGTACACGAAGCGTCTCCCGGCCTGGGTTTCCACTGCTTGAGACACCGTCACCTGTGCGCCCGGGGTGGTCCGGACCAGGAGGACGGCGCCGGGGACGCGCTCGAACAGCTTGTACGCAGGATGGCCGACGCCCACCCGGCGGGCCGCCGGGGTCCCGGGCGCGGTGCGGCCCCCTTCCCAGACCAGGCGGAGGCGACGAACAGGCGGATCGTCGCCGTGCTTCAGGCCATCCTCCAGGTAGAGGCGGGCCGCCAGGGTTTCCCCGTGTTCCGGTCCGGGCGCCCAACGACCATCGCGCCAGACCGCATATCGGTCCGGATCTCGTCCCAGGAACCGCGCTTCGTTCCGGAGCAGGCCCATGCGGAACGAGGCGAGCACGAATCGTGCGCGGAATTGCTCGAGCAGGTCTGCTGCGTCGGCTCCGTGGGCGAGCCAGAAGCGTGCGGCGCGTTGGATTCCCGGCATGAACCACTCGATCCCGAACGGATTGGCGATGTTCGGCCGGTGCCCCAGGGCGATCAGGTGGTGTCCCTCGTCCCAGGGAGCGAGAATCCCGTATTCAGGGTGCTCAAATCCGGAGTCGGCTCGGTGCGTGGGGGGCACTCCAGGATGGAGTCGGTATCCGGACGTGGGTGGCGTGTGGGTCCGGATCCACGCCATGGCATCCAGCAACCCCTGGTCCTGGACCGGCAGGGTGGCCTGGGCCACGGTGACCAGAGCGGTGGGCAGGAGCAGCAAGGTCCCAAGGCCGGCCGCTGCTGCCTGTGCGGCCCACCTTCGGGTCTTCAGCCAGTGCCACGCGGCGGGCGCGGCGCTTCCGATCCAGACGGCGAGGAGTGGGGTGAACAGCACGGCGTACCGGCGTTGGACCAGGGCCATCAGCAGGAGGGGGGCCGTCCAGGTGGCGAGCGTGGCGACCGGCCCCCAGTGGATTGTCTCGAGCCGCTCCTGTCGAGTCCGATTTGGGTGGCGTGCCTGGTGTATCACCGCGTGGACAGCAGGGGGAAGCAGGAACAGGAACGGCCCGTAGAAATAGAAGGCGTAGGCGAGGGTGACCCTGCCGTCATCGTCGAGGAACAGCGGGCGTTGCTCCCCGACGGCCTGGACGAAGGCGTCGGCCCGACTGAGGAATCCAAGTCCTGCCAGCAGGTTGTGACGCAGGTCCGGGACGATCCAGAGGGCCGCGAGCACCGGGGTGAGGGCGGCGGCGACCATGCACACTCGAGTCGTGGTGGGCCGCCAGGAACCCCGGTCGGCCAGGATGGCCGCGCCGGTGAGCGCGAGGAACCCGGCGGATACGAGGGCGAGCGTGGCGGGTTGCAAGAAGCTGATGGTGAAATAGGAAAACGGTTCTGCTGCGGGGAACCATAGGGCCGCCGGGGTGGCGCAGGCGGCGGCGAAGGCGAACAGGGTTGGGTTTCCCCTGCGGACGAGTGGGTCCTGTGCGGCGTTGTTACCGAGCCACAGGGCGCGGAGCCCGAGGGTGGCGGCGAGCAGTGCGGCCGGGAGGAGGATACCGCGCCAGAAGAGGAGGCCGGTCCCCAGGAGCACCCCGGTCCAGCGTGCACGCCCCGGCCGGTTCGGGGCGCTCATTGTGCTCAATCCGGCGAGCAGGACACTGCCGGCCAGCAAGGGTTCGAGCTGGTGGTGGTCCACCTGGCCGAGGCTGGAGGCAAAGGCGGCGCCAGGGAGGAAGGCGAGCATGCCTGCGGTGGTCCGTGCAGCGCCGGGTCCGGCGGTGCGGCGTGCGATGGCGGCAAAGAGTGGGAGGAGGAGCAGGCCGAACAGGGGCATGATCCCGGCGGAGATCCGCCGGATTCTGCGTTCCTCGGCCATTCGGGTGGAGGTTTCCGGGCCGGTGGCACGGTGGGGGGCAGGGAGGACCCGTGAGGCTCCCTGGACCAGGGTGGCGATGAGCAGGTCGAACCCGGGTTCGTAAGGACAGAGTGCCCCGTCCGGATGGTTCAGGTAGGGGTCGAACATGGGTACCGCCGGGTAGTTGTCAACGATGGCGGCGATCCGACGGGTGTGGTAGTAGGCGTCGGGACCCACGAGGTGGGCGTCGTCCGGGTCGGAGCGAAACACAGGCCCCAGGTCGGCGCAACGGACGGCCAGAGCGAGGAGGATGCAGACCGGCCAGAACCAGCGGGTACCCGGCCCGGACGTGGACGAGGCGGAATGGCTTCTCATGCAGCACCCTGCTCGAGCGGCCCGGTTACGGACAGTGTGCGATCCCTTGCTCGATACGTTCCCGGACCGCGGTCTGTTGTCCGGCGGTGCGGGTCATTTCCAGGTACACGGTCGGGTCGTCGAATCCGTGGCGGCGGTAGATCGCCCAGACCGCTCGCACCCGCTCCCTCGGATCCGGTACGCGACGCGACAGGCAAGCCACCTCCACCGTGGTCTGCACGTAGGCGTCGATCGACGGTCTCCTGCTCGGGCCGGCCACATTCTCCCCGGGCGGGCCTCCTGGATGTTCCGCCACTCGAGAGCAGCTCGACATCAGAACCAGTGCGAGCAAAAGGGCCGCGACACAAGTCCAGTGCGGCCTCGAGCAACGGCCCGGAGTCCGTGACGGGCCGGGGGAACGAGATGTCATGGTCCGGTCCTCCTCGTAAGGTGCGTTGATGTTATACCTCAACCGCGCCGAGGTTGCATTGAATTGAGAAGCGCCGGTGCGGGCCGGTCGGGTATGGGGACGGGGGCGTGCCGGATGGGGGGCCGGAAACCGGGCCGGTCGGGTCCGGGGCGGGGACAGGGACGAGGCCGTCTCCAGGCGTCCGGGAAGGCGGGAGGCGGTCCCGTTGCGTCCGGAGCGCCGGTGCAAGCGGCTCGAGGGCTAGAGCAGGGCTTCCACCTCCTCGAGCGTCGGCCTCATGAGCAGGGTGTCGCGCACATCCACCACCGGGAGATCCACGGGGCCACCGTCGAACCAGTCGGCGGTTGCGAGTTTGTCGATCAGTTCTTGCTGCGCACCGGGGTCGGTCTCCAGGTCCTTGAACGTGTAAGGGATCCCCGCACCGTCCAGGTCGTCCATCAGGCCGGTGGTGAATCCGCAGGAAGCGGTACCATACACAATGACATCTTCGGGGGAGAGGGTTCGCGTGCTCACATCGGCGTCGCAGGCGATCAGGGCCGTGCAGGCAGCCAGGAGGAGCCAGAAAAAGACAGAAGGGCGCTGCATGACGTTCTCCTCCACCAGGGGTGGGTCCGTCCCGGGCCGATTCGCCCCGGCGTCGCCCGCGGCGTGGTATGAGCGCAGCCGGAGTGGCGCGACGTCCGGGATGAGGAGCCCCCGGCGCGGGTCGGTTGCGCGTTGGGGGGGCCGGGTGGTCTGCGTTCCACGGGTCATCTTAGCAGACCTCTGGAGTCTGGAAAAGAAGCAAGCGACCGGGAAATGACCCGGTACGGGTGGAGGTTGGGGGGCAAAGCGCGTCCACGGAGGCATTGCATGCTTTCGTTTTTTCCGGCAGGTGGTAACATAGAACGGAATTGAACCTGCAGGATGTGCCATCGGGAGCCGCTCTTCATGCTTCGTTACGTGCCCGTTTGCAGTGTCGTGCTGGTCGCCGCTCTTGGCATGACGGAAGCGTTCGCCGACTCGGGGGTGATCAACGCCTCTGCGGTCAACCTTCGGACCGAGGCAGCGCTTCAGGCGGCGGTGCTGATGAAACTGCCCTACGGCACCCCGTGCGAGGTGGTGGAGTCGGCCGGGGGGTGGAAGCGGGTGCGGCTGGCCGACGCACCGTCTGTGGAGGGCTATGTCAGCGCCTCCCTGGTGAGTGGCGTCCCGTTCTCGGCCTCGGAAGAGGACGAACGGATCATTCGGGCGTTCAAGGCGGAGCTGTTCGCCCCGGACTCCACCGCCGATATCTATCGGCACCGGGTGGACGTGGCGGCGATTCCCCCTGCGGAAAGCACGCTCGAGTACGAGAAACGGGCACGGGAATGTCTGGAGCGCTGGCTCTACTGGGACGCGACCGCTCCGGCCAAGTATCGTGTGTGGCTGATGGATCTGATGGAGCGCCACCACACCTACGACCGGGTTCCGATCGAGGCGTTGCGGAATGCGCGAGCCCTGCGGATCACGCCGGAAAGCTACGTGGAGACGGTGGAGACCTCGGGGGTGCAGCCGATCCAGGTTCCCCCTGCGCGGCCCTCGTTCTTCGTGGCGACCCCAAAGCACTTCGTGGTGGCTCCGGCGCGTCGCGATGGCGGTTTGGTCGCGGTGGACCGGGCCGACGTGGTGTTCCTCCAGGCATTGCCTTTGATCGGGGGCGAGCAGCGGGCGTCCATCCACATCGAAAAGATCGCCGGACATCTGGCCTACGTGTCGGACCGGCCGGTGGATTTCGTCTCGGTCCCTCTTGCGGGGGGCGCCCCAACGCTGGAGCATGCCACGGTGGTGTTCATCCCCGGGGCACGGAAGTTCCATCTCAAGGCCACTCGAGACCCGGGCGTGCGGGCCGACCCCGTCTACGTGGTGCTCGCCCCGGACAGTATCCTGCACCGAATTGCCGCCTGTCCCACCATCACGGTCGCCCGGAGCGGAACTCCAGGCGGAACGGCAACCGGGGTGGACGGGCGGGACGTGGCCTACACCACCCGGTTCGACCTGGACGGGGACGGGGTGCTCGATCTGGTCCAGACCCTCGAGGCCTGTCCTGACGAGGCTACGGAACCTCGAGATCTGGTCAACTATTTCAATGTGGGTGACCGGTGGGAGCCCCTCCTGTTCTGGCGGACCTGGTGCCGTGCGGGCGCGCCCTGAACCGTGGAAGCAGTGCTCGGCGCAGCGCAATCCCCCCTGATTCACACCGATTCCAGCACGTGGCGGACCGGCGCCTCCTGGTATCGAGGGGAGATGTGAACGCCGGACACAGCCTGTGCGTTGGAAGGAGCAGAGGAGAGAACCGGGAATGAGCCGCGACGTGGCAAACCTGTTGAAAGCAGCGACCGAGGCCGCACGGTCGAAACGGCTGGGAGAAGCGGCCGGGCTCCTGGACCGGGTACTTGCCATGGACCCGGACAACCTGCGGGCACTCGACCTGCTGGGCTTCGTCCGCTTTTTCCAGGGAAGGTACGCCGAGGCCGAGGCCGCATGCCGGCGCGCGCTGGCACTGGCGCCGCACCACGCTTACGCCCACAAGGGCCTGGGCCTCTGCCTCGCACGCCAGGGCAGGCTGGCCGAGGGCGTTCGCGAACTCGAGCAGGCCATCGCCTTGAAACCCGCCTGGGCCGACCCCTACTGGGACCTCGCTGTGGTTCTGCACGAACACCGCCGGTTCGACGCCGCACTCGAGGTCCTGGAACGCGCAATCCACACCATTCCGGGCGCGGCAGAACGGTTCAATCGCCTCGCCGACAGAATCCGGAGCCTGCAAGGAGGCAAAAACCGGAATGTCTGCTGATTCCCCTCGTACCCCAGACGCGCTTCCACGGCCACGCGGGCCTCGAGCACCCGGAAGCGCGCCTTCATCATGCCGGGACCGGCGGCATGGGACGACCGTGTGTCCGATCCCGGCCGGAGGATAGTGTGCAAGCCATCATCATGGACCAGGTTACCCGGGATTTCGGCCCCACCCGAGCGCTCGACCACCTGAACATCGAGGTGCCGGCCGGCATCGTTTTCGGGTTCCTCGGTCCCAACGGGGCCGGAAAAACCACGACCATCCGAATCCTGCTCGGCCTGATCGAACCCACCCAGGGACGCGCCCAGGTGCTGGGCCACGACACGCGGACCGGTTCAGACTGGATCCGGCATCATGCCGGCGCCCTGCTCGAGCACCACGGGTTGTATGAGCGGTTGAGCGCGGAAGATAACCTGATGTTTTGTGCTCGAGCCCATGGGCTGTCGCGAGGGGAAGCGCGGAGTCGCATTCGAGAACTGCTGGATGGGCTGAACCTGTGGGAGCGACGTCACGAGGCGGTGGGGGGGTGGAGTCGTGGGATGAAGCAGAAGCTCGCCGTGGCTCGCGCGCTGCTTCCGCGGCCGGCCCTGGTGTTTCTGGACGAGCCCACGGCGGGGTTGGACCCTCTTGCGTCGGCGTCGCTTCGGGAAGTGCTGGCGGATCTGGCGGCCCGTGAAGGGGTGACCGTGTTTCTCACCACACACAACCTTGCGGAGGCCGAGAAGCTGTGTGCGCGGGTTGCGGTCATCCGTTCGGGGCGGCTGGTGGCGGTGGGGCCTCCGGACGAACTGCGTGCTCGGCGCGAAGGCGCCCGGGTGGAGGTTCGGGGACGGGGGTTCGAGGAGGCCGTTCTGGCCGAGGTGGCGCGGCTGCCCGAGGTGGCGGGTGCGGAGGTGGTCGGGGACGTGTTGCAGGTGGACCTGGTGGAGGCCGGCGCCCGGTTTGCCCCCGTGGTGCGGGCGTTGGTGGGTCTTGGCGTGGAGGTCGAGGAGGTTTGCCGGGTCCACGCGAGCCTGGAGGAGGTGTTCGTGTCGTTGATGGAGGAAACAGAGGCGTGAACGACTTTCTCACCGTGATCTGGAAGGAGTTGAGGGAGCTGAGGAGCTTGCAGGGCACGCGGCCGGGTCTGTTGCGCCTGGGGATCGTGGTGGGCCTCTTCGGCGTGGTGCTGCCGCTTCAGCACGGACCCGCTTGGGTGGTCTCGCCGGCGTCCATGTTCGTGATCGGGTGGCTGGCCCTGTTCCTCACCGGTACGGTCATCCCGGACACCTTTGCCGGCGAACGGGAGCGCCACACGCTGGAAACACTCCTGTCCATGCCCCTTTCGGACCGGGCGATACTGGCAGGGAAGACCACCACCGGCGTGTTGTACGGCTGGAGCCTCGCCATCGTCGCTTACGTTCTGTCCATCGTGGCCCTGTCTCAACACGGGGGACAGGGGTGGATTCTCCCGCGTCCGCTCTTCGCGATCGGTGCGGTGACGATGGGGTTCCTCGGCGCCTGGCTGTCCGCCGGGGTCGGCGTGCTCGTGTCCCTCCGCGCCGCCACCGCCCGGCAGGCATATCAAACACTCAACATCTCCTTCCTGTTGATCATCCTGGTGCCCACCCTCGGCTTTCCGCTCCTTCCCGTCTCCTGGCGTCGGGCCGCAACCGCCGGGTTGGCCGGCGTGGACGACCGGATCCTCCTCCTCGTCCTGCTCTGCTTTCTGTTCCTCGTGGACATCGCAATCGCTTTCGCCGCTTCACGGCGATTCCAACGCGCCAGGTTGATCCTCGATTGATCCCCGGCGAACCATGGACGGCGAAAGGCGCTTGCAGCCACCGGAGCACCGGTGCTAGGTTGTCTCCGGCCCGCGCCATGGGTGGGCACGACCCGGGCCGGATCCATCGTTCGAGACGGGTCCGGCCGGGAAACAATCGGTTGGACATTTTGCTCGCAGCCCATGTCCGCATCGAGAACGAAGGAGGTGCAAATCAGCCGATGGACGAACTCGATCCGTTTCTCCGGCCGAACGAATTCGTGGATTCCGACCATCCCGACGTGGTGGCGTTTGCCAGGAAACACTCGGACCCTGACGCCGACCCGGTGGCCAACGCGATCCGGCTCTACTATGCCGTCCGGGATGGATTCCGCTACAACCCGTGGGGTGTGAAAACCACTCGAGAGGCGTTCAGGGCCAGCGCCGTGGTGAAGCGACGGCCCGAGGAGGGCGGTCATTGCATCGACAAGGCCAACCTGCTCGCCGCAACGGCTCGGGTGGTGGGGATTCCGAGTCGGTTGCATTTTGCCAATGTGCGGAATCATCTGGGGTCGGAGGCGTTCGAGAAGGTGCTTGGGACAGACTTGCTGGTGTTTCACGGGTACACCGAACTTTATCTGAACGGTCGTTGGGTGGCGGCCACGCCGGCTTTTAACAGGGAGTTGTGCGAGCGTCTTGGGGTGGACCCGCTCGAGTTCGACGGGGAGCACGACTCGGTGTTTCAGCAGTTTGATCGGCGCGGGGAGCGGTTCATGGAGTATGTGCATGACTACGGCACGTTTCCCGACGTTCCTTTCGACCTGATGCTGTCCGAGTGGCGCAAGTACTATCCGGGTTTTCGCTCGAGTGGATTGTGGCCGGCTCGGGATCCGTTTGATGTGCCGTTGAGTGGGAGAGTGGAAGGGGAATGAGCGTGGATGGAGAGGGGGTGTTGGGGTGTGGGAAGGCAAGGGCGTTGGTATTGAGCGTGGTGTTGGTCTGGAGCATGTTCTGGAGCGGGCGTGCGTCTGGTTCGGTGGTATCGCGACTGGGAGCGGTGTTTCTGTATGATCCGTTGACGTTTGATGCCGGGAGCTTGCAGCGGGGCGGCTGGGTGAGGGGGGGAGCCGGGACGGGGGCAGGAGAGCTGGAGGTTGCGGGGGAGTCGACGTTTTTCCGGGATTTTTCGCTCCGGGTGAGCTATCGGCATCGGTTTGAATATGGGGCTGCGAACGGGGTGGGCCTGGGCTGGCGTTTTCGGTTTCCGATAATCGAGAGTGCCCGGTTTCGCCATTTCACGTCGACGCAGTTTTACTACCAGGGGAGCCATGGTTTTCTCGAGCCGGATGCTCGAGAACCGGATCACGAAGTGGGCGCGGCGGAGAGCCTGGGTTTTCCGGTGTTGGGATTGGCCACGTCGTTTCATGCGCAACTGGGTGTTGCCATCCGGTCGGAAGAGCGACTGCCTGACGTGTCGGACCCGGCTCGAGTGGGTGGGGCGGTCCGACTGGCCTACCTGTTTCAGTTGTACAATCCGCCTCGAGGGCGCCGAGGGCTGTGGACGGTCACGTTTTCCGTGGTGGAGTTTTCGGCGGTGCACTTTGGGCGCCGTGGCAAAGATGGATCCGGGGGTCGAATGAGGGTGTCGGCCGGGGCCCCTGCGATTCATTTCTCGCCTCGAGGCGCCTGCTACACGCTGGGGCTTGCACCGGTGATGACCTGGACCTACGGCGCGGATGGGTCCAGGCTGGACTGGGGCGGGTTGGCTGTTCTGTCTGTGTCACATCGCAATGCGTTGGAGTAGCGTGGTGAAGGAGAACTCGCTCCCACTTTGGATCGGCCTGACGGTGCTGGCCGTCTTGCTGGGCGCCGGGTGCCGTCGGGATGTGGTGGACCAACTCCCTTCGGAGTCGGAGATGGCTCCGGACCGCCTCATGATTTTTGTGCATGGGTACGTGGCGGAGGCGGACGCGATGGCGTCGTTCATCCACCGGTTCACGCGCCAGGGGGTACCGTTGGCGTGGTTGGGGGGTGAAGAGACAAAGGGGGGCGTGCGATTTCACGGGCACAGTTTTGACTTTGGGGCGTTTTCTCACGCGGGGTCGGACCACAACATTTCAGTGGAGTCCCTGGCCCGGAGTTTTGCCGAGTTCTATCGAGAGTTGCCCGAGACCTGTCCGATCTGTCGCCGACGCGCGCACCGGCCGGTGGAGGTGACGCTGGTGGGGCACAGTTTCGGCGGGATTGTGATTCGCGAGTTTCTGATGGAGGAGGCGGAGCGGGAGGGATTGTTCCGGCGGGCCCAGGGGGAATCAGCGGAAGGCACGCGCTGGCATGTGGGGCGGATCATCACGACCGGAACGCCCTATTTCGGGTCGGTGCGGACGCGGTTGACCTACGGTTTTTTGTCTGTGCTCATCAACGGGGTCATCCGGACGGCGGTGTTGGGGTTTGTGTTTCCTCGAGCCGGGAGTGTATACGGTGGGGTGACCGATGCCCAGGCGCGTGCGCTGAGTTTTGGGAGTCCGTATCTGTGGCAGGCGCACCAGCGGTGGCTGGAACTCCTGGAACGGATGGAGCGGGCGGGGTACGAGGTACCGCGTTCGTTGGTGTGCCTTTCGGTGGGAAAGAATCTGGCGCAGGTTCGGGGGGATGGGGTAACGCGATTTGCGTCTGCGAACGTGGCGCCTTTGTTGGCCCGTTTTGGGGCGGAAACGTTCGTATCCAGCCTGCCGCACCAGGAGATGGTGAGGCGACCGGACCGGCCCTGGGAGGCTCGAGAGCAGGAGCTTCTGGTGCGGGCCATCGTGCGGTTTCAGGCGCGCGGGACCCTGGCCGGGGATCAGGGTGGGGTCCTGGAGCGATATCGAATCGTTGCGCTGCCTGAGGGGGATCGTCTGGAGCCTGCCGCGGGAAGTCTCGACGCCGGGGAGTCGGGACCGGTGGAGGTACGGCAGGAGGTCTACATGCAGCGAGTGGACCCGGAGGATCCGGGCAGTGTGGAGGATTTCCAGCGCAAGACCCGTCGGTTCGGCCGGGTGCTCAAGGCGGACCTGGGCGATGTCTGGTTGTGTTTCTACGATGGGCTTCCATCCGGAGACGTGCGCCCTCCGATCCTTCCCATTCGCACCACGCTCTCTCTTTTTCAGGACCGGCCGATTCGGAGTCGAGAGCAGGCGGAATTGTTGACCCGAAACGAGGTGAACGCGGATGGGCTCGCCATCCCGGTGGTGTACGGACTCGCCCAGCCTCGCAGTCACCTCATCGCCATTCCGGACATCACACCGACCGGCGTCTATCGCCTGTTCGTGCGGCTGGCTCGAGGCGTCACGCTGACCTCCCGGGACGTGTTGGTGGTGAACGAGAGTGCGCCCCCGGTCCCCGTGGACGATGAGTCCTCCGAGGGGGTTCTGCTCCAGGTGGCGCCTTACCGAACCAATTTGGTGCATGTCTACCTGAACCGGGCACGGATTCTGGCCGAACACCCCGAGCTGAAGCGGCTGGATCTCAGGGAGGTGGCCCTGGTTCGTGCGGAGGTGGAGTAGGCTGGCGGGTACCGGCCGGGGCGGCTTTCTCGAGGTCGAAGACGGCCAGGCCGGCGCCGTCCGAGAAGTGGAGCGGGGATCGGTTTTTCTCCCCCAGGAGTAGCTGGAGGGTCCGCATCCAGTCGCCGGGGTAGGCGGTACAGTCGACCAGGATGAACCGGTACCCGGCCTTGCGGAGCGCCGCGGTCCCCTGGTGGGGAAGGTCGGTCCGGAGCCATTCTTGCACGCGGGCTCGAGACAGGTGGGCGCCTCCGAACCGTTGAAATGCGATGTGGTCCGCCTCGTGAATCCACCGGGATACCAAGGGGCCCGGCGTTCCAACCGGTATCAAGGTCGGGATGGTCTCCACCATGAAGTTCTGAGCACGTCCGTGCTGAACCTGGAGCCATAGCCAGTCCAGTCCAGTGAGTGTTACACCGAGGCGGCCGAAGACGCCGTTGCCGGGGTCCATGGGTTGCCGGAAAGTGGGCAGGAGCAGCACCGCTCCCTCTCCCGGCTGGGCGCGTATCCACTGGCAGGCAGCCACGGTGGGCAGTTCGAGCCGGGGCAGACCTTGCCGGTACCCTGCCTGGTGCGCGGAGAGGGTTGCGGCGCCGAGGCCGAGGAGCAAGGCGGCGGTCACGGCCAGGCCTCGTTGCGGTCTGGGGGTTCCGAACAGGCGATGAAGTCTCTGGAGTCCGAGTGCGGCGCCTGTCGTGGCGGCAATCAGCGCGAGCAGGGTCCAACGCCACGGGAACCGGACGTGGGAAAAAGGGAACACGGCAAGTGACGCGGTGCTGACGTGCTGGACGACCCACCCGGCAACTCGTCCGGGGGATCCGAACAACGCCTCGAGCCAGCGCACGTTGGCGTCTCCCGGGCCGAGCGCCAGGGTGGTGGCGAGGACCCAGACAGTGAGCCAGGGCCAGGACTTGCGGATTCCGACCAGGGTGAGGGCGCCGAGGACGCCGAGCATTGCGGGAGAAGCGTAGGCGCCTGCGGAGCGGTGCGAACCGGCGTTCCAGCCCCCATGGTGTGAGAAATCGAGCCAGTCCTGAAGGTGCAAGGCGTTCCTCTGTGCAACATCGTGTCCGAAACCCTGGAGTTGACCCATGTCTGCACGGGAGAAAAGGACGGCCGACGCGACCAGGATGGGCGCTCCGGCAGCGCAGGCGCTCAGGGTCACCCGAAGGAGGGCGGTCCGGCCCATCCGCGGGTTTTTCCAGGCGGCCCAACCTGCGGGGAGGAGCGCTGCGGGAAGGAGGATGAGGGCGTAGGCGGTTGCGTACCCTGATTCAGTGGGCAGGAGCGAGAGGAGAAGGCCCCCGAGAGCGGCCCAGCGGCGACTTCCGGTCCTGATCCCACGGAGCAAGGCAGCGGCGGCGGCAGGGAGCGGCCAGAATGCAAGGTGCTCCAGGGTGCCGCTCCGGACCAGGCGAAGCAGCGCAGGTTGGCCCATGGCAGCGGCTGCGGTGAGGGCGCCCAGGCTCCAGGAGCCGGTCAGTTCACGCACAAGCCAGGCAATGGAGAGGCCGCCGAGGGCCAGGATCAAGGCGATGCTCACGTCGTGGCCCGTGGTGGGACCGAGCAACATGGTGACCGGGATGAGGAGTCGGGCGGTCACCCCGCCTCCGGGAGCTGCGATGGCGCCTGTAGGCGGGTTGATGTGCCAGGTCCAGGGGCCGATCATGCGGCCCGCCCGCGCCCAGTCCAGAGTCCAGGCGGAGACGATGGCGTCGGGGTTTTCGCTCATGAGACCGGTGTCCCCGTGCACCAGGGCGGGCCAGTGGAGCCAGAGGGTCCACACGGCAAAGGCGAATGCGATGCCGGCCGGCACGAGCACGGAATCGCCGGCCGGATGACCTTCATCGCGGACCGATACCCCTTTTTCTCCTCGCCTGCGTGGCAACCTCCACATGTTCGCTCCTCCTCGCGTCCGCGCACGCATGCTGTCCCGAGAAAAGCGGTTCGCTTCCAGGGCACCCTGTCACGGTATCGTGCTCCGGCGCCTGAGGCAACGAAAAGCAGGGAGGACGATATCGCCGTTCTGGGTGTCGCCGTTGGAAATGCGTGTGCCATGGGATACAATGGCGGAGGGGGGGACTTCCTCCCGGGTCCGGGCGGCTCGAGGTCCTGGGGGCCGGGCCGCAACCTGTCCGATTGCCGTCCCATCAGCGCAGGAGGTCTTCGCGATGTCAAGGAAGAGTCTGGTCTTTCCAACAAGCCGCCGACCGTCGAGCAAGCATGCCGGGATATTCGTTGTCGTGTGCGCGATCTTGCTGGGCGGAAGCCTGGGGTCCGTTCCTGCGGCCGGAGCCTCACCCCTGGATGGGTTGCTCCTGGTATCGGATTTTTCGCCCAACGCCCGCATTCGGATCATGGACCCTGTGGGTCGAACCATTGTCTACGACTACGTGGTGGATCACGAGACCTATGCTGGGTGTGGCGACCCGCTTGCGGTTTGCATTCCTTCCGGCGCTCGACACGTGGTTCACGGTGGGAACGACTACCTGGACATGGTTTTGACCGTGTTGGACAACAAGTCGGACTGGGATGTAGGACTGGTCTACTCGATGATTCAGCGGGTGACACCGACCCCGGTTCCGCAGGTGGTGTGGCGGATCGAACATCTGGATTTCTCCACGCTTTCGGACGGGGACGCCTACTGTGATCCAGCGGACGAGAGAGACCTGGGCTGCCAACTCAGTTTTTCGGAGGGGTTCGACGTGGTGCAGGATCGACCCACGGAGCGGTTGGTCACCCTGGTGGCGGCGGACGCGCACAACAGTCGGGTGTTGCAGGTGACCCTGGACTACTCGAACGGAAATACGACGGCGCGGGTGGACTGGGTGCTGGGGAAGACCAATCCAGCGTGGCCGTTGTCGCAGCGGACGGGGAAGGCGTGGCCGAACGCGGTGGACTACCTGGATGACCCGGACGGTCCCTTCTTGCTCACGACGTTCATGCAGTCGGACGGTGTGATTGCGCGGGGGACACGTCTCATTTTGTGGCGATGGGAGAATGGTGGGTGGACGCCGGTGTGGTATTTCCCGGATCCTGCGGGAGGGGCGTTGGCCCTGTTGAACACACCGCACATGGGGGAGGTTCTGGTGGATCCGCAGACCGGTCGGCGCTGGCTCTGGTACAGCCACTCGAGGGGCGCGGCGGAAGCGTGGGGGAGTCCTCCGACGGGGTACGGTGCGACGTGGGGTCTTCTGGCGCTGGGGCCCCATCTGTCCGATCCTCCCATTTATGTATTTGATGCAGGTCTGTTCGACGAGGCCGGCGACCCGCTGGTGAATTTCTCTCGGGACGTGGCGTTCCTGTCGGATGGATCGCTGCTGCTCATGGACGCTGCGTGCCAGAACATCTGCCCTTTCGAGGCGGTGGTGTACCACGTGGGGCCGGTGCACCGGTCGGCGGAGCCTTCGGGCAAGGCGGGGTACTACAGTTCGGACCATCGAGAGCAGGTGATGCTGGATCTGTCTTCGGGCGCTGTTCTGGATGAGATCCGGTGTGGGTTTGGTGGATTGTTCGAGATGGACTGGATTGGCGCGGCCGAGGTGGGGGAGCAACTTCAGACCGCCTGGGACCAGGGAGGCAGGCCCTGTCCGGGTGAGTGAGTTTTCGTGAACGAGCAACAGAGCCCGCGAGGGGTGTCCTGCCTGCTCCCGGGCAAGAGCGGTGGCGATGGTCGAGCAATTCGAGCGAGCAGGCGAACCCGGGGGATCGCGGTGCGCGTCTGGTCCGCTTGCAGGAACCGGGGGAGGGAGAGGCGCCGTTGCCTCGTCGTCCCCGCCCATTCCCTTGACGCCGGAGGAGCAGCGTTGGACCGCGGAGGTCAACCGGGGCTTCCACCGCGCGTTCGTCGCGGGTCCGGAGGAACGGGAGCGGGCCGGGGCCATTCGGCGGTACCTGGATGTCAAGGCCCGGGTGCTGTCCCGTACGTACCGGTTCGGGCTGGTGAACAATCGACTTCACCGGTCGGATGGTCTCCTGGTGGTGCCCTATTTGATGTGTGACACGCTGGTGCTCTACCGGGTGAGGGCGGGCGACCCGGGGGATGGGGGAGAGGTGTCCACCCACCGGATCGACCCGGGCGCACTCCTGACCGACGCCTGCGTTCAGGGCCTGGCCGGGGTGGAGGGGGAGACCATCGATCTGGAGCCGTACCTGTTCCAGATCGATCCTGACCGTCTCGAGGTGGGGCCCATCGACCGGCTTCGAGACATCGCGGCGTTGCTGGAGAAGGTGAATGAGTGCACGAACCGCAACGAGGTGATTTTCTACTTGCGTCACCTGGTGGCTCGACTTGCCCGACCTGCAGGAGGGGAAACCACGGAAGCCAAGAACCTCCTCCCGGAAGTGCACCGGTTGACCCGGGCGCTGGTGGTCTTCTTGAACGGGCAAGCCGCGCGACGACTCCCCCTCCTGACGCGGATCACAGTGCGCAACCTCCCGGCTCTCCTGGGCCGGTCGAACTTGCTGGACCGTCTCTGGAGCGACACGGTGGACCTGGCTGAGGTGCACGTGGCGGGGAGTCCGGTGGTCAACGAGATCCGGCGCACGAGCCACCATGCGTTGGGACGCCGGACCCTGGCCCTGGCCGGAAAGTACCTGGAGTACCTGGAACGGGGCGACTGGTCGCCCTTGATCGAGCACGGGTTCGGGCAACCGTCCCCGGCCGATGTCCGGGCACGAGACCTGGCGGTGGCTCGAGAGATCGTGCGGCGTGTGGTGGGAGATCTGGAGCAGTTACTGGGTGCGACCGAGATCGTGTCCCGGCTGCGAAACTGGCGGGAGAGCTACGGCGAGGCGATCCAGCGGTGCGGGTCGGGTAGAGACGTGCTGGACGAGGTCGGCGCCCTGGTCGAAAAAGGGATTCGGGCTGGAAACCGCTGGACTTACTTGCAGCACCTCCGAACCCTCGAGGCGTGGTTCAAGACGTTCGCGCTCCCGGACGCCCAGGTGCGGGCATGCTTGGACCGGTTGCAAGCCCTGAAACAGGCGCCGCCGGGACAACCTGGATTCGACGCGGAAGAGGCCGCACACACGGCGACGCACACGGTCTCCACGTTCCTGGAAACGGCTTGGGATCGCCTCCGGGACCCCCTGTTCTCCTTCCTGGACCGGGTGGAAAAAGCGTACCTGTCCGGCGCCCACCTGGAGACATTTCGCGAGGTTCACACCGCTCGCCAGGCGGTCGCCGACCTCTTTCGAGACCCGGGATTCCCGGAACAGCGTTACCATCTCACCACCCTCGACTGCCTGCTGGAGGAACTGGGCTACCTGGCGTTGCGCCACGTGGCGTCCCGGACACACGAGCCGCCGGGCTTGGAAACCTGCTTCGAGATCATCCGGACCTCGGTGGCCAACCTCGCGTTCGATGGACTCCAGTCCCGGGAACTCCAGGACCTGTCCGAAATGCTCGATGCGCAGGCCCACGGCGCAGAGGAGCTGGAGAACATTCTCACCGCCATCGTGGGGTGCTACCACAAGATTCGGCGTCGGGTCACCTGGCCGTTCGAGACCATGGCTTCGCGATTTGGGCTCGATCCAGAGGAAACACGTGCCATGGTTGCGAACATCCAGCGGTACTTGCACGACCTGAACAGCATGGTTGGATTTTGCGACCTGGCGCGGAAGCGTATCCAGGCGCCGATGGCAGGGGAGGGGGCGGGCGGAAAAAAAGGGGGGGACCTGGAGGAGGATGGAATCTCCCGTTTTCGTATCCGGCACATTTCCCACCGAGATTCGGTCGAACGGGTCCGCACCCCGGGGGGCCGCGAGAACTTGAGGGACGAGTGTGGTGGCAAAGGGAGCGGCCTGCTCTACATCAACCATCTCAACATTCCGACTCGAGATGGATTCATCCTCCCGACCACGATTCCGCGGGCGCGGTTTCACATTGAAAAACGGGAGGAACTCGAAGCCCACATTCTCGAGCATGTCCGGACCCTGGAACAGGACATCGAGCAACGGACCGGGGTGAGACGCCGTTTCGGCGACGCCAGGTCCCCGCTGCTCCTGGCGGTTCGTGGTGGGTCGGTCTTCTCCATGCCCGGGATTCTCTCCACGGTGGTGTTCGTGGGTATGAACGATGAAATAGCTCGGGCACTTGCCGAGGATGGCCCGTGGAGTGCCTACGATTCCTATCGGAGGTTTCTCGCCTCGTATGCGTTGGCGGCATGGGAATTCGACCTGGAGCCCTACGGGTTGGTGGAGGCGGCGAAGAGGAAGCATGGAAAAAAGCTGAAGGAGGAACTGCCATGGGAGGCCATGTATGAGGTGGCCGAGGAGTCGAAGAGGATCCTACGCGAGAACGGGTTCCAGGGCGCCCTGGACCGGATTCTGAACGATCTGGACGCCCAGTTGTTTGGTGCGGTGCACGCGATATTTGCCTCGTGGGAGTCCCATACGGCCCGACGATATCGAGAGATCAAGGGATTGTGCCATTCGTGGCACACGGCGGTGATTGTGCAGGAGATGGCGTTTGGCAACCGGATGAACGCAGCGGTTGCTCCTGGGATGGACGAGACCCAGGCGTCGCTGACCGGAGTGATACCCAGGACAGCGCCCACGGACGGAGGGATGTGGCGGTTGCAAGGGGAGTTCAAGTTCTCGGCCGCCGGGGACGACCTGGTGGGAGGGGTGACGTCGTCCCGATCGATCCGGGACATTGCGGAGTTGCGCGGGTTGATGCCGGTGCTGGACATGCGACTCCAGTACACGATGACCAAGCTGTGCCGGTTCATGGGAATGGACCAGGAGATCGAGTTCACGGTGGATCGCGGCTGCCTCAGCGTGCTTCAGGCTCGCTCGGCTGTGGCTGCGGCGGATCAGCCGCCGGACCGGTTCATCGACCCCGGGGAGCCGGTGGCTCGAGGCCTGGGCATTCGGGGTGGAGCGTTTCGAGGCGCGGTTGCGTTCGACGAAGAGGACTTGAACCGGTTGTCGCAGGAGGTCGCCGACCGTGAGGAAGTGGACGGGGTGGTGCTCCTCATCGACAACCCGACGCCCGAAGACATTCCGTTGATCATCTCGGCCAACGCGGTGGTGACGGCTCGAGGCGGCTCCACTTCACATGCGGCCATCGCGGTCAATGGCGTGGAGGACAAGGCGTTTTTCGGAGTCATGAGCGTGGCCGGATTGGTGGTGAAACCGGGGCGAAAAACGGCGGTATTCATCGGTCCGGACGGGCGCATCCGGGCGAAGGTGGGACCGGGAGATGTGCTTTCACTGCATGGGACCACGGGGGAGGTGTTTGTCGGTTCCAGGCGCATCGAGCAAGGGGGCGGGTAACGGACAGACACGGGCCCCCGGAGGGGCGACGACTCACCGCATGCTCGGGCCGTGTCCGTGCCGTCGCCGGAACAAGCGCCACACACCCGCCGCCAACAGGACCAGGGAACCTCCACCTCGACGGGCCGAGTTCTGGTCGGGACCTTGACGGCAGTTGCACCCATCCCCCACGTCCTCGTCCGGTACAGCCGTCGGGCTGGTATCGGCGGGTTCGTCCGTCGGGGGAGTGGGCGATCCGGCGGGTGTGGCGGACGGTTCGGGGGCCGCGGTCGGTGTGACCAGGGGGGCGGGGGAGGGTGTGGCCGAAGTCGCCGGGGTGGGTGTGAGGTCTGGCAGCGGAGTGGGTGTGGCGATGGGCGCGGGAGTGGGGGTGGGGATGAATTCATCGACGGAGCCGTCGCAATCGTTGTCCACGCCGTCTCCCGGGATTTCGTCGGCGTCCGGGTGGACGGAAGGGTCGGAATCGTTGCAATCGGTTCCGCCGCAAGCAGCGTCCGGGTAGCCGTCCTGGTCCTGGTCGACGAGGTCTTCATCGACTAGCCCGTCGCAGTCGTTGTCGATACCGTCGCAGATCTCCTCCTCGTAGGGGGAGACGAGGGGGCGTGTGTCGTCGCAGTCTGCGCCGCCGCAGGCGATGTCGATGGCGCCGTCAGAGTCGCTGTCGCGGTCGTCGATGTCTCCATTGCAATCGTTGTCGGAGCCGTCGCAGAGTTCCTCTGCGCCTGGGTGGATGTCGGGGTTCTGGTCGTCGCAGTCGGTTCCGCCGCAGGCTTCGGCAACGGCGCCGTCGCGGTCTTCGTCCACACCATCGGTGACCCCGTCGCAGTCGTCGTCCTTTTCGTTGCAGATTTCCTGTGCACCGGGATAGACGGAGGAGTCGGCGTCGTCGCAGTCGCCGTCCAGTTCGGTGAATCCATCCTGATCGTCGTCGACGGCGTCGCAGCCGAGGTCGTGGCCGTTGCAGTCCTGGTCGATCCCGTCGTCGCAGACTTCGTCTGCACCCGGGTAGACACTGGCGGAGGTGTCGTCGCAGTCGTCGGAGCGGGCGACATACCCGGTCGGTGCGGAGCAGGCTTCCGTGGCGTAGGCGGGGTTACCGAAGCCGTCCTGGTCGGTGTCGACATAGAACGAGGTTGAGTCGACAGCGTCTTCATCGACGGTGGAATCGCAGTCGTTGTCGATGCCGTCGCATATCTCGTCTGCACCGGTGTAGACGGTGGGGTCGGAATCGAGGCAATCGCCGTCGCAGGTGGTGAATCCGTCCTCGTCCTGGTCGGAATCCTCGTCGACGAGGTCGTCGCAGTCGTTGTCGATGCCGTCGCATATTTCGTCTGCGCCGGAATAGACGGTGGGGTCGGTGGGGGCGCAGTCGAGGTCGCAGCCGAGGAATCCGTCGCCGTCCTCGTCGACGTTGTAGGTGACGGTGACGCTGTCGGTGGCCTCGAACCGGCCTTCGTGGAGTCCGTCTGCCGTGATGGTAAACGTGCCCACGGATGGGAGTTCGAGGTCTGCGGAAAAGGTGGCCAGTTGGACCGGCCTGGGCGAGAGGATGGTGGGAACGCCGCCTGCGAGCCTGAGCCAGATTTCGTCGATCCAGCGCGTCGTTCCGGTCACGGTGACGGTGGGAGAATCGAGGCATGCGTTGGGAGGAGGCGAGAGGATCTGGATGGAGGATGGGGTGGCGTCGACCACGTGCACCGCCCCGTCGTCAGCGGAGACGATGAGTTCGAGTGCACCGTCCCCGTCCATGTCTGCGGCGGCAAGGTGGGTGATGGGGGTACCCATTTGTCTTGTCCAGATCACGGCCGGGGGGGCGTCGCCGGGGGTCTCGAGGGCGTAGATCATGCCATCCTCGCTTCCAACCAGGAGTTCGTGAACCCCGTCGCCGTTCAGGTCCACCGCCATGATGGTGGTGGCGGCTCGAGTGCCTTCGGGGCGCTCGGTGAACGCGGCGCCGTCCTTGAGATAGACCGGGAAGTGGGGCAAAAGAGCACCAGTGGTGCCGTCGAGGGCGTCGAGAGCACCTTGCGCGTTGACGGTGAGGATGTCCTCGGCGAGGTCGCCGTTGATGTCGAGTGCGAGGAAGCTTCCGTAGCGGTTGCGTGTGGAGAAAGCGTCGAGGTTTTGGGTCCAGACGCGGTCGGCGAGGAGTTCACCGGCGTCGTCGAAGAGGTTCCAGAGGTAGATTGGGGCCGGGTCGCGGCCGTCGGTGGCGATCATGACGTGGTCGAGGAGGCCGTCGCCGAGGAAGTCGCCGGCCATGTTGCCAGCCTGGTGGGTGTTGCTCCAGCGTTTGAGGCGGGTGTCCTGTCGGTACATTTCGGTATTGTCGTTGAACGGGACGAGGAACTCCTCCCCGTTGGCGGGGTTGGCATCGAAGTCCTGGACAATCATGCGTCCTGCGCCGTACTGGAAGCGTGATCCAGTGGTGGCGAAGACGGTCCAGAGGGGGGTGTTTTGTGCTGTTGACCCGGTTCTGGCGAGGGGTGGAAGGGCGCCGAAGATGATGTCGTCGGAGGCCCAGTCTCCGTAGCGTTCCCCGCCGAACATGAGTTCGAGACCCGGGGAGGATGGATCCACATCGCCGAACGCGAGGAGGAACCGCTGGACCGTGTAGTCGGTATGGTCTGCGCCGTCGTACTCCCACCGGACCTCGCAGGTTGCCGTGTCGGGGTCGATGTCCTCGATCCGGATGGGATAGCCCTGGCCGCTGGCGAAGGTGACGGCTTCCTTGATCCCGTCCTGGTCCAGGTCTGCAGCGAAAGCGAAGTGACCCGCAAGGGTGCAGAGGAGGTCGGGCTGGGTCGTGTCTGTGGTGGGGAGGTAGACCCGGGTGTCCACCACGAGAGAAGCGGCCTGGTCGGGGTGAAACTGGACGGCATAGGGCCACGGAGCGCCCTGCGGGTCGACCTCGGCAAGCGGGGCGCCGATGGGTTGGAGGTCGCTGTCGAGGACCTGGGCGCAGGTTTTCCCGTCCAGGACCACGAGGGTGTCCGGGCCGGTCCCGACGATGTCGGAAACCCGGTTGCACGTGCTGTCATGGGGCAGATCGGTTTCGGTGACGCCTCCATTGCCATCGGCCTCGAGCAGACGAATGGTGCTGCCTCGCAACACGAACAGGGCCTGAGACCCGTCCCCCTGGAGATCGACCAGGGCGAGGGCGGCGCGGTAGTCGAGGTTGAGTTCAGCGCGACTTGCCGGAGGTGGATGAGGTTGGTAGGTGAGGACCGAGAGTCCCGTGATCTCCCACACGATGCCGAGGGCGCAGGGGCCGGAGCTGCAGTCGGCCTCGACACCGAGGAGTGCACCGTTGATGTTGGTGCCGCTGGTGCGTCGTGCCACGATTTCGGGAACGCCGTTCCCATTGAGATCGGCGGTTCCGTAGGCGTAGACACGTTCAAGGGTACCGCGGTTGAGACCGTTGGCGTCGAATACGCCCAGGACCCATTCGTTCGGCAGGTTGATCCGGTCGTCTGTTGCAGCTCCGTTGAGGTCGGTCTCGGTCGTCCGATCGTCGTAGAAAGAGGCGACGATTTCCAGTGTCCCGTCGCCGTCGAGGTCGACAGGGCCGCCGCGGGCCGGATGGACCCGTGTGGACACGATCCCGCTCATCTGGGTTGCGTCACCATAGTCGTAGGCCCAGGTGGGAGACATCACCGGTGGGTTGCCCGGGGTTTTGGCCAGGTCTGCCCGGGAGAATCCCACCTCGTAGGACTGGGATAGGCCGAATCGAACGAGTTCGACCGCACCATCCCCCTCGAGATCCACAACATAAGAAGCGCTGGTCCAGTTGGAAGTGGGATTGGTGTAGGTGGCGCGACAGAGGCACACCCCGTTCCGGTTGCACACCCCCCCCTCGTCGCTCGAGCAGGGGTAGAAAATGTCGGTGAGGTCGCGGGCCGTGAACAGGAACTCGGGCCTCCCATCGCCGTCGAGGTCGTGGGAAAGCGCGTCGATCCCCCATCCAGAATTGGTGATCGAGGTGTGAACCGCAACCTCGTCCCGGTTGCCGGCGCCCAGGTCCGAGAGGTCAGCGAGGTCGATCCAGTAAGTGTCCCGGACGCCGCCGGCATAGAGGTTGAACATCAACTGAGGCGTGCCCGAGTCGCCAGGACCCGTGGCGTGCGCCATCTCTTGAATTCGTATCCCGGCCCCTTCAGGCCAGTCCACGCCGCGCCACAGCAGTGCACCCGAACGGCCGTCGAAAAGGAATATTCCACCCCCGGTCGGGTAGGCCACAGCGACCACAAGAGGCACGGGGCCGGTTCCGGGGTCGTACACGCCATCGAATATGGCGGCCAGGTCGGTGATCCCCAGGGCCTCCGACTCCCAGGCGAGCTGGGCGTCGCTCGCATTCCAGGCCCGCACACGCCCCTGGTTGATATAGTAGACGAGCAATTCGTCGGTGCCGTCGCCGTCCGTGTCCACCCATCGGGCACTGGTGCGCGCCTGGCTGAGGCCCGGTCCATAGATGGGTACGCTCCACCGGATACCGGGATACTCCCCGGTGGTCCCGCTCAGTTCCGACCAGCCCTCGGCACGTTGGCTGGCCACACGGTCCCCCCGGTACATGGGCCAGTCCGGCCCGGCCAGCGCCGCCACAGGCCAGAAAACCACGGAACTCCACAACCACACCTTCCGCAACAGGCGCCTGGATCGCGGTGCCATGGTCAAGCCCTCCTCGATGGCACTGGATTCGATATCCCCGCTCCCGCCGTCCCTGTCCGGACCGTCGCAGTGAGGTCTCTTCCGTTTCGGGACGCTCCTTCGGCAGGTCGTTTCTGGGTCGTGATATCTCGAGCCGCTGCGAAAATACAACAGAATTCTGAGAAATACCCAGAGTTCCGCCCGGCGCTGTCGACATTCGGTCTCGTTCGAAGGGGGGAACAGGGAGATCCCCGAGGGGAGCGGTTTGGAGGGAATCGAACAGGGGAGCAGGAATGGTGGAAGCAGGGCCGGCGTGCCCTCGAGACCGGTCGAATCAGGTAACGCGGACCTTGCGGATGATCCGGTTGTAGAGCGCGGGACTGAAGGCCTTGATGTAGACGCCGACTTTTTCGCGTCCCGCAATGATCACCTCGTCGCGTTCCCGCTCGATGGCCCGTGCGATCTTGTGAGCGCAGACCTCCGGGTCCATGCCGGCCTTCACGGCGTCGTCCATGGTGTCAGCGGGAGAGCCATCGCCGGTGAGGGCGTTTACGGAGATCTGGGTGCGAATGAACCCAGGAGCCACGAGCGTGATCCGGATACCCTGGTCATGGATCTCGGCGCGGAGCGCGTCGAAGAAGCCGTGGAGGGCATGCTTGGAAGCCGCGTAGGCGGAGCGGACCGGGGCGGCCATTTTGCCCATCAGGCTGGTGACGACCACGATGTGCCCGGACTTTCGTTCGAGCATGGAGGGCAGGAGGGCCTTGGTCAATGTGATGGTGCCGAAGTAGTTGATTTCCATCAATCTTCGATCAACCTCCAGGGAGGTGTCCACGGCGAGTGACCGTTGGCTGACCCCCCCGTTGTTGATGAGGATGTCCACAGGACCCACGGCGTCGGCGACGTGGCGCACAGCCTCCTGGATGGACGGCGGTCGCTCGAGGTCGAGGGGGACGCAGAGGTGGCGGTCGGGTTGAGCGCAGCGGGTCCGGACCGCCTCCAGCCTGTCTCGCTTTCGAGAGGAGAGGACGAGGCGGGCGCCCATGCGGCTGAGGACCAGGGCGAGGCCTTCTCCGATCCCCGAGGATGCGCCGGTGATCCAGGTGGTGCTTCCTTCGATTTTCATGAGGATACCTCGATGAGCAGGATCAAAAAGGTGGCATATTGCTTCGACAGGTTGCAACATAGCACAAGTCGCCGCGCCCGACATCCGAACTTTGGAAGGATCTGCGACGAGAGATGAGACGGACGCGAGGGGCACAACGTATCGCTCGAGGGGATTTTCAGACCCCGGAATGGCTGGCGGAAGCCGTGTGTCGGCGGCTGGCAGGTCTGGGCGTGGCACCGGCGGGGGTGTTTGAACCCACGTGTGGCCGGGGGGCCTTTCTGACCGCGGCCCGGCGGGTTTTTGCTTCGGCCCGGCACATCGTGGGCATGGAGTTGAATCCGGAGCACGTGCAGGTTGCTCGATCGGTCACCGGAGGTGAAGACAGCCGTGTCCGTGTGGTTCAGGGGGACTTTTTTTCCTTCGACTGGCCGGCGTTGCTTCGAGGACTTCCCGAACCCGTGCTGATTTTGGGCAATCCGCCCTGGGTGACGACCGCCACACTTGGAATGCTGGGGTCGGACAACCGTCCCGAGACCCGGCCCCGGCACGATTTGACGGGGCTGGCGGCGGTCACGGGTCGGAGCAATTTTGACATCTCCCAGGCGATCATGGAGTCGTGCCTGGAGTACCTGGCGGCGCGTCGAGGCGTGCTGGCCATGCTCTGCAAGCAGTCGGTCTCCCGAAAGGTGCTCGAGTTCGCCTGGAATCGCGGCCTTCCCGTGACCAAGGCCCACGCCTTTGGGATCGACTCGGCCAGGATGTTCGGCGCCCAGGTGCGAGCGTGTCTTCTGGTGGTGCACATGGGAATCCAGGGGCGCGCGGAGTGCCAGTGGTTTTCCGACCTGGACGCCCCCAGGGCCTCGAGCACCTTTGGGATGGCGGATGGTCGGGTCGTCCCGGACCTTGTCGCCTACGAGCGTACCCGCCATTTGGCTCGAGTCCCGGGGCACCCGGGGCGCGAAACAGGGCCGGTGCGGGGACCGGGACGTTGGCGTTCCGGAGTCAAGCACGATTGCGCCCGGGTGATGGAACTCGAGCAACGGGACGGACACATGTGGAATCAACTGGGGGAGCGGGTGGACATCGAGGATTCACACCGATTTCCGCTGGTCAAGGGCTCCGCCCTTCACTCCGGGCGGCTCGAGTGCGACCGCAGATTCGTGGTCGTTCCCCAATTCCATCCGGGAGAGGACACGCTCCGGCTGCGAATCGTGGCACCACGGACCTGGCGATACCTCGAGGCACAGGCGGACTACCTGGACGCTCGAGCCAGCCGGATTTATCGGGGCAAGCCCCGGTTTTCGATCTTTGGGATCGGGCCCTACTCGTTTTCGCCATGGAAAGTGGCCGTGTCCGGCCTGCACCGGGACCTGATCTTCCGACCCGTGGGACCTGTCGGGGACAAGCCGGTGCTATTCGACGATACGTGCTACTTCGTCCCTTGCCCTTCCCGAGAGGCCGCCCTGGCCCTCGCCTCGTATCTCGCCTCCGCACCCGTCCAGGACTTCTTCCGTGCACGCATGTTCTCGGATGAAAAACGTCCCGTCACCATCCGCCTCCTCGAGCAGTTGGACATCAACCGTTTCCTGGCGCCTTCCGAGTCGAACGACGGCTCCCCATGACGGTCCTTCAAACTACACCGTCACACGGAACGTAGTCCCTCCCGCGGGTCCGCCCGAAACCGACCCCGTCGCAATTGACAAGGCCGGGGAGCGGCACTATATACCGCCAGCCCTTCATGCCTTGGCTCCGGAGCCTCCGCGTATCGGTGCGGCCGGGCGGGCCGAGCCCACGGATACACGCGGGGACGGAAGCATTGCAGGGGATGGTGTCATGAGTGGGGAACAGATGGATGCATCCAATAACCAGGAACACGCCTCCCGGTTGCCCGAGAGGGAGCAGGCGCGTGTGCGGAGGGGAGTGGACCGCGATTCGGAAGCCTCGGATGGGACGGCGGGTCTGTCTCGAGCCCGGTTGCTGGAGATGTACCGGCTGATGTACACGTCGAGGCGGATCGAGGACAAGGAGATTGCGCTGAGGAAGCGCAACCAGGCGTTTTTCCAGATCAACGGAGCCGGGCACGAGGCGCTTCAGGTTGGCACGGCGATGGCCCTGCGTCCCGGGTACGACTGGTTCTATCTCTACTATCGCGACCGGGCGTTGTGCCTGGCGTTGGGGATGAGTGCGCGGGACATGTTGTTGCAGGCCACGGGAGCGGCGTCGGATCCCAACTCCGGGGGAAGGCAGATGCCGAGCCACTGGGGGAGTCGGCGATTGAACATTCCCACGAGTTCGAGTCCGACGGGAACGCAGTTTCTTCAGGCGGTGGGGTGTGCGGAGGCGGGGATATATGCGCGAGCATTCGAGCTGGAGATTCCTGCGTTCGAGGACGAGATCGTCGTGGTGACCAGCGGGGATGGAACCACGAGTCAGGGGGAATTCTGGGAGGCGATCAACACAGCCGCAGTGAAACGGTTGCCCGTGCTGTTCCTGATCGAGGACAACGGGTATGCGATCTCGGTGCCGTCCACCGTGCAGACGCCGGGGGGGAATGTGGCGCGTTCGGTGAGTGGGATCGAGGGGCTGACCGTAATCGACGAGGTGGATGGGACCGACCCGGTGTCGAGTTACCGGGCGATCCGGGAAGCCGCGGAGCACCTCCGGGCCCGGAAAGGACCGGTGCTGGTGCGCGCTCGAGTGACGCGGCCCTACTCGCACTCGCTTTCGGACGATCATGCCACGTACCGTTCGGAAGAGGAGTTGGCCGAGGAGGAGGCTCGAGACTGCCTGGTGACGTTTCCACGATTTCTTGTGACCCGTGGATTGGCGGGGGAGGATGAGTTGGAGGCGGTCCGGAGGCAGGCGGACGAGGCGGTGGACCGTGCGGGGGAGGAGGCGGTGGCGGCGGGGAAGCCGGAGCCGGAGTCGGCGTTGCGTTATGTCTACTCTCCGGAGATCGACATCACCGGTCCCGAGTTTCGTTCCGAGCCGCGATTCGACACTCCGGACAAGGTGCTGCCGATGGGGGGACTCATCAACCGGGCCCTGGCCACGGAGATGGCGTCGGACCCGCGTATCGTGGTGTTCGGCGAAGACGTGGCCGATGCGACGCACGAGGAGATCCTCGAGAAGGTCAAGGGAAAGGGCGGGGTATTCAAGATTACCTACGGGCTCCAGAGGAAGTTCGGCGGTCTGCGCGTGTTCAACTCGCCACTTGCCGAGGCCAACATCGTGGGGCGTGCGATCGGTATGGCGACTCGGGGCCTGCGCCCGGTGGTAGAGATTCAGTTCTTCGACTACATCTGGACGGCCATGATGCAGATTCGGGACGAGTTGGCCATGATCCGGTACCGGTCCAACAATGCCTTTTCCGCCCCGGTGGTCATTCGGGTGGCCATCGGCGGGTACCTGAAGGGGGGCGCCATCTACCACAGCCAGTGCGGAGAGTCGATCTTCGCACACACGCCGGGACTGCGCATCGCCTTTCCTTCCAACGCACTGGACGCCAACGGCCTGCTGCGGACCGCGCTCAGGGCCGACGACCCGGTCCTGTTCCTGGAACACAAGCACCTCTACTTCCAGGGCTACAATCGATCCCCCGACCCCGGTCCCGAGTTCACCATCCCGTTCGGACAGGCTCGAGTCGTTCGAGAAGGCGACGACCTGACGCTCCTCACTTACGGCGCCACGGTCCAACGGTCGCTCCTGGCCGCCCAAACCCTGGCCCGGGAGGGTCGGCAGGTGGCGGTCATCGACCTGCGAACGCTCAACCCGGTGGACTGGGACACGATTGCTCGCCATGTCAAGCACACCGGTCGGGCACTGGTCGTGCACGAGGATGTCTTGACCGCTGGATTCGGTGGAGAACTCGCCGCCTGGATTGGTGAGCACTGCTTCGAGTGGCTCGACGCGCCCGTGCGCCGGATCGGGGCCCTCGACTGCCCGGTCGCTTACTCCCCGGTGCTCGAGGAGGCCATCCTCCCCCAGGTGGACGACATCACAGAAGCCGCCCGGGCCCTCCTGG
>CAYQMG010000108.1:0-19962 GCA_964418585.1 uncultured Gammaproteobacteria bacterium | reverse complement strand
CGTACCAGGGTGAGTTGCTCGGGATTACCGATGATGGTGAGCCGGTCTCCTGTTTCGAGACGTGTGCTGCCTCGAGGAATGATGGAGTCGCCGTTTCGGCGGATGATGGCGACGAGGCAGCCTGGGGGGAGGCCGATGTCCTGGAGAGCCGTTCCCGCAAGTGGCGAGGTGGGGGGGGCGGAGGTGATGGTGAGGGAGACGAAGCGCTCGTCGTGGAGCAGGGCCTCCTTGAGTTGCTGGCAGTCCTCGGCCCGGTCCCAGTCCACGGCAAAGGAATCTTCCTCCACGCGGCCGGCGATCCGGGCCAGGATTCGGAGATGCTGCGCAGGGTCGTGCTCCGGGCTGGCCAGGAAAAAGAGCGCCTGGACCGTATGCTCGTGTTCTTCGTCGGTGATGGGGTCGGCCACGGCGACCCGGACGCCCCGGCGTGCTCGAACCAGGACCATTTCGGGCTGCGCGAGCCCTGCCACATGGAGATGGGGGAGGGCGATTCCACGGGCGACCGGGGTGGCGCCTATGCGACTGCCTTCCCGAAAGCCTCGAGCGAACTCCTCGGCCGATGCGTCGGACAGGGTGGCGAAGTGGACGGCTGCCATGTCGACCACCTGGTCGAAAGTTACCTGGTCTTCCAGGTCCAGCACCAGGCTTCGTGCCACGATTTCGTCGAACGGGTCGCTTTTGCGCAGGCCCTTTTCCTTGAGTATCCCGCGGAGTTCGGCATCCAGGCCATCGTGGCGGCGTTGGCCGAGACGCTCGAACACGTGGTAGATGGCGCCTTCTCGAGCCACGCGGTCCCTGGCATAGGCGAAGTACCAGACGGTGGCCAGGAGGACCAGACCCAGGGAGAAGAGGGAGGGGAGCACGCCCATCTCGTAGATGAGCAGCACGGGAATGGCGATTCCGGCAATCTGCATCCACGGGTAGAGGGGCGACCGGTACCCCGGGTCGTAGGACGGGATACGGCTTTCCCGCATCACCACCACCGCGGCGCAGACCAGGGCGAACATCAGCAGTTGGAAGGTGCTGGCGAGTTTCGCGATTCGAGTGGGGTCCAGGAGCACCAGGATGGCCACGATGGTGCCCACCGTCACCAGAAGGGCGAGGTAGGGGGAGCCGCCGCGACTCATCTTGCGGAACACCCCCGGCATGATGTGGTCCCGGCTCATCGCCAGAGGATAGCGGGACGCACTCAATGTGCCCGCATTGGCTACCGAGACGAACGCGAGCAGGGCCGCGCCGGTGACCAGGGCGCCTGCTGTTGGGCCGAGGGTGATGTTTGCTGCGGTCCGGGCCGGGGCAAGGTCTCCGGCGAGCTGTTCCATGGGAACCACTCCCACCATCACCAGGGTGCCCAGGGCATAGATGATCACTGCTGTGCCCAGGGCGAGCATGACGCCGAGCGGGAGGTTTCGTTCCGGGTCCTTGACCTCCTCGGACAGGCTGGCCACGTTGGTCATGCCCACATAGCTGATGTAGACGAGTCCCGTGGTGGACAGGAGGGCTTCGGGACCCGCGCCAAGGAAGTCTTGAAAGTGAGACGGATTGACCTGGGGGAGGCCGGTAGCGATGAAGACCGCCAGAATGGCGAGCAGGCCGCCCACGAGCAAGTTCTGAAGCCCGCCTGTCTTGCGCGCGCCGAAGAAATTCACCGCACCCAGGAGCAAGGCCAGGGTCACGGCGATGGGCGTGATGCTCAACCCGGGAATGTAGGGCGCCAGGTAGACCCCGATTCCCACCAGGGCAAAGGAAACCTTGAGCACCAGGGCCATCCACGTTCCGATTCCGCCGATGGTGCCAAAGTAAGGACCCAGGGACCGGTCCAGGAAAAAGTAGACACCCCCGGCACGAGGCATGGCCGTGGCCAGTTCCACCACGCTGAAGGTGGCAGGAATGAGTGGAATGGCGGCCAGGACATAGGCGAGCACCATGGCCGGTCCGGCCTGGGCCGCCGCGATACCGGGGAGGAGGAAAAATCCCGCGCTGAGCGTCGTGCCCGCCGCGATGGTGAAGACTCCGAGCAACGAAAGCTCTTTCTTGAGCCGGCGAGGGCTGGTCGTCGGTTCCATAAATCCTCGGTGTTGCGAACAGGCCAGGGCTATCATACTCGAGTCCATCCCCTGGTGTAAACCCGGAACGGAGGTTCCCAACCCGGCGTGGGTCGGAATCCCCTTGCCGCACGCACCCGAGCGCACGCCCCGGCGCAGACCAGAAGGACTCGAGGCTTCCGGTAGGGAAGGGTAGGATGGGGAAGCGCTCGTGTAAAGCGAACGTCCGGGAAAGAGGTGCTCAACCCGGTCCACCCAGGAGCAGCTTCGGTCCCGGGCCCCAGAAGAAGGAGTCAGAAGAAGGAGGGAGTAGACCATGATGTGTTTCCTTGCTGCCGGAATCCTCGCCGCAGGGCCTCCGCCCATGGCAGCCGCTCGCACTGCGGTCCAGGTGGAGGCGACCGAGGACCAGGTCACCATTCGGAACGGCCGGATCGCTGTTCGGTACAACCTGGAGAGCCTGACCTATGACATCGTGGAAGGAGAGGGGGACCTCCTGGTGGAGGGCGCCCAGGTGGCTGCACTGTCTCATCTCCTGGTTTCCGCCCATAAATGGCCCGCCCGCGACCTCGTCCTGGGTGGATGGACCGAAGAACCTCTCGTCGACGCCCTCGGTCGGGGCCGAAAGCTGACCATCACCATGGGCGGTCGGCCTGACTACCCCACGTTCACCCACTGGATCACGCTCTACGACTCCCTGGACTGCATCACCACCGGGGTAACCCTGTCCAACCTTACCGGCCGCACCATGAGCGTCGGGGCGATCTATCCCCTCCATGCAGGGCCTCCCGAAGGGAGCCTTCACTTCGGCGCGAATCGCGACCTCAGGGTTCTCACCAATGGTGCGATCAACTATCTCGATTTCATCGCACCCATCCTCCCGGGCACGGCCGGGACGATCTCGAACTGGAGCACCTTGATCTACAATCAGAACGAACACCGTAGCCTGGCGGCGGGCTTCCTCACTTTCGACAGGGCACAACCGGTGGTCTACAACGGACCGGCCCACACCCTCCCCGGTCAGCAGGAATTCCATTGCGCCTGCGAGTATGACCCGGCCAAGACGCTGGCACCAGGCGAATCGCTGGCATCCGAGGTTCTGGTTCTGGACGCTTCGCAGCCCACGCCGCACGATGCTCTGGAAACCTATGCGGAACGGATCGCGGCCTGGCAGGGGATCGTACCCTGGCAGCAACGACATCCGGAAATCGGTATCCCGGTGGGATGGAATTCCTGGTCCGGCGGGGGCTCCTCGGGCGGATACGGCACCGACATCAACGAGGAGATCATCGTGGACAACATGGACTTCGCCGACCGGGAGTTGCGCCGCTGGGGCATGAACTACTTCCAGATCGACGACGGGTGGGAGGTGGCCGTGGGGGACTGGGAGGTCAACAAAGAGCGCTTCCCGGACCACGGGGACCTGAACGGCATTGCCTGGCTCATGCAACGGGCACGCGGGCTGGGCTTCATTCCAGGCCTCTGGATCCAGGCGTTCGGAGCCGAGGCCGGGGCTGCCATCCTGGACGAGCACCCGGAGTGGTTCGCCGACCACCTCCTCCCCGATCCTTCCGGCGCCAACGGCAAGATCCTCGATCTCTCAAACCCAGAGGCTCTCGCCTACCTGTCAGACCTCATCGGCACACTCCAGGACTGGGGCGCCGCGTGGGTCAAGCTCGATTTCGCCTACGAGGCCTACTTGAGCACGAACTGGGACGACGAAACCCTGACTCGAGGCGAGTTCTACCGGCAGGGCGTCCGCACGGTCCGCGACGCCCTCGCGGACGACACCTTTTTCCTCAACGTGGCGGTGGTAGGGTTCAACTACGACCTGGTCGATGGGATGCGGCTCACGCTCGACACCATGCCGGTCTGGGACGGCGAGTCCCCGAAGGATCCGATCGGCAACCAGGGACTGAAACCGGGATACCGGGACGCAGTGCGCCGATATTACCTGAACGGGCGCGTCTGGGTCAACCATCCAGACCTGATCTTCTTCCGCGCTCATCGGGACTCGAGCTACCCTCCGTTGACCCTGGATGAGTCCCGGGTTTTCGCTTCTGCCGTGGCGCTGGCGGGCGGTCTGGTCAAGCTTGGCGATCGGTTGGTGGACCTGACGCCTGACCAGGTGGACTCGATCCGCAAGATCATCCCACCCCACGATGCCGGTGGGCGGCCGCTGGACCTGTTCGAGAAGGAGTTTCCGGAGCTTTGGCTGCTACGACTGGAGCAGTTTGCGGAGCCGTACCTCGTGGCCGGGTTCCTCAACTGGGGGAGCAACACGGACCTGACGACCCTACCGCACCGGGATTTGCCGGATGCCGCGCGGGTGATTGCGTTGGATCTGGAGGGCGCCGGGGTGGATACGTCTGTGGGTTATCTTGGTTGGGAATTTTGGGAGGAGAAGTTCCTGGGGGTGTACAGGGGCGAGGTTGCGCTGCATGTTCCGGCGCACAGGGCACAGGTTGTGGCTCTTCGGCCTCTGCTGGGCCGACCCCAATTCTTGGGGACGAACCGGCATGTCCTTGGAGGGGTGGGGGTGATCCGCGACATTGTGTGGGATGCGGATACGCTGACGCTGCGCGGTTGGCAGGAGGGATCTGTGGGGACGGATTTCGCCCCGTTCCGGCATCATCTGGCGTTTTTCGTTCCTTCTGGGTGGTCGTATGACGGGGTGGCGGTGGAGCCGCCTGCTGGCTGTGAGGCCACCGTGATCGACTATCGTCTCACCCCGGTGGATGGGGGTCGTGTGCTGGAGATCTGGTTGGAAGTTCAGGATCTGGATGGAATGGCGCCCGGGGATCAGTTTGGGACACTCGAGTGGGATCTGACCTTCCACCGCTCATGACGCCGGGTCGAACCGGGGCCGGATCGGCTGAAAAAAGCGCCGTTCAGGCGATTCTTTGCCACAATCTGGAAAAGGAGCGTAAGAAAACCGAGCCTCCATGCGACTAAGCTATTGGAGGCGGGCAGTTGGCATCCGGTGGTATCCTCGGCGTGAATCGGTCCAACCCCCCCCTTTTTTTTGTCTGCAGTCTACCTGGGTGTAGGGAGAGGACGTGTGGGCTCGAGGGTCGGGGCCGGGCGCATCGACGAGGAGCCAACGGGCTGAGAACTCCCTCGACGCGCCGTCTTCCATCCGCGTTCGCTATTCCTCGTACTCCTCGAACACATCCTTGGGCGCCCCGCACTCCGGGCAAACGAAATCGTCAGGCAGATCTTCGAATGCCGTGCCGGGTTCGATCCCGTCTTCGGGGATCCCAGTCGCCGGATCGTACTCCCACCCACAGACCGGACAGACGTACTTGGTCATTTTGCTCTCCTGAACAGAACGGGTTGGCCAAAGGTTTCGGGTATGATAGCCTACTTTGTGCTTTTGGCAACAACAACTGTCAAGTGTCCCGGTGTAGGCGGGAAGGGCGCGAGCCCCTTTGAACAGCCTGCAGGGGCGTGCATAACCGGGGGGCCGTCGCCAGTGCCTGGTCTCCCGTGAGGAGGAGGATGATTCATGCCCCTGGGGGAACTGCTGGTTCAGCCTGAGACTTATATCAGCCTGTTCACCCTGACCGCGCTTGAGATCGTGTTGGGTATCGACAACATCGTATTCATCACGATTCTTGCCGGTGCCATGCGCGAGGAGAAGCAGCGGCGTGCCCGGCGGATAGGGATCGGGGTGGCGCTGGTTTCCCGCTTGGCGCTCCTGTTCACCATTTCCTGGGTGATGCGGTTGCAAGACCCGTTGTTCACCCTGTTTCGAGAGGAGTTTTCGGGCAAGGACCTCATACTCGTTTTTGGTGGTCTGTTTTTGATGGGCAAGGCCGTGCACGAGATCTACGAGAACGTGGAACGGCCGCTCGAGCACCAGGCCCAGGCCCTTCACGAGGCGGGCAAGGGACCGGGCAAGATGGTGTGGACCTCGTTCATCCTCCAGGTGGTGGCGCTGGACGTGGTTTTCTCACTCGACTCGGTCATCACAGCAGTTGGCATGGTGAATAACCTGTGGATAATGTGCACGGCGGTGGTGCTGGCCGTGATCGTGATGATGATCTTTTCGGGGCCGGTGGGGGATTTCGTGCAGCAGCACGCGAGTATCCGGGTTCTGGCCCTGGCGTTTCTGGTCCTGATCGGGTTCCTGCTGATTGCCGAAGGGTTTGATCGTCACGTACCCAAGGGGTACATCTACTTTGCCATGGCGTTTTCGCTCAGTATCCAGCTTCTCAACATGCGAATGCAGAGCCGTGCCCAGCGCATGGCACGGAAACAGGCCCGGCGGCGCAGTGCAAAGTAATGGCATGTCCCCGCGTTCCCTGTCGGGTCACCGTGCGCGTTCGGCCAGGTAGGCCTGAATGGCTTTCCACATGCCGGGTCCGTCCAGACCCGCCTCATGCATGACCCGGTCCGCCTTGCCCGAGGAGAGGTAGCGTCCACCCTTGAAGGGATAGAGGCTGAGGCGACGACCGGCCCGAGACGTGACCCAGCGGTAGAGCGTGGGCAATGTGAAGCCGGTGATGCCCATGGCTTCCTGGGCGAGGGATTCCGGGAAGAGGGCCTCCTGGACGGTCTCCGGCAGGAGATCGAAGAGTTCGGCCGATGCCACGTAGAATACTTCCAGCGGTATGTTGTCGGCCCGGAGCCGGGGCAGGACATCCTGGACGAACGTGAGGGCCACTTCGGAACCCTGGAGCACGAGGGCGCCCTTGCGCCTGGCGGCCGGGTCGACGGTCACGAGGCGGTAGAGTCCGGTCACGGCGGCCTGGGGAGGGGGCAGGCCGAGGGCTTCCCGGTCGGGCACGGTCTCGGTGGGCCGTGTCACGAAAGGGGCGATGACCGCCGGTCGATGTTTCAATGCTGCGACGAGGAGGGGCCATACCTCGGCCGGTTCCCACGGGACGAGCGTGATCAGGGTGCCTCGAGGGAAGTTTTCCTGGAGGAGCTGAAGGGGTTGCGGATCCGCATGTGTGGGGCCGTCCTCGCCGGTCTTGATACCGGCGTGGCCGTTCACCATGACGAAAGGACGCAACGGAGCCCCGTCCGCCTCCTGCCTGGCCTGTTGTCCGATGCAGTGGAGGCGGGCCGGGACGTGCTCGAGCGCGGCGATGAACGCCCCGTAGCTCGATGCGACGCCCATGTGGTGACCTGCGGCGGAGAGCCCGGCCATGATTCCGCCCATCGCGTCCTCGCAGATTCCGCCCACGGCCAGCAGTCTTGATTCCGGATTTGCGGTGGAGTGGTAGAAGCCCGGGGCAAAGCCTTCGTTGAGCAACGCCAGGCTGGTGGAACCGAGCAGGTCTGCGGAAGCGCCGAACACGGCCCCGTGGGTGGCGCGGTTCAATTCGGCCAACGCCTTTCCCAGAGCCTCCCGGAGGGTCAGACGTGTGCCCGGGACAAGGCGCAGCTTCTCCGGCGGGGCGGCTGGATCGAGTGCGCCGGTTGCATGGATTGCGTCCAGGTTCGGGGCGCCCTGCCTGGGCTTGCGGTCCGCCGCGGCCAGGCGCCGGGCCGCCGCCTCGAGTCGCTCCACAGCCCAGGCTGTCAACCTGGAACGCTTCTCGAGTGCGGCACGCATGGCGAGCAGGGTGGCGCGGTAGGTCTCGAGCACTCGAGTCGGGTCCAGGTTGGGGTCAGGTCGAGGGAGGCGGACATCGAAGTGTCGTTCGAACGGTTCCAGGACGTGACGCACGTATTCGTCTGACCCGTAGGCGTGGCCTGCTCCGTGGCTTCGCCGTCCCTGGATACCGTAGTCGATACCCTTCACGGTGCGGTACACCACCATCGTGGGCTGGCCTGTCCGCTGGCCTCGAGCAAGCCACTGGGCTGCGAGAATCGCGGGAACCGAGTGGCCCGCTTGAACCACGAGGACATTCCAGTCGTGAAGCATCCCGAGTTCCATCGGGTTCCATTGCACGTAGTCTCCAGGCATGGCGCCGTCCCGGCAAACGCGGTCGCTGTCGATGGAAGCCTGGTTCCAGTCCACGTGCAGCACCAGGTTGCTGAGCCCCATGGTTGCGGCCGCAGCGAGGGATTCCTGGACTCGACCCGGGGTCAGCCCGCCTTCACCTTCGAGCACGTGTACTCGAGGCGCCGCATGCGGGCCGTGGTGGTCGAGCAGGCCGAGGGCCAGTCCGACGGCAGAGGCCAGGCCCACCCCGGACGCCCCGGTGGCCACCGGCACGAATGGAACCAGGGGGGTCGGGTGACCGTCCAACGGGCGCACCGGAGGGCCGTCGAAGGGCTCTCGAGGGTCGCAGCGGTTGCGCCGGAACCCCAGGAGGTCGTCCCAGCGCAGGCGCTGGGCGGGGGCGGGCAGGTCCATCCCTCCAAGGCGGGCCAGTTCGTCCCGGAGCGCCCAGGCGGCATAGAGGCCCAGGGCCTTGTGCCCGGCAGCAAACACAATGCGGTCCGCGTCTCCGGCATCCGGACGCGCCAGCACGTAGTCCATGCTGTCGAACAGCAGTCCCAGCAGCAGCCGGCCTGCAGACAGGCTTCCCCCAGGGTGCCCCGACGTGGGTACGAAGTTGTACATCACTCCGCACAACGCACGATAAGCCTCCCAGAGATCCTCGTGCAGCTCCTCCGTGCGGGCCCCCACCTCGTACCCGGTTTCCTCGAGTACCTGGGCAATGTCGAAACACTCCCCCCGGCGTGGGTCCAGAAGGGGCGGCAGACGATGGACAATGGCAGACGCGGTCAGTCCGCGTCCGGAAGTCCCGGACCCTGACTCATGCGACATGGTCGGTTTCCTCAGATACGAAGGGAACGATGGGAAGGGATGGACCGTGGCTCGATCAGCCGTGACGCTTGGCAAAGGTATCCATGAAGTCGGCCAACGCCTCAACCCAGGCCAGCGGCACTGCGTTGTAAATGGACGCCCGCATGCCGCCCACCGACCGGTGACCCTTCAGCCCGTTCATCCCGGCCTCCTTGCTCTCCGCCACAAAACGCTTCTCCAGTTCTTCGCTCGGAAGCCGGAACACCACGTTCATGTACGAACGGCTCCCCGTCTCCACCGGAGCCCGGTAGAATCCCCGGTACTTGTCGATGGTGGCATAGAGCAACTCGGCCTTGGCCACGTTTTCCCGATGCTGAGCCTCGAGTCCACCCTTGGCCTCGAGCCACTTCATGGTCTTGCCCACAAGGTAGATGGCAAAGCAAGGGGGTGTGTTAAACAGGGAGTTCTTGTTGATGAACGTCTTGTAGCTCATCATGGTCGGAAGGCCGTCTCGGCCCGAGGCGGCGAAGTCCTCGCGAATGACCACCACCGTGACGCCGGCGGGGCCGAGGTTCTTCTGCGCTCCGGCGTAGACCATGGCGAACTGGTTGATGTCGAAGGGTTTCCAGAGGAAGTCGGAGGACATGTCGGCGATCAAGGGGGCGTCGACCTTTGGGAATGTGTGCCACTGGGTGCCGAAGATGGTGTTGTTGGAGGTGATGTGCACGTATGTGGCGCCATCGGTGAAGCGGCATTCGTCGAGGGAGGGGATGCGGGTGAACTTACCGTTTTCCTCGGTGGTTGCCGCGAGCCGTGCGTCGCCGATGATGCCAGCCTCCTTGAAGGCCTTTTTGGACCAGGTTCCGGTGAGGATGTAGTCTGCGGGCTGGTGGTCCTTCATGAAGTTGGAAGGCACGAGGTAGAACTGTGTAGAAGCGCCGCCGCCCATGAAGAGGATTTTGTAGTTGTCGGGGATCCCGAGCAGTCTGCGCATGGTTTCCTGGGTTTCGTTGTGGACCTTGTCGTACTCGGGGGAGCGGTGACTGACCTCGAGGACGGACATGCCGGTTCCGGCGAAGTCCAGGAACTCGGCCCGGGCCTCCTCGAGAACCTCGAGGGGGAGTGCGGCGGGGCCGGGGTTGAAGTTCATGGTACGTGTCATGGTGATTACTCCTGGAAGAAGGCGTTGAACAGGTTTTGCTCCTGACGGTTCGACCGGCGCCGTGTGTCCCAGGATGGCTGGTTCCCTGGGAGCGAAGGGAGCGGGTGTGTGTCGAATCGCCGGGAGGGGCCTTGGTACGGCCTATCCATTGACGAATGCGCGGATCTTTTCGACCACGATGTCCCCGATCCGCAACAGGTTTTCCTTGCTCGATGCCCCGATGTGCGGGGTCATGATGACTCGAGGCGCGGAGAGCAAGGGGGAGTCTGCGGGCGGGGGGTCGCTGGTGTAGACGTCGGTGGCGTAGCAGGCCACGTGCCCGCTTTCGAGCGCCTCAGCCATGTCGGCCTCGACGATACACTTGCCCCGGCCGGTATTGACGATGATGACGCCGGGCTTGGTTTTGGCGAGGAAGTCCTTGTTGACCATGCCGCGCGTCTCGTCGGTGAGGGGCGTGTGCAAGGAGATGAAGTCCGCCCGGGCGAGCAGGTCATCCAGGGAGGTCATGGCAGCCACCTCGGAGGTGGAGACGTAAGGGTCATGGGCGATCACGGTCATTCCGAACGCGGCCGCGCGCTTGCCCACCTCGGTGGCGATACGCCCTGCGCCGACCAGGCCCAGGGTCTTCTGGTACAGTTCGGTGCGCTTCAGTTGCTTCTTGAGCCACTCTCCGCGCTTGAGGCCGTTGTGGCCCTCGATCACGTGGGAGCAGGCGGCGAGCATGAGGGCCATGGCCAGTTCGGCCACCGCCACGCTCGATGCCTGGGGTGTGTTGGTCACGGTGATTCCCCGGGCCTTGGCGTACTCGAGGTCCACATTGTCGAGGCCGACTCCGCCGCGGATGATGAGCTTCAGGTTGGGCGCAGCGTCGAGGTAGGCGCGGTCGCACTTGGTCTTGCTGCGGATGAGCACCACGTCGGCCTCGCCCACCCTGGCCTTGTCGTGCGTGACCTCGCCGAACTCGGCGAGCTTGCCGGGGAGGGACTCGTCGAAGCTGTCAGAGATGAGAATCAGCATGATGGCTCCTTTTCAATCGTTGATGCTCTTGACGACCATGCCGCTTCGCAGCTTGGGTTCGAACCAGGTGGACTTGGGGGGCATCACCTGGCCTGCGTCGGCGATGGTCATCAACTGCTCGATGCTGGTCGGATACATGGCGAACGCCACCCCGCCGGCGCGTGTGGCCCGGCGCTCGAGTTCCCCGGTGCCGCGGATACCGCCCACGAACTGGATCCGTTTGTCGGTTCTTGGGTTTTCGATTCCGAGGATGGGGTGGAGCAGGTTGTTCTGGAGGATGGCCACGTCGAGACTGTCCACGGGGTGGGTGGGGTCGAACGAACCCTCTCGCGCGGTGAGTCGGTACCAACGGCCCTCGAGGAACATGCCGAACTGGGTCGGCCTGGGCGGTTCGGGTTGGTCCGTCTCCTCGATTTCGAACGCGCGGGAGATGGCTTCCTTGAGCTGGTCCGGGGTGTGCCCGTTCAGGTCGAGGACGACCCGGTTGTAGGCCATGATTTTCATCTGGTCGTGGGGGAACAGCACGGCGAGGAAGAAGTTGTAAGGCTCCTCTCCGGTGTGGTTGGGATTGGCCTCGGCCCTGGTCTGTTGCACGTTTGATGCGGCGGCGCTTCGATGGTGCCCGTCGGCCACGTAGAGTGCCGGGACCTGAGCGAACAGGCCCTGGAGTCTGGCCACGTCGTCGGTACGCGAGACCACCCACAGGGTGTGTCGGATGCCGTCCTCGGCGGTGAAGTCCACGTCCGGGTCCTGGGCGGTCCATTCCGCCACCAGGGCGTCGATTTCAGGCCGCGCTGGGTAGGTGAGGAAGACCGGACCTGTGTTTGCGCCCACAATGTCCACGTGCAGCGTTCGTTCCTTTTCCTTGTCCGGCCGGGTGTGTTCGTGTTTCTTGATCAGGTCTTGCTGGTATTCCGCCACCGAGGCCCCGGCCACGATTCCGGTCTGGACGTGATCACCCATCACCTGGCGGTAGAGGTAGAAGCAGGGGGTTTCGTCCCGGATCATCTTGCCTTCCTCGAGGAGGCGACGCAGGTTCCGGGCTCCGTTTTCGAAGATGGCGCGGTCGTGCATGTGAAGGTCCTTGGGAAGCTCGATCTCCGACTTTTCCACGCGGAGGAAGCTGTCCGGCTTGTCTTCCACATAGGCCCGCCCCTCGTCGTAGTCCACGGTGTCGTATGGGGGCGCGGCGATGAGGTGCGCGAGTTCCGGTCGAGGTCGAATTCCTCGAAACGGTCTGATATCTGACATGAGAACCTCCAAGAAGGAAAGAGTTTTTCGAATTGCCCTCGAGGATCCCCGGGAGGGTCCTGGCTGCGCGTTTGCTCCCGCATGGTGCACCGACACCCGTACCTGGGCCGCCGAAGCGGTCGAAGGCGCGTGGCTGCTCATGTCACCGGAGTTCCGCGCGTACCCGCAAAGGGCGGAGTCGAGGCCTCAATACATGGTTTTGACGTCGAGATCCATCAAGAAATCCGAGTAGCGTGCCCAGAGTTCTTCCACGTCGCTGATCATGAGCAGAACGTTGTGGCGGTTGCCCTTGGCGTCCTTGGCGTAGTTGGGCAGATTGGCGATGGTCTTGAGTCCGAGGGCCTGGAACATGCGGGCGGCCTGTTTCTGGCTCTCCAGGATGCGGGCCTGGATAAGCTCGAGCCCTTCGTCGAGGGCGAGGCGGAAGAGTTCCCCGGTCAACTGGGAGCCGAGGCCCTTGGAGCGCATGTCCGAGGCGATCAGACACCGGATTTCGCCGATGTGCCGGAACAGTCCGGTCTTGAACCGGTGCAAGGTGGCATTGCCCACCACGCGGTCGCCGTCGAAGGCGAGCAAGGGGAGGACCCGTTCATAGTCCAGTTCGGTGGCCCAGCGTCGCACCACGGCGGGATTGGTGACGTTGTCCATCAAGTAGAGCAGATCCTCCTTGGGGACATGCTGGAAGAAGGTCAGCAAGGGAATTTCGTCCTCGGACACCATGGGCCGGATCACCACTTCTGACCCGTCCCTGAGCGTGATGGTTTTTGGGAACTTGTCCATCCACAATCCTCCTCAAGCATCGGGTTCGGCCGGGAGAGGGTACGGACCACTCCGGCCGGAGACCCGGCTCGTGCCACGCCTTTCCGTATCGAATGACTCCCCATCGAACGTAGCGCATCCAGGATTGATTGGTCAAGTCAAAAACCGCTGTGTTCGCGACTGCCGGACCCCGGTTCACGGGGCGGCCTGTCCTGCCGGCGTGCGCTCCCGTTCGCGCCAGACCGAATTCATTCTCGAGGACAACGGGGGGCGTGGAAGCGCGCAAGGCGTGGTTGCAAGGTGGATTCCAGGGACCGAATCAGACCCTGCCACGGCCCTCCGCATTTGCAACGGCGCCCGCCACTCATGCATTTCCCCGGGGGACGGCGCCACGGGTCATTCCGGATTCATCCAGGAACCCTCCTCGAGGCACTGGAAAAGAGGCACTGGAAAAGAGGCACGGCCTTTGTTCACTACGGGCGCCGACGGTTTCATCCACAGGGCCTCCCCGGCGGCTCGATGATGACATGTCCTGGTGCTGGAAAGGCAACGCCCTGGTGGTTCCTGGGCTGCTGAGGTGCACGGCCCACGACCTGAGCGACATCCCACGGAAACGACACCTGGCGAGACGGGGCCCGGAGCGTATCCGAGAGAGGCCCGCACCGCTTCGGCGCCTGTCACCATGGGTCGAAAAAGCGCCCGCGCGTCCCCGGCTGCAGCGCCGCGCTTCACGCAAACACCGCCTCTCGGCGGCGGGCCCACGGCCGACGCCGCCGACTTGAGATTGGACCTGCCCGTTCGCGCGAGAACGCTTGATCCCCGGTGCGACCCGGGGTAGACTGTGTCGCCAATTCGAGGAAGACGGACGGTTCCTGGTCTTTTCCGGTGTCCAACGTCTTTCCCTCTCGACTGGTTGGACTCCCACTTCACCTGTAACAATCGGAGGTAACGCGCATGTCGAACGCCGACAAGAAGGCAGATCTCGCTGGTCCGGGGATCGGTAGCTACGAAGAGGTGGAGAAGATTCTCCCCAACGACTACGACCCCCTGATTTCGCCCCGGGAAGTCCAGGAGGCGATCACTGCGGTCAAGGCGTACATCGAGGAAAACCTCTGCAAGGAGTTGAACTTGATGCGCGTCGAGTGTCCACTCATCGTGGACGTGGAAAGCGGCGTGAACGACTACCTCGACCGGGACGGTTCCCGGACGCCGGTGCAGTTTCACATCAGCAATGACCACGACAAGAACCCGATCGAGGCCCAGGTGGTTCAGGCGGCGACCAAGTGGAAGCGGTTTGCGTTGAAGCAGTTCGGAATGAAGCCGGGCGAGGGGATCTACACCGACATGCGTGCAGTCCGCAAGGACTACTTCCTGGATCACGACCACAGTGCCTACGTGGACCAGTGGGACTGGGAACGGGTCATCACCCCGGAGGAGCGCAACCTGGATTTTCTCACCGATGTGGTGAAGCGGATCTGGAAGGTGATCTACGGCGCCGGCCAGTACGCCAAGGAACTGTTCCCCAAGCTGGCGGATCCCCGGTTCCCTGACTTCCCCGAAGAGTTGACTTTCCTCCACGCCGAGGACATCCTCGACATGTATCCCAACCTGCCGCGCAAGCAGCGGGAGACCGAGATCCTCAAGAAGTACCCGGCGATCTTCATCTACGGCATCGGGTGGACCCTTGCTGATGGTTATCCCCACGAGATGCGCGCCGCAGACTATGACGACTGGGTCACGCCGACCACCTCCAAGGACGGGCGGCCCATGCACGGCCTGAACGGCGACATCCTGGTCTGGAACCCGGTCACCCGCCGGCGGCACGAACTGAGTTCCATGGGGATTCGCGTCAATGCGGAAACCCTGCGACAGCAGCTCGAGATCACCGGTCAGCTCGACTTCCTCAACTACCCGTACCACAAGGCCATCCTCAACGGCGAGCTGCCGCTGAGCATCGGGGGCGGCATCGGCCAGTCCCGAACCTACATGTACCTGCTCCGCCGCGCCCACCTCGGCGAATGCAGCGTGACCGTGTGGCCCAAGATCCTCAAGGACATGTGCGCCAAGCGGAACATTCACGTGCTCGAGTAGCCTGCCTGTCGTGCTTCCCCCTCCCTCGCAGGCTCACCCGTCCACACCAGGACTCAGTTTGCCAATGACCGAGACCGCATGCGCGATGTCCGGGTAGGTCGGCACGCCCACCGCGTGACACCCCCGTCTCCACCGCTCCACAGCCTCTGCTGTTCCCCCGAACAGGACTGCGTACAGCGGCTTGTCCGGATACCGGGTCCGCAAATCCCCCAACACTTCCGCAGGATCGAACTCTGCTTCAGGAATCATCACAAAGGCGAGGAGCACCTGGTCCACGTCCGGCTGGGCCAGGAGGGCCGCGGTGCAGCGTCGGTAGGCCTCGGCCGCTCCCCAGCGCTCGATCCCCGCCCACAGATCGAGCGGGTTTCGGGCAGGCGCCCAGTCCGGCACCACCTCACGCACCGCGGCCAGCGTCTCCGGGGAAAGCGCAGGCAAGGAAAGACCGGCACGCTCCGCAGCGTCCGCTGCCAGAACACATCCGGCTCCGCTCACCGACACCACGCCGAGCCTCCGGCCTCGAGGCCGCGGTCCGCTCGCCATGGCCTGGAGCAGATCGAACAGCTCTCCGAATCCTTCCGCCTGCACCACCCCGAGTTCCCGGAGAACGGCGGAAAATACCTCGTCGCTCCCGGCCAGGCTCCCCGTGTGGGAGGCCACCGCAGCCCCACCGACTCGAGAACGCCCACCCTTGACCACCACCAGGGGTTTGCGCACTACCAGGCGCGACACGGCCTGGCGGAAACGACTTCCATCGCGAACCCCCTCCAGGTAGAGCCCCACCGCCCGAATGCGGTCGTCCCCGGCGAGGTCCTCGAGCACGTGGGCCTCATCGATGTCGGCCCGGTTGCCCAGACAGACGACGCGCCCGATACCAAAGGGGGGATGGTCGTGGAACATGGCAGCGAACCCGGCGGCGAACAGGCCGGTCTGGCCCACCAGAGCGATGGGCGAGGCCTGGAGCGGCTCGAGGGTGGTGATCGAGGTGTTGATTCCTCGAGCAGGATCGATGATCCCGATGCTGTTTGGGCCAAGCAGTCGGATTCCCAGGCGGGCCGCCTGGTCCCGCAAGGCTGCCTCGGCTTCGCGTCCTTCGGGGCCGGCGTCGGAAAACCCACCGCTGGTCACAATGGCTGCCTTGACCCCGGCCGCGGCCGCATCAGACAGGGCTGCCGGGACCTGGACCCGGGGCACGGCAATCACGGCCAGATCCACACGGTCCGGAATGTTGGATACGAGCGCATGACATCGATGGCCCAGCAGGCGATCGATCGCAGGATTCACCGGATGGACCGGTCCGGGAAAGCCGGCGCGCAGCAGATTCTCGAAGATGACCCGTCCCGCCTTGCCGGAGGTCCTGGCCGCCCCCACCACGGCGATGGAGCGGGGATTGAACAGGGGAGTCAGATTCTCGGCAGCGCCGCGAAGCAGGTCCAGGCCAGAGCGGGCCGACCAGCGTCCTGCAGCGCTCGACAAGGGGGGCGCAGGCTGGGCAGGGGAAACGGAGCGCATATCCCTGGCCGAGCGCTCGACAGGTGTCTCGAGGACCATGGCCGCATCGAGGGCCAGGCAACCCTCCGGATAGACCCGGAGCGGGTTGATGTCCACACTCGCCACCTCGGGTTCCCGCTCCATCAACGCGGCCAGGCGACACAGGCAGTCAGCCACGGATCGAGCGTCGAGTGGAGGGCCGCCGCGGTAGCCGTCGAGGAGAGGCCAGGCGCGCAATGACCGGATCAGGGCCATGGCCCGTTCCAGGTCCATCGGCGTCGTCCCCAGGGCCGTGTCCCGGAGGGCTTCGGCCTGGACCCCGCCCATGCCCACCAGGACCACCGGACCGAACACCGGATCCCGGTGGGCCCCCACGATCAGATCGAGCCCGGGTCGGGCCATGGGTTGAATCAGAAAGCGCTCCGGCCGCCAGGGCAGACGCTCGAGAATCCTGGTCTGAGCCTCCGTCAGTCCTGCACGGTCCGGAATGTCGAGCACCACCGCCTGGTGCTCGGTCTTGTGGAGCAGGCCCTCGCCACAGGCCTTGAGCACCACCGGGTACGACACGCCATTGACTCCGTGTTCGAACGCATCCACCGTGGGTACCGACTGGCTCGCCACCACCGGGATCCCGGCGGCCCGGAGGCGTTCACCCGCCACGTCCTCTGCAAGCACAACCTTGGATTTGGTCATCGAACATACCGCTGTTGAATGGAAAATGCTATGGAGCCTCCCAGAAGGCCGCACACTGCCCGAAGTCCTTCGGCAGCACACCCTCCCGCCCGTGGCAGAACACGTAAAGGGTGCCGTTGCGGAATGGGTGACCATCGATCCGCATGTCCCGGGGATAGTCTTCCTCGTTGAACTGGAAGAGGAAAAACAGGTGGGACGACTCGAGCTTGCGGATTTCTTCCTCACCCTCGTCCTGAACCAGGCCGGGACGGCCGCCGACCTTGGACGCCTGTTCGTGAGTCCCAAACCTGGCCCGGTCCCGGTACAGGTCGCCCGCCACGATGGACCGCCCCTCGATCGGCGAGTCGAGCGGACCGGGCGTGGACGCTCGAGGGGAGCGACGGTGGGGCACACAGACCAGGGGCGATGGGTCGCGGAAGTGCCATCCCTGTACCAGGCATTCGATGTCGGTGCAGTGAAAGATGGAGAGTGCTCCGGATGGGCAGATGTCGCGGCCCAGCACGTCAGTCTCCACGGTGAGGAAATAGCGAGTTGGTTTGCCACAGACAGGGCATGCGATCGGTCTCTGTGCCAACACCTCGGGCGGTCTGCCTCCGATCCGGGCGCCGTGGTCCGAATCCTCGTGGTGGACGTGAAGCCGGATGTGGTGGGTCCGATCGACGAAGAGCGCACGGAGCAGGTCGCGGGTTGGCATGAGACTCCCTCCTTGGCTTGACTCCCCGCAACGTGGGGCCGGAGGCCCTGGGGAGACGGGACAGACGTCCGTTTTCAGTATAGCACTCTCGAGCGAGGCCGAGGTCGCTTCTTTTCTCGGGTCCACCGGCGACCGGGGGCGGCGTCATCTTGCCCGTGGCCGGGGCACCGTGCAGGGCGTCGTCACCCTGCCACACCTCGAGGCTCTGGAGGGGGCGTGGGATGAATGTCGGCGAGGGGTGCCTCGTTTTCGTCCATGATGTTGCCGCGTGGTGAAGTGGAGCCGAACTCGGGAACAGTTTGCACTCCCCCTGGTGCAATTTTGATTGCCCTTGTGCGTAGACACTGGTAGACAAATTCAGGGATCTTGATTTACGCAAGCCCGGAGGCGCTTCATGGAGTTTCTGAAGACGGTCGGTATCATCCTACTGGTGATCATCCTGCTTCCCGTGATTTTCAAGGTTGTGTTAGGCTTCATCGGTATCACGGTCAGTCTACTGGCTCTCGTCATCCGGTTCGGGCTTGCGGTGCTGGTGATCTATCTGATCTATCGAGGTGTCAAGGCGGTAATGGAGGACTGATCGATCCACCGGCGTACCTTCGTCTCAGCGCCCGGTCTGGTCCAGGTCGGGGCAGTAGGCCACGTTGTGGAACAGAGCACAGCCGTCCACCCGGTCTGCACGGTAGAACACCTCGTTCTCATTCTGGTAGTCGAGTCGCCACACCACCTGAGCCTCCGCATCGATCTCGATCAAGGCGCTCGTGTTCGGGGTCGAGATACACAGGGGGCAGTGACCGCGCGCCACCAGGTAATGGCCGTTGGGAAGCAGGTCCATCCCGCCCCAGATCGGTTCGAACCAGCCGGGTTCGGTATATTCGAGCACAATGGTCGCCGTTCGTTCCTGTTCGTTCAGTCGGAGCACGAGGACCCGGGTGTAGTCTTCCCCGCCGACCTCACTCCGGGTCTTGCCGTTGTCGTAGACGAGGAAGAGGTCGCCGTTCCGTTTGGTATCGTGCTGCTGAAAGAACCATCTATCAGACGCAGCCGGCGTCCCATCCGGCTCGAGCAGCGTGAAATCGCCCTTGTAGCCCAGGCGCCACACGACCGCCTTGGTCTGGTAATCGACCTTGAGTACCTGGTTCTGGTTTCGCAGGCCCAGGTAGACGTAGCACCGGCCGTCCTCCCAGCGGTCTTGAACAGAATTTGCGTGGTATGGGTCCACATTGGATTCGGAACCGGGCTCGAGCCAGCCGGCCTTGACACCGTCTGCGTAGGCGTCCCACCACCAGACCACCTCGTTGGTGGCGATGTCGATTTCGCGAACGATGAAGCCGCGCCATGTGTCGTCGATGCGGGTTTTGGTCATGGCGAAGATGGTATTGCCGTTGGCGGACATGCCCACGTCGTGGTGGAAAGTGCCGGCGATGTCATAGGGGGTGAGTGGGGTGGCGTTGGCGATGAACACCTCGGCCTTGTCCAGGTTTACGAGGGCAGGCGTGTAGTAGGTGTTGGCCATTCCTCCGAACAGGATCAGGCCGTTGCCGGCCCAGGTGACTTCCACGTCGCCCCCGCCGCCCTTGTCGCGGTACCAGCGAACGTTTCCGAGGGCGTCGAGGAGGACGAGGCGGTCGGCGGTGTAGGTCCAGGAGTCGTCGTCCATGATGGCGTAGTTCACCAGGGTGTAGCCGATGTCGGCGACGTTGTCTGGGGGGACCGAGAGGACGGGCAGATGGAGGTCGGGCGGGAGCGGGGCGGTGGAGAAAGCCACTGGATTCGAGGTGCGGGAGGGGTCATCTTCGATCTGGGCGGTACAGGTGTAGGCCGCGTCGGCGCGGAGGCCGTGGAGCACCATGTGGTGGCTGGCCTGGGCTGGTGAGGTCAGGCGGTGTCGTTCTTCCGGGTCGTCGTCCTGTGTGCAAGTGAGCACGAGGGCGCGAGGGGTGAGCAATGTGAGGTCGAAAGTCCACGATTGTGGGTCGGCGGGGTTTTCCTGGCTGGAGAGAACGAGGGGCGGCAGCGGTGTGGGGGATGGCGTGGGTGGAGGGGGCGTGGG
>CAYQMG010000107.1:0-20783 GCA_964418585.1 uncultured Gammaproteobacteria bacterium | reverse complement strand
TGTATCCATACCATCCGACGGGTTGGGAAGCAGCGAAAACGAAAAGGGGAGCAGCAGACAGGGCGCGGGCCTGGCCACATCCGGGAGCTGTACGCGCTGGAAAAGGCTGCAAGAGCAGGGGGAGACTCCCCAGAAGAGGTCCACGACCGGAACAGGGGAGAGCCGGGCCGTGTGGGCGGGCGGGGCCGGGGGGGGCGGGGGGTTCTCAGAATCTGCAGCCGAACATACCGCCGTCTTCGCGGGCGTCGGTCAGGGACCTGGCCCCACCGCGTCCCGGTCGCCGGGTGGAGCCTCGCCCGGCGCACCGTGGTCCTGGGAGGCGTCGCCGAGTGTTTTGCAGGGCGTCGGGCACGCACGCCTCAACCACGGCGGTTTTCCAGGTCGGTTCCGGATCGGGATTCGGCGCTCATGATGGCGGGGAGTGACAGGACGAAGGCGCGGATCTCGTCCCGGACGCGCCGGTAATGGGTGTATGCCTCGGTCTCGGAGTGAGCGGTGGCGGCGAGGCGGGGGGGGTCATCGAATGGGTGGTGGATCTGGGAGGTGGGACCAGGGAACGCGGGGCATGTTTCCCTGGCGTGTCCGCAGAGTGTGATGACGAGGTCGAACGGGATGTGGCGGATTGCGTCGACGTTTTTCGCGTACTGGGAGGAGATGTCCACGCCGGCCTCGAGCATGACGGCGACGGCCCTTGGGTCCACGCGGGTGGGCGCCACACCGGCGGACCAGGCCTCGATCCAGTCGCCGAGGAGTTTCCGAGTCCATCCTTCGGCCATCTGGCTGCGGCACGAGTTGCCGGTGCAGAGGAAGAGGACCTTTCTCCTGTTTTTTTCCTTGACCATGGCGTCTCCTTCGGGGTCTCGAGGCGGGCGTTCGAGACACCCCGGACCCTGGACAGTGCTAGTCGTGGCGCTTCGGCCGCTGTCAGGGTATGATACCTCCCCGCCGGCTCGACGGCCAGGGGGGCCGGCCCGGGGGATTGTCCCGGCCCAGGGAACGGGGGACGCGCGTGAGGGACGCGCGGGAGGATCGAGAACGAGAACGAGGTTCCCGTGTGTGGGATCGTTGGATTCGCCAATCACCATGATTCGGCTGCTGCCGCGCGCACGCTCCTGCGGACCATGGCTGCGACCCTGACTTCTCGAGGCCCGGACGACCACGGTGTCTGGTACCTCGAGGGGCCTGGTGTCGGATTTGGACACCGGCGGCTTGCGATTCTGGACCTTTCGCCGGCGGGGCGGCAACCCATGCAGAGTGGGTCCGGCCGACTAGCGATCGTCTACAACGGGGAGGTGTACAACGCGCCGGCCTTGAGGAGAGAACTCGAGGCCGGCGGGGTTCGGTTTCGTGGACATTCGGACACCGAGGTGGTGCTGGCCGCGATCGAGCAATGGGGGCTGGAGGCGGCGGTTGGTCGGTTTGTGGGCATGTTCGCGTTTGCGCTCTGGGACGCGGAGCGGCGTTCGCTGTACCTGGTGCGGGATCGGCTGGGGATCAAGCCGCTCTACTACGGCCATTGCGGTGGCAGTTTTCTGTTTGCGTCCCAGATCCGGGCGTTTCGCCCGTTTCCCGGGTTTGATCCGCCGGTGGACCGGGACGTGCTCGCCGCCTACCTCCGCCACGGATACGTTCCGGGGGACACCTGTATCCTGACCGGGTACCGCAAGCTGGAGCCTGGCTGTATCCTCGAGCTTGGCCTGCGTCGCGGCGGCTCCGGTGTGATCCGGATCCGGCCCTACTGGACGCTCGACGCGGTGGTGCGGGAAGGGCGTGCGCAACCGTTCAGCGGGACCTGGGAGGAAGCGGTCGACCGGCTCGAGGCGCTGGTGCATGCGGCGGTCGCGGATCGCATGCTGTCGGACGTGCCGTTGGGCGCGTTTTTGTCCGGTGGGATCGACTCGTCCACGGTGGTGGCGTTGATGCAGGCGGGGAGTTCGCGTCCTGTGTCCACCTTTTCGATCGGGTTCGAGGAGGGGGAGTACGACGAGGCCCCACACGCCCGGGAGGTGGCGGCGCACCTGGGCACGTTGCACACGGAACTGTACGTATCTCCTCGAGATGCCATGGAGGTCATCCCGCAGCTTCCCGGGATTTACGACGAGCCGTTTGCGGACGTGTCGCAGATTCCCACGTTCCTGGTGTCCCGCCTGGCGCGTCGGCACGTGACGGTGAGCCTTTCGGGGGACGGTGGGGACGAACTGTTCGGCGGGTACAGCCGGTATGCCATGGTGCGGCGCCTGTGGCGCCACCTGTCCCGGGTGCCGGGACCGGCGAGGCGTGTGGGGGCGGCGCTCTGTACCCGGGCGCCGGACGCCTGGATCGACCGTGTGCTTGCGCCGTTGGCGCCGGCGATCAACCGCTACGGGTATGCAGGCCCGGTGAGCGACAAGGTGGCCAAGCTGGCCCTGGTGGCGGGCGCGACCGACGCGGACGATCTCTACCGTCGGGTCAACGCCACTTTTCCCGATCCATCGAGCATTGTGAGAGGTGCGCGGGAGGACGAGGATTTGTTCTGGAACGCGCTTCCTCCGCGGGAAGTGACCGATCCGACGGAGCGGATGATGTTCCACGACACCCTGCGGTATCTCCCGGACGACATCCTGGTGAAGGTGGACCGGGCCAGCATGGCGGTGGGCCTGGAGGCTCGAGTCCCCTTGCTGGACCACCGGGTGGTGGCGTTTGCCTGGAGCCTTCCGGCCGGGCTGCGCGTCCAGGGGGAGGGCCCCAAGTGGCTGCTCCGCAAGGTGCTCGAGCGTCACGTGCCGCGCCGGTTGACAGACAGGCCCAAGATGGGATTCGGCGTCCCGGTCGGCGAGTGGCTGCGCGGACCGCTGCGGTCCTGGGCCGAGGAGCTGCTGAATCCAACCCGGCTTGACCAGGAGGGTTTTTTCCATGCCGCGCCGATCCGGCGACTGTGGCTCGAGCACCTGGATGGGCGGCGCCGGTGGCATGCGCGGCTGTGGGCGGTGCTGATGTTTGAGGCCTGGTGGGCGTGGTGGCGGCGTTTCTCCGGGGAGGAGGACCCGGGTGAAGTCGAGAGGTGGGGGAAAAAAGGGGAGGACGGCGTCTAGCGCGGTGGGGGAGGGGCCGGGTAGGAAACCGAACCGTGGATCCGGTCTTCCTGGAACTCCATGGCGCTCCGCTGGATCTCGTTCCTGGCCATGCCCCGAAGCTCGAACAGGATGGACCGCCGCAAGGACATCGCCCCGTTGTCCAGTCGGCCCTGGATCCGGCTCAGGGTCCCGGCAAGCGCCACTTTCCGGTTCAGTTCCGCCTCTTCCCGGCGAAGGTCCCGGACATCATCGACCCGGCCCGAACGGTCCCGAAGAACCTCGGCCCGCGCCGCTGCCAGTTCCCGCCGACTCTCGGCGATCTCGGCCGCCAGGTACCGGGACAACCCGCGGTCCACGGACAGGACCAGCGATGCATTGTGCGTCATCATTGCACGATCCAGTCGGCGCACCAGCCGCTCGAGTTCCTTCAGGTCCCGGTGGTCGTCCGCCAGGGCGACCCGGTCCACGTACTGTTCCGTGGGTCGCGTTCCAGGCCCGGGCACCGGACCCGCGGCGGCAAGGACCGGCATTGCAGTGGTGACCAGCAAAATCGAGAGAATCATCGTCATTCGCTTCATGGCGTTGCTCCATTTCCTTTTTCGACTGGGAGGTTGTGGTTCGACTCGCCCGGGCGATGCGCTTCATGCCATGAGACGCAGGGAGGTCCTCACCTATTCAAAGGCGGTCGCATTCGACACAAAAAAAGTGGGAGAATCGGCTACCGCCCGGGCCCAGGCGTCCCGTGCACGCCCGCCTCGATCAGCGCGCGCCACAGCGGAACCACCCGGGCAGGCTCGAACATCGCCGCCCGCGCCAGGCCCGCTCGCACGTAGGAAAGACGCCGCGCTCGATCCTCCAGCAAGGCGGTCATCGCTTCCGCCAGGAAGCGCTCGGCCGGCTCCAGCGGGTCGTCGGGACCCCACCGGCGGCCCGAGGCCACCGGGACGAGCACCCCGTGCGCGCAGTACTCGACCCCGCGCGCCTCCCGGTCCAGGTGTTCCGGTCCGTCCAGGATTTCTCGAGGACCGGACCGGCAGTCCGCAGCAATCACGGCCACCCCGCTCGCCATCGCCTCGAGCAAGGCGTTGGGCAGACCTTCCCACAGCGAGGGGAGCACGAACACCGTGCTCCGGGCCAGGAACGCCCACGGTTGGGCCACGAACCCGGCGAAATGCACATCCGCTTCCAGGCCCAGCCGGTGCACCAGGGTCTCCAGGTAGGGCCGGAGCGCGCCGTCGCCGAGGAGAAGCAGGCGGGCGCGGAGGCGGCGGCGCACGGTCTGGAACGCCCGGACCAGGTGCCAGGTCCCCTTTTCTCCGGAGAGCCGACCCATGGCGACCACCACCGGATCCTGGAACCAGGCCTCGGCCCCGTGGGGCAACGGCTCCTGTGCACGCAACCGGATCGTCCGGGTGTCCAGCATGTTCGGGATCACCTGGAGTCTGGATCGAGGGACCCGAAGGTGGCTCGCCAGGTCCCGGGCCGCGCCGTGGGAGTTGGTCACCACCACGTCGGCTCGAGGATAGAGGCGTCGGATCAGGGGGAGTTGCAACCGGCGCAGACCCTGGCTGTAATACCGGGTGGGATGGCCCCGCTCCGACACCACCACCGCGTGCGGCGCCCGTGACCGGGAGAGGATGTTCACGAAGTTCGAGCGCTCCAGGAAGCTCACCACCACCGGCTGCCGGTGCGCGGCCAGACGTTGCGCGAGCAACGGCACCTCGAGCAATCGGGGCAGGGGGGATCGAAAGGGACCGTGTCCGATCACGTGGACCGGAGCCGATCCGGTGTCGTAGACCTGTCCCTGTTCCAGGAGGCAAATTTCGGTCGGCGGGAGGTGGGTCGCCAGCAACGCCGCCTGACGCTCGGCCCCGCCACCGCGCAGGGAGTTCACCACCAGCAGGTAGGGCAGCGGTTCCCGGACCTGGTCATGGGCTGGGTCCTCGTTCATGCGCCTCGTCCACGAAAAACAGGAACATCCAACAGACCCCCCCGGCCCGGCGGATATCCTCCTGGTCCCTGCGCGCAGTATATCCCCGGCGCCCGGCCTTGACCACCGTTCCCGTTGCGCAACGCACGTCGTCCATCAGCACCCTCCAGGCCGCCGGAGGCGACAGGGCGGCTCAGGCCCGTCCCGGGCTGAGTCGTTGGACGAGGCGTCTGGGCCAGTCCGGGACCATGCACGGCCGCTCGACCAGGACGAAGAAGAGTGCGGCGACCATCAGCACTGCGGGCAGGACAAGGAGGGCCTGGATCAGAAAATGGAGAGGATAGTGGGGGGATGCGTCGACCCCCACGGTGAACCGGCCCACCAGGGAGATCGTGGGATAGTGCAGCAGGTAGATCGAGTAGCACATGCCGCCGACCGTGCGGATGAACAGGTTGCAACAGATCCAGCCCAGGGCGCGTCCGCGAAACGCCGCCCAGACCACCACGCCGAGCACGCCGGGAAGCACCACCTCGGACACCGCCCAGTCGAGCCGGTGCAGCCCATACCAGGCGAGCATGGCGGCCAGGACCCATCCGTCGGCGAGGAATGTGCGCCGGGTCTGCCGCCACCCGCCGGCGGTGAGGTAGAGGTCTGCCAGCAGGAACCCCACGAGGAAGTACTGTAGGAAGACCAGCAGGCTGGGGCGCGCGCCGGGCCATCCCAGGGGGTTGGCCACGGCCGGCGCCACGGCGCCCAGCAGCAGGAGGAACCGCCGGGTCCGCACGGGCAGCCGGAACACGTGCACCAGCAAGGGCACCACCAGGTAGAACTGCACCTCCACCTCGAGCGACCATGCCACACTGTTGATCCGGCTGTTCTCCCCCAGGAGCAGTGTGTGCACGTAGAGCAGACTTGCGCCAAGATTCGGCAACAGGGCGCGCGCTGTGTCCGCGCCCTTGACCAGGGCCGACAGGGCGAAGAGGAGGAGCAACGAGACCACGTAAGGCGGCTCGATCCGGGTCAGACGCCGCAGGTAGTAGCGCTTCAGGTTCACCGGATTCCCCCGGCCTCGTGCGGCTCGAGCAAACGGGAGGGCGAGGATGAACCCACTGAGCACGAAGAAGAGGTCCACCCCGTACCGGCCCTGTCGGATCACATCCTGGAGCAGTCGTGACCAGGGCGTGTCCAGGAAGGGCGTCGGGGATCGCTCGGTGACAAAAATCTGGAGGTGATGAAGCACCACCGGGAGGATCGCCAGAAACCGCAGCCCGTCGACCTCGGGGATGAGCTTCTCCCCGCTGGTGACCCGGCCGAAGTGACGCACAACCAGGGCAGCGACCCGATTCATCCCCGCCGCCTCCTGTTCCCCGGGCCCTTGTCCTGTTTTCCAGACCACGACCGGCCGATGGTGACCATGAGGCGCTCCAGGCGGCGGAGCGGGAGCCCGCCCCGAAGTCTTCGTGCCGGGAGATCCAGCCGGGGGTGGGTCCGGACCCAGGTCCGAAGGGCTCGAGACGCAATGCGCAAGGCCGGTCTTCTCCCCGCGCTCACGTGAAAGTCGAACCAGACCAGGGTGCGGCGAATCCGGTGCGCCGGGAACTCGGGCAGGTCGAGGACCGGGACGCTCCGCTCCCGCCCTCCCCGGAGACTGGTGGCGACGATGCCGCGACGCACACAGGCAGCGTGCAGCTCCGTGCCCGGGTAGGGGTGGAAGACCCCCACGTAGTACCGTTCCGGCTCCAGGATACGATTGAGCAAGGCCGTCTCCAGGGCTTCCGCCTCCGTCTCGCCCGGAACGCCGATGATGTTTTGCAACACCACCTCGAGCCCGTGTCGGCGCGCCTCCCGGACCGTGTCCAGCACGTCCTGGGTGCTGTACGACCGCTTCATCACCTCCCGTCTCACCCGGTCGCTCCCGGACTCGAGCCCGAGGGTGATTCGGCGGAAGCCGGCCTTGCGCATGGCCTCGAACAGCGGGGTCGGATCGGATCGCGGCGCCACCCGCAGGTTGGTGGCAAACCCGACCGGGCGGGGCCGTTCGGCGTTGAAGCGAGCCAGGGCCGCACAGAGGTCGAGGGCCCAGGCCCGGTCCAGGTCGATGGATTCCACCTCGAGCGCGATCTCGTCCAGCGGCCGCCCCCGGGTTTCGGCAGCGGCGGCCAGGGCTGCGATCTCCGCCACGATCGGTCCGGGCCGTCTCAGCCGCACGTATGGGCCCGGGGCGGCACGGCTGAGTGCGTGGTTGGAGCAGTAGGTGCAGAGGTAGGGGCAGCCCCGTCCGAGGAGCACCGCGGGCCTCCCGTTCGAGTCCGGGGTGATCCAGGGGGACCACATCGAGCGGTCTGGAAATGGGAGCTGGTCGAGGTCCTGGAGAAACGGTTCCTGTGGTCCGGGGATCACCCGGCCGGCCCGGCGAATCCAGAGGTTGCCGAGGGGCTCGAGCGGGGTTCCGCAGGCCAGGCGGTTCGCGGTGGCCACCAGGGTGGCCTCCCCCTCGCCGACGCAGACCGCGTCGAATGGGAATGCAAGGGCTTCTCGGGGGCGGAGCGTGGCGTGAGGACCGCCCAGGATCCGGTGTGCGTGCGGGAACCGGTGGCGACTCCAGTCGGCGACGGCGGCGATGAACGGGAATTCCGAGGAGACCGCGGTGAAGGCGATGAGGTCGGGGGGAAAGTCGCGGGCGCTTTCGAGGATGAGGTGGCGGTTGTACCGGCCCCATGTGCTGCTGAGCACCGCGAGCCGGGTCTGGTGCCCGGCCTGCTGGAGACACGCGGAGAGGTAGGAGATGCCGAACTGGATCTGCTCCGGCGACCGCAGGGGGCGGTGAGGGGTGTGAGCGTCCGTGAGCGAGGTGACAAACAGGATTCGCATGATTACGACGGGTTCCGGCCGAGCCTGGCAACCCGGTCCGAGAGGGCGATCTCGAGGTCGACGCGAAGGCGGTGCAGTCGGTCCACCTCGTCCATCAAGGCCTGGCGCCGGGCGTCCCCGAGGGCGGTGGAGTCTCCCTCGAGGCTTGCGAGTTCCGTGCTCACTTCCTCGAGCCGCGCGCTCAAGTAGGCCAGTCGCGCCCGGCCTTCAGCCACCTCGGCCTCCAGCTCGATCACGCTTTTCCGGGGGCTCGAGAAGGTCTTGGGCGCGTCCCGGGCGGCCCGGGCGGACGAGGAGAGGATCTGGGTCACGTCGAACGGGACCTGGTCGAACCGTGCGAAGAACCGGTCCTGCTCCTCGCGCCGGATCCGCTCGGCATTGCGCACGCAGAGCTTGAGGTCGAGAAGGAAGTCCTTGTTGATATCATGCTCCCCGGGTTCTTGCCCCTGGTTCGACCGCGACCGGTCGACGTGGAGCTTGCCACGCCACCGATCCTCGAAGGCGTAGAGGTCGGTCTTGAGGTCCGATTCCGCCTTCCAGAACAGGCCCACCAGCCTGCGGTGCTCGAGGATGGCGCCGAGGCACTTGAGCGTGCCGAAGATGCCGGCCAGGAGCGCGGTGATCAAAGGGGTCTGGGACGAGTCGAGCCTGGTGGAGAGGAAGAACACCAGGGCCGGAGTGGCGGCCACCACGGCCACGGCGAGCACCACGAACAGGCGATATCGCCGCTGCTCCCGTTCCCGCTGGCGCTGGTACCAGGAAATATTGAGATGACACGCGATCGTGTACTTCAGGAGGAGTTCCTGGACCTCCTCGGAAAGGTCGGCGACCGGCGGAAGCTCGAGCCGGGCGGCAAGCAGGTCCCGATCCTTCTCCGCCATCACCCAGTCCTGTTTTGTCCACCGCCGCTGCTCAAAAGGATAGGCGTGGCGGGGAAGGCGCGGGCGCCTTGAGAGATCCTCGCTGGACATGAGCGCTCCTTCCTCCCCGTGGGATACGGCACGTCGACGGCCGAGCCGTCATCGGCCCGGGTTCGCGCTTCCGCGGCCGTCGGCCCGGCAAAAACGCACCGGATCACCTCGTGAACACCAAGGTCAGTTTCGGGCCGGCGCCAACGCCTCCGCCAGGGCGCGCACCCCGTCCTCCCAGCGGTCCAGGTCGTCGATCACAGGAGCGTACAGGGTGACGCTCCCGTCCCGATGCGCCACCACCGGCACGTGCACGGTCCCATCCGCGAGACAGCGGCGGGCGAATGCAGCCAGCACCTCCTGGGCCGCATCCGGACCTGGAGCAGGCTCGAGGGGCCGGTTCAGGCGGCCGACACGGGAGGCGGTCCGGGCCGTTCCCGGGCTCATCAGCGTCGCCCAGGTGGCCTCGTAATAGGCCGCTGCGGTCTCCCCACCATTGAACAGACCCCCGTCCGGATAGGTGTAGTAGTTGTCCACCGCCCAGGGCATGGTGCGCGACAGCGGCCGGTAGAGCGGGTCCGCCACCCAGCGCTCCGCCTGCTCGAGCACCAGGAGCACCATGTTGCCCAGGATGAACTCCCAGCGGTCGTAATGCTCACCCAGCCGGGCGTAGACCTGTTCGATGTCCCACAGGGGGAGCCAGTAGGTGGGCACATCCTCCCACCGGTCATGGTCCACGATCGCGATGAACTCGAGCCCGGCATCACACATCCCGTGTGCCAGTTGGTAGTTGCCGTTGAAGTCGTGATCCGCCACCGCCTGAATGAAACCCGAGTGGTAGGGCGGATCGTCCGCCACGTGGGAAGCCACCCCGAGCATGAAGGCGATCAGACGTTGCTGGTCCGCATACGGGTAGGCGTAGGTCTCACGGATGTGATCCACGAACGCATCGATGAATGCGGTGCGGTGCGCGGTCTCGGACAGCGGATCGTTGAAAATGACCCAGCCGGTGTCCGGGAACGGTGCGCCCATCAGATAGGCGTTCCGGTGGTTCGCCAGACAATCGCCCAGGTCCGGGTCGGACACCAGGCCCTGCGCAATGTCGGACATGAACTGGTGTTGGGTCAGTCCCGCCGCCTGGACCAGGCCGGGGGCGACGAGGGCGAGCAGAAACAGGGCTCGAGTCGTGCAGCGCATGGGTTCTCTCTCCTTTTTCGCAGGGGATATCCTAGCCTATACCCTCGAGCCGCTTCCTGTCCACAACTCCAGGGCCGGTGGCCCGCTTCTCTCTCCTCCCGGGAGCCGGGCAGGAAGACGACAAGACACGCCTCACACTCGGGCACGCTGTCGAACTTTTTTGCAACATCGCCCTTGATCCGGCCGCTCACCGCGTGGTAGGCTCAAACGCGGACCCAGACCGGCCGCCCTCGGCCCGCTCGAAGCCCAGGCACGGCCTTCCAACTCGAGACCGTTGAGGTGAATCCATGAAATGGTTGCTTTGTGTAACCCTGGCGCTCACCGCGTCAGGGTGTTGCAGTGGCCTGCGGTACACCGTGGACCAGTGCAACGAGGACTACCGTGAATGCACCAGAGACCTGAGCAGTTGCCAGGCAGGCATGAGCTCCACCAGCTCGGCCGCCGCGGAACGTACCGATCACAAGGGCTGCCCCCCCTCCGTCAACCCCGAAGTGCTCGCAGAACACATCGAGCGGGCCGGATGGGACTACAACCGCAAGGATGACCTCTTCGTCATCAACGTCGCCGGACAGGAGGATCAGCACCGCCTCGTGCTCCACGCCGCCGAGGGAGACCAGTTGAACATCGTCGCACCGGACATCGGCGTCGTCAGCCTCGACAACCAGTCCCGCGAACGCATGTTCGTCAACCTCATGATCCTCGGATACATGATGAACCTCAACTTCGAACACCAGTTCGTCAAGTATAGCTGGGACAGCTCCGACGGCGAGGTCTGGGCCATCATCACCCTGCCCCTCGAGGACGGAATCACCGCCGAAACACTCGCTGTGTACGTGAACTACATGATCCGCGTCCTGGAAAAGGACAACATGAGCGCACTCCTCGCGGGCCTCTCCGACCTCTCCGAGTACGAAATCAAGGAACTGTTCCGTTCCCAGCACGATTCCAATGACTCCGGATTCCAGTTCTGAACCGCGCTCACAATTCCAGTTCTGAACCGCGCTCACAAACCCCGCCTGCTGATCGTCGAGTACACGCCTCGCGCCTCCCGGCACCCCGGGCCGCCCCGGCGCCTCCCTGTCTCACGTCGCGGATCGAGTGTCCCGGTTGTCTCATTTTGCCTGTCTCATGTCTCACTGAGACAGTCTGAGACAATGCGGACCGAAGCCGCGCCGTCGGTCTCGAGCGTGTGTGCGCGAGGGTGAAAAAAGTTTCCAAGGATTTTCAACGGGTTGGGCCTTGATCCCGGCATTGTCGTGGAGGCGGGGGCAGGCTGGCCCGAATCCTGCACGTTTCCATGGGTGAACCGAACCTGGACACGCGGAGGATGCCCCTGATGAAGCGTCGACAACGAAAGCTCTCCACGACCGCCTTGACATACTACTTGAAGGGATTGCGTGCGTGTGAGCCTTTGTCCCGGGAGGAAGAAGTGCGGCTGGCCCGGATATACCGTGAGACCGGGGACATGGAAGCCGCGCACAAGCTTATCCGCTCGAATCTGCGTGCGGTGGTCAAGATTGCGGTGCAGTACAACCAGCCGGAAGTGGGGCTTGCGGAGTTGGTGCAGGAAGGCAACCTCGGCCTGTTGCAGGCGGTGCAGCGGTTCGATCCGGATCGGAACGTCCGGCTGGTGACCTATGCATCGTGGTGGGTCCGGGCGTACATTCAGCGTTTTTTGCAGCGTCGTCACAAGGTGGGGCGTGCGATGATGTCTGTGCCGCGTTGGTCCTCGGATGGCGCGGGGGATGGGGATCGCGAGGAATGGGGCCATGGGGCGTGGCCGACAGGGGTGGAGGTGTCGCTGGACCAGACAGCGGCCTGGAGTTCCAAGCAAACGATGTACGACACGGTGGCGGACGACCGGCCGGATCAGGAAACCGAGCTGGCGGATCGAGAAGCGTCCATGAACCACCAGGTGTGGTTGAAGGAAGCGCTGCAAGGCCTGACGCCGCAGGAGCGGGAGATCATCGAGCGCCGCTACCTGGCGGACCGGGCCTGGACCTTGAAGGAGATCGGGGAGCATTTGCAGCTTTCCCGCCAGCGCATTCACCAGATCGAGCTGCGGGCGCGACGGAAGCTCAAGTCCGCCTTGAGGCGTCATCCGGTCACGTTGTACGCCTGACCCGGACGAACCGGCGCGCTCGAGTCGGCCTGTGTCGGCTCGGTCGTGCGGTCAACTCCCCCCGGCCGTTCTCTTCCCCGGCTCGATCTCCCCGGACCCGACCTTGCACCCGGACCCGACCTCCCCGCGGGTCGACGACATCTTCAGATTCAGACCGGACCTCTCCCTGGCTCGACTGCGTTCCGGGCTCGACACCTTGAGCCGGAGTTGTCGACTCACCGGCTGCGGCCCACGTGGTGGAGGTAGGCGGCGAGGAGGAGGAAGAGGGCAAAGGAGACGATTTCTCCGGTGACGCCCTCGAGGGCGAAGCCGATCCCGGCGGGTTTTCTTCCGGACACGAAGGCGAAGACGGCCAACCCGACGCCCATGATGCCCTCTCCGGCGATGAGACCGGAACTGAGGAGGACGCCCTGTTCCCTGGCGTCGTCGGAGTTGCTGTCGTGGGAGTTGTTGTTCTGTTTTTTTGCCGTGTCGACCAGGTGGCGGACGACGCCGCCGAGGAACACGGGGGTCATGGCGGAGAGAGGGAGGTAGACGCCGACGGCGAAGGGGAGGGATGGGAGTCCCAGGAGTTCGACGACCGCGGCGATGGCGGCGCCAGTGAGGACGAGGCCCCAGGGGAGGTTAGCGGAGAGGACGCCGTCGACGACGGTTTTCATCAAGGTGGCCTGTGGTGCAGGGAGTGCCTCGGACCCGAAGGTGAAGGTTTCGCCGAGGACCCAGACGGCGAGGCACACGAATGCGGCGGAGAAGACGGCACCGAGCAGTTCGGCGGATTGCTGTCGCATGGGGGTGGCGCCGAGCAGGTAGCCGCTCTTGAGGTCCTGGGAGATGTCGCCAGCGATGGATGCTGCGACGCAGACGACGGTTCCGATGGTGACCGCGGTGGCCTTGCCGAGGTTGTCGGTCCAACCGAGGAGGCTGAAGATCAAGCTGGTACCGAGCAAGGTGACGATGGTCATGCCCGAGGTTGGATTGGAGGAGACCCCGATCAGGCCGACGATACGGGAGGAGACGGTGACGAACATGAAGGCGAAGATGGCGATGCAGACGGCGGCGACGGCGCGCATGATCAGGGAAGTGTGGACGCCGATGACGTTGGGCAGGATGGTGAGCACCAGGATGACGAGTGCGACGCCGCCGAACACGATGCCCATGGGGAGGTCGCGGTCGGTGCGTGCGGGCCCCTTGGGACCGTCCGCGTTCGAGATACCGCGCAAGCCGGCCAATCCAGCGCGGAGCGAGTCGTACATGGTTGGGATCGACTTGATCACGGTGAGGATTCCGGCTGCGGCGACGGCGCCGGCGCCGATGTAACGGACGTAGCGGCTCCAGAGGGCGGGGGCGCTCATCTGCGCGATGGTGGAGGCGGTTTCCGGGAACAGGGGGACCTGGTACCCGGCGCCGAAGTAGGCGATGATGGGGATGATGACGAGCCATGACAGGAGTCCGCCTGCGACCATGATGGCGGAGACGCGATAATTGAGGATGTAGCCGACCCCGAGGAGCGCGGGCATGGTCTCGAGTTCGACCAGGGCCTTGGGGATCACGGGCAGGCGGATTGCGACGGCGTCGGGAACCACGCGGAGGAAGCTGAGGAACGCCTTGTATGCCGCACCGATTCCCAGTCCTGTGAACACGGCTCGAGCCGTGGCGCCGCCCTGGTCGGCTGCGATGAGGACCTGGGCGGACGCGGTTCCTTCGGGGTAGGGGAGGGTGGCGTGCTCGCGCACGATCAGGAATCGCCGGAGTGGAATCATGAAAAGGATGCCGAGGATTCCGCCGAGGGCGGCGAGCATGGACATCTGGAACAGGCTGGGCGAGAACCCCCACATGAACAGTGCCGGGATGGTGAAAATCACCCCCGAGGCCAGGGAGGAACTCGAGGAGCCTGCGGTCTGGGTGATGTTGCACTCCAGGATCGATGTGCGACCCAGGACCGGCTCGAGAAACTTGAACAGGGCGACGGAGATGACCGCGAGCGGAATGGCGGTGCTGATGGTCAGGCCCACCTTCAAGCCCAGGTAGGCGTTGGCCGAGCCGAACACGGCGCCGAACACCACGCCGAACACCACTGCCTTGATGGAGAAGTCTCGAGTCGTGCTTTCGGCCGGAACATACGGATCTGGCATGGAACCTCCCCTCTTGCGGCCCCTGTGCAGGGGCGCAACGTTTCCCCGGGCCGCCGCCGTGGATTCGGGGCTGCGGCCCATGGCGCTTCAACCCGGTTGCGTGATTATGTCGTGCCCCCGGGTCCGGCGCAAGGCCCGGGACAGGGAAAGAGCTGAATCGGGCGTCAGGAGCCGCCTTCTCCTTCCCCGGTCGCCCCGGTGGACCCGGCCCCACCCTGCTGCTGCACGCCCTCGAGGAGGGCCAGGATCGCCTGGACCAGGGCCGCGCTGTTCCCGTCCATGTCCGCGGTGAGCACCTCCGGCCGTCGTTCTCCCGCCCAGATCCGCTGGACGGCACGCCCGATACGCCAGCCCTTGCGCTCGAGTTCCATGATGTCCGCCACGAGGCGCGCTTGCTGGGAGCGATCGCCGAGGGCGACTTCCGCGATGCCCCGGAGGACCGGGTCGAGCACTTGGAGGGTCTGTGCCAGGTCCACGGGTCCGGCAGACTCGATGATGCCGGCGGAGGTCAACCGTTCCACGACCCGGGTCGCCTCGGCTTCGGGCAGGGCGGCGAGCGCGGATTGCAGCGCCCGTGCAAAGGCCTCGCCCTCGTGTTCGAACGCGCGCTGCACCGCCTCGGGCAATTCGGACACGATGGCCTGTCGGGCTTCCCTGGCATCCTCGAGGCCGCCGCGTCGTGTCTGGACCTGTTTCCAGACCTCGGCCATGGCCTCCTGGGGGGAGCCTGCGGGACCGGGAAGGTTCTCCAGGACCGCCCGGAACTGGAATCCACGTTTTTCCTCCACCACGGCGGCCAGCTTGTCGAACCTGGGGCAGCGCTCCGGGAGGTCTCCACGGGCCAGGTCCGCCACGATGACCTCGAGCAGCCTGGACCGACCCTGGTAGGCGAGGAGGGCGGCGGCCAGCCGGTGCACCAGGGCCAGGTCCGGGGAGGCCCCGCGCTTGAGCAGGTAGTCGGCCAGATTCGCATGCAGCAGGGTGATGGTTCCCGCGTCCCCGGCCTGGTAGGCGTGTCGCAATCCGGTCTCGGCGAGCCAGGCCGCTGCGGCGGCATGACCCACGGCATCCTCCAGGTCCGCCTGGGCGGCGAACACCCGGCCCAGGTCCTTCGGATCCCCCGCATTTTGAAACACGCTTCGACACCCTTGCAGCAGGGCGCGGGCCTCGTCGTACCCGTTCGGGCCATGCTTCAGAACCGCCCAGTAGTCGTCCAGACGCACCCGGGCGACATCCACCTCGGGGGCGCCCCGTTCCCGCAGCAACTGAACCAGTTCGTCCGAAATTCGCAGCACCGCACCCCACTGACCCGACTCGAGCGCGGCCTGCTTCCCGGTACGCAACATGGCTTCCCGGCTGTCCCCGTCCTCGGCCCCGCTTTCGCCCTCCCCAGGCGACGGCGCCAGCATGCGCCCCACCTCGCCAAGCACCTCGTCAAAGGCCCCCGCCTGCTCGAGCGCCCTGAGGCGCTGCGCACGGTCCCGCGAACTGCCTCCGGCATCTCCACCGGCCAGCCGCTGCCATCGAGCGCGGCGGTTGATTACCTCCACCGCCTCGGTGGAACGGTCCGAGGCCATGAGCAGTTCGGCCAGTACCCCGGCCGCCCGGGCCGCTCCCGCATGGTCCGAACGCTCCTCGCTCCGCGCCATCTGGGCTCGCACCACCTGTTCCGCCTCCTCGGCCTGACCCGCCAGGGCCAGGGCATCGGCTAGCAGACAGCTTGCCGCCGCTTCCAGGTCGCTCCCCAGCGCACCAGCCGCCACGGACCGGGCCAGGCGAAGCACGAGCGCCACGGTGGCCGAGGTCGGCGTGCCGCGAAGGACCGGCTCCAGCATGGCGTGCGCCTCCGGCCACATCCGCGCCCGGTCCAGGTACACGGTGGCCCGCTTCACTCCGGTCGCCACCGCCACCACAGCCCCGGGGCTCGAGTCGGCCACGGCGTCGCCCACGCGGTCCACCCAGTGGCGGGCCAGGGCGCGGTCGATGTGGGTCGCCTGGTCCGGCTCCATCCGGTGGGCCAGGGCCGCGATGGTGCTGGAATGGAGCGCGAACCGTTTCCGGCCCTCCTCGGTTTCGCCGCCCGGGGCGAGCAGGCCGAGGGTCTGGAGGCGGTTGAGGGCGCTGGTGAGATCCGGGGGGGCCGGCGGTGCCGGGGATGCCCTGCCGGGAAGCCGCTCGAGCACCGCGTGCAGGGTGGCCTCGTTTCGGTCCTCGGGAACGGCGCGGGCGAGCAGGGCCAGGACCTGGTGTTCGAATGCGTCGAGTTGCTCGAGAAGGATCGCCTGTCTGCGCACGAGGATGTCGAAGAACGCGCGGCCGCCCAGGTCGGTGTATCCCTGGGCGAGGAAGCGGTCGAGGTCGGCGTCCTGGTTGGAGAAATCGGCAGCCAGGGTTTGTGTGAGCAGTTCGGGGTGCGGGAGGAGCCGGTCCGCCAGGTGGAGCAGTCCGGGGTGGCCCTGGGTCGCCCGGAGCACCTCGAGGGCACGGGCGTGTCCATCGGGTTTCTGGAAGAGGCTCGAGAGGTTGGGGAGCGCGTGGCCCAGGAGGAGTGTTTCATCCAGGTCCAGGGCGTGCACGGGTTCGGCGCGCAAGGCCGTGTGTCCCTTGATTTCAGCGGGCATGAACCTCGAGGTGAGCACCAGGCGGGAGCGTCCGTCCTGGGCCAGGGCCACCTGGAAGAAGCGCCGCCATCGGTCGGAGCGCCAGGCGCGGTGGTCGTCGAGGAGGCGTTCCACGTGGTCCATGAGCAGGAGCACGGCCCGGCGCTCGAGCACCTGGCCGAATCGGTGCAACGTGTGTGTGTCGAGCCCGGCCGGGTCGTCGGACGCGGTGGTCATGGGGTGACCGAGGATCTGGAGGCGCGATTCGAACGTGTGGAAGAAGTGGACGAAGGCGGTGTCCGGGTCTGTCTGGTCGGGGATTTCGAACCAGACCACGTCCTCGAACCGGGCGGCCTCGTGGCGGTGGGCCATTTCCAGAGCACAGGCGGTCTTGCCGGCGCCCACGGTGCCGTGGAAGAGCACCACGCGGTAGGGGGAGCCATCGGCGAGGGCGAGGGTTGCGCGCATCATGGATTTCAGGCGGCCGGAGAACCAGACGGGCCGTGGGGGGCAGCCGGCCATCCGGTCGATGGTGTCGGTTGGCCGGGGCAAGCGTCTGGGGAGTACGAGTCTGCGGGTTGCGGTTCCGTGACCGCAGACGGCCACGGTTGCCTGGAGCAGGGTCCGGCGGTCCGTCCGGTCGGGTTCGACCAGGGTGTGAGCGATCCGGTGGAAGCCATCGGCGACCCGGGTTTTGCCATCCAGGAGGGTTTCGAGCAAGGAGGTTTGGAACGCCCTGACCCGCTCGGGAGGGTGGGGGGTCCGCATGGCGGCCACCGTGCAATCCAGGGTCCGGCTAAGGTCCAGGGCGAATCGGGGGAGGGCCCCGGCCAGGTCCCCGGTCGACGCCTCCTCCCCCGGAAGCGCCTGGTCGGGTACGGGCAGGCCGAGGGTTCTGCGCAGGGAGACTGCGTACCGGGCAGGGGGCAGGCTCCAGGTCATCACCACCAGCTTGATCCGGTCGGCGGTCTCCCTGAGCAGGTGGGAGAGTCGGCTCAGGGGCAACCGGTCCAGGCCGCCGGAGTCGGTCTCGAGCACCACGTACTCCCCGGAGCCGCGAAGGGAAATCAGCACCAGGTCCCACCCCTCGCCCTCATCCAGGGCGCGCCAGAGCGTGTCCCGGGTCGCTCCGTGCTGCACGGTGCGCAGCGTGACGGCGGCCTGGCGTGTTTCGGCGACTCGAGCCACCGTCTGGTCCAGTTCGCGGGCTTCGCGGCGCAGGTTGTCGGCCGATGCTGTTTCCGGCAACGAGAGGATCGCGAGGATCCGGAAGGTGTCTGCGATCCGTGCGGCCCTGTCCACGGGGTGGCGGTCGGCCGGTTCCAGGATGGGCATGAGGCCTTGATCGGCGAGGGATTTTCCCTGGACCTGGAGCTGCTCGAAGGGGACTCGAGCCAGTTCGGGCGCGCGTGGCGGGAGGGTGATCCTGAAGGGTCGAGGGCCATCGGAGTGTGCCTGGCCCAGGGCGCCCAGGCTGGGGCCGGTCGATTCGGCGCGCAAGTCCAGCAAGGGGGCGACAGGCACCTGTGCAGCGGGCTCGATGCCCTGGTCGGCCTGGTCCGGTTTTCCGGCAAGCCAGGGTGCCCCGGCCAGCACGGTTTCCCAGTCGAGGGTTACCTCTCCCAGCAGGGTCTCTCCGTCCAGGAGCCTCCAGTGCCAGGCTGTTTCGTTCTCGCCCGAGAACCCGGTCAGATCCAGGTGCAACGTCATGATCCCACTCCACAGCATGCGCAGGGCTCCACGCCGGTCTTCAGCCGCCGACCGCTCCACGCCGGTTCCGCTTCTCCAAGGCCTGTTGAACGACTACATCCAACCGTCGGGCGATGTCAAACCCAAAGCGTGCCGGCGTTCCGGCGCGCAGGGCCGCGACAGGAGGCGGTCACTCGGTCCGGGCGTCCCAGCCCCGGGTGCGACCGCTCCGGGATGGCCGGGAACTTTGCGCCAGGGGCTACATGGAATGCTCCGGATGGTGTACAACAACTTTTGTGGACCGGCCGGCCCGGCGAGGACCGGCGTGTTGGACGCGGCTCGGCCCCCCGTGAGGCCGGAGCGCGCAACTCATGCACCATCTGAGAGGGAGACACACGTATGAGTCTGAAGCTGTTACCGGACCTTTTGCAACGGCTCATCCCGGCCCTCCTCCTGTTCCTGGCCATGACGCTGGTGGGCCAGGACCAGTGCGGGCCGAACGGGACCGACGAGGACAAAGACGGTTGGTCCGTCGAAGAAGGGGATTGCGACGACACCAACCCCGACATCCACCCCGGTGCGTCCGAGACGTGCGACGGTGTGGACAACAACTGCAACGACCAGGTCGACGAGGGGTTGCCCATCCTCACCTGGTATCATGACGGAGACGGGGACGGGTACGGCGCCCCCCTGCCCACCGAGGAGGGCTGCGGACCTCCGGACGACTCGTTCGTGGACGTGGACGGCGACTGCGACGACCGGGACCCGGAGATCAATCCGGGGGTGGAAGAGGTGTGCGACGGCGTGGACAACGACTGCAACGACGTGGTGGACGACGCCCCGGACGCCCCCGCCTGGTTCCCGGATTCGGACGGAGACGGCTACGGGGCCATCCGGCCGCCGGTCCGCAACTGTGAGCAGCCCGAAGGGTTCGTCGGCGAGGCCGGCGACTGCGACGACACCAACCCGGACGTGAACCCGGGGGCGGAGGAGGTGTGTGACGGTGTGGACAACGACTGCGACGGCGGCGTGGACGAGGGCACCGGCGTCCAGGTCGTCTACCTCGATGCAGATGGAGACGGGTACGGGGACCCGGATTCCCAGTCGTTGAGCTGCGACCCGGAACCGAACCAGGTCTCCAACAACGACGACTGCGACGATTCCGACCCGTTCGTCAATCCCAGCATGGAAGACGTGTGCAACGGGATCGACGACAACTGCGATGGGGTCGTCGACGAGAACGGCGGCCCCACGGTCTGGTACCCGGACCGGGACGGAGACGGGTTCGGAGCCCCGGAAAGCACCATCACCGCGTGTGAACAACCCCCAGGGTACGTGGCCCAGGCAGGGGATTGCGACGACTACGACGCTTCCATCAACCCGGACGCCGAGGATGTCTGCGACGGAATCGACAACAACTGCAACGGCGAGGTGGACGGCGGCCTCACCATCGAAACCTGGTATCCCGACAAGGACGAGGACGGGTACGGCGACTCCGGTCCTTCCATCGTCGCCTGCATCGATCCGCCCGGATTCGTCACCAACGACGACGACTGCAACGACAGCAACCCGGACATCCATCCGGGCATGGAAGAACTGTGCGACGGCCTCGACAACGACTGCGACGGGCAACGAGACGAGGACCTCACCTTCCTCACCTACTACCGCGACCGGGACGGGGACGGGTACGGCGGCGCCATCGGCGCGGTGGAGGACTGCACCCAGCCCGAGGGCTATGTGCTGGAAAACGGGGATTGCAACGACCAGGACCCGGCCATCCATCCGGGGGCGGTGGAGACTTGCAACGGGATCGACGACGACTGCAACGAGGCGGTGGACGACGACGCGGAAGACGCCTCCGTCTGGCACCCGGACGCGGATGGAGATGGGTTTGGAGACAGCTCGAGCGCCATGACCGCCTGCGAGCAGCCCGAAGGGTACCTGGCCGACGGGAGCGACTGTGACGACGGGGACGGCGCGGTGTATCCGGGCGCGTCGGAGCAGTGCAACGAGGTGGACGACGACTGCGACGGGGAGGTGGACGAGGGTGTGGGCGATGTGTACCACCCGGACGCGGACGGAGACGGTTTTGGAGCCGGTGACGAGAGCGTGCAGTCGTGCACAGGGCTCGAGGGGTACGTGTTGGACGGGAGCGACTGTGACGACGGGGACGGCGCGGTGTATCCGGGCGCGTCGGAGCAGTGCAACGAGGTGGACGACGACTGCGACGGGGAGGTGGACGAGGGTGTGGGCGATGTGTACCACCCGGACGCGGACGGAG
>CAYQMG010000106.1:0-30816 GCA_964418585.1 uncultured Gammaproteobacteria bacterium | reverse complement strand
CGGGTTTACCCCGCTGTCGGAATCTCTGCCTCCCCAGGAGGTGGTCCGAATGCTCAATCGCTACTTCACTTCCATGGTGGATGTCATCATGGAGAACGGCGGCGTGGTGGACAAGTTCATCGGGGATGCGATCATGGTGATTTTTGGAGCCCCGGTGAAGCGGACGCCGGAGCAGTCGGCCATGCGTGCGGTGCGGTCCGCCGTGGGGATGCGCGAGCGATTGAAGGAACTCAACGAATCGTTCGAGGCGGACGGGCTTCCGGCGATTCGGATAGGGATCGGCATTCACACCGGGGAAGCCATTGTGGGGAACGTGGGGTCGTCCCAGCGCATGGACTACACGTGTATCGGGGATTCGGTGAACACCACGGCCCGGATCGAGAGTGCGTGCAAGACGGTTGGGGCGGACATCCTGATTTCGGGCGTGGTCCGGAACCTCCTCGGGAGCCGGATCGAGGTCGGACCTTCGTCCCGGGTGCACCTGAAAGGCAAAAGTGAGCCCATGGACGTGTTTCCCCTGGAAGCGGTCGTGGACGACAGTGGCTTGATCACCACGACGAGCATCCGGCTGGAACGATGATCGGTCTGCCCTTCCGGGAAGGAGGACCCTCGAGGGGGCGGACGGGGGGGGGGAGGGCGGGGCGGACCCCGGGAAGGACCGGTCAGCGGCGGTCGAGGCGGGCCATGAATTCCTCCGCCGTCTTGTCGAGCAGGTGCTCCTGAATCGCCGCGCTCATGTCCACCCCTGCCCGGTCGGCGAGGGCGGCGAGCACGAAGACCACATCGGCGATTTCCTTGCCCACGTTCCCATCGTGGAGGACCGCCTCTCCGAGCTGTCCCGCCTGGGTGAGGAGCCGCGCCACACCGTATTCGGTGGGCAGCGACCCGATGGTGTCGCCGAAGTTCTCCTTGACCCAGCCTTGCACGTCCTTGATATCCATGATTTCACTCCCTTCTTGTCGATGTTCGTTGCTTCACCTCTGCTTCCACCATCGCTCCTGGACCCGGGCAGTCGGGGCTTCCCTTCCCTACCGCACTCCGGCCCGGGTGTCAAGCCCGGCCTGCTCCAGGTCGGACCGGACCCGGTCCCGGCAGCCCACGCCGCCGACCCTCTCACCAGTACCGACCGCCGCGGCCGGGTGGACGAACGACCCGTGGTCTGCACCGTCCGGCATCCCGCGCCATCACCCAGGGCCGACAGATGCACGGGACGCAACAGGAAAACCCGCCAGCGGCTGTCCGCAGAGGCTCGAGCATGCCTGAAACCCTGCCGCGCAGATTACCGACGCCTCGAGCACGCCGGGCTTGCCAGAGGCGTGGCGCCGGTCCTACAGTATGCGTGTGGTCTCCACGGACCCCTGCCCGGGGTGCGGGGAGGGCCCGTACGCCGGGTCCGGCGTGCGCTGGGTGGGCGCCGGGGGAGTCTGAACGCGGTGCAGGCGGGAGATTGCTGCGAGGGTTGACCGGGGAGGTTCCCACATGGAGGGTGTTCGCGTAGGGATCATCGGCGCTGGAGCCCGGATCCAGGGGTTGTGTCGCCTGCTGCAATGGCAGGACGCCCCCATCACCTTCACCGCGGTCTGCGACCCGGACCCGGCAGCGGTGGCCGTGGCCAGGCAGACACTGGGCGCAGACCTCGAGGTCTACGACGACTACCGACGGTTGGTGGCGTCCGGACAGGTGGACTGGGTCTTCGTGGGGTCGTGGAACGTGTACCATCGGCCCCATTCCGTGGCGGCTCTGGAAGCGGGCAAGCACGTGTTCTGCGAAAAACCCCTGGCCACCACTCTCGAGGACTGCCTGGCGATCCGCGACGCCTGGCGTCGAAGCGGCCGCAGGTTCGCCATCGGGTTCACGCTCCGGTATGCGCCCCACTACCAGAAGGTCAAGGAGTTGCTGGACGCCGGAATGGTCGGCCGGGTGATCAGCCTCGAGTTCAACGAGACCCTGGATTTCAACCACGGCGGATTCATCCATTCCGACTGGCGCCGGTTGCGTCGGAACGCGGGAACACACCTCCTGGAGAAGTGTTGCCACGACCTCGACCTGGTCAACTGGCTCCTCGACAGCCGCCCGGCTCGAGTGGCCAGCTTTGGCGGCCTCGATTTCTTCGTGCCTGAAAACGCGCACCAGGCCGACCGGATCGGCGTGGACTCCGCCGGTCGCCGTGCCTACCGTACCTGGTCGGACCTCTACCGGATCAGCGACGCGCTCGTGGGGGACCTGGACCCGTTCACATGCGACAAGGACATCGTGGACAACCAGGTGGCGATCCTCGAATATGCCTGTGGCGCCCGTGCCACGTTCCACACCAACTGCAACTCGGCGTTGCCCGAGCGGCGAATGCACATCCTGGGGACCGAAGGCACGATTCGAGCAGACCTGGTCGCAGGGGTGATCGAGGTGGCACGGATCGGGTTTCAGCGCAGACGAACAGTGCTCGAGACCGGGGCCGCAGGGGGGCATGGAGGGGGAGATCTGCTCCTGGTGCAGGCGCTCACACAGTACATGTTGGAGGAGATCGAGCCTGACCCTGGCCTGGAAGACGCCCTCGTGGCTGCGGTGAGTGCGTTCGGGATCGACCAGGCCATGGACGAAGGGCGTGTGGTGGACATGCAGCCCTACTGGGACGCCGTGGACCGGGGGGAGGCTCCAGACTCGCGCGCCGGCTCGGACCGATCCTCGTAACCGGAAGGGAAGGTGCGGAGCGCCGGCGCCCGGTGGACTCCGGCTCGATGCTGGTCGGGGCTTGCCACCTGCAGGATGGCCGCCTCGAGTTGGTCCGCCAGAATTCTCTGCCCTTCGGCGGTGAGATGAATGTTGTCCCGGTAGGGATCCCGTCCCGCTTCCCAGGCACGGACAAACGCGGGACCCAGTTGCACCAGGTAGACTCCACGCGCTCGAGCCACCTCGGCGAGCCGGGCGTGCCCGGGCATCAGCGTCCCCTTGAACTCGTATCGGTCCAGGTGCTGGGCCACGATGACCCGGGCTCCAGACGCCTGGGCCAGGGCCAGGCATTGATCGAACGCCTCGAGCGACTCCCGGACCGCCGCCTCCGGGTAAACAGGAAGTGGCACCGGGTGGCCCATTGCCGTGCGAAGGTCTCGCCACACAGCCTCAACGTACCGTGGGACGTAGCGAAACAGGATTTCCCCGAGCGCTGTCCAGGGCTTCCGGGTCGGAAAGTTCCTGTGCCTGCCTGCCCGGTCGAACGTGGGAACGTCGGCGTAGTCGTGACTCGAGACCACGAAGACGACCACGTCGGCGTCGAACAGGCCAAAGCGTTTCAGATACGCCAGTTGGTTCGGAGGACCCCAGCTTCCTGCCGAGATGTTCCCCACCACCACCGGACGCCCCAGGGCCGCCTCGAGCCGCGGCTCGAGCAGGGTCGTGGCCAGTTCGGATTGGTCGGTCAGCACGCCTCCGTTTATCACGCTGTCGCCGACCACCATGACCCGGAACTCGTCCGGGCTGCTCTTGTGGCGCGGGAAGGGGCGGCTGCGCATGGAGTACTGATTGTAGGAGACCAGGTGTCCGAACCGGTGCCAGGTGGAGGATGGGCGAAACAGGTACTCGATCTCTGGGTCGGTCACCAGGAGAGGCGGGTCCCCCAGGCCGAAGAACCACCGACCCACGAACTCGAGCAGGAGGCAGACGATCAGGGTCGCCCCCAGAATCCATTGGATACGCCTGGCGGTTGGGCGGAACAAGGAGTCCTCCTGGTGGCGCCTTCGACCACGCTTGCCAGCCCGACAGAGAGACCAGGCCGGACAGCCCTTGGCATTCTGGGCCCGGCACCGCCTTGCGTCAAGCCAATCAGCGTTTGACAGGGTCGGTGCACCACGTTAGCCTGAGACAGAACATGCCATGTGCAACGGGCGCGGCGTTCGAGCTGCCGGGTCGCGCTCGGCCCTGTCCGGCACGGGAACTTGCTGGAGCCCATCATGCCACGCTTCGCCGCCTCCCTGTTCGTCGCACTGGCCATGGCCGTGGTCGGGTTCGGCCGCTGCGCCGACGATGACGATGTCATTCCCGACGACCAGTCACCCACGCTTGCACCGGAAGAAACAGACCTGCCGGGAACTCCACCGCCACCGGAGCCGACTCCGGCGGCCACACCCGATGTCACCCCGACTCCGGCCGGTCCTTCCGATTCGATCTACGATATCCAGCAGGGCCTGGTGCCCACCGGCACCCCCGTCCGGCTCGTGGGCGTGGTGGTGACCGGGCAGCCCACGCCCTGGGGCGACATGTTCGTTCAGGACATCCAGGGCGGTCCCTGGTCGGGGATTCACGTCTCCATCGACGCCCCGGACGGATTGACGCTCGAGCCCGGTGACCTGGTGACGCTGGAAGGGGTCTACAACGAGGCGTATGGAGAGTCCACCGTGTTCGTGGCGCGCGGCCAGGACGTGCACCTGGTGGGAACCGTGGACCCGGTGGCGCCCGTCCTGGTGGACCCGGACCGCATCGCCACCGGCGGCGAGGAGGCCGAGGCATACGAAGGGGTCCTGGTTCGGGTCACCAACGTGACCTGCACGGACGACAACCCCGACGACCCGGAGGACTACGGCGAGTTCACCGTCACAGGCGGGCTCCGGGTCGACGACCTCTACTTCGACTACTACGAACGCATCGCCCCTGCCGTCGGCGACACCTTCGACGAGATCGCCGGCGTCCTACACTACTCCTGGGGCAACTTCAAGCTCGAGCCGCGATCCGCGTTCGACATCGATCCCGAGCGCACGTTGCCCGCCGACCCGGCAGGCTCCGGGCTGTTCGTGGTCACGTTCATCGATGTCTGGCAAGGCGATTCGGCATTGCTCGAGTTGCCGGACGGCACAACCATCCTGATCGACGGGGGGGACAACGGGCACGGAAACCAGGACGTGCTCCAGGTGATGGAGCGACGAGGCGTCTTTGCGCTCGACCTGGTCGTGCTCACACACCCCCATGCAGACCACGTGGGCGGATTGGACGAGGTGCTCGAGCAGGTTCCGGTCGGAGCGGTGTGGGAAAACGGAGAGACCGTGTCCACCACCAGCTACGAGGCATTCGAAGAGGCCAGGTCCGCACTCGGAATTCCCGTGTTCTTCCCGGAACAGGGATACGAAACCTGGTTCTCCGGTGTCCATCTGCTGGTGATGAATACCAATGAAGGATACGGGGGCGAAAACAACGACTCCCTCGTCATCCAGTTCACCTACGGCGACACACGCCTGCTCACCACCGGGGACGTGGAAATAGCGGAGCAGCAGGACCTGGTGCGCGACTACGGAAACGACCTGGCATCGGATGTGATCAAGGTCCCACACCACGGATCTCCCAATTACGACACCACCTTCATCCGCACGGTATCTCCCGACTACGCGGTGATCTCGGTGGGAGAAGGCAACGACTACGGTCATCCTGACGACGGGAACATCGCCGCTTACCAGGCAGCAGGGGCGGTGGTGTGCCGAACCGATACTTCCGGCGACATCATGGCGGTAATGGACGGACGGAACGTGCAATTCTATTGCCTCCATCCGGAACCGTGACTCGAGGGGGGAGCCGCCCGGTTTCGTCGCCTTGGGGATCGGTTTCCTCGTGCCCCAGAGCTGTCCTGGCCATCCATTCGGCGTGGGGCTCGAGCGCCTCATGGGTGAGGTCCCCGGCCCCGGGGTGAGGGGCGGCTGTGCCGGGCAGGTGTGCGGGTTCGTCCAGCCCTTGCTGGGCGAGCAGGACCCACCGGTAGTCGTCGTCGCACCGGGTGCAAACCTCGAACCAGTTCGCGTGCGTGATGATGCGTGTTTTGTGCGCGATGATTCGTGCCCAGGGGAGGTCGTGGACGCTACCCAGGGGGTGCCGGGCGGCCGCGTCGTTGGCGCATGGGAGGATGACACCGTCGACTGTGACGAAGGTGACAGAGGGGAAGATCCCGCAACCGGGCGGACGGGGGGCGGTTCTCGGGCTGTGTGCGTGCCCTCCACGGTTGTGCCGTCTTCGCCAGAAGAACGAGAATCCGTGTTCCCGGGCAAACGCCTCGACTCGAGGTGCGGCGTCACGGTTGTCCTCGGACTCCACGAAGTTGATGCGGACCCGGAGACCGCGACGCGCGTGTCGGACCAGGGGTTGGAGGTGGATTCCGGCGGGGTTGCGCTTGAGGTCCTGGTGGGGCGTCTCGAGGGACCTGGGGATGTCGTGCAGGCTCACCTGGACCTGGGCGATGCCGGCGTCGACCAGGGCGTCGAGAAGTGGGGTGTCGAGTCTGGTACCATTGGTGACCAGGCAGGTGGGCGTGCCGAGGCGGGTCAATCGGCGGACCCAAGCGGGCAACGCAGGATGGAGGGTGGGCTCACCGAGGCCGGCCAGCATCACGGTCGCGTTCTTGGGCAGCCAGGCCAGCACCGCCTCAAAGGTGCCCGGCCTCATGAACCGGACCTGTCGGTGGATCCGCTCTCGTGGGCAGAAGGAGCAGACGAGGTTGCAGGTCGAGACCGGTTCCAGGTCGATCAGGGGTGGGTTGGCGAGGAGGGTCAGGTGGGCCTGGAGCCGCTGTCCGGGGGTCCAGGAAGCGGTGAGGTCGATCAGGTTTTGCGTCGTACTTGCGTTCATCTCTTACCCTGGGGAAGGTTGGATGTCGAACGGACGCATGCGACCGCTCCAGTGGAGCGGGGCATGCTCGGAGGATTCGTGGAGAAAGGCGGACCGGTCGTAGGGAACGGGCGCATGTTCTTCCCGCTTGGCAAAGTTCATGCCGCACGCCTCGCAAGGCCCCCGCGGGCTTCCCGACGCGAATCCGGCCCGCACCTGCCGGTAGAGAGGCCCGTTCCAGGCCTGTTCGAAGGCATCGAGCCGCCCCGCCGTCTCCCGGGCGAAGGAGTGGCAAACTCGCACCGAACCGTCCAGATCGATCCAGGTTTCGTGCCAGGGCAGGAAGCAGGTGCGGGGGAGGAGGGTTCGGGGGGACCCACCGGACGGCTCTGCGACACGGAGGTCCACGCCGAGCGTTTCCCCCAGGCCCAGGGTCTCCGGCAGGATCTGCGTGTCGTACTCGAGGAGCAAAGCGGGCCGGGCCATGAGCGACTGGGCGTCCATCTCCGTTGAGAAACTGAAAAGGTGGTACGCCTTGACCCGGTCCGCCCCCAGGTCGGCGGCCAGGCGGACCAGGTCGGGCAGTTCGCGGAAGTTGTCCTTCATGAGCGTCATTTGCAAGGCCACTTGCGGGCGCCGGACCGCCACTCGCCGAAGCGTCGTGACCAGGCCCCGCACGTTGTCGCAGGTGCGGTCGAACGATGCGCCGCGTCGGAACCGTTCGAAGGTGGCCTTGCGTGCGCCGTCGAACGACACCTTGACATCGCGCACCACAGGGGCGAACCAGGCGATGCGCCTGGAGTCGAGCAGGGTGCCGTTGGTGGTCAGGTCGAGCAGCACCCCATGTTCGGCGAGGTCGTGGCACAGGCGGCGGAAGTGAGGCCAGGCCAGGGGTTCGCCGATGTTGGTGGGGTGGAGTTCGACCAGGTCGGGAAGGAGGTGGGTTCTGAGCAGATCGAGGAGGACCGGGGACATGGTCCGGCGTTTCCGGTCCGGTGGGATCTGGCAGTGGAGGCAGGCGAGGTTGCATGTTTCGTTCGTCTGGAACGTCACCTTGACCGGGCGTGCCTCGACCCGTTCTTCCAGGCCCTGGTAGGCCGCTGAAGCGCGTGCCAGGTTTTCGAGTTTGCGGGGCGTCAAGGGGTGGGCGGGGTCCAGCGCCCGGGGATCAATGTAGGGATCCATGGAGAACCACTCCGTCGAGACCCAGTCGTCGGGCCGTGGCCCGGGCCTCGTCCATGCGTTGCACGATGGCCTGACCGGGTCCGTTGAACGAGGTGTTGATGAGCGCCGGCACACCGTGGTCGTGCCAGAGCGTCTCGAGCAAGCTGTGTATCCAGGTGTTGCCGTCGGTGCGGTGCACCACCTGGGCACGAACCGTTCCATCGGCGTGAAGAACCCCTCGGAGGTGGTCGTGCCACGGCTCCCGAACCCGCCAGGCGCCCAGCATCCACCGGGAGAGAGGGCTGGTCACCGCCTGCGGCTCGAGAACCTCCGCGGCCGCCTCCTCGCACAGGATGGGCGCCACAGGACGGTACCATTCCCGGCGCTTGATTTGCTCGCTGACCCGTTGGCGCGTCTCCACACGGTCGGCCCGGGCCAGGAGCGAGCGGTGTCCGAGGGCTCGAGGTCCGAACTCCGCCGGGCCGTTGCAGACCCCGATCACCTGGCCCTGAAGCAGGCGCCGGGCGACTTCAGGTACTGCGTCTGGCGGCGGTTCCCCCTGGGGGACGTCGAACCGGTTGAGAAACGGGTCATGGACATGGAGATGGCCGTGGTCGAGGTACTCGATCCAGGCGGCGGCGCCGAGTGCGAGGCCGCTGTCGTTGGTCCCCGGGGGAATCCAGACCGTGTCGAAGTACTGGTGGAGCAGCGTGTTGGTGGGTATGTTCAAGGCTGCGCCCCCGGTGTAGTAGAGGGTGCCTCGTTCCGGGGCGCGTTGGCGCAAGGCCGTCACCACAGCGTCTTCGAACGCCTGCTGGAGGGTGGCGCAGAAGTCCATGCAAGGGGTGGCGTGCGGGTCGAGGGTTCCCAGTCGGTCCAGGAGGAGTGCGCAGACCTGGTGATGGTCGTCCGTGTCGAGCAGCCAGCGGCGTTTCTTGAGCCAGGCCATGAGTTCCGGGTCTGGAGTCCCGAAGGCGGCGTATCCCATGAGTCGTCCGGGAATGGCGAGGTGTTCTTCCGGCTTGAACCCGAGGATGGCGCGTACCGCAGGATTCACGTTGAAGTTGTTGACCACGTCCTTGAGCAGGTCCCACGAGGCTTCCAGAAGCACCGGCTTGCCATCCTGGATCCTCCAGAACGAGCACGCGGATCGAGACGCACCGCCGTCGATGTGGGCCGCGAGCGCGTTGTCCTGAAACCTGCCCACGAACGGGAGGATCGAACCCAGGTGAGCCGCTTCGTGGCTGAGGACCCACCCTTCTGCAGGCTCCTGGTGTACCCTGTCCGGACGCCAGGTGACCGTGGCTGGAACCGGTTCCGCGGAGATGGGAACGTCTCGAGTCGGCTCGATCCGGAGGGACCCGTCCAGGGTCTGGAAGGTGTCGCCCTCGAACGAGTTCACGCTGACGAACCGGACCGGTTCCCCGGGGGGGAGCAGCCTCGCAAGGATGGCCGAGAGGTACCGGGGCAACCGGTGGTCGTGTTTGACCCCGGTCCACCGCTCGAGTTGAACCACGGTGAGCACTTGACCGTCGCGCATCAAGGCGACCCCGTGGTCGTGGACGTGGAACGGACGTTCGCCCTGGGTTCGGTCCGGGATACCGTAGAGTCCAACCGTGATCATACCTGCACCTCGTGGAAGGTTCCTTTCCAGACGAGGGCGCCGGGGGTGAGCACGGCGCCGTCCAGGGGCGAGAGCCATTCGAGGTCGAATGAGTCGCCTGTGGCCCACGAAAGAACAGGGAGGATGATGGCATCGTGCGACACCGCCAGCCCGGTTCGACCATGGTGTTCGAGCAGATCGAACAGGTGGCGGAGAAGGGTGCGCGCTCCCTCTTCCAGGGGGCGAAGGAAGTCCCAGGTTTCCCCCCGGATCTGAGCACGAACCACCGCCTGCGTGCCGAGGGTTCCGAACACCTCGGCTCCCCTGGCCGGATCGATGACGAACGGGCCGGGGTCTCCGAGCAGGTGGGAAATACCAGGATTCACGCCCGCTCGGTGGGCGGTGTCCAGGCACCGGCGCGCAGGACTCGAGACCGCCCAGGCGAGTTCGTCCTCGAGGTGATGTCCGAGGGCACCGGCGCGCATCTCCCCGGTGGCGGTCAAGGGAACGTCCAGACCCGTCTCTCTCGCCGGGATCGGGGGCCGGTCCGCATGCCGTATCAACAACAGCCGGGGCGCGTCGGTGACTGCCAGCGAAGTCATCAGGTGCCGGGGCAACGCATCATGCATCATCAGAATTCCTTGAGTTCGAGTTTCCAGAATTTCAGCAACTCCGCCCGCTGCTCCGCGGACATGGGTCGAATCTTTCCGGTGGCGTGGGCGATCATGACGATCTTGGCAAGGTGCTCCAGTCCTTCGATCCGGAGGAACGCATTCCAGAGGGTATCGGCCCAGGCCACAGCACCATGGCGGGGGAGAATGGCCCAGTTGTAATCTTCCACGAATGGCTCGATCACTTGAGGACTCTTTTCCGAGGCGATCCGCGCATACTCGGTGGTGGGCACCGGGGCCATGGTCACCCAGGTCTGCCACAGATCGATCCCGGCCAGCGTGGCCGCGGTGGCATACGGCGAATGCACGTGGATCACCGCGTGAATGTCGGACCGGCGGCGATAGATGAATGCGTGGAGACGGTACTCGGACGAGGCCTTGCGTGAGTCGTTCACCGGCAACCCGCTGTCATCCACCACGATCAGGTCTTCCGGGTTCAGGAACCCGTTGTGCCGACCCGAAGGCGTGAGCAGAAAACGGCCGGGGCCGATCCGCATGCTCAGGTTCCCATCAATCGTGACGTTGTAGTCCCGCTCGTACAGCAGGCGCGCAACCCGCACCATCTCGAGTCGCGCGCGGCTTTCGGGCGACGCGGGAGGCTCGGTGGCGCCGGAAACCGCGCACACCTCCTCGAGCGCCTCGTTCACCACCACGCGGGCGCCATCGGCACGCAGGGCGACGGCCAGGCCCTGGAAAAAGGGTCCCACCGCTCGGTACATGGAAATGGGCAGGGGGGATTCGCACACGTCACACCTCCAGCACGTGGATGAGGGTTCCTGCGTCTGGATATCGCTCGTTCCGGTTCAGAGCAAGGCCTCGAGCCACGATGGTCTGCAACGGTTCGGGCACGCTCTGAATCATTGGGCATCGGCGAGACTCGATGAACGATGCCCGGACGGCGGACCAGTCAGCTCGTTGCGCCGACTCAAGGTCACGGCGGAACGGGCCGCGGCCGGTCACCAGGTAGACCAGCAAGGCGCAAGTTGCGTACGTGTCGGCGCTCGGATCGAGCGTGGTGAATCCCTCGAATTGCTCCGGGGGGATGAACTCCCATCGACCCCAGTGCACCTCGCCGTCCCAGGTTCCTCGAGGACCCAGGCGAACCGCCCGGGCCGGGTCCAGGAGTATGGCGTGGCCCTCACGAACGAGCACATTCTCGGGATGAATGTCGGAGTGGACCCAGCCGGCACCGTGCATGCGGGCAAGGGGGCGGAGGAGGTCGAGCACCAGTGGAACGGCCTGCCGGGGAGAACGCGGGGTGGCGCGGTTCCGTTTTCCCAGCACGTGGCCGTGGATCCGTTCCAGCACCAGGTACCCTGTTCCGGAACGGGTGAAGGCATCGAGGAGGCGGGGAGCGCCGCGCCCATCCAGGAGGGAGAGGATCTCGGCTTCGCGCGCCCAGGCCGAGAGATCGGATGTGCTCTTGATAACCGCGTCCGGTGCCGAAACGTAGACCGCTCCGGAACTGCCTCGGTGGAGTTCAGGCCCCACGAGCCAGCCGCCGATGCGGTGGTCGGACCAGGTCGGTCCCGGCGTCGTGTGCCGGAGAATCCGCACGGTTCGACCCTGCTCATCGATGACCTCGAGACCGCCGTCGAAACGTTCCACCCGGGCCTGGCCGTTGTAAAAGGGCTCGACCGCTGCGAATCGTCGACGATAGACCGGTCGGCCGTTCCGGTCCACATGGGTCCATCCTCGAGGGTCCCGTGCCCGGGCGAACCCCTTGTGAAAGACATCCAGGTCCAGGAACCACCGGCCGTGGAGAAACGCGCCCTCGAGGTCGATGTGGGTGGAGCGGCCGTCCTCTGCCTGGACCACGGCCGCGCCGTCGCGATAGTCCCCTGCGTATCGCCACCGGCGGGCATAGGCGGGAACGCCCGCATCCGTGATGTGGAAATATGTCCCGTCCCGACCTCGGACCGCACACCGACTTTCCTGGAAGTTGCCGCACCAATCGAATCGGGCCACGGAAAGATCCGTGCCGTCCGGGTGGATGTGGTGCCAGCCATCGGAAGACTCCACGGCGGCGACGCCCTGGTAGAAGCCGAACGTGCGCAGGAACCGCCGAGCATAGGCCGGCGTACCATCGGGGCGTATATGCCAGGCCAGACCATCCTGCACCACGGGCGCCAGCCCGGGTGCGTGGAACTTGAGTACCCCGTCGAATCGTTCCTCGTAAATCGGTCGGCCGTCGCGAAGATGGTGGGTGCCTTCCGGGGCGACCGTGAGATCTTGCCATCTCATGCTACTTGCTCCAGGCACGGAATGGGTCTTCGCATGTTGCAACCGATGCACAGTGCGCGGGTCCGGTAGGTGGCCACGAGCCGCCGGTACGCGGGCCCGTTCCATATGCTCATCAGACTCTGCTCTTGCAGGTTCCCAAAGTTCCCCAGGGTCCGACGCTCGGCGTCCGGGGCGCAGCAGGGATCGAACCGGCCTTCGGCGCTCACCCATGCCTCTTGCCCCAGAAACGGACACGGCCCCCCCGGCGCCAGATCCTCGGACGCCTGCTCATCAAGCCGAAATACGTTGTCCAGAAACACCGAGCGGCCAGACCTGCGAAGCCGTTCCACCTCGGAATACGCCGCCTCCACCGCCCGGTTCCAGCGCCGAATGGCCTCGGGATTGCGCCGGAGCGACTGGGCCTCGAGCACTCTGAAATGGGTCCACACATGGTGCCCCTTGACCCGGTCCACACCCAGGTCACCCGCAAGCCGCACGATGTCCGCCAGTTCGGCTACGTTCGCCTCCATGAACGTCACCTGAAAGGTCACCCGGCAACGGTTGCCTCCTCCCCGGGCATGGGCGTCCCGAATCGCCACAAAGGTGGCCACGTTCTCGAGCAACCGCGAAAAGTTCGACCCACGCATGATCGTTTCCTGCGTCTCCCGGGTGGCCCCGTTGATCGAAATCTTCACGTCCGACGTCACCGGGACGAGTCGCTCGGCCCACGCCTGCGCACCCAGGCGGGGAAACGTTCCGTTCGTGGTCAGGTTGAGCTTGACCCCGTGCTCGGTGCAGATCGCCAGGACTTCCTCGAACTCGGCGTAGAGCAGCGGCTCTCCCATCGTGGACGGTATGACCTCCTTGAGCCCGTACGGGGCGGTCTCCGCCACCACCCGGCGGATGATGTCCACCGGCATGATACGTCTGGGCCTCCCAGACTGCCGTCTCGCCACCCGCTTCGGGCTGTCCAGGGCGTGTTCCTCGCACATCAGGCAGTTGAGGTTGCATGTGTCCGGGTTGGTGTCAAACGTGATACGCCACGGTCCCCGTCGGTGCGTCACTCGAGCGGTGTTTCTGGTCTGAATCACCCTGTGGTAGAGCGCTTCCACCTCCCTGGCGTGCTCCTGGATCGAGACCACATCGCCGTCCAGGGAGCCGAGATATCCTCGGCTCCCCAGCCGCCGCGCCAGAGCAGGGTCCTCGGCGAGCCGACGCATCTGGTGCGACAGGGACGCGATGGACCGGTGTTCGAAAAGCAGCCCGTTCTCTTCGTGTCGAACCAGTTCGGCCATTCCGCCCACGCCGGCCGTGATGACCGGTACTCGAGCCTGTTGGGCCTCGTGGATGACCAGGGGAGCGTTTTCCACCCAGATGGACGGAACCACGACAGCGTCCACCTGGTCGAACACATCCCGCACGATGTTCTCGTTGAGGTATTCGCTGCGCCAGGCGACGCGCTGGGCCGCCGTACCGGGAAGTCGGTCCGCCAGTGCACGGAGTGCGTCGGTATTTTGAGGTCGAGGACGGCCCCAGATAAGCAGTCGTGGGGTCCCGGGGACCCTGCCAAAGGCCTCGAGGAGGATCTGGATACCCTTGGCCGGGATGTGGGTGCCGATGTAGCCGAAGGTGAACGGTTCGCCGGTCCGTCGTCGTCGGCCCCGGAGGCGTTCGAGGTCGAACCCATAGGGGCGATAGACCAGCTTGCGACCCGGAATCCCGAACTGGTGCCGAAATCGGTCCTCCAGATAGCGGGCCGGAGCCACAAACAGGTCGACGTGATCGACGACCTGGCGCAGGTGGCGCATGCGGCGTTTCACCCACCCAGTCCACCAGCGGATGTCTTCCATCATTTCGTCAGGTGCGCCGGAAAAGTAGCGTGCGTAGCAGCGTTCGGCGCACCGCCTGTCTTCCTGGGCGTGGCAGACGGCCCAGGGATCGGTCTCGTCTTCGGGATACATGTGCAGGAACTGGCCTCGAGGGCACATGATCCAGTAATCGTGCAGTGTGTAGACGATGGGAATTTCCTGGGTGGCGGCGGCGAACACGAGGGACGTGGACAGGTGGTTCAGGTGTTGCACGTGAACCACGTCCGGGCGCACGTCGGCCAACACATCCTGGAACCGGGCATCGATGCGGTGGTCGCGGTAGCGGTCCTTGTTGCGGGGATTGTTGACCAGGTGGAGCCGGATCCGCGGATCGGCGACATCGGCGTCGACCCGCAACCGGGCATCCGGGGCGAACGGGTCCTCTTCTCGAGTGAACACGTGGACTTCGTGGCGGTCGGCCAATGCACGACACAGGGTTTGCGTGTACACTTCGGAGCCGGCGTTGAAACGGGGAGGATACCCGTGGATGATCTGGAGGATTCTCATTGCATCATCCTTACTCACACCGAACGGTGTGCTATTTTTTCTGAACGATCATGGAGCAGCGCCGGGATGGCCGGCTTCTACCGCGGACGGTACATAACAAGGGGCGTGCCAGCGCGGGAACGACGGGCCGCAAGGACGGTCGCCAGGTGGAGAATCTGCGTTTCCTAGCTCTGTTGGACAGCACTGACCGCTTTTCCCCGGGGGACCGGTTCGTCGGCGATGGTTGGGGGAAACAGCGACACGAAGCGGTATCGACGATGTCTGTGTCAGCGAACGTCGACACTCGGCGGCGCCGGCGGGCTGCCGGGGTGGACCGCGAAACTTGAAGCCGGAGGGGTTCGAGAACGAGGAAGCGGCGGGGCTCGATGCGTGCAGGGAGGCAGACTATTCGGGGATGGCGTCGGCCTCGACGAACTTGGCCAAAAGGTCTCCGGCGGGCACGAGGCGATACTTGGTGCCGTCCACCTCGATCTCTTCACCGGAGAACTTCTTGTACAGCACCCGGTCTCCGATGGCCACCTCGTCGGTGGCGTCGGCGGCGATGGCCTCCACCACGCCTTCGGCCGGCCGCTCCTTGGCCGATTCCGGGAGGATGATTCCGCCCTTGGTCACTTCCTCGGGCTCCACCTGGCGAAGCAGTACCATGTCGTTCAACGGCTGAATGTCCATGCGCGAATCTCCTTAGTGGTTCGATTCTGAGTTTGGAAGCCCGCTCCGGTCAGTTGCCGGAGATCCCGAGCAGCGCGTCGATGCGCGGCTTGTCGAAGCCGATGACCCACTGGCCGTCGATGTCGAGCTGCGGAACCCCCCGCTGCCCGGAACGGCTGACCAGCGATGTCATGGCACTCTCGTCTCGGGACACATCCACCTCACGGAACGGAATCCCTTGCTTTCGTAGATAGTTGCGCGCTCGAGTACACCAGGGACACGAGGCGCCGGTGTAGAGCACCACCCGGTGGGCGGGCCGGGAATCCTCCTCACCGGACCGGGCGCGCCGGGCCCCGGTGGAGGGCTCGAGCAGCGAGCGGTTGTAGTAGTCCGGGGTCTGCACACCAACGACCTTCCGGACCACCTGGTTGCCCTTGGCCAGCACCACGGTCGGAACGGTGGTCACCCCGAATCGCCGGTGGACACCCCGGACTCGCCCCACGTCCACCAGGACCGCCGGCTGGTCCGAATGTTCCCGGCAAAACCGCTCGAAATGCGGCCGGGCCTTCCTCGCCGTGGCAGAGAAATCACCAAAGAATCCGATGACAACACCCCGGTCGTTCTTCCGGAGGATGTCCTCGAGTTGTCCTGTACTTTCGATCTGTTGCACCTTGCACTCTCCCGCTCAACCGCCGGGCAATGACCCGAAACAGCCCCTGCCCGGGTTCATTCCCCGCTGTCATTCGCCTGAACCTGTTGAACCACGGCCTCGAACGACGCCAGGAGACGACGGACCGGATCACCCTGGGCAAGCGTGTAGCACCGGCACCGTCCGTCTACCTGGAAACGAACCAGGCCGGCCTTGAGCAACGTGGCCAGGTGCTTGGACACCGTGGGTTGCTCGAGTTCGAGGCGTCGGACCAGTTCGCCGACCGTGTGACGACGCTCGGCGAGCAGCTTCAAAATGCGCAGCCTCGTGGGATGCCCCACGGCCTGGCACAAGGCCCTCAGCGCCTCCTTCGGGATCCCTTGACTCACCCGGCTTTCTCCCGGAGCCTCTCCAGGGCGGCCAGCGCCGCAATCGTCCCGTCAGCCACCGCCGTGGTGATCTGGCGGTAGCGCTTCGCACGGACGTCCCCGGCGGCAAACACACCCGGGATATCCGTTTCCAGGTTCTCCCCGGTCAGGATCTCTCCTCGATCGTTCATCGACACAAGCCCCCGAAACAGGGACGAGTTGGGGACGTAGCCGATGAAAATGAAGCAGCCATCCACCGGGACCGCGGTCACCTCACCCGTCTCCTTGTCCCTCGAAAGCACACGCTCCAGCTTCTCTTCTCCCTCGAAGCCGACGACCTCCTGGGCCATCAGTCGCGCAATCTTGGGATTCGCAAGTGCTTCCTTGACAATCCACGGTTCGGCCTGAAAATGATCGAACTCGTGGATGATTGTGACCTTGGAGGCAAACTCGGTCAAGGCCAGAGCCTCTTCCAGCGCCGAATTGCCCCCACCGATCACCGCGATGGGCTTCCCGGTGAAAAAATCCCCGTCGCACGTGGCGCAATAGGAGATCCCTCGGCCCACAAACCGGCCCTCCGATTCCAGACCAAGCTTCCGAGGCACACCCCCGGTGGCGATGATTACCGCATCCCCCGTCACCTCGGAACCGTCGTCAAGCTCCAGGTGCTTGGGCGAGGACGCCAGATCCATGCCCGTCACGCCCGTGTAGGCCCGAACCTCACACCCAAACCCCTTCGCCTGCTTCAGCATGGTCTGAGAAATGGCACGCCCAGACGTCTCCTCCACCCCGGGATAGTTGGCCACGGAATACGACAGCACCGTCTGACCACCAATCGTCCCGCTGTCAAGGATCAACGTCCGGGCTCGAGCCCGACCCAGGTAGATACCTGCGGTCAAACCCGTGGGACCCCCTCCCAGCACAACCACATCATAATGCTCACCCATCGCCCCGTCCTCACGTTCGGATCCCGGCGCCGGTTCAGGGTCACGCAGCCTTCCGGAACACGCGGTTCAATATCCCTTCCACCTGCGCCCTGGTCTGAATGCTGCTCGTCGCCTCCACCACCTGCCCGTTCTTGAAGTAGATCGTGAACGGCAACCCCGTGAACGACCGCACCTCGGGAAGACGGCGGATGAGATGGGACGCCGGTCCGTCGAAGTCCATGTCACGAAACGCCACGTTCGGGTACCGATCCCGAAGATTCTCCATGATGTCGTACACCGGCAGGCACATCGGACCCATCCGGCCACAGCACAACATCACGTTCTCATGCTCCTTCAGCAACGCATCGAACGCTTCCTTCGACTCCACATGCTCGAGACCAGTTTGCAACATCGTATCATCTCCAAGTCGTGTCTGTTGTATTCCTCTGCGGGAATCATATTCCGCAGAACGCATGGGTCAAGATAATCAGTCCGCGGCGAGTGTCAATAGCCGTGGGGAGAAAAAATCGGGTCTCGACCTGGACAGGGGGCGGATCCCGGGGCGGGAATCGGTTGGGGGGGGCAGACAGGGAGTGTGATTGACACGAACGCCGGTGAGATGCCATATTGATGTAACCATTCAGTGTCATTGCATTCTGCCTCGAGGGAGTCGGAGGTCGGTGGGAGACTCGGTGCGATCGTGGGACGATGACGAGCGGCTGCCGCTGCCGGGTGGCGCGTGTGGGAGTCTGCCCATGGCGGTGGAGGCTGTGCTGCGTTCGCGATGGGGGCCTCGGGAAGCACTCGAGCGTGCAGTGGGAACCGCCGCGGATCTGGTGGTGCGACCGGGGTGCACACAGTACGTTGGTGCGCTTTTGGATGCGGTGCGGTCGGACGATCTCTTGATGAAGCTGACGATCCGGGCGGTGGCGGAGCGTGTGGAGTCGCTGGACATGGCGGAGGGGGCGGTGGTCGTGGGTGCCTGCCGGGATGCCATGCAGGGCATGCCGGAGCGTCTTCGGGACGAGGTGTTCGAGGATCTGGCGGCGCGCAAGTGCGGGGTGTTTTTGGGGACGCACCTTCTGGTGAGTATCGAGAGTGCGACGGACGAGGAGGTGGCGGTTGCGTTTGGTCGTGATTTTGGCCGACTGCCGCCGAGTGCGCGTCGGCGACTGGATCTGGACTTATTGGTGGCGCGATGTCTCAATCGGTTTGGTACGATTCCCCTTTCGAGCCAGTTGGACGAATTGCTCGACGTGGTGCCTCTGAAGGAGCTGCGGGACGACGTGTTGCAGGAATTGGTGGCGAGGCGCTATGCGGAAGCGCTTGACCTGGCCGATGTGCAACCGTGGCACGAGCGTCGACTGGCCTATCTCCAGCGTTTCACGACGGAGGGGGAGACGCGGGCGTGTCTGGGGATCCGGGAGGATCTGGCCCGGGTGGCGGCATTGCCGGCGAAGGGGGTGAGCGCGGACCGGGTTTTGGGGCGTGTGGAGACGGTGCCCGAGGTGCTGGCCAGGGTGCCCTCGAACCAGGTGGAGCGATTTCTTGCCATCGTGATTGCGCGGTTGCCGGGGCGGATGACCGAGGAGGACCACGTGTTGCTCGGCCGGCGGTTGTATCATCCGCTGCACGCACGGGAGTTCCACCGGGCGGTGCACTCGAGGGTGAAGCGGGTGGCCGCGTCTCTTCCGGAGGAGATACGTGGCGCGGAGTGGGCAGCCTTTTACGGCGCCTGGCTTTCCGAGCGTCTGTCCGCCTCTGGAGCCGACGCCATGGTCCCGTTCCTTCGTGAAGGGCTTCGAGCCATGGACGGGAGGACCCGGCGGGAACTGAACGGACGTTTGAGGGAGCGTCTGGGCAAGGGGGTGGAGCGTCTGGAAGGGGGGAGGGACTGGCTCGGTCTGGGCCGTCGGAGTGGTCGCCGGAAATCTCGAGGACTTTCCGGACGCTGAACAGGGCCGGACAGGCCTTTCCGGTCGGGTGCGCCCGGCCAATCCACATCCTCATCGATTGAAGCGACAGCGAGACGCCGGAATCCGGTTCCAACGGGTTGCGATGGCGCGCCTCGGGGCCGTTCTTGCTGACATCTTGCCGATACCAGCGGTGCAGAAACGGTTGGGGGGCGCGGTGGCCGGTGTGGAGGCGGTGAGGGACGAGGTGTCCGCGATCGCGGCATGAGGTCCCTGTTCGTCCGGAGAACCATTCCTTTCCCTGTCGCCTGGCGCGGGTGGGAATTCCGTTCACCTCTCAAGACCCAGTGCTCGCCGGGGGACCTTGTCGAGCCGTCGATTTTGCCGGGAAATCGTCGGGCGGGCCCGACCGGGAAACCGCTTCGTGCGAGCGGTACAGACCGTGATCATTGAGTATTCCCTCGAGTGGTGCTAGAGTGCCAGCGGGATCGCAGGTAGAAGGCGAGGCGCCTTGAGCGTTGCGGCGGGTGTGGGCACAGGGTGCGTATTATTCCCCGGGTCTGATGAGGATCGAAATCGTCTGAACGTGGAGCGGAAGGCAATGAACGGTATGGTGGCAAGGGTTCGAGGGAGGCCGGCCGGGTGCTGGTTGGGCCTCGTGGTGTTCTTGGGGCTGGGTGGAGCCGGGACGGCGCAAGGCGCGCACCTCGCGGATCACCTGGTGATTACCGAGGTCGGGTATGATACGGAGCTGGAGTCCTCGACCACTGGATACTCGGAGTTCGTGGAAATCTTCAATCCGACCGACGAGCCCGTGGTACTGAACGAAGGGGCCGAGCCCGGGGTGGCCAACGGGCTTCCTTCCTACTTCCTGTGTGACAGCAACACCGAATACTACAAGGTCGTGAACGGCGACGTGTCGTTCGGGTCGACCGCCAACAGTGACTCGGTCCTCCAGTTTCCTCCGGGAGCGGTGATCCCGCCGAGGAGCTTTGTCGTGGTGACTGCGGACAGCGACGCGTTTCTTACCGAGTTTTTCGGGGGTGACCTGGGGGCGTTTCTGAATCAACCCGGATCACCGCAACTGTTCGAGGCGCACCAGGACGGCACAGACGATGGCGTACCGGACATGCTGGTGCGGTCGGACAGCACGAGCTTGCAGCCGTGGAACCTGACCAATTCGGGGGAGCCGGTCATCCTTTATTACTGGGACGGCCAGAGCGACCTGGTTCAGGACGTGGACTTCATCACCTGGGAGAAGAGCAGCTACATGCTGAACAAGACCGGGGTGTCGATCGACGGTCCGGACGCGGACACGGTTCCAAGTACCTACCTCGAGGACGCGGGCAGCGGCACCTATCTGCCGGAGGCGCGTGGCGGCACGTTGCAGCGAGTGACCATTCTGGAACCGTCCGAGAGCGATGCCCCCGGGAACGGGATCACGGGGCACGACGAGTCCACGGAGACCTTCGACACCTCGGCCGGGGCCCAGTGGATCGGGCCGTCCATCTCGGGACCCACCCCGGGGACACCCTACCTGGTCGTGGATGGATCGATCGACGACGCCCTGAGCTTCCTGGCTCCGGCTGCGGTCTCGACCGCCGATGGCCTGGACGACGGGGTGGGGCCGGCCGACTACGGTGCCGACGGGACCTTGACCGAACTCTATGCCTATTCCATGGATACCGACAGCGATCACACGCCGGACACGCTCTATCTGGCCGTTCGCGGGCAGATGTTTTCTGACGGCGCCGCGAATGCCACCTTCGTATTGCTCGACGTGGACCCGGGAAGCGCCACCGGGGCCCAGAGCCTGGCCGGGGTGGGCACCGACCTGTCGGACGAAGCCGGTGACCTGGATTTTCGGCTGACCCATGCCGGATTCACGCTCGATGAGGCCCTGCAGAGTACCATGGGATTCGACTGCGCGGTCGGGATCGACGCGGCGGAGGCGAGCGCGGACCTGGCCGGATGGCGCTGCTTCGGAACCGGTGGGTCGCCGGGCGCGTTGGATGACTTCGCCTGGCTCGGAACCGCCGAAAACCTGGGATTCGACAGCACCGTGAACACGACCTACCCGGGTGCGCCGGGCACGACCGTGGCCGGCGGCACCGGCTTCGAGGCCTGGATTCCGTTCGCCGACATCGCCGGGGACCTCCCCGTTCGGCTCTACCTCGCCGCGGTCACCACCGCCGACACCCCCGGGCACGCTTCGCCCAACACCTTGCCCGAAAGCGAAGGGGACGACCTGAACGCATATCCGCAGGTCCTGGACATCGGCGTCTGTTTCGATCCCGCCACCGGGGAGGCCCGGGCGGGGTACGAGGACCTCGACGGAGACGGCATCGGTTCGATCCCGGGGTGTGACCCGAACATCGTCCTCGTCGCCACGGGCGGAGACTGCGACGACGCCGACCCGGATGTGGCCCCGGGCCTGGAGGAAACCTGCGACGGCAAGGACAACGATTGCGACGGAACGGTCGACGAGGACGTGGTCGGCACCTTCTACGCGGACGAGGACGGAGACGGGTACGGAAACCCGATGGTCTCCACCTCCGGGTGCGATGCTCCCCAGGGCTACGTGGCCGACGATACCGATTGCAACGACACCGACTCGACAGTTCATCCAGGCGCGGAAGAGGCGTGCGACGGCGTCGACAACAACTGCGATGGCAGTGTTGATGAAGATCTGAACCAGACGTTCTATCAGGACGGCGACGGGGACGGGTACGGAGACCCGGGTTCCTCGGTCGAGGACTGCGCGGCGCCTGAAGGCTACGTGACAGACAGTACCGACTGCGACGACACCAACGCTGCCATCTACCCAGGCGCACCGGAGCTGTGCGACGGTCTTGACAACGACTGCGACCAGGACGTGGACGAGGACGCCTCGGTGGTTTTCTACCACGATGGCGATGGGGACGGATACGGGGTGGACACAGACACCGCGACCGGCTGCGATCGGCCTGAGGGCTACGTGGCCGAGGACGGAGACTGCGATGACACCGACCCGGCGATCCACCCCGATGCCGAGGAGCTGTGCGACGGGATCGACAACGATTGTGACGGCACGGTGGACGACGGGGCGCTGCGCTCGTTCTGGCTTGACGGAGACGGAGACGGTTACGGCGACCCCACCACCGAGGTGTCGGGCTGCGACGCGCCTGATCAGGGTTACGTGGAACAGGGGGACGACTGCAACGACGCCGATTCGGCCATCCACCCCGGGGCCGACGAGGTGTGTGACGATCTGGACAACGACTGCGACGGCGAGGTGGACGAGGGCATCCTCGACCTGATGCTTTACCGCGACGACGACGGGGACGGATTCGGGACCGGACCGGCGCAACCGGCCTGCGCCCCCCGGGATGGGATGGCGGAACTGAGCGGCGACTGCGACGATGCAGACCCGGATGTTTACCCCACCGCCCCGGAACTGTGCGATGGCAAGCGGAACGATTGCCGCTACCTCGCTCAAGGCGTCCCCCAGGACGAGGTCGACGCCGACGGGGACGGGGTCGCTCCCTGTGAGGGGGACTGCGACGATACCAACGCTGCCATCAATCCTTCGGCCGACGAGGTGTGCGACGCGGTGGACAACAACTGCGACGGCGCCGTGGACGAGAACGGCGACAACACCTACTACCTGGATCAGGATGGCGACGGGCACGGCGCGGGCGACCCCTTCAACGGGTGCGACCGGCTGGATGGATGGGCGGACTCGAGCGACGATTGCGACGACAGCGACCCGGCGACCTATCCGGGCGCCGGCGAGGTGTGCGACGGCGTCGACAACGGCTGTTCCGGCACCCTCCCCGAGGACGAAACCGACGCAGACGCCGATGGGTTCATGCCATGCTCCGGCGACTGCGATGACACGAACGGTGATGTTTACCCCGGCGCTGTGGAGGTGTGCGACGGTCTGGATACCAACTGCGACGGGGAGGTTCCGCCCGAGGAACTCGATGCGGACGGGGACGGGGAATCCCCTTGCGCCGGCGATTGCGACGACGATGCGGCCGACGTGGCCTCGATCCTTCCCGAGGTCTGTGACGACGTGGACCCGGACACCCCGGCAGACCAGCGGGTCGACAACGACTGCAACCCTGCCACCGACGAAACGGTCGACGCCGACGGCGATGGCTTCTCCCTGTGCGACGGTGATTGCGACGACACCGACCCGGACGTGCACCCCGGCGCGCTCGAAGTCTGCGATGGAGAGGTTCCGGTGGACAACGACTGCGACCCGACCACCGACGAAGCGGCCGACTCGGACGGCGATGGCTATACGATCTGTGATGGCGATTGCGACGACGCAGACCCGACCGTCAACCCGGGCGCCGAGGAGGTTTGCGGGAACGGGGTCGACGAAGACTGCGACGGGATCGTGGAGGCGTGCGCGCCCACCCCGACCCTCGAGCCCGTCACTCCGACCCTCGAGCCCGCGACTCCGACCCTCGAGCCCGCGACCCCGACCCTCCCGCCGCCCACCGCGACGCCGTGGCCTCCCACTCCCACGGAGATCCCGGGCGACGACGATACCACCCCGGGCGCAGACACCAGTCCATCGCCGACCCTCCCCCCGGAGGATACCGGTGGGTGCAACTGCTCCAGCGGTCCGGGCGAATCCACTGGAACCGGCCCCCTGGCCGTGCTCGCCTTCGGAATCTACGCACTCGTGTTGAGACGCCGGCGGTAGCCATCCCGCCCGTGCCGGACCGACGCACACCGGTTCCGCCCACTCTCTTCCCCCCTCCCGGAGCGGGCCGGTGTGGACGGGTCGTCCCCGTGAGGATACCCTGGAAAACAGGTCACCAGCCGCAGCGTCGACCTTTTGTCCACGGTCCGGTGCTGCCATCGCGTGCATCCAACCTTGAGGAGGGCAGCCATGAAACGACCAACCCCCATGCACCTCGTCCCGTTGCTCCTCGGCGCAGGCCTGACCGCGGGGAGTGCGCTCGGAAGCCCCGGGGGGTTCGTTCCGTACCAGCACGAACTGTCCGGAAGAACCAGCGAGGACACCGCGTTTGCCGAACCCGGCGACTGGGGACCTTACGGGGTCGGCGTCACCCAGTTGCTCGTCCCGGCATCCCATCAGGACGAGCCCCTGGTGACCCTCCTGTGGTATCCCGCGGATGTGGACCCGACCGATTCGCCTTACGTCTACATCGACACCCCCGAGTTCGCCGGACCCATGTTCGGAACCGCGGTGGAAGATGCCCCGGTGTGGAACGAGCGGGACCCGTTCCCGGCGGTGGTGTTCAGCCATGGAAACGGCGGGTTGAGCTACCAGTCGATATTTCTGACCGAACACCTGGCCAGTCACGGGTTCGTGGTCATCTCCTGTGACCATCCTGGCAATACCATGTTTGACTACAATCCCGCGACAATGGTCACCGGCGCCATCACCCGTCCCCTGGATGTTTCGGCGCTCATCGACGAACTCTTTCGGCTCAACCGGGAGCCCAACGGACGGTTCGAGGACATGATTGCTACCGACCGTATCGGTATGACAGGTCATTCGTTCGGGGGATATACCACCCTGGCCATTGCCGGGGCTCAACTCAATTTCAACCGGCCCGAGATGCGGTGTGCCGCCGGAGACGCGGACGCCTGTCTGCTGGTGCGCACGGCTCGAGAAGTGGGGGTCTGGGACCGGCTCCTGGACCTGTCGGACCGACGGGTGAAGGCGGCGGCTCCGCTGGCACCCTATGGATGGGAACCGTTCCGGGCCGAGGGGTTGTCGCACATCGACATCCCGATTCAGATTCATGGGGGTGGACTGGACGACACTTGCCCGATGGACACAGAGGTGGAGCCCGTGTGGGTGTATGCCCAGGAGCCCAAGGCGATCCTCGAGATTTTCGATGCCGGGCACTACGCCTATTCGGACATGTGCATGGCCATGCCCGATTTCGACGAGTGCTATCCGCCCTACATCGACATGGATCTTGCGCACGAGATAATCAACATCTGGGTGACGAGCCATTTCAAGGTCTACCTGGCCGGGGACTCGAGGTATGAGTCTTACCTGACCGCCGAGTATGCGGATGGGTGGGCGAGCGAAGTTTCGTGGCGGGAGGCCCTGAACCTGTAGGGCGCATTTTTTGGGTTTCCGGCAGAATATATTGAACCCGGGAACGTCAGAGAGAACGAAAAATCCGCCCTGCTCGCCCAGGCGAGGGGCCGTGTGGACTGTTCTGGGGGTGCCCGGCACGACCGTGCCCGGTCCAGCGGCGGGAAGGGGGTCATCGAAATCGATGGTGTCTCAGTTGGGAGGAAAGGTGATGGAGTTGTCTCGTCGTCCGATGAGGTTGGCGCTCGTTTTCGCGTGCCTGTGGATGTTGGGAGGATGTGTGGCCTACACCACCGGCACCACGGTGACCAGGACGGACCCGAACGACACGGCCGGGGGCGACCTGTCGGGGGAGTGGAACGACATCGACGCCAACCTGGTGGCGGAGGAGATGATTCGGGATTGTCTGACCCGACCGTGGCTCGAGGATTTCAAGGCCCGGAACATGGGGCGGAAGCCGGTCATTCGGTTCCACGCCATCAAGAACCGTTCATCGGACCGCATCGACACCAAGTTTTTCTCCAAGCAGGTGGAGCGGGAATTGCTCAATTCCGGGCAGGTCGAGATTCTGGCTGCGATGGACGAGATGGATGACGTGTTCAACGAACAGGAACTCGAGGCCAGCAAGGGCGGGGACGCGGCCGGGGACTACAGCGAGGAACTCGACGCAGACTACATCCTGACCGGCTGGGTGGTGACCCAGAACGAGACGGACGGGTACGGGCGGACGGTCAAGGCTTACCTGGTCACCATGGAACTTATCGAAACGAAGACGACCCGAAAGGTGTGGATGGGGGAGAAGCGCATCCGCAAGGTCGTGGATCAGGCAGCCTACACCTGGTAGATCTCCATGGATGGCCATCGAACCTCGGCGGCCGGGCCGGGTCGCTCCCTTTTCGGCTTCGTCCTCCTTCCTGGGCTTATCGTGCTGGCCGGGTGTCAGCACGGCATGATGGGCGCCTATCAGCAGATCCGCCCCACCATGGCCGCCGGCCGCTACGACGAGGCGGCCCGGTTCCTCACCGACCAGAAGGACGACCTCTACCACAAACGTGACCGGGTCATGTTCTGGCTCGACCGCGGCACGCTCCTCCATTACGCCGGGGATCTCGAGGCCAGCACACGGGACTTCATCGCGGCGGAAAAGGCGATCGACGCCCTGTTCACAAAGTCGGTGAGTCGCGGGGTCGCTGCCATGCTGACCAACCCGGGCGTCACCGAATACGAGGGGGAGGACTACGAAAAGGTCCTGCTCTATTTCTACACGGCCTTGAATGCGGTCATGAGCGGCGACCTGGAAGCGGCCCTGGTCGAGGCCCGCCGCGCCCAGGAGCGACTCCACGCCCTCGAGGTCTACTACACCCAGGAAGGCGGCATCGGCACCATCTACACCCGGGACGCCTTCCTATACTGGCTCGCCGGCGTGCTTCTCGAGGAAGAAGGTTCCCACAACGATGCCCTGGTCGCCTTCCGCCGCGCCTGGGAGGCCTACGATCAGGACTATGCTCGCCTCTTCGGCGTCGGTCCGCCTCCATTCCTCGCCGAGGACCTGGTCCGCTCCGCCCTCCGCGCCGGGTTGCCCGACCTCGCCGACGAGTTCCGCACACTCGGCGGCACCGGGGACAGTATCCAGGCGTTCCAATCGAACGGGGAACTCGTCGTGATCGCCGGGGTCGGCGAGTCACCGCTCAAGTATGACTACTTCATCACCGCCCAGGCCCCCGGTGGCTACATCGTCCGGGTCGCACTCCCTGCCCTCCAGGTCGTTCCTTCGGGCATCCAGCATGTGCGCGTCCTGGCAGAACGCTCGACCGCCGACGCCTGGCTGCTCGAACCGGTCCAGACCATCGCGGTCGAAAACTACGCGCACCGGCTTCCGCGTATCACGGCCATGGCCACCGCGCGGGCGCTCGCCAAGTTCGCTGCGGCCCGGGGCATCGAGGCCGCCGGCAACGCCATGTCAGACGGCGATGGAGTCCCCATCGGCGACGTGCTCGGCGGTATCGCCAATGTGGTCAACTTGATCACAGAAGAAGCGGACAAGCGCACATGGCGCACCCTGCCCGCCGAATTCCGCGTGGCCAGGTTGTGGCTCCCGGAGGGAACGCACCACGTCGAGGTCGTGTTCGAAAACGCCCTCGGAGGGGTGGTGGACCGGGTGGTCCTCGAAAACGTCCCCATTCACGCTGGACAGCGGACGTTCCGGAGTGTAAGGAGTATCAAATGACGCTTCCGGCGCAGAGCACAAGGGATCGAGCCGGGCTCGCACCAGGGACAGGCTTGCGTCAGGCCTGCATGAACCAGGAGGCGTGATGCTGCGTGCACAGGCCAGGGACCTCTTCTTGCAGCACAACCCCTATCCGGGCGACGCGCTGGAAAACCACTGCCTCCGTATCGCCGAATTCACAATGGCCCTCGCCCAGACCCGGGACATCCCCCTCGACAAGGACCTGGTGTTCGCCGCAGCATACCTGCACGACTTCGGCCTCCTCATCAAGAACCGCCGCGTGCCCCTCTACCTGGAGCGAGGGTGGCGCTTTGTCGAACCGTTCGCATCGCACTGGGAACTCGACGCCGAACAGTACCGGGAACTGCGGGACATGCTCCTCTACAACCACTCCCTCACCCCCCTCCCGGACCTCACGCCCGCAGGAGACCTCATGCGAAGAGCCGCCCAAGTCGAACACAGCTTCGGACGATGGCACCATGGCCTCGACCAGTCCACTCGAGAACGTATTTTCCGCACGTACCCCCGGCTCGACCTGACCCGCATCCTGGTGGATTTCGCCCGGATCACATTCCTCGAGGACGGGATCCGCACCCTGAAACCCATGTTTTTCCCCGTCCTTCGGAACGCCGAACCCGGGTGACTCGAGCCTGGAGCCGGACCGGCGGCGGCTCACCCCGGCAGGGCGCGAAACCATCTGGAGGCCGGATGGAACGTCGCGCTGCTCCGCGCGGTCGAATGACCCTCGGTTGAGCGGGCCAGTGGCAAGTGTCCCGTGGTTGGAGGGCAGCGGAGCGGTGGCGCTTGACGAATGTCGGTCGATATCGTAGGAATTAAGGCGGTGTTGGATGAATCGCCGAGGAGTTCACCGGTTGAAGCAGATTGAGGCTCTCATGCATCGTTTTCCCCTGGCCGTTGGTCTCGCGGCTGCCATTTCCGCAGCGTCATGCGACGACGGCCTGGCGCCTGATTTCGAACTGACCGACACCAATCCCGCATCGGCAACCTACCTGCAGCCTGTGTCGCCACGAGACTTCGTGGGCCGGGTCTCCGCCTGGTATTTTGGAAACGCGGGGTGAGGTTACTGTGTGAGCCAGTTCGGCTACCTCGACCGCATGCAACATGAATTCGACGAGATGGAACTGGAGGTCCCGATTGCCTTGCTGGGTATCAACGAGGCGGGATACGACCAGTACAACGACTACATGACGTTCGGCCGGGACATTCCCTGGCTCCAGGACACCTGGTCCGAAAATGTCTGGGGGGCCTGGGAGGTCACTTACCGGGACGTGGTCATCCTGGATTCCAGCAACTACCGCCATGCCGTGTTCAACCTGACCAGTCACGACCTGTCGGACCCCGGCAACTACGAAGCACTGAAACAGATACTCCTGGAAACACCATGAGCACGACGACAACCATCCTTCCCGGGGCCGGGCTTTGCCTGGTCCTGAGCATCACGGGTTGCTGGCCTGTCACGGGCGATTCCGGCGAGAGTCCGTCGCCCACACCACCGGTGACCACCGCCACACCCAGGACGGACCCGACCCCTACGCCGGGTCAGACACCGGAACCTTCACCGGGCCTGGAGGCGACGCCGGAACCTGCGGAAACTCCGCACCCCCTCACGGCAACACCTGGTCCAGATACCCCGGCCCCGACGCCTTCCCCGGTCCCGGTGAATACCCCGGGACCCACACCCGACGGCACGCACACACCTTCGCCCGTGCCCACCCCCGCGCCGGCGACGCCTTCGCCCGTGCCCACCCCCACCCCTCGGCCTTGGCCGCCCGCCGACGCCGTCCCCGACTTCCATCTCGAAGACGTCAATGCGACCTCCAGTCGGTTCGGCGAGCTGGTGAGCCCTCGAGACTACCTCGAGAAGGTCTCCGGGTGGTACTTCGGCTTCGCAACTTGACCTTACTGCAGTAGCCAGTTCGGCTACCTCGACACCATGCAGCAGGAACTCGAGGCCGCAGCAACCCCGCTGCAGGTGCAGATCCTGGGAGTCAACAGTGCTGGCAACGCTTCGGGAAACGACGCCATCACCGACGGGCGGGACTTGCCCTGGCTTCAGGATACGCCGGAGGTCGATGCCTGGGGCCTTTGGGGCGTGACGTACCGGGATGTCGTCGTGCTGGGACCGGACAATACCGTCCATGCAGTCTACAATTTGACCGAGCACGACCTGTCCGACCCGGGGAACTACGAGACCTTGAAGCAGATCTTCCTCGACGCAGCCGGCGGGTGATCAGACCGGACCAGTCGACGACATCACTCCGCCTTGTCCACCGACTTCGCCAGCTCGATGTAGCGGGACCACGGAATCGCCGGCCACGTCTCCACCGCAAGCGCACCGTTGGCCCGCGTGATCGTCGATACCTTCGCCGCCGTCTCCGGCCCGTCCGCCTCGTAGATGTCCATGAAGTCATACGGCCCCAGAAGCGCGTAGTGGGCAATCCACTTCACCTCCGGACACACCTCGTCCACTTGCTTCTTCCAGGCCTTGCCGATCGCTTCTCGTCGCTTCAGATCGGCACTGATCTCGGGAGTCAACTTGGTCATCAGCACATACGTGGCCATGGGTACCTCCTCATCCGGCATTGGTGCGCCTCCTCCGGACCTCGCTCGGCCCGGGACGCTGACCTCATTCTACCGCGTTTCCCCCCCTTCCTTCAACCCACCCCCCACGCCTTCCCAGGCGTTATCCTTTTTCGGCGGCGTAGGCCAGGCGTGCCGGCCCCGGTGGCTTCGGGGAGGGATGACCTTCGAGCGAAGCGGATAGACAGGGGATTCAAGTAAGCGACTTTCCCGTGATCAAACAGAATCTGCAGGACCCGGAACCACACCAGGGTACATTTTCGAGCGGCCTGGATGGCAACTCGGACGGCCTGGAAAAGGCGTCCGGGGGAAGCGGGAATCGGGAGAGGGGAATGGGGAATTGGGATTCGGGAAGCGGTCCTCGGGAGTCGGAAATCGGGAGTCGGAGCAGGGTCACGGCGGGAACATGGCTTCCGCTTCCGCCCGCGGCACCCCCGCCTCCACCAGGGCTTCGATGGCCTTTCGACGACGCGCCTCGGCCACCCGTCGCTGCTCCTCGGCCACGCGGCGCTGCTCCTCCAAGGCCCGTTCCTTCTCCTCGGCAAGCCTGCGCTGCGCCTCGGCCACCCGGCGCTGCTCCTCGGCCTCTCGCGCCTTTTCCTCGGCCTCTCGCGCCTTCTCCTCCGCAATCCGCCGCTGCTCCTCCACCTTCCGCTCCAACTCCTGCAAGTGCGTCAGAATCTCATCTTCCATCCGCATCGTCTCGTGTACCTCCTCGTCCGCTATCGCCGCCATCAACCGCCGCAACACCCGATGATACTCCAACGGATACTCCTCGTCGTCCACTTCCAATACA
>CAYQMG010000105.1:0-35620 GCA_964418585.1 uncultured Gammaproteobacteria bacterium | reverse complement strand
GCATGCATTCCGCTGTCCAGGAGGAACTCCGCGCCCCGCTCGACGCACTCGTCAAGCAGCTCGAGGCCGCACGGCACGGTGTACGAGCGTCGGTCAACCAGGAAGTTCAACGACCACTTCTGGAGATTGCGCAGCAGCTTTCGAGGAGTCGAGACGGGTTGGAGAGCACGATGGCGGATCAGCTATCCGTGCCTCTGAGTGCGTTGGCGGAGGCGTTGGGCGGGTTCCGCTCGGAAGTCCAGGCGAGCATAGGGAAGCCATTGAACCAGCTCCTGCGGCAGCACCTTGGATCACAGGCAGCCTTGGTGGAAGCGGTGGACCGGTCGCTGGGCGGGGGGATCCAGGAGGTGAGCAAGCAGGTGGCAGGTCTCCGGCAGCAACTGGGTACGGGGGAATCTCAGCGGGAGGTTGGCGAGCGTCTGGGAGAGCTGACATCGGAGGTCCAGCAGGTGCGTGAGATGGCGCACAAGCTTCTTTACAAGCCCCTGGTGGCGCTGGCGCACCAGGCGTACGGTATCCGCAAGGGGCTTGGTGACGGGGTGGGGCCTGCGTTCGTGGCGCGCCTGGATCGGATCACGGAGCGGCTGGATCGTGCGGTGGTGGCGTTGGAGCGTGCCGTATCGCCGACCGACGCGGCCACGCAGCTTGCGAACATTGCGCGGGAAATGGAGGAGTTGCGTTACACGATGAGCGCGGCGATCCATTCCGCTTCGCCGGAGTTGAGCGCCAAGCTGGAGGCCATGCGGAACAAGTGATCCGGTGGCTTGGGTGCAGGAGATTCACCCGAGGTCGGGGTGGACGGCTTTGCGTCCGGTCTTGTCGAGGCGTTGTGCCACGGCCTTGACAAGGATGGGCCATGCGATGGTTGCGTCGGCGTAGACCTCTGCGTACCTTCCGCCTTCGGAGATGGGCATGAACTTGCCCCAACTCATCCCCTCGGAGTAGGTACACCCGCTGAGGCCTCCCCAGTGGACGGGTTCGGGGCAGATACGGACGCCGTACCGGAAACGGTTGAGCCGCACCTGGTGACCGGTGGCGGTTGTGAGGATATCGAGGAATGGTGGCGCCTGTTGGGCCCAATTTCTGGGGACTCCCCCACCGATGGTGAAGATACCGAGCCGGGGGGTCCTGGAGACGAACCGGGCGTAGTGTCCCAGGTCCTTGAACGGGTCGAAGGAAGACTCGAGGTGGCCGAGGGCCTGGTCGATGGAAGCCCCGTTGCGTGCCATGTCCCGGCGAATCAGGAACGTGGCCAGGTCCAGGCCGAGTTCACTGTCGCTGAAAGCGGGAATGTATATCGGCACGTTCTGGCGAAAGGCGGCCACCATGACGCCGCGCGAGCCCGGGCGGTCGAGGTGTCGGCCGATGGCCTGGCACAGTTCGCGGCTTCCGAAGCGCGCGTCCTGCGGGAGCGCTTCGAACACGGTTTCCAGGAGCCGTTCGAGTTCGTTGAGGTTTTTCTCCATCTCGTAGGTGTCGTAGACCCGGTTGTATCCCATGCGAAACAGCTCATCGTCCCGTGCGTCGTCTCGAGCCTTGTAGTGCTCCATGCCGGCGAGTTCGACCAGGCCGTGGGTCATCAGAGCCCCGGTGGAGACGATGGCCTGTACCCACCCCCGTTCGATCATCTCGGTGATGACGAGGCCCATCTTGGCCACGGTCATGGCGCCCGAGAGTGTGAGCACGACGGAGCATTCGGGGTCTGTCAGCATGGTGTCGAGGACCTCGGCGGCCTCCCCGAGGTTTCTGCCGCCGAATGCAGTCAGCGCCATGGCATCGAGGAGTTGGTCGAAATCCTGGATTTTCTCGAGATCGATGGATTTGAGCGGGATGAGTCCGTCCTGGGCGCCGTCATGCAGTTCTCGATAGAAAGGACTGGCGGTCCGGGACTCGGACTCGGGCGCGTCATGGTCTTTCAAGGTGAACTCCTTTCGCATTGAACGGTGGTTTGTTGAGCGAGGGCCTGGCTGGTCAAACCAGAGCCTTTTCCGTGGCCGACGCTGGCGCGAGGTTCGATTGTGCGCGACGTTCCCGGCACAATGGGGGCGTCCGTATGGCGATCTTCCGGTCCGGGAAGAAGTCGCGAAGTGAGAGGTGCGAGGTGTTTTTGAGCTGTTCTCCCACGCGGAGGGCCCTGGACGTGTCGAATGGGATACCGCGTTTCTCGAGGTCTCCGCGCATGCGGTACTCGATGGCCTGGATTCGGTTGAGCGTGGAGAGGTAGGCGGCGCGCCAGATTCTGAGGAACGGTCTGTGGTCCATGGGGAAGGTGGACATGAGTTTCCGGATGTGATTGGCAGGGAGGAAGGCGTATATGCTGACCTCCGGGTGGTGTCGGACGGCCCAGGCCCGGACCCGTTCGAATCGGGTGAAAGAGATGGTACGGAGGTCCTGGTCCACGTTGTAGGCCAGGCCCCGTTCGTGGGCATATCCCGGCACCTTGGAGATGTAAGGAACGAACGGGTCCACCACGAAAATCAGGTCGGCGCCTCGTTTGATCGCCTCCTCGAAGTTGGTCGTCCGGGTGACCGCGCCGTCCTCGTAGTAGCGATTGCCGATACGGGTCGAGTTGAACACCGGGTTGATGCTCATGGACGCCTGCACGGCCCGGCTGATGGGCACGTCCGCATCCTCCGAGTCCCCGAACAGGTGATGGGCGCGCAAGTCCTGGTCGGTGGCCCCGATATAGAGAGGGCGAAGCAGTTCGCTGAACCGATTCGTGGCTCCGTGACTGGTAAGCACCTGGCGAAGCATGCGTTCGTAGGCTTCGGCATGCCACAGTGGGGGCAGCACGTCCCGATAGTCGAGATAGAAAGACTCGAGCGAGCCCAGCTTCCCACCGGTGAGCCCGTGCAGAATCCGCCGACCGAGGCGATGGCCCACGGAGACGAAACGCCGGACGAGCTGACGGTAGTCCAGATGGGAAAGGCGAAACAGGTTCAGGCCGAGGTGGGGAATCCGGCCGCCCTCGACCCCACACACGGCCGCCATGAACTCGTCGACCGAGTATCCGTTGGCGAGGAGACTTCCGGCCACCGCGCCGGCGCTGATCCCGAAAAACATGTCGAACCCGTTGACCCCCTCACCGCCCAGGCAGTCGTCCAGGCACTTCAGCACCCCGACCTCGAAATAGAGACCCGTGATCCCGCCGCCGGACAGGCAGAGCGCCGACTTGCCTTTGGGCCGGGCATGCAGGAGCCGCCAGATCCGATCCAGCATCCGTGCGCCAAACCGCTCCTGCCGCACTTTTCGCTTCGACCCCGGACACAGAGACGAAAGAGACCAGTCCCTCACGATCGCGCCCACGTGGAAGCCACCCACGCGAGCGAGCATGTCGTCCACCTGCTCGTCGTCCGCCCCCCCCACCGCCACCAGGATGTGGCTGAAATCGTACCGGGCTTCCGGGTTGGTCTCGCGATCCATGGCCTCGAGGAAACAGAGGCTGCGCTCCACCCTGGCGGCCAGGTCCGGGTCGTTGTCCAGAATGCGAAGGTCCAGCACCACCAGGTTCAGGTACTCCTTGTGCAACACCTGCGCCGCCTTGCACGGGTCATGGCACGTGATGAACCGAAGCGAGGTGTCGTTCCTCACCACTCGAGTGGCCCCAGGGTCCTCGTAGACGCCCAACGTTTCCTGCCTGGACAGGAGGTCGAGCAGTTGGTGAAAATGCCGGGCCTCCGGCGAATAGTAGAGGATGTGTTTCTCCACAACAGGTCTCTCCGCCCTTTTGTCTCCGCTCCCCGGGGCGCCAACCCCTTGCTGTATCGTAGCTTGGAATCGCGCTCACGCCAATGCGCCCCTGCCTCGCCGGGCCGTCCGCTCACCGGCAACCGCCCGCCCCACCACCACCTGGCCTCTTGCCCCGCGCCTCGAGCCGCTTGTCACGGCATGCCCCCGTCCAGCCCGTACCAACCCCTGTGCGGACTCGAGTCGCTTGTGGTATGCTGCCATCGTTGACACCTGGTCCGACGGACAACACCACGGTGCCTGGAACGACGCCTCGCGCCGACCACGCCATTCGCCCGCCGGTACTCGAACTCGCTGCTTCGGAGGATACCTCGAGATGAAATCGATCAAGGTGGCGCCCATGCTGACGGCCCTGCTCCTGCTCACGGCCGCCAATTGCGAAGACACCGGAGATGACGACGCCTCCACCCTCCCGGGAGACGACGACACCACCCCGCCGGGTGATGACGACACCACCCCGCCGGAAACCGGGCTCACGCCGACCCCGGAACCGGGCACGCCGACCCCCTCCCCCACCCCCGCGCAAACCCTCGGCGTGCTCGTCCACGAATCGGAAACCTTCGAAGGATACACGCTCTTTCCGCCGCTTCGGTACCGGGAGACCTATCTCATCGACAGTGACGGGCGCGTGGTCCGGTCCTGGTCCAGCCAGTTCACGCCCGGCCAGTCCGCCTACCTCCTGGAAACCGGTGAACTCCTCCGGCCCGCCTACGTAGGCGACGGAGTCAACCCCCGGTTCCACGGCGGTGGGTCTGCGGGTCGAATCGAACGATTCTCGTGGGACGGCGCACTGGTGTGGGAGTTCACCATCTCGAGCGACATGTTCTTCTCTCATCACGACGTGGCGCCCCTCCCAAACGGAAACGTCCTGGTCCTGGTCTGGGAGTACAAGACCCAGGAGGAAGCCATCGAGGCGGGACGCAGGCCGGACATGGTCAGCGATGAAGGACTCTGGCCAGACCATGTGATCGAGGTGAAACCCGAGGGGCCGGCCGGAGGTCAGGTGGTGTGGCACTGGCACGTCTGGGACCACCTGATCCAGGACTATGACGAGACCAAGGCGAACTATGGCGTGGTGGAGGACCACCCGGAACTCATCGACATCAACTATGTCCTGCAACCCCGCACGCCGGACTGGAACCACTGCAACGGGATCGACTACAATCCCGAACTCGACCAGATCATCATCAGCTCCAGGACCTTCTCCGAGTTCTGGATCATCGACCATTCCACCACCGTGGAAGAGGCTCGAGGACATTCCGGCGGCAGGTACGGGCACGGCGGGGACCTGCTGTACCGGTGGGGCAATCCCAGGACCTACCGCGCTGGAGATGAATCGGATCAACAACTCTTCTACCAACACGACGCCCAGTGGATCGATGAAGGACTCCCCGGCGCGGGTCACATCCTCGTGTTCAACAATGGCGCAGACCGACCTGACGGCGAGTACTCCACCGTGGACGAGATCGAACCCCCCATCCTCGAGGACGGGACCTACGACTACACGCCGGGAACCGCCTACGGACCCGAGGCGCCTACCTGGCGCTACGTCGCCGACCCTCCCGAATCCTTCTACGCTGCCAACATCTCCGGCGCTCAGCGCCTCCCCAACGGCAACACCCTCATCTGCCAGGGGCCGGTCGGAACCTTCTGGGAAGTCACCAGCGAAGGCGAAGTGGTCTGGAAATATGTCAGCCCGGTCATCGATACCGGCCCGCTGGCACAGGGCGAGGAAGTCCCCGAAGGTCCGGAAGGCACCGCACAGGGACAGATGATGAACGCCGTATTCAAGATTCACCGCTACGGACCAGACTATCCCGGCCTTGCCGGGAAAGACCTCACCCCCGGCGACACCCTCGAGTAAGCGGGCTCCCTACCCCGCCGACCCCACCGAAATGCAACAGGTCTCCCGAGACGCGGGCGGCCCCCGGGAAAACATCCTGGTTTCTGCCATGAACCGGCCCCCACCTGGGCCCCCTCTCATGACATGCTTCCCCATCCCGAACCCAACAGGGCGGGCCGTTGCCCATCCGGCTTCAGACCGGACCACACCCGCCAGCCCGGGATCCACCTTGCTATCCAACAATCCATAAGGTATTGGATAGAAGAATATGCCCAGGACCACACGAGGAGACCATGCAGAGTCCCAAGGATACCATTTTCCAGCAGATCGACGAGGCGCTCGCACTGCACGACAAGCTTGTCAAGTCCGATGCGGAAGACCCCTACGCCCACCTCAGCCGTCCCGAAATCGCCGAACTGGTCGCCAGGCTTTCTTCCACCATCGACTCACTCGCCCCGGAAGGGCACCGATATCGAAAACTGGTCGCGGTCACCCTCAACCGGGAGGGTATCGACAAGGCAAGCAGTATCGAACTCCTGGTGGGCCAACTCAAAGCCTTGCGCAGTGACATCGAGGGAGGCTACCTCAGACGTTGGGAGGAGCGGGTGCGGGCGGAACTTTTCTCCGACCTGCTCGACGTGGCAGGGCACTTCCTCGCAGACGGGTTCAAGGACGCCGCCGCGATCATGGCCGGGGGCGCCCTCGAGCAGCATCTGAGGAACCTGTGCGTGCGCCACCAGTTGTTTGCTCGAAACGACTCGAGACTTGAACGGGTTTCACTTCAACAACTGAGAGAAAAGCTGTTCCAACACAAGGCATTCGACCCGTCGACCAATCGGAATATCAAGAACTGGGCCAAGACACGAAATCGGGCGGCCCACCGAAACGATCCGCCGGTCGACGACCGTGAAATCAAGATCATGATCGACGGGATCCGGCACTTCATAGAGAAACATCCGGCCTAGCAGCAGGGAAGGCAATCCAGGACTCATCGTTCTCGCTGGTGTTGGGCGGACCGAACGGGCAGGGGAGGCTCGGATGGACGGATACTTCGAGGCGTTCGCCAACGCAATTGCCTGGCGCAAATCCAAGGAAGACAACATGCGGATCCACCGGATCAGCATGATCGTGCAGCAAGACCTGAGAGGGCAGACCTTCCTGGCCGGTTCTCAACGCAAGCACACCTCGATCATGGGGAGCGACATCGACCTGTGTGTGACCACGCCGGAACCGGTAACCACAACCCAACGCAAGGCATTGGCCCGCCGTCTGGAGACCGAATTCGGGTGGCCTGCCCAGCCGGGCGCCCACGTGGTTCGGGTGACCCCGGCGACAGGAGAGCCCCACATCGACATCGCCTTTGCGAACGCGACGTTCGGCAGTCGCCCGCTCCCCGATCCGGCTCCGTTCAGGATACCGCGACGCCAGCATGCGGCCCGCGTACTCAAGTGGTGGTTGCGCGAGAAGCGGCTTCCCCACGTGGGAGGGTGGGCGGTGGAGGCAGTCGTTCTGAGGCTGGACCAGAAAGGGGAAACCGGTGCGCAACTGTTCCTGCGCATTCTCGCCTGGCTCGACAAGTCAGCCAACCCGTCGGCGGTGGAATCGATTCTGCGGCCTGCGGCGCACCCCCGTTGGCCCTCTGCCTGGTCTCGAGGGGTTCCGTCCAGACTGGAAGCCATCCGGAACGCGGCGCGGCACCAGTTGAAGCTGCCCCGGGAATGGAAGTCGCAGAGCGACGTGCGTCGGTGGTTGGTGAGCTGATTCCGGGTGTCGAACGAAGTGGTTTTCGTGCCCGATGGCGCCACGAACCCGGCGGTCGTCGGCGTCCCGAAAGGAGACATGGATCGTGGAGACAGACAAGCTTGTATCGCAATTGAGAGCACAGACGGTGGTGCCCATCGAAGATGGGGACCTGGTGTCGCTTTTGCAGGCGGCGGAGGTGGTGCGTGCCGAAGACACCCAGATGGCTGGGATGCTGCGGCTGCTCCGGCTGGGCGGTCAGTATCTCATCCAGGAACAGACCCCGGACGGGCGGATCCTGGTGCGGGGCCAGCCATCCAGGGAAGCGGCCGAGCGCTTTTTCGAGGACCGGCTGGAGACATACGAACGCATGTGGGACGGGTGCGGGTGCCACGTGGAGTACTTCAAGTGAGTCACGAGGGCACGGGGATGAGCTTGAGATCCGCCGGGAGTGAACGAAGGGAAGGACGAACGGACCGTTCCCGCCCGAGGGTGCTCGTTCGGCGCGCTCCAGGGGTCGCCTGGGCGGCGCCCTACTTTTCTGCGGAAAGGGGTGACGACTGCGCTTGACCCAGTTCATCCGTGCCCGTTTCGACTCCCGGTCCACATCGAACGACCACGAGTGAATCCACGGACAACAGGGTCCGGGCCCGAGCTTTCACCAGCCGAGGTGTGGCGGCCTGAAGCCACGAAAGATATCGGACCGGCTCCACCGGACAGTCCGACCAGAGGGTGCAACGGGCCTCGAGGCTCGCGAGGGCTCCTGTTCCATCCATCTGGCGCAGCACAGACGCTATCTCGGCCCGGATGGCCTGATTGATCTCCCGGTCCGTCACCTCGCCCCGCGCGATACGCATGGTTTCGTCCCACAACCGGGCGACCTCGGTGGGTTCCAGGGCCGAGGTCCACGCCCACCAAACGCCGGCGCCCCGGTACACCTGCACGTTCGCGCCCGCACGCTCCGATGCGCCTTCCGGAGCGCCCACGGCACGCGCAAGTATCCGCGCCACCACCCGGGCAGCGGCCACCGATTCGAAGTCGGCCGGGTCCAGCCTTCGCCCAACAACCAATGCGGTGTCCCTGGTTTCCAGGTATCCCTCCAGACGCACACCGGTCTGGGCCGATGCTGGGATGTCCGGCGCGGGCGGCTGCTCCGTCCCGGCGTCATCGCACCCTTGCCAGGCGTCGAACGCAGAGGAAACCCACGCGCCGATGGTTGTTCCGGGAAATGGGCTGGAGACCACCAGGAGGGCTCGGTCGGCGCACACCATCTCCCGGGTCCAGGCCGAGACCTGTTCCACGGACAGGTCAGCCAGGTCCCCGTAGTCGAGGGCGCCGGCGTAGCGGTGCTGAGCCCCGAACAACTGCTGAAACAGGCGATCCGTGGCCACACTCACCGGGTCGTTCCCGCGCTCCGCAACCAGGGACTGCAGGGCGGAACGCGCCACGGCGAGGCCCTCGCCGGTGATCGGCGGTCGGACAACCATTTCTCCAAGCATGGCGAGGGCTTCTGGCCCCTTTTCTGCAAGCGCGTGCACGGTGAGGGTGATCGTGTCGGCGTCGGCGGCCACATCCAGCCGTATCCCATTGCGACCCAGGCATTCGGTGAAAGCCGGCCCCGGACAGGACGAGGTTCCCTCGACCCGAAAGCGAGCGCTCTGAATGAGCAAGGCCAGGGAAGGCACGTCGGGCGGCGCGGCAAGGATCAGGCTGGCCTCGAACAAGGGGGCTGGCGAGCGGGTCCACAGCAGGCGCAATCCGGTTCCCAGATCGATGGAGGTCAACGGGAGAGGCTGGAGTCGAACCGGGTCCGGACCCACCACCCAGGGCCGCACTGCGGCTCGAGCCGTCAGGGCCGAAGCAAAACAGGCCAGGGCGACGACCAGGGCGGCAGTGGATGGTCCGGGCTGCTTCATGGTGCAACCTCCTTGCCTGCCTCGTGGGCCTCCCCGTCTGCACCCGGACGGCGTTCCGGGGGCGCCTGGCCCGTTGTGAGCAGTCCCACGGTCATGTTGCTGCGAACGAAAAGCTGCGACGCGACCTCCCGGACCTGGTCTTCGGTCACGTTCTGGATTGCATCGAACATCTCGAACAACGCCTCCGGGTCTCCGGCCGTGGCACAGGCCCGGGCCAGCATGGCGGCAAGCGTGGAAGGTTGTGCCATGGCCGCGGCGATACGTTCTCGAGCCGTGAGGCGTGCAGCTTCCATGGCCTCCTTCCCCGGTCCACTCTGGCCGATGGCTTGCAAACGATCGAACAGGAGCCACTCCAGTTCGGCCGATTCCGTTCCCTCGACGCCTCGAGCCCCGACCACGAGGAGACTCGGGTATTCCGCGCCCAGGGGCGGCGAGGAAGGATACTCGGTGACCACCAACCGCTCGATCACGCCCGGCCGTTCTGCTCCCGGATAAAGCGAACGCAACGGTCCCCTCTGCTGGTCCTGGAGGAGCGCGATGAGCACGGGCAGGACGGGGTTTCCCCACCGCACGCCCGCCGCGTCGAGGTGGAAGGCGAAGAGCACCTCCTGGTGATCTCCCCCGCCGACCCACAGGCGACGTTCCCCCTGCTGAAGGGGTTCCACCGGCTCCAGCCGCCTGGCCCGCCCCCCCGGGGACGGCAGGCCGGCCAGGTACCGCTCGGCCAGTTTCCACACATCCCTGGGTCGAACCCCACCAGCGACCGACAGCACCACCTGGGAGGGCTTGAAGTACTGCCGGCGATAGTACTCGAGTTCGGCGCGACCGATCCCCAGGATCGAGTCTGGATCGGCCCGATATCGACCGAAGGGGTGCACGTGGAAGGCGTCCGCCACCAGGCCCTGAACGAGCAGGAAGCCGGGGTCAGAGAAATCCTCGGCCCGGCGACCCGCGAGCGCCTCCCGTTCCATGTAGAAATGGCGACTGGAGAACCCCGAGAGCCGCGCAGCCTCGAGGGCGAAGAAATAAGAAAGCTGGTTGGCGGGCAAGGAAACGCGAACCTGGACCTCCGTGGGGGTCACCGACACCACCGGCTCCGTGGCTCCCCGGTCCCGGTAGAGCTGTCCGAACACGTCCCGGGACGATATGCGGTCCAGTTCCGCCACCAGTCTATCCCGTTCCGCGACCAACCGGTCGTACGCTTCCTGGTCCGAAGGCGCCTCCGCCGCGTCAGAGCTTCCGTCGGCCGCGGCCAGGGCTCGAATTCGAGCGTCCAACCGGTCCAGCTTGCGAAGCAGGCGCGCTTCCAGGCGCGAATCTCGAGTGCCCAGTCCGGGAGCGCCGTCGAGCAGGAGTTGTGCGATCAGTTCGGTGACCCCGAACAATCCCTGCCACTCCCGCGCCGATCCCACGCGATAGTGCATGGTGGCGGAAAACATTGGCAGCCCGGGTATCGGGGCCACCACCACGGTCAGGCCGTTGCGGAGTTCGTAGGTCTGAACCTGAAGTCCTCCACCCGGGGGCAATGACGGCACTGACAAAGCCTCGACGCCGGGAGAGGACCCTACGTCTTCCAGCGCTGGAGACGGCCTCGAGGCTGGTGCACCGGGAGCCGTCCCTTCTTCGGGCGCCGCCTGAACAGGGGTGTGCGCGACCTGGGTTGCCATCCCGGCCACGCAGGCCAGGAACACCAGGCCGGGCCAGGGGAATCCAGTTGTGGGCACGGGCGCACGCTCCACCAAGACCTCGACCTCCTCGATGGTTTTAGCATTCATAGCAAAGGGAACCGCGCGCTTCAACCAAAAAGGCGAGACGTGAGGTTGACGTCATGCCCGGCCCGGGCTATAACTTGGCCGCATACAGACCGCGCACGACCCGCAAATGACTGGGCGCTCGAGCCCCTCATCCCAGCTCGGGAGGGCCGTGCTCTCCAGGTTGCACCCGGGAGGACGCCATGGATGATCTCAAGGAGGTCCTGGCAAAGGGCAAGCAGATCCTGTCTCACCAGGCTCGAGTGGGCAAGTTGCGTCTCGAGTTGATGGAACTCAAGCAGGATCGACGCAAGGTGTTCGAGCGTTTGGGACGGGAGGCATACAACCAGCTTCTGGATGGAGCGATTCCCAAGCTCGTGGAGTTCGAGCGGCCGTTTGAGGTGTTGCAGGATCTGGACGAACGGATCCGGGCGCTGGAAGAGGAACTGGGCGCGGTGTAGCGTCCCGGCCGTGCCGGGGGGGGAATTTCCGAGCCGGCGGGGGACCGGGAGTCGCTCGAGGCATTTTCTTGAAAGAAAGGGTTGACGAATCGGCGAACTGTGGGTACATAGGGAAATCGACGATCGGGATGCGTTCTCGAGACCCGTGGGGCTATAGCTCAGCTGGGAGAGCGCATGACTGGCAGTCATGAGGTCAGGAGTTCGATCCTCCTTAGCTCCACCACCCCGGGCCGCTGGGATCCCACGAGATTCCAGCGGCCTTTCTCTTGCCGGTGATGTTCCCGATGCCGACAGCGACGCACGGGAATCGAGCGCCTCGAGGCGCGCGGTAGGGTCCCACCTTTCATCTCCCGGGCAGGTGACCACATTCCCGCCCGAAGGCAGGTCCGACGCGCGACAACCCCATGGTCAATCGGTGGCTCGAGTTCCAGGTGCGGTCTGGAGTAGGACGATAGGCTTTCTTGCGCACGAGGCCAGGGGCCATGGCAGCAGCCGCTCAAAAAAGACGCAAAGACATCCGAAACGTGGCGATCATCGCCCACGTGGACCATGGAAAAACCACGCTCATCGACGCCCTGCTCAAGCAGACCGGGGCCTACCACTTCCGCAAGGGCGAGACCACCATCATGGACTCCAACCCGCTCGAGCAGGAGCGGGGTATCACGATCTTTTCCAAGAACGCCTCTTTTGTCTGGAACGACACACTGTTCAACATCGTGGACACCCCTGGACACGCCGACTTCGGCAGCGAGGTGGAACGAATCCTGAAAATGGTGGACGGGGTGCTCCTCCTGGTGGACGCATTCGAAGGCCCCATGCCCCAGACCAAGTTCGTCCTCAAGAAATCCCTCGAACTCCACCTCAAGCCCATCGTGGTCATCAACAAGATCGACCGGCCCAACGCGCGGCCCGACGAGGTGGCCGAGCAGACCTTCGACCTGTTTTGCGAATTGAACGCCACCGACGAGCAACTCGACTTCCCCATCGTCTACGCTTCGGGAAAGGAAGGATACGCCGTACTCGACCCCGGAGAGCCGCACAAGGACATGACTCCCTTGTTGAGCGTCATCCACCGCCGCGTGCTTCCGCCCGTGGCCGACACGGACCGGCCGTTCCAGATGCTCGTGACCATGCTCGATTTCGACAATTACGTGGGACGCATGGCCATTGGACGGATCTTTCACGGCCAGATCCGCACGAACGACCCGGTGGTCATGATCGCTCGAGACGGACACCTGGAGTCGGGACGGGTCTCCAAGATCCTCTCCTACCGGGGGTTGGTCCAGGTCGCTTCCGACGTGGCCACAGCAGGCGAAATCGTCTCCATCGCCGGTATCGACGGGGTGGAGGTCGGCGCCACGCTCGCCGCACCTGAGCACCCGGAACCGCTCCCCATGGTCAAAATCGACGAGCCCACCATCTGCATGACCTTTTCCCACAACACCAGCCCCTTTGCTGGAAAGGACGGCGGCCGCTTCCTCACCTCGAGGCACATCCGGGAACGGCTGCTGCACGAGGCCATGATCAACGTGGGGATCAAGGTCGAGGAGACCGAGGACGGCGAGGGGTTCAAGGTGTCCGGACGCGGCGAACTCCACCTCTCCATCCTCATCGAAACCATGCGGCGAGAAGGCTATGAGATGGAGGTCTCCAGACCCCAGGTGCTCTTCAAGACCGCTGGAAACGACTTGCTCGAGCCGGTCGAGGAAGTCCTGATCGAGGTCGATCCGGAGTACCAGGGACCGGTCATGCAGGCCATCGGCGAACGCAAGGGCGAGATTCGAAACATCACCATGAGCGCCGTGGGCACCACCCGGATCGAAACCATCATCGCCACCCGGGCACTCATCGGGTTCCGCAGCGAGTTCCTCATGATGACCCACGGCACCGGCATCATGTACCAGAACTTTCACCAGTATCAGAAACACAAGGGCAAAATGCCCGGACGGCGCACCGGCGTTCAGGTATCCATGAACACCGGCAAGGCCGTGGGATACGCTCTGTGGGGCCTCCAGGAACGCGGTGAACTCTTCATCAAGCCCGGCGACCCGGTCTACGAAGGCATGATCATCGGCGCCAACAACAAGGGCGTGGATCTGGTCGTCAACACCCTGAAAGCCAAAAAACTCACCAACATCCGCGCCGCCGCCTCCGACGAGGCCATCCACCTCACCCCACCCAGGGAATTGACCATCGAGTTCGCACTGGCCTTCATCAACGACGATGAACTGGTCGAAATCACCCCCAAGGCCATTCGCCTCCGGAAACGGTATCTCAGCCAGACCGAACGCAAGTTGAGGGAAAAACAGGCCCAGGCCGCTCACTCACGTTGACCTGGGCTGTTCCCACCCACTCCGCGCCATCACCCGAAACGTCCCTCGAGAACACCACAAGTGGACGCCCAGCCCCCCCTCCAACCGAAAACAGCCCGCACGGGGGGATGAAAAGGCCCCAGAAAACCGCCTACCCGGCCTGGCGACCAAAGGAAAGCTTCTCCACCCGGATGTCACCCCGAACACCGATGGTATGAACTTCCACGGGCGTCCCCAACCCGGCGCCCTGAACCGCGCGCAAGGACGCCTGGGCAATCCCCCCGCAGCAGGGAACCTCCATCCGGAGCACCGTCACCCGCGCAGGCCTGGCAACAGCCACGATGTGTGCAAGTTTCTCGTGATAATAGGCAAGATCGTCGAGCTTCGGGCAGCCGACCAGCACCGCACGCCCGGCCAGGTAACGCTCGTGAAAATCGGGCACCACAAACGGAACACAGTCGGCGCACACCAGCAGATCCGCTCCCCGCAAGAACGGCGCATGCGGCGGTACAAGCATGATCTGCACCGGCCAGTGACCCAGCCGTGAAACTGCCGGCGCCCTCGAGGCGCTTTCAGCCGCACCGCTCGAGGGCACATCGAACGGGGGCGGCTCGTCAAAGGTCCTGAGTGCGGAACCGGGACAGGCGGCTCCATGCCCGTGGCCGTGGCCATGCCCGTGGCCAGCCGGCTCGAGACCGTCGGCCGGTGGTACCAGGACCCCGGGAATCGGCACCGGTCCGGGATGGCTCGCGTCGACCATCGGCTCCGCGGCACCCGCGCCCTGCAAGGCTCGAAGCCGCTCCATCACCGCCTCCTCGTCGAACGCCTCCGCCTCCCGTTCCTCGATGGTGATCGCATCCTGAGGACAATCTCCAATGCAGGCGCCCAACCCGTCGCAGTAGACGTCGCTCACAAGCCTCGCCTTCCCGTCCACGAGTTCGATCGCCCCCTCCGCGCACGCGCTCACACAAAGCCCGCACCCGTCACACTTCTCTTCATCTATCCGAACGATTTTCCGCTTCATCGTCGCCTCCCGAACACCGTCGGAAGATCCGACAGGCTCGCGCTGGCCAGTGTTTCCTTGACCTGACGGTTCACCGAACCGATCAGACCTCCCACGATACAATCCCCCTCACACCTCGGGTGCGCAAACATACACCCACGCACGCGGTAGGGCCCCTCGATCGCCTCATACACGTCCAACAACGTCACCTCCCCGCCATCCACCGCCAGCCGAAACCCTCCTCGAGGACCCCGGGTCGAGGTCAGCAACCCACGACGGACCAGACGCTGCAATACCTTCGCCAGGTGATTCTCCGACACAGACAGCGCTTCTGCAATCTCCCGCAAGCTCACCCAACGACCCGGTCTGTCCGCCAGGAGCGCCATGGCATGCATTCCCAACGCCGCTGCTTCGGAGAAACGAACCGCTTCGGACATCGAGGGCCCCCTATTTCGGTGATATAGTACTCTAATACTCTATTCAAATCGGAGTGTCCAGTCTTTTTTCAAACACCTTGAACAATCGCCCGGGTGGATGGGGGTGGCGAACCGGGGGGTGAGCGGACGAAAGTGTGGATGGCGGCGGTCAATCGTCGGAGGATTGACGACGTTCCTCCTTCAGGGCCTGTACATATCGGATACGGAGGTCGTAAAGGAGGTTGCAGAGGAGTTCACCCTCTTCGGAGGAGAGGTTTCCTCGAGTTTTTTCCTGGAGCATGGCCAGGATATCGATGGTCTGGTGGGCCATCTCGAGGTTGCGTTGTGCGGCGGTTCCATCTGGCAGGGTGCCATGTCCGAGGTGGAACATGGCGGAGCTGCCGAGAGAGATGATGAAGGTATTGAAGTCGATGCGTTGTGGGGACGTACCGCCGGCGTCCCGGACTTCCCGGACGAAGGCGCGGGTATCGGCTTCCTGCCTGGCCCTGTCGTCCTGGTCCGGGCAGGCGCGGGGGTTGTGTTTGGGTTCGGTCATGGTTGCTCCTTGTCAATCGGTGCGACCGGTGAAGGGTCCATTCGATTCCTGGCGGAGCGAGGTGAGGACCCGGTCGGGACGGCCGGTGTCGGAGTGCAGCTCGCTCGGAACAGGAATGGGACGCCTGCGCCGGTCAAAGGGGCACGGGCACAGTATACACGACGTTGCCCCGTTGTATGAGGCAAACGAGGCTTTTCCTGGGCCAACCGCGGATCAGGGCGGTTTCCAGGTCTTCGGGCGTGCGAGTGTTCACGCTGTTGACCTTTCGGATCACGTCGCCGGGCTTGCAGCCGACCTTGGCGAAGCGCCCGCTCTGGCGGACCTCGACGATGAGAAGTCCTTCCCTGGCTGCGAGTTGGTACCGTGCGGCGATATCCGGGGTGAGGGCGACGACCTTGATACCGAGGCGCTCCGAGATGACCTGCCGGACCAGTTCGACCGGGAACTGGGTGCTTTTGACGCTGAAAGAGAGGGGTTGGTCCGCGCCTTTTCTGGCCACGGTGAGCTGGAGCACGTCGCCCACGCCGAGTTGGCGCAGTGCGCTGATGTAGACATCGATGGTGTCCACCTTGGCCCGGTCGAGTGTGAGGAGGCGGTCGCCGACCTGGAGGCCGGCTCGAGCGGCGGGACCGTTTTCCTGAATCCAGGTGACCACGACGACGGGGCGACGACGGTTGCCGGAGTATGTGTAGGCCTCCTCCACCTCCATACCGATCCATCCGGGCAAGCGTGTGCCGAACTCGATCAGGTCGGCGACCACCCGTTTTGCCTTGTCGATGGGGATGGCGAATCCGAGGCCTTCCGCCCCGCCGTAGATGGCGGTGTTGATGCCGATCACCTCGCCGAGGATGTTCAGGAGGGGGCCACCCGAGTTTCCCGGATTGATTGCCGCGTCGATCTGGATGAAGTTGCGATAGATCCGGTCGTCCACCTTGAAGGAGCGCCCCACTGCGCTGACCACCCCGGTGGTCACGGTGTGGGAGAGTCCGTAGGGGTTGCCGATGGCGATGACGGTCTCCCCGATCATGAGGTCGCTGGAGGTGCCGAGGGGAGCAGGGTCCACACCGAGAGGTTCCTTTGCCTTGAGCACGGCCAGGTCGTTGTCCGGGTCGCTTCCGATCACCTCGCATTCGACCTCTCGGTCGTCCGCCATGACCGCAGTGACGCGGCTGGCGCCGCTGATCACGTGGTCGTTGGTCAAAATGTGACCTTGTCGGTCGATGATCACACCGGAGCCTATGCTGGCCCGCTCGATGCGTTGTCTGGGGACCATGCCGCGGAAGAAATCCTGGAGCATGGAGTAGGGCGAAGCAAAGGGAGCGCTTTGCACCATCTGCTCAGCGGTGATACTCACGACGGCGGGCGCCGTGTGTTCCACCACATCCACCACGGCACTGCGCCGGGACACCCCCTGGACCGGGGCGGAAGCGGCGGCGGTTGAGGTGGCGAGGAGGAGCGCGAGAAGGATGATGGTGACCGTGCGCGGGGAGGAGACAGGACCGAGACCATGTATTGTCATGAGAGATACCTTGAGGCCGGGGTTGCGGTTCCGGTTTGGAGCTTCAATCCACGTTGGATTTCAAAGGGTTCAGGGTGCCTCGCCCCCCATACTAAACGCGGTGGGAGCCGCCGTCAAGGTGTGGCGCGGTCGACGACCGAGGGACTGGCGGGCGTCTGCGGGCCCGTGGGCGGGTCAAAAGGCTTGCATCCGTGGACGCCCTGGCCATAAATAGGGCATGACACGATTTCGAGGTGGTTGGATGACGATGAGGAAACGGGGCATGACGCCCTTTCGGTGGCTGCCCTGGATGGCGATGTTCTTCTTGTGGCTGGTCTCCCCGGCCCAGGGTGCCAGGGAACCCCAGACGCCCGAGCAGATGTATGCCTACGCGGTACGACAGCTCGAGCGGGGGTACCACGAGAAGGCGGTGATGATGTTCGAGCGGATCAAGACCCGGTATCCGTTCAGCAAGTACGCGGTGCTGGCTGAACTGGGGATTGGAGACGCGCACTTCAAGAAAGGGGAATACCTCGAGGCGATCGATGCCTACCGGAATTTCATCAAACTTCACCCGCGCCATCCGAAGCTGGACTATGTGGTATACCGTATCGGGTTGAGCCAGTTCAAGGATGCACCGCGGTGGCCGCAGCGAGACCAGACATCGACCCGCCAGATGCTGGCGACCATTTCCCGGTTCGAGGAACGTTACCCGGAGAGTGAGTACCTCGACGAGGTGCAGGAGATGCGGGCCGAAGGCCGGCGTCGACTGGCTCGAGGTGTATTCGGGATCGGCCAATTCTATTACCGACGGGGCCGGTTCAACAGCCGGGCGGTGGACCGGGAAGCGGCCCTGAAGGCGGCGATCGGTCGGTTCGAGCAGGTGTTGGACGAATATCCGGACGTGACCGACGTGGCGGCGGACGCGCTCTATCACATCGGGCTGACGCAACTCCTGCAGGGAGATCCCCAGGCGGCGGTGGAAACCGTGGCGCGACTCCGGGCTCGGTACCCGGAGGCCGAGTCGGACGCCCGGGTCCTGGAAAAGCGGATTGCCCGGGTCCTGGAACGGGAGGCCCGCAGGGCTCGGCGGAAGGCGCGACGCGAGGGATCCGCCCGGGAAGAGGAGGCGAACGAGAAACTCGAGAACGAAGAAGGCGTGGAACCACGGGGGGGTGCTTCGGAACCGGAGCGCGAAGTACCGGCTGCGGATGACGATACGATGGAAGCGCCCCCACCTCCAGCACGCGATGACGGGTTCATGCCCATGCTCGAGGAGCCGTCCACACCTGTCGAGGCGCCGGCGCCCCCTCCCCCTTCATCGACGCATGAGGATGACTTCATGCCGCGTCTGGAGCCTGAGCCTTCGGAAGAAACGGGCGAAGAGGAAACTCGAGACGGCGCCGGCCCCGAGGGTGCTGCCCAAGATGCGACCCCTGGCCCGGAAGGGGAAGCGCCGGTCAAGCCGGGGCCTGCACCGTAGCCCCCTCACCCCGACCCTGGTCAGTGCGGGCGGCGACTTCCCTGAGCTGGTGTTTGGCCACCTTGTTGGTCCCAGTTCTGGGCAGCCGGTCCATCACGTACACGGCCACCGGGACCTTGTAGTCGGAGAGGTGTCGCCGCGCGTGCGCCGCTACCCGGGATGCGTCCAGGCGGGCATCGGGAGCGGGTTCGACAAACGCCACCGGCACCTCGCCTTTCACGGGGTCGGGCCGACCCACCACTGCAGCGTCCGCCACACCGGGACAGTCCCGGAGCACCGCTTCCACCTCGGCCGGAAAAACCGAGTATCCCCCGTGCTTGACCACTTCTTTCTTGCGGCCGGCAAAGTAGATGATCCCCAGGGGACCACGACGGACCAGGTCGCCGGTCCGAACCCACTGGTCTTCCCAGTGCACAGCCCGGGTCGCCGCCTCGTTGCCGTGATAGGCCCGCAGGACCCCCGGTCCGTTGACCACCAACTCGCCCACTTCCCCGTGCCGAACCTGACGACCGTCAGGGCCAATGACCCGGTACCGGTAGGGTGGCAGCGGAATTCCCATGAACTCCCCCAGGCCGAACCCGGTGAACGGCGGAGAGACCTTGATCGACATCACACCGGAGAGTTCCACCATGCCGTAACCCTCGGCAAAAATCGCTTCGCCGAACGAACGGCCGATCCCCGGAACAGACACGGTCGCGCCCATCTTCTTGAACCGCCTCGCCAGGTCCTCCGGCATCACGTCAGCCGCGCTCATCCAGATACGCACCGACCGCAGGTCCCGCTGTTCAGCCCCGGCGTCGAGCATCATGCGGTACATTGCGGGCACGCCCAGGAATGCGTTGGCCTTGCGCCCTTCCAGGGCATCCAGGGCCTCCACCGGGTGAAACCTGGGTAGAAAATAGGTGGGCACGCCGGCTATGGCAGCACCCAGCAGGCCTTCGAGCCCCATGATGTGGGCCACAGGAAGCCCCATCACCACCTCGTAGCGCCCCGCGAGCGAAGCGAGCAGGAGCATGCGGGACGGCTGGTCCAGCAGGCCGCGATGGGTCAGAACGGCCCCCTTGGGATGTCCCGTGGTTCCCGATGTGTAAAGAATCGCCACCACGTCCGCCGGGTCGACCACCGGAACGCTCCGGCCCGCCCCCGTCGCCCCACGCCGCCGGGAATGGCTCGCCGCCGTGGCTCCGGAACAAGCCGCGGCCACCACCTCCTCCACCTCGAGCACCTCGCCACCGGCGTCCTCGACCACGTAAGACACCTCGTCGTCGGACATGTGCGGATTCACCGGGATGAACACGCCCCCCGCCCGGGAAACGGCCAGGCACGCCAGGAAAAAATCATATCCATTGGGACCCCGGAGCACCACGCGCCGGCCCCGGCACCGGTCCTCGAGTCCCTCGGCAGCACGCGCCACGGCGTCGGCGGCAGCGCGAAACGACAAGGTGGATGCCCCGCCTGCAAACCCGATCCCTCCTGGCTGCTCCACCATGCGGCGATCCCCATAGGCAGCAGCGAGCCGGTCCGGAAGGCTGCTCAACGTCCCCCCTCGAGCCAGCAGCAGGCGTGTCCGTTCGACCATGGAAAAGGATGACATCGCAAGCTCCCTGTGTTTTCCGCCGGGTGCGGCCCCGTGACGGCCGGCTGGCGGACCCGGCCTGCGGAGCCGCGATTCGTTTTCGATTATGCAAGGGGGGGAATGGATTGGCAAGCAGTATGCGCCCAGGTACGGGCCGCGGGGGCCAGGGGCCTCGACGGTCAGGCTGCAGGACGATGGGTCGGTCGTACCTCGTCGGTCTCCCGGTCTGTTCCTTCGTGCCCGGAAAACTCCAGGATCTCGCGATTCCACGGAAACGCCTGCACGAACCGGACTCGGGTGGACTCTCTGGACAGGTGCTTCAATGCCTCGTTCAAGGCGGCTCGAGCCTGTTTCATGAGCGTGTCGGCCGCCGTTGTATCCCCTGCGTCTGTCGCAGCCCGGGCTGCCCGAAGGAAGGCGCGTTGTGGAAATGCAAGCAAATGGGGCGTTTTTTGGGCTCGTTCCACCACCTCCTGGAACAGGACCATCGCCTCATGGTGATGCCCCAACACCCGATGAGCTTCGGCCAGACCCTCGAGCGCCGCCGGCTCGAACCCCTTGAGCTTCGCCTCCCTCGATTCTTCCAGTGCAGTCCCAAACACGGTGAGCGCGCGCAACGCTTCGCCCCGGCTCAGCTCGAGTTCGCCGCGACGAATCCGCTGCTCGAGCTGAAGATGGCGGTTGGAGTTCTGGCTCAGCAGGGCGTCGACCCGGTCATACTGACGTGCAGCCTCGTCGAGTTCTCCCATGGTCCACAGAATCTCGCCCAGGTTGCCTGCTGCGTTCATCTCCACCCGGAAATACCGGAGTCGCCGACTCAGCCGGATGCACTCCTCGGTGTAGCGCCGGGCCTCCTCGAGGTGCCCGATTCGGTAGGAGGAGTAGCCCACGTTTCCAAGTGCCACCGCCTCCTCGCGCCGGTCACCCACCTCGCGCTTGAGTTCCAGGGTACGCACCAGACTTTCGTGTCCTTCCTCGAACCGGCCCAGATTGAAGAGTTCCACCGCGATGTTGCCTTCCACGATGGAACGGGTCCAGAGATCCCGCTCGTCCAGGAGCGGCAACACCTCCTTGAACGCCTCGTAGGCCTCGGAAGCACGACCCAGCGCACTCAACGCATTGCCTCGAGCGACCAGGAGGTTGATATCCTGCTCCAGGCCCACCGCGTCGGCACCTTCCAGCGCCTTCTCGACGGCCTCGAGCGCGGACCTGGGGCACCCCATCTCGGTCCACATGATGGAAAGCGAACCGTAGACGACCGGGAGCCGCTCGGAACACTTCTCGCTTGCAATCTTGATGGCGCGATTCAGGTCCTGCTTGGCCTCCTCGGTATTCCCCCGGCGCTGGAACCAGCGGGCTCTCACCTCGAGCGCTTCCACCAGACTGTGATGACGCTGTTCCTCCGTGGCGAACTGGATCCAGGCGTCGAGCAACTCGCGGTCCTCGGCATGCTCTCCAAGCATGCTGAGTTCGTTGTGGAGGTGACGGTAGGCGTTCAAGATTCCCCCCACGTCATGCCGTTGCTTGCACGCATCCACGAGCCGGTAGAGCCACCGGACCGCCTGGCGGTGGTCGTGTCGCTTGATGCAGATGTCGGCCGCTTTCCGGAAGTATCGAGTCTGGGCCAGGGGTTCCCCGATGTACTCGTGGTGCCGTGCCAGAGCCAGCCAAGCCTCGTCGTCGACGATCCCGCCCAGATTGGCCTTGATCTGCTGGGCTCGTTTTCGGTGCAAGTGCCTGCGAAGTTCGAATGGGAGGCTGTCGTGCAGGGCGTCCCGCACCTCGGGACGATTGAAGAACATGCGTCTGGAATCGCCACGCTGGTAGTAGAGCAACTTGGCCTGCTGCCCGAGGTGGAGATGGCGTGCGATGGTCCGAGTGTCGAGGCGCTGAGGGTGCAACCCGGCCACGTCTCGAGCGGTGAACGAAAGTCCGATGACGCTGGCGACGCGCAGGGTGAGCTGAGCGTCCTGGGGGAGGCTTTCCAGGTTGACCAGGGCGAGGGACTCGAGCCGGTCGGGGATGGTGAGCCCATGGTGGTGGCCGGTGAGGGAGGCCACGTCTCCATCGCGACCGATGTGTCCGCGGTCGTTGAGGATGTTGAGCCATGCTTCGATCCGGAGGGGGTTGCCCTGGGCCTTTTCGTGGACAAACGCCTCCAGTTCGGAATCGAGGTATCGGGTGCCGAGCATGTTCCGCATCAATTCGGCCGATTCCTCTCGGTCCAGTGGCGGGACGACGATGTGGATACAGTTCGGCTGGTTTTTCAGAGGTAGAAACGGGTCTTCCTCCCTGCCCTGAGATGTTCGCCCGGCCATGACGATGGAGAGGCGGAGCTGTCCCAGGAGGGGGGCGATGGTGAACAGGACCGAGCGTGACGGTGCGTCGATATGATGGGCGTTGTCGATGATGAGGCACCGGGACACGTCCGTGCACCCGTGGTGCAGGCAGTCCATGACCGCGTCCTCGAGCACCCGCAACTGCTGGTCTGGCTTGAGTCGATCCATGATCGGATCGGAAGGCCAGGGGATCTCCAGGATGGGAGCCAGGTGAGCGCACGTTTTGCGCAGGTCCGCGGGAAGGCCATCGAGCCATGCGGAGAAGACCTTGACCTTGGCCTCCTGCTCGAGCTGGTCATCGATGCCGATCACATCGAGCAGCAAGGAGCGCCAGGCGTGGAAAGGTTCCGAATGGGGGACGAGGGCGTAGTCGTGGGATTCGATCAGGCGGACCTCACCTGCGTTTTTCACCAGGCGCCGCATGTAGTCGAGCAACCGCGTCTTGCCGACCCCCGGCTCACCGGTGATACGAACCAGGGTACCGACCCCATCCACCAGTCGTTGGTGGATCTCACGGAGCACGCGCTTCTCCCCTCGCCTGCCTGCCAGTCCGACGCCTCGACGCTCGATCCCGACTCGTTCGTCGAGACGCTCCAGGTAGGCGGTGGACACCAGGGCCTGTTTTCCCTTGACCCGAAGGAGTTCGGGACGACTCCACCTGGCGCGGTCCGCGGTGCGTCTCGCCACCGTGGCCTCGGCCAGCACCGACCAGGGCCTGGACGCGGTCATGAGCCGGGCTGCCAGATTCATGTGGTCGCCCAGGGCGCTGATCTTGGCGAGGGAACGGCACCCGATCCGGCCGACATAGAGTCTCCCGGTGGTCATCCCGATACGTTGATCGGTCACCACGCCGGCCGTACGAGCAGCGTCTTGCATGGCCCAGGCACAGCGCACCGCCTGTCCCACCGGGTCCTCAATGGGCACGGGTGCGCCGAACAGGACGATCAGCTTGGCGCCCTTGTCCCCTGCCTCGAACTCACTCAGGAATCCCCCGTGAGCCTCGACGATGGCCTGCATGGAACGGTAGTGGCGGTCGAGCAGATCGAAGCAAGCAGTACTGGTGAAGTCCATGCCCTGAAAAGAGACGAAGAGCACGGTGATGCTCTGGTGCCGCCGGAGGAACTTGAGGGTGCCCTTCTCGGCGCTTTCCCGCACCGTCGCGGGAACGAGGGTCAGGTGCCATTCGGCCAGGTCGGTCGAATCGCTCACCGACCCGCCACGCCCTGGAGGCGGAGCCGGGAGCAGGGACGGAGCCAGGCGGGCAAATCCATCGTCGTGCCGATCCCAGATACCGGGATCGTCCAGGACCTCGACCACCCGAGGTGAGGCCCATACCTCACCGGCCACGGCCTTGTGCTCCGCTGCCGCTGCCTGGTCCAACGATTCGCCCACCATGGCGAGTTCGAGACGGATGGACGGGTCGCCCACCAGGCCACTCACCAGGGTTCCACAGCCGACGCCTACTTTGTGCGCGATCCGCACCACCCCCTCCGGGGTGGTGACCCGCACGTCCTCGCACAACGACCGGGACAACGCGGCCGCACAGGCGATCGCGGTCCGCACCAGGCCCTCCAGGGACTGACCGGACTCGATGAACGCCACGGTAAGGGCGTCCCCGCCGATCTTGATCGGGATACCTCCGAACGTGTCCACCAAGTCGAGCAGGGCATTGAAGTACTCGGCGATGGTCCGTTCCAGGATTTCCGCGCCTTCCGGCCCAAGTCGAGCCAGGGCCTCACTGAGACCGGTGAAGCCGGCCACGTCCACGAACAGGATCGCGGCCCTGTGCTCACCGCGGTCGGCGAATTCCGGCGCCCTGAGCAAAATGGGAGGGATCAAGGGTTTCAAATTCGGGTCGAGATCCATGGGTGTCACCCGCCTGTGGTACTCGACATGAAAGTCGGGACGCAACGCCGCCGCGCCAATCTGCTCCTGCCGGTCGTGGCACCCCGGAATCGTGCCCCAGCCTCGCATCGGCGAATGGACAGAACAACATTAGGGTTTTCCTTCCGGGTGGCAGCCCGCCCATCCCACGGGACGGAAAGACACACGTCCCCGGGGACACAGGGTTTGTTCCCATCGACCCCGCAGACAGGACCGGTCGACTCCTCTGCCGCCTCCTTGTCTCCTCCCTCCCGACCGCACGGCCACGACCCCGGCGCGGACGCCGCGCCACATGCATCGTGTCAGGACTACAGTCTTCTGGGGGTTCGTCCGTTGTTACTGATCGAGGGGTCAGTACCTACAGGGACTGGCCTGCCTCCCGCAGGGGAGACGACCAGGTCCTCACAGCCTGGTCGAGCGAGACCTCGAACGCCTGTCTTGCGGGGCGGTCGCGGACGGAGCAGCCAGGTGTCGAGGGCGAAACCCGGTCGGTCGAAAACACATCGGGTCATGCAACGAGGTGGTCGAGGGTTCATTCACCACGTGCTCGGGGCCAAGAGCACGTGACACCAGGGAGGAGAACGGTGAGAAGCCAAATCGGTAAACAACGGGCCAGGTGGACCTTTCCGCTGGTCTTGGGGTTGCTGGGAGGCACCACGCTCCCGGCAGCAGGCGGCCAGTCGGTGGGCCCCCCCAGCACGAATCTTCCTTCCACTATGCCTGGTGAGGTGGAATCAGGCAGCTTGACGCAGTCGCCCACGCAGTCGGCACAAGAACTGCCGGCCCAGGGCCTCGACTCGAGCCCGTCAGGCGCAACGTTGAACACAGGAAACGACACGGACGGTATTACGGTGCTCCGCATCTCGTCCGGACGCTACAGCTTCGACATCGTGGATGGAGAAGTCCTCGTACGCATGAATCGGCAGGAGGGCCTGTCTCCGGGCGACCTGGCCGAGAAACTGGGCACCGAGGTGCTGGGACAGGGTGTCCGCAGCGGTGTGGTTCGACTGGCGGTTCCCCCGGGGGCGACCATGCAGGACTTCATCCGGCGGCTCCAGGCCCTGCCCGAGGTCCGAGATGTGTCCCCCAACGCGGTCATGCACGGAGCAGGCTGCCCGACAGGCGCCTACGACGACCTGGCCTGGTACCTGGACCGCACCCGGCAACGAGACCTGTGTGAACAGATCCCGTGCGAGATCCTCGAAGACGTCGTGGTCTCCGTGCTCGATACCGGCGTCGCCTACGAGGATTGGGCCGACGAGGACCACCACTATCGGCGCGCTCCCGACTTCGACCAGGTCACGTTCGTGCCAGGGTATGACTTCGTCAACGACGACGCCCATCCCAACGACGACAACATGCACGGAACCCACGTAACCAGCCTCATCGGCGCGCTCGGCGACGTGGTCGGGGCTTCCCCGTTCGTCCAGATCATGCCCCTCAAAGTGCTCGACGAACACAAGACCGGCACTGAACTGGGCCTGATCGAGGCCATCTACTACGCCGTCGACAAGGGCGCCGACGTCATCAACATGAGCCTCTCCTTCGGACTTGGGTACTACCCGAGTCCTGCTCTCCAGGACGCCGTCGCCTATGCGGCCGAGGCGGGCGTGGTCATGGTCTCCTCCTCCGGAAACGACGGTGCGGAAGGCGTCACCTTCCCGGCCGCGTTCCCGGATGTGATCGGGGTGGGCGCCACCGGTCTCGGACCGGCCGACGCGGTCGCACTGGACTCCACAGAACCTCCTCCTCCACCGGACCCCGAGGCTGACGACCAGGAACCCAACGACAAGGGTGAAGAGGGACACGGCTGCAAACATGACGAGGACAAGGACAAGGAGGACGACAAGAACAAGGAGGACGACAAGAACAAGGAGGACGACAAGAACAAAGAGGACGACAAGACCGACCGGTACATGGACGAGCGCACCAGTTATTCCAATGGCGGTTTCGCTCTCAGCCTCGTCGCGCCCGGAGGACGTATCGACACCGACTTCAACCAAGACGGGTACCCGGACGCCCCTCTTGGGGTGGGGTTCGATGAGGGAGAACCCGAGTCGTTGGGCTACTGGTTCATGGCCGGCACAAGCCAGGCGGCCGCCCAGGTATCCAGTGCCGCTGCCTGGTTGGTGGCCCTGGGTGCCACCCCGTACGAAGTGCACAAGGTGTTGATGAGCACGGCCAAGGACCTCGGCTTCCAGGGCTTTGACGCCGATTTCGGCGCGGGCATGCTCGACATGGCCGCTGCGGCCAACTCTCTCATGTTCGACACCAGCGACGAACTATTCGGAGATGCGAGCGACTGGTTCGTCAACACCATGGTGTGGCTGGAAGCGGCGCCCACCACGGGGATTGCCGACCAGGATGATGAGCAACCTTCGGCGAACGTGCGGGCGGTGGCTCGAGTCCAGGTGGTCAATCGGGACCTCCAGCCGGTGCCCGGTATCACGGTGGCCGGGACTTTCTACGGGTCGGTCACCGAGTTCCGTCACCTGGCCACCACCGACGCGAACGGAATCGCCTACATCCGGTCTGGAGTGCCTGAATTCGCGTCCGAGAGCGCAGCCCAGAACGGGGTGGTGATCGGATTCCAGGTGGACGCCATCATTCCTCCTGAAAACCCGAAACTTGGTGTGCGTCCTTACGGGATGTTCTCCCTGTCTCCGGCGGCTGCAGAGGTGTTCAGTCGTTTCATGGAGGATCCGACCATCGGAGAATCTGTCCTTTTCTTCGAGGTCAATCCCGACTACAAGATCAATGATCTGTTCGTCGACGACCCGGCTGCTGTGGTGCATTCCTACATGCTCAAGCTGGTGGGACCTGGAACCATGGCAGGCCCGATCGTGCTGGCGATCGACGATACATTCGCCGACGCGCTGACCCGTCCAAACGGGCGCGTGATCACCAAGATCAAGGAAAAGTTCGACCAGAGCCTGTACAGCGGCTGGGGCTACGTCAAGAAGGTGACCGCAGTGCTGGTGACCACGAGCGACGACGAGGGGAACCCGGTACGATACCTGATTCTCCCGGTGGACCCTGCCATGGGTCAACTTGATCTGAAGCACTGCTACCCGGTGGTGAATGCGCCACGGTTCCGGTTCCAGGACGCCAACCGGATCCTGGGCGACACCATCGTGGACGCAGGATTCGTGGAGGAGTTCCCGAACTCGAGCTGGGAGGGATACTTCGCCTCTGTTTCCCTGGGAGATGGGTTCATCTCCAGTTCCCTGGGTACCGGATTCATCTCCTCTTCACTCGGCACCGGGTTCATTTCCTCCTCGCTCGGAACCGGCTTCATCTCCAGTTCCCTGGGCACCGGCTTCATCTCCAGTTCGGTGGCCGCGGGAGACGAGGATACATCGGGCCTGGGGCCGGTGCCTCTCGAGGAGGCGGACCTGGAGCACATGATGAGTGAGCCGTAGGATGTTCCGTTTCCAGTAAACCTCCCATTTTTCTCCCCCCTTCCTGCTGACCCAACTCGTTTTCGACCATGACGGAGGGCACCACTCAGTCGCGCGCGGCAACGTGCATTCCAGAGACTGAACCAGCGCCTGCAACGTCCTTGAATCGAAAAGAGGGAGGGATTCGCTCCGGGTGGTTCGAGGTGGGAGGGACTCCGGGGTCGGTGGGAACGGCTGGCCTTGTCAGTGCAACTCCAGCTCGGGATCCCGCACATCGCTGGTCATACCGATGGTGCCGGTTCCGGCGGGGCCCCGCTCTGGGTCGTACCCAGTCGACGTTCTGGCCTCGCGGGGTGTCCAGACAGGCCCGAGGACGGTGAGGTTGGAGCAGGTCAACACCGGTGCCGCGAACGCGCCCAGACGGACCCCGCTTTCCAATTTGGCAGACCTGTGGAGTTCTCGCCGGGCCGCGGAGACCGCCATGGCAAGGGGATGGCCTCCCGCCACCGTCTTGAAAAAGGTCCGGGCGAACACAGCAGCTTCTTCGAATCTCACCGCGTCCCGGTACGAAATGACCGCCTCGACTCCGTCCATGATGAGGTCTCGCGGAACACCGTGCCGCACCGTGCCGCTACCCAGCTTGCACGAGGTCAGGAGCACGATCCGGGGGCGGTGCTCGAGGCCCTGGAAGATCCGCCTCATCAGGATCCGGTCCAGGGGAATGTCCTCTCCGGGAGACTCGGTCTCGGCGATGGACACCAGGGCGTCGCCCTGGGCTTCCTTGCCGTGACCGATCCACTGAAAGATGTCGGGCTTGAACTCCGCGATCTCGGCAGCCACTTCCTTGTCGGAGACGCCCCAGTCGAGCAGTGACACCTTCACGCCAAGGCCCTCCAACTCGTCTTTCATTCGGCCGAGGGTGAGTATCCGGCTGTTTCTGCCATCCCTGTCTTGAGAAAGCACCGGCGCGATCAGAACGCGCAGTTGTCCGGCCCTGCCCCGCCCCGGGTAGGCACTGTCGGTCGGCAGAAGCCTCATGATACTGCACCGTTCCCGGCTCGCGATGAAATCCTTCATCCGGCGAGAGTAGAGGAACTCCCAGGGGAGGTTTGCGCCCGAACCCGACAACTCCACCACCACATCCACGTCGGTCCAGTCCCCCACCTCCTGGTCCACCACGTCCGGCAACACGAGCTGGGCAAACTCGTCGGCTTGACTCACGATCCTCTCCGGGTCATCCACCACCCGGTCGAACGGAAGGAATGCGGGTACCTGGCGGGCTACGGGCAGGACCCTTCCGTTGACGCGGTACATCAGGAATCCCCCGTCACCGGAAAAAATCCGGAACCGGGTCCGCGTGGGCAACTGGAGTTTTCCGCTCATCACCTCCAGCACCGGGTAGTAGACAGGCTCGCCGGCCTGCGACGTGCTGCTCGCGGGATCGTCCTTCTTTCCTCTCGTGTCAAGGCAATGGACCACGACTCCGCGCCACACGGTAGGCGAAAGGGCCTGTCCAAGGGCCACCATCAAGGAAACGGGCAAGGAGGTCATGATGTGCAACACACCGTCCGGGTGCTCCAGCCGGAGCCGGTCGAGGAACGCGATCATCTGTTGAAGTGCGCCGGAAGCCTGCGCAGGCGACGCGATGGTCCGGTCTCCTTCAGGCACGAGTCGATAGACCCGGGCGAGTCGATATCGCATGGCGGCCTCCACGAGGAGGTCATGGGTGGCCTCCCTCCCCCCTTCGAGACTTACGCCGAAGTCGTCTGTCCCCACCACGCCGTTGACTCGATCCGGAAAGGAGGGCTCCCCGAAATAGGGAACCGGATCGCGCCCGTCAGGCGGATACGAAGGAATCACGAATGGGATCCAACGGGGCGAGTTTCTGAGGTTCTGGTGGATGAAGATCTCCCGCAGCCGGAAATGGTCGTTGAGCTTTCGGCCCAGGTAGACGCCGGCAGGGTGTGGTCCCGAAAAGAACACGTGGATCCGCCCCTGGGAGGATCGATGGACCAGCTTGGCCACGGCGTTGTCGATGGCCTCGATGCCATGCTCCCAGGCCCTGCGTCTTTGCTCCAGGGACGCGCCTGGCATGAATCCCTCATGATCCTTGTCGTCCAGTTCGTGTCCGCCGATTACGAGTCGGTCCTCGAACCCCATCTTCTCGAAACTCGAGGACAGGAACGGCGACTGGAGAAAGATTACAAGCGCCCAGTCACCAGGTCTCACGAGTTCTTCGATCGAGTCGAGCGGCGCTTCCTCCTGACCCGGACGATTCATCTTTCCTTCGTTTTCCATGAACAAGATCCTCCTGTTTTTCCACGTTTCACCCGGGGCCGGGCTCATTCGAGCGACCCGCACGCCCCGCAACTTCTCGAACCGACTCCGGACAGATGGTCCCCATCCGCTGTCCGGAACACCTCGACTCCCCGGTCAGTTCGGCCCGGTCCGTCGCCGCGGATTCCCGGCAACCGACCGGATACGACCAGCGCAAACAATGCGACGAACACCGCACATCCTTTCTCGTTCAAGAACGACTTCAGCCGCGTGCGCAACCGGCGTACTCGCTGGTCCACCACGGTGACAGTGACCCCGAGCGTCTCCGCAGCCTGCCGACTGGAAAGCGGTCCCAGGATACGGCGTTCCACCAGAAAACGATCGTCCTCGCCGAGTCTGTCCAACCAGTCCGGAATCAGACGGACAGCCCGCTCCAGTTCCAGGTCACCGTGACTGCGAACATCGTGGGTCAACTCCGCCAGATCGGTGCTCGACTCGGCGACCCCGGCCTGCATGGGGCGCTCTTTCGTGACCTTCTCGGCGTACTTGCTGCATTTCCTCGAGATGATCTTCTGATAGTACGTCCGCAATCCGGCTTGCTCCGGTCGGAACCGCGCGCAGTCCTGCCTGGCTCCGTCGATGATCCAGACGGTGACTTCCTGCGCCATGTCCTTCCGTTCCTCGGTCTGCAACCATCGATAGCGGCGGACCGCACGCAATATCAGGGGTTTTATCAGCACGTACAGGGTCTCCACGGCCACGCGGTCTCCTCGCGCCACAGCACGAGCAAGCTGCGCCTCGGTCTCGAACAAGATTCGCCCGTTTTCCAAGTTGTCCCCACGCTTCATCGGTTGCCTCTCGGCTTGCCCCCCGGGTTGTCGGGACCGCGACCTGACCGACCACAATCCTGGCGGTTCACATCGTAGACGTGGGCGGGAAGCCACCGTCCTCCTCTTTCGCCCACCACCAGGACGATCCGGCCCATCGTTTCCATGTCGAGCCACAGGTCTCCGACCGGCTGTTCAGTGACATGAAGTGGGACCGAGTTTTCCCTGGAAGGGGTCCGTTCGGACCGTACGATTCCACCGGGCCCGACGCGCCGGGCGTCGATCTCCCTGTGCCCGTTCGACTCCGAGGTTCGCAGGATCACAGGCAATCCGGCGCACCACGCGATCGGTGCCCCCTCCACGGTGAACCGTTCGACCGCGCCGGTGCTGAGTCCGAGTACGGTTTCCCTTCGCACCTTGAGGGACTTGGGTTCAGCGGCGACGTAGCCTTGCGGCCCGGGGACCCAGAGGCCGGGTGCGGAGGGCCGAGGTACAAGGACCACAGGCTCGGCCTCGACCGTGGCAGGCTGGTAGAGGTCCCACGGAATGGTCCGGGAATAATAGCCCGGGGCCTCGACCGCCAGCTCGAATCGTCCCGGGACGTATCCAAGGCGGTACCTCCCCCTCGAGTCGGTCTGCACTTCCCGGGCCTGGCCTCGAATGGATACTCGAGCCGACACCGGATTCCCGAACAGGTCGACCACGCGACCGGCGAGGGTGCCTTCGTTGTCACTGCAGGACGCCGCCAGAAAGAGCAGGCCCAGGCCGAGCACTGCTTGAATTCTCGCGCCAAGAGTCCAGGTCAATCCCATCGTCCCACCATGGCGAACGCAGCCCAGCTCCAGGGTGCGGCATACGGAATACGGTCATCCGTCGTGTCACCGGTTTTCCTGAGCGCCACGTGAGGACCCCCTGCTTCGCGAGTCAGCGTGGAGGCCCTGCGGTTGCTCTGAAGCATGGCGCGCTGGGCTTCGGCCAGGGCCTGAGCCCGCCCCATCCTCGGGTAGTGTTTGTAAAACTCCGACATCAGCGCGAACGTGGTTTCGTCACCCACGCGCCACCTCGAGGCGACCACCGCGTCAGCGCCTGCGACCAGCATGGAGCGGTGCAAGGCGCCGTACCCGTGCTCCGAGTGCCCCGGGCGTCCGACTCGAGTCTCGCACCCGCTCAACACGACCAAGCGGGCATTCAGGTGCTGAGCCTGCAGGTCCACTGCGGAGAGGTCGCCATCTGCCAACTGAACTCTGGCAACATCCACGCGGGTGACCCAGGGTTCCCGTGCCCGCGTGGTTCTCGGTGGTACGGCGTGCATGGCCATGTGGATCACGTCTTGCCCGGCCAGCGCCTCCCGCACCCCGTCCACTGTGGCCTCGTCGCCGAGCAGAACCTGGCTGGAGAACCCGGGCTGCTCGAGGAGAGACACTTCGGCCCGCACCAGGTTCAGGTCGGGACCGTAACCGACGGCCAGTGCGTGGATGGGTCCAGTGGGCGGCTCATGCCGGTCCAACCAGACCACGGAGCGAAGGTTGGGGAGTTCAAAGGGCGAGCAGGATTCCACCAGGTAGCGCCCCCGCACCTGCAAGGCGGCCACGGGAATCGCTTCCATCACATCAGCCAGCACGAACCCCACGGGAGAACCATCCTTGGGGAGCCGATCGAACACCGGTTCCAGGAGCACATCGCCCAGCCCGGTCAGCACGTCACCGGGCAGCCTGCGGTGTTGTCGAATGCTCTGCTGAAGCCGTTGTACGAACGCGACCCACACGCTGCGCGGTTGTTCGACCCGGTGCACATCCACCCGACCGTGTCGCACTTCCAGGAGCAGCAGGGACTGATCGAGGGGCAGGAGCACCAGGACCGGGATCCCCTGGGGCACCATGCTACGGAGGGTGGAGCCGGAAACCCAGGCGCCCGCAACCGATTCCCAGGCCCGGTATCCTCGAGGAGACTCTGTCAGGCGGCCGACCACCCCCCCCTGGTCCTGGAACAGGTCCGCGGCAAAGGCCTGGGACATCACCTTCTCCACCGCGGCCAAAAGGTCATCCGACGTGGGCGTACCGGTCACGAATGCCTGCTCCAGCGCCTGGGCGTCCAGGGTGCCTGCCGGCTCCTCCCCGCCGACCTCGTCCACAGGCGACACCACGGCCTGGGAATGGCCCCTCTCCGCCCGGCGCACCCGGCCCTCCTCCCTCGAGGGCGCTCCAGCCGGACGTCCGCCCCGTTCCCACGCCTCCAGCAGGCTCTCGATCCACATCCGGTACAGCCCCTCCCGCTGACTCAGGTAGGCCAGAGACCAGAAAGCCCCCACCGTGCGTTCTCGTTGAGATTCCAGCCCCTTGACGGCGTCCCACAGCCATCGCCGCGCTTCCTCGTCGCGACCGGCTTGACGGGCTGCCCTGGCCATGCCGAACCGGGCTCGCCACTCCGGCTCCGGCTCCGGTGGGGGGGCATCGTTCAATACCCATTGGAACGCTTGCGCCGCCTCGTCCGGACGCCCCTCGGCCAGCAGGATCTTGCCCTGGACGATTTTCCACAGGTGGCGATACCGTGCCACCCGATCCTGGAACTCAGCGAACGGCACCTTGTCCATGAGCGCCCGGGCTTCAGCGGTGCGACCAGCTTCCACGAGCACCCAGGCCCGGCTCACGTTCACCAGGGAAGGCTTCTCCGCCAGGCCCGGATCCTGTCGCGTGGTGCGGCAGGCATCGTCCAGGACACCGAGGGCGTCGTCGTACCACCCCAGGTCCCGGTACACTTCGGCAAGCCGAAGCTGCAACTCGAATGCGAGCAGCGTGTACCCACCCTTCAGAGCTTCGTCGAGGAGCAGGGCGAATCGCTCCCCTTCATCCGCCACATCACCCAGGTCCGCCCGGAGCTGGGCAATGTGCTGACTGTAGAACAGGTGCTCCCGGCTCCCTTCCCGGGAGAAGTCCAACGCCCACCGCAAGGCGTCGTACTGCGCCATCTGATCCCCCCTCTGACGCCACCACTCGCTCTTCAGGTACCACGACCGCCCCAAGCTTCCCCGGTCTCCGCACGCCTCGGCCCACATGATCGCCGACTCCCCCGGCTCCGCTGCTGCTTCCAGCTCAGAACGCTCGAGGTAATAGGTGACCACGCGACGCCAGGCGGCGGCGGCAATGCACGGCTCGGACAGGACTTCCGCCTCAGCGGCGCCGGCCAGGGCCATCTCCAACGCCCAGGGCTGCGGGTCGTCCAGCACCTGAATCTGGATGAATGCCACCTTGACCTGGCCCATCGCGTGGTCGGCTCCCAGGAGATCCGGCAACACATCCAGCATGAGTTCCAGGGCAAACTCGGGGCACCGACGCCGCGCGCCATACGCCCGGTCGAACACCTCCTCGGGCGGCAACTCGTCCAGGAGACCGGTTTCGTGGGCCTCCACCAGGTCGGAACAAACATCCAGAGGCGCCTCCTCTGGTACCGCTGAACAGAACCCGGTCGGATCATCCTTGCCCGAATCCGACGCCGCCTCGACTCTCACACCCGACCGGTCGACCACGGGCGCGCTCGAGTCATCCCCCGACCTGGTGGCACCGCCGTGGACCGGTTCGGCCGCGTGGCACGAGACCAGGGCCAGACACGCGAGCAACGAGGAACCGACGAGAACCCTTGGTTGTCGCCGGGTCCATCCACACGTTCCGGCCGGGCCCTCTGCATGCCGCGCGGGTGCCCGGCTCCTCCGACCCGATCGACTCGAATTCCCGCCGGCGTTCTCACCACCTTTGTTCTGCAAGTTCATGGTCCCCCTACCCTTGCGATGGGTTGACAGTGAACAGGGAAGACGTCTCAATCCAGATCCTCCTTCCTCTCAATTTCTCGAGTGCGCGGCGAATCCGACGCTCACGCTCCTGTCGAGGCAATTCCGCCAGGTGCGGTCCCTCCTCCAACTCGGGCGCCAGCACCCCGGTCACCTCCCCGGGCGCAAGCTCGCTGTCCAGGTAGACCAGCAAGAGAAAGCTGGGATCGCGCGTCGGTCGCTTCAGGTCCAGAGCCACGGACACCGGTTGTCCTGCCGGCGCCTTCAACCGGCCCACGGGATACACGTCGCTCCCTGAAATCTCGAGCACCAGGAGGTGGGCAGCGCCTGGTGGAGGGGTGAGTGTCAGTTCCAGGGTCTCCCCGACCCCAAACCGCTCCATGGATGACCGGGCCTGGCGAAGCCCGGGGGAGCGCACCATGGTCCCGTCCACCACCAGCACCTGGGCAGGAGGACGCGGCCAGGACACCAGCACGAGGACCACGGCCGCCGCGGCCACGCCCGCTGCGCCGCCCAGCCACACCATCCGGTCGGACCACCAGCGGAGGAAAGCAGCGAGCGGACCGTGGTGGGACCCGGCCCGCAGGCCGCTGCTGGCCTCCACACCCGACTCTTCGTCCAGCAAGGCCAGCCCACGCTCAAACCCACGCCTGGTCGCTTCCTCCAGCACCGGGTCCGCGCTCCGGTAGGCCTCGACAATCTCCAGGAGTTCCGGATTCCCTTCCACCGCCTTGCCCACTCGAACCGCCGCCTCCGGGTCGAGCTGACCCAGGGCAAACGCCCGCAGCTCGATCAGACTCGGCTCCGGC
>CAYQMG010000104.1:0-8507 GCA_964418585.1 uncultured Gammaproteobacteria bacterium | reverse complement strand
GGCCCATGGATGAACCTGCGGGTCGTTGTCATCACAATCCTGGTCTCGAGGGTAGCCGTCTCCATCCTTGTCCTGGCGGCCGGCACACGCCGTGACGGAGACAAGGAACACTGCCAGTATGGCGGCTTTGACATATTTTCGGTTTGTCGGCATGCTTCTTCCTCGTGAAAAGGTGACTGGCGATATCTTTTGCGTGAACCACTGAAGTCCGGTTCACACCACCCATTTCATGATGTCCATCATAGCAGTCTGTGCACAGGAGGTCAACGGTCGTGCGGTGCCGTTTCCGGCTCAACGCCTTCTCGACGGCTGCCGCGCGACACGTGCATCCGCAGGTCCTTCAGACCGTCACAGAGCGTGAGGCCGTGGTCGTTCCCTGCGCGGGGATGCCTGCTCAAGGCGGGTTGGGCCACGTGACAACGCCGGGAAGGCATCCCAGGTCGCCCTGTTGAGTACGGGCGAGACTCGGTCCACGCGAGCACGGTACGATTCTTGACTGTTTTGTCGGGACCTCCATCCAGAATGAACCGGGTCTGGTGACAGGACACTCCGCCCTAATTGTAGATTCAGACATACCTTCTGGGCGCTGTTGCCGGGTGCGATCGTGCCGAAGTGGATGATGTCGGAGACGCCGGTGTCCTCCGAACGGACCTCGGGGGGTCCGGCCAGGGGCATGGTGCGGCCTGCGGTGAAAGGAGCAACGAAACGGGTGATGGAGCGTGTTATGCGGATTCAAAGCTTGCTTGTGTTGTCGTGGTTGTCGATCCTGGTCATGAGCTGCAACGATGTGCCTGGCGACGATGAGTCTTCCTCGAGCCCCACGCCCACCTATCCTCCCGTGACCGACACAACGCCGACCCCGCCGCCGGCCACACCTACCACGATGAATCCGACCCCGTCTCCGGCGGAGACCGAGCCTCCGGACGACACCCAGACGCCCACGCAGCAGCCCCCGACAGCAACACCAAGGCCGCCTGTCGAAACGCCTCCGCCTGCCACAGCGACGCCTCCGCCTGCCACGCCGACGCCTCCGCGCCACCGAATCGGTGTTTGCAAGCCACGACATCCCGCACGTGTTCTCGAACGAGGCATGGTTCATGGGCGCCTCGGTGGGCACCTACAACGGGGTCACCGGGGTCCACTTCTGGAACTTCTACACCGGCAGTCGTCAGGATGTGGTCTCCATCGCCGTTCCCCCGGACACCTGGGTGCACATCGCCTGGGTCCTCGGGAACGGGATTCTGGCCGGGTACGTGAACGGAGTGCTACAGATGGAAGCCACCCACGGCCCCACGGCGAGCACGGGGGTGTTCGGCATCGGGCGCATGTTCCAGGATGGCTCGACCCGGACCCCGATCTCCCTCTACCCGTCGATGATTCAGCACGTGGCCACATTCCCTGTCGCCCTGCCGGCGGAGCGCATTCGAGCCCAGGCCGTCGCCCTGGGCCTGGCCCGGCCCGTCATGAGCTACCGGAGCTGCCACGAGGTGCTCCAGGCAGGAGAGTCGACCGGAGACGGCGTTTACTTCCTGACTCCCGCAGACGCCGGGGAGGCCATCCCGCTCTACTGCGACATGACGACCGAGGGGGGAGGCTGGACTCGACTCGCCGGCGCCAGGTGGAGCTTCTTCTTCGACGCGTCCAAACGGGGAGAGCTTCAACCAGTACGACCCCACGGCGGACAACTACTCGATCCTGTCGATGCAAAGCCTTTTTGCCAGCGGTCCTACCTACACCTACCGCCTCGAGGTCGGGAACGAGGACAACTGGCTGACCGGTGTGCGCGCCCACTTCACCGTCTGGCGGCAGGACCACGACCCATTCACCGAGACCACGGACGGTTCGGACTACATGTTCGTTTCGGGCGAGGAGTCTTCCACCTGCGGGGGATTCAACGGCCTGCATGACAAAGTTCAGCAGCACAGCATGACGAGCGACGCCGACGCCAACGACGACGCGAGCTGCTGGTGGATGCAGATCGTTCCCACCGCCAACTACGACGGCCAGGGGTACCTGGAAGGCTACGGCGGCACCCTGAACTACCACCAGTGGCAGACGCTCTGGGTCAAGTAGCCCCCCCGCATTCCCCGCGGGCTGCCGAGTGGCGCTCCCGCTTGGAGCCGGAGGAGAATCGGCTGGCGCCTTCAGCGATGAGGAGGACCGCGGCGCCTGCGGCCCTGGGGAGCTGGTCAGCAAACGAGCGGTCGCCGCGCGCAGAGCGTGACGGCCGGGGAGCGAGTTCCGGGTCCCGCCTCCCGACCGGCGTTCCCCGTTTTCCAGTGTGCCAAGGAGGGAGGTTGAGCGGGCCGGGAGTGCGTCTGAGAAACCTATCCCCAACGGGAAACCGGTGACTGCCGGCGCCGTTGCCAACGTTTTGGGGTCAGTTGTCGAGTCTGGTTCTGTCTCCGGAATGCCCCTTGCCACGCGCCGTGCGCCCCCCCTTATCGAAAATGAAGTGCGCCTCCCCACAATTTCCCGGGAGAAGCAACGCTGCTCCGGTGAACCCGAACGCCCTCACCCTGGAGTCCTGACGATTGGCCCCATTTGCTCGTCCAGGTCGTGAAGGTTGCTCAGCGTTCCACACGACCCAGCGCGATCGTGGCGTGTCTCAACGCCGTCCCATGCGCCACACGAGCGTCGGGCCGTCGATGGAACACGAACCGAGATTGAGGCAGTCTGTTCTTGCTGGTACTATGGAGGAACAGACTGCTGGAGCAGGGAGGGGCGGGCGTGGTCATGCGCGGACTGGAGCACGGAGAAGAGATCAACAATCGATACGTGGTCGAAAGGAAGATTGGCAGGGGGGGCATGAGCCAAGTTTACGAAGTGCGGGACATACGGGTTCCGGAACGACGCTTCGCCTTGAAGGTCGTCGCCCCCTCCCGGACGCTGAATCCGCGCGTCGAGTCCCGATTCTGGCAGGAGGCGACGATCCTGCGGCAACTGCACCACCCCAACGTGGTCCAGTACGAGGAGTTCGCGCTCCCGAAAGACCAGTCTCCTTATCTGGTGATGGAACTGCTGTCCGCCGGTTCCATCGCCACGTTGCTCGAACTGGCTCAGTCTCGAGCACTTCCCCCGGTGACACTTCCGTCGGGACTGCCGCGACGCCTTGCGCTCGATATCGCCTGCCAATGCCTGAGCGGACTGGCCCATGCCCATGAACAGGGGATCGCCCACCGGGACATCAAGCCCCAAAACCTGCTCCTGGTGCAGCCTCCTGCAGAGGTATTGAAAACCGGCCGGTGCCAGGTAAAACTGGCTGATTTCGGCATTGCTGCCACAACCTCACCCCACCTTCGGTTGACGGCCCCGGGAGCATTCGTGGGGACTCCCATGTATTCGGCGCCTGAGCGGCTGGAGCCGATGGTTTCGGTCAATGTCCACGGGGCGGACACTCCTGATGAACGCTTGTTGACCGCAGAAAAGCAAGCCGACCTGTTCTCCCTCGGGATGGTGATGTATGAGATGTGGTTCGGTCTCGAGTCCTTCTCCTTGCGCCCGGATCTCGACCGGACCGATGTCCGCGGTCAGCTCCTGGCATGGCTCCGCCGGTTCCAGGAGCAGCTCGCCCGCCACCAGAATCTCGATCCGGACATCGAGCTGATCCGGGACCTTCTGAACGAGGCTCCGGACCAACGACCCTCGGCACATGACGCGCTCCGGCGCCTGCAATCCGAAAACGGGGCGCTGACGGTCGGAGAGGCTGTCTCGATGGACTCCAGGACCTGGTCCCTCGGGGACGAGGGGGCTGTGCCGGCCACGGTCGCCCCCGCGACCAGGTCCCAGGAGCCCGCGTCGGAGACGGCTTCGACCGTGGAGGACGGGGAACCTCGAGAACCCCGGTCCAGTTCGTCCCTCCCTGCGCCTGGACGCACCAGAAAGCTCGTGTGGGCTGTGGTTGGCCTCCTCGGGGCCGCAGGGGTGGGAGTCGGTGGTCTCCTTTTCTTTTCCGGCGGCGATTTCCCGTTTCGGCCGGGAATCACGGAGGGAGAGCAAGTATCCGCCCAGGCTTCCGGCCTGTCACCGTCCTCCCCGGAGGAGACGCGGACCGAGGCGGAGACCGCATCCGACCTTGTGCACGAACCTCCCACCAAAAAACAGGAGGACCTCGATGCTCCTCCCGGCGCACCAGGAAAAACCGTACCATGCCAGGCCGGACAACCCGGGATTCTCGAAAACGAGTTCCTCGAACAGGTGGGCAAGCTCAAGATTCCCCTGAGGCTCACCGCGGACGACCTGAGCTGCCAGGTGAGCGTTCGCGGGGGAGTCTACGTGCACGAACGAGTGGTACGCGGTTCCAGGGTCGCGGCGCCAGGGGCCGGCACGGTCCGCCTGTATCGTCTGTCCCCGTTTCCGGACGGCAAGGGGCGCGGCCCCTGCCTGGCCGTCGTGCATACCGACCACTTCATGAGCAAACTTTGCGGACTGGACGACAGGAAATACCTGGTCAAGACGGGCCAAAGGGTTCGTTCCGGCCAACCCCTCGGCCGTCTAACAACCGGGCTGCTGAGGTGGGAGGTGCTCTGGATTCCAGGCGAGGGGGAAGGGAGCAAGGAGCCCCGTTCGCTCGACATCCGTCCCTTGATCAGGCGTTGACTCGAGATTCCCCGTTCCGCCCGCCCTGCGCTCCCCGGGGATCCTCCCACCCCAGAACCGGATCAATCGCTCGAGAATCAGCCGGACCGCCTGCTCCAGCGAGTGCTCGCCCGTGTCCACCGGGGGGAGAACGCTCAGCCCGAGTTCTTCGGCCAGTTCGATCGCCCGGTTGCCGACGCTTTGGAGCCAGGGAGCGAACCGTTCCCGGTCCGGACCAGGTTCTCGACATCGCGCCACCGCGACCTCCGGGCCGAGGACGAGCGGCTGAACCAGGACTCGAGATCGACAGGCCGGGAGGCTCTCGACCACCCGGGCCTTCAGAGCGGGAAACACCTCCCTGCTCCTGTGCCAGGCATAGGCCAGGTTGCCCGGGTGCCAGGTCTCGACCACTCGAGCCGTCTCCGTCCGAATCCTGTCCCGGGTCAACTCCCACCACAGGACCTGCTGGTCGAAAGCGGGTTGAGGTTTCATGGCGTGGGCCTCCGCGTCGCTGGTCATGGTGCGACGACGGAGCACCTCACCGACCTCCCGATCGAACACCCAGCCGAGCCGCCCGGCCAGGATCTTCCCCAGGGTGGTCTTGCCGCTCCCGTGTACCCCCACGAGCACCAGCCAGTCTCGTTTCACCGCTCCGTTCATACCCCTCACCGTGGGCTCCTCTCCTTTTTGCCCCCCGTTGTTCCCTCTCCGTTCACACCCACTCCCCTCCACGCCTGCTCCCGCCTCGAACCTTCTCGATCCTCAGAGAACCGACGCCACCGCCCCCGTTGCGGTGCCGTATCGCGTGCCACCGCCGACTCGAGTTTCCCGGGCCAGGGAACCGTCCAGCGCTTGCAACACCCGCGCCACGTCCTCGTCGACGATGTTGTCCTCGAGCGAGACCTGCACGAACCGTCCGGTCGGTCCGCCGCTCCGCGGTCCTCATCGCGTCACCTCCTCCGGTGGGGGCGGGAGGATCTCCAGGACCTCGATCGTCTGCTCCCTGGATCCGAACCGGGCAGTGACGACATCGCCCTCCTCCTTGCCGATGAGCAGCCGGCCGAGGGGGGAATTGTAGGAGATCCGGTGCTCGGCGATGTCGCCATCGTCGTATCCGGCGATGAACAGGACCTTTTCCTTGCCCGTGTCCTCGTACCGGATGCGGACCCGGGTGCCGAGTCGCACCGAGTCCGCCGGTGTCGCCGGTACCGGGGCGACCTCGAGCCGCCCGAGCAGTCGCTCCAGGTCTCGAACCCGCCTGGACAGTGCCTGCATCTGCCGCTGGTTCTCCTCGTAGGCGAAGTTGTCGTGCCATACCGACGAATCGCCGGCGCCGGCGGCTTCCTCATTGGAAGCGCACACGTCAAAGTAGGCCTGCCGCGCCTTGTCCAGCCGCTCGCGCAACCGACGATATCCTCCCGGTGTCGTGTAGTAACGTGCCATTGACTTCTCTCCTCCTCTTTCTTGTCGATGATCCTCTCGTGATGATGACCGCGGCCGCCCCTGGTCTCCACCGGACCTCTGTTTTCCCGACGAGGGCTCGAGGCCCGACAGGCCAGGCGACAGTGCCTGTCAATCGCTCTCCTCAATGTCCCCTTCTGCTTCCCCGGCGCCTCCGCTCCCGCTTCATGGCCCGGAAGTCGGCGGAACGGTACACCGTGATGACCACACCGTCGGGAGAGCAGAGGACCTGGACATTCTTGCAGGGCCTCAGGTCCATCCCCTTGCTCCGCCCGGCCTCCACCTCCTTTTTTCCGACCATGAACCATTCCGCGCCCCGAGCGTGTGTTCGCCGTCCGTGGGCGAGCACGGTCTGCACGGTCTGCTCGGAAATTCGACGCTGCGTCATCCGTATCATGGCATGCTGGCTGACAAAAAACCTGCGGTTGCGGGCCTCCAGTGCGTTCTCGCAGACCATCGGGATCGTCTCGTTCATGGTGTCCGTTCTCCTGTTTAGCAGCCTCTCGAACGTCTCGCTTTCTGAGAGGAAAGGACGCGCGCTGCAGCAAAACGATTGCATGAATTTTTCACTCAAGCCGAAAAAACCTGCTCCTGCCCAAACCCGGGGCGCACGGCTCCAGCCACCGCACGACGCCACGCCTTCGCTCCCTGATCCCGACCTGCTCGAGCCGGCTCGATCAGGGAGAAGCCGAGGTCCAGGCGATCCATGCAGAAGCGCACCCGACCGGTCGGGTCGAGCCGAAGGGCGAACGTGCCTTCGCGACACTGCGCCCTTTTGTCGCAGGTCCCACAGGCGTTCCAGGGGGCGAGGTCCCCCAGTCGAGAGGACTTGACCTCCACACACAGGCCGGATGGCCAGCGGTACCGCTCCGCCGGAAGGCTGTAGGGATCGTCGTCCACCTCGGCCGCGGGGAGCGTCCCGCAGAGACGACGCAACAGGCTTCGGATTGTATCCGGCCCCATCCCGGGATTGCTCAGGTCGTCCAGGATACTCACCACCACACCACGACCGGCGATCGGTGGGCGGCGCACGTCATCCAGAAAGGCTGCAAGGTCGGCCTCGCACGAGGCTCCGGTGTACACGTAGTTCAGCTTGACCGGCCTTCCTCTCTCCAGGAGGCGCTTCAGGTTGCGACGCCTCAACTCGAACAGGGCCTTGCTCCCATTTCGGGCAAAGGTGCGCTCGGTCCAGCCGTGAATCGAGAGGTTGGCCCGGTCAAGCCCGGCCTCGAAACAGGCCGCCAGTGCGCTGGGTTGCGCCGCTCCGGACGTGATCATCGACACGTCCACACCGGGCGCCACGCGCTTGACCCGGGCGATGAGTCGCGGGAGGTCACGGTACACCAGCGGCTCACCACCCAGGAACTTCAGCTTGCGCACCCCCGCTTCCACCGCGGCCTCGAGCATGCAACACCACTCCTCGAAGGAGGGAGAACCATCGCGCCCCACCCTCGATCCCGCGTCCTCAGACGACGGCTTCAGGCCTTCGTGGTGGCAGAAGGGGCACTGCATGGGGCACCGGGTGGTGATCACCACCCGGAGGTACCGGGGCGTGCGAGGACCTGCCGGGGCATGCGCCTCGACCACGTCTCCAGCCACGTCTTCAGCACCCGACCGGGCGCCGCTCTTTCCCATCTCGCGGTGCAGAGGAGGGGTCACCTCCGGGGGCACACGTCGAAGCGCAACACTGTCTTGCCGGCCGCTTGGGGACGAACTGGGATCGATGGTGGAGGTCATGGTCCTTCCCTCTCTCGAAGTCGTGGATGTCCTGGTGTAGATTCGAGATGAGAGGCGCGCTCACGGGCGTCCTCTCGTCAGGAAAGGACGAGGTTGGATCTGAACTGACTGCAAAAAAAAAGAGTCGAATTGCTCGAGTCGTCCTCGAGGTGCGACAGGTCTGCTGTGCTTTCGCGTGTGGCAGGAAGCAGCACCTCCCCCGGGACGGGGTTTCACGCCTGCACTCCGGCGGTCTCCGTGCGGGCCGGGAGGAAGGGGCGGGGGCGGGGAGGAGGGCTGAGATCGCGATGGAAAGGACTCGAGGAGCCGTGAGGTGGGTAATGCGACGTCACGGAGCAGGAGTCCCTGGTGGGAGCTTGGAGCCGGCAGGGTGGAAATGGGAGGATGGATGCGGAGGAAATCGGTGCCTGGGGGAGGTCGGGTCGGGCCGGCGGGGATGGGGCAGCGCGGGCCGAAAAACCTCTCGGACCTCCGGGCGCCCGCACGGACACGTGCGCGACGACCCGAAGGAGCGGTTCGCGCCCACCTCGAGCGCCCGGGTGATCGCACGCGCCGCGGGGAGCGCCGGCTCGTGCGCTTGTTTGCTCCACGTCACCAGGCGATGGCCACCACGTGCACCTGGATGCCGTCCACCTCCTCGGTGCCCTCGAGCCTGCTCACCGCCTCGGTGCTCTCCGCACGCAGGAACACCGCCAGGGTGGCCTCGCCCAGTCCCTGCTGCTTCGCGTACT
>CAYQMG010000103.1:0-8355 GCA_964418585.1 uncultured Gammaproteobacteria bacterium | reverse complement strand
GGGGTTCACCAATGGGTCCGTGTCGTCGCAGTCGTTCTCCTCGCAGTATCCATCCCCGTCCGCATCCGTGCACGGACACTCCAGGTCCGAACCGTCGCAGTCCTGGTCCACTCCGTCTCCGCACACTTCCTCGGCCCCGGGGTTCACCGCAGGGTTCGTGTCGTCGCAGTCCCGCCAGTTCTCGACGGCTCCGGGAGGAAGGGAGCAGGCGAGCACGGGAGCGTTCGGGTCCCCGTAGCCGTCGCCATCGGCGTCGGTGTAGTAGAGATTGAGGACACCGTCGTCCACCTGACCGTTGCAGTCGTTGTCGAGTCCGTCACACACCTCGGAGCCTTCTGGATTGGCCTCCGCATGCTCGTCGTCGCAGTCACCGCCGACGGTGACGTACCCTTCGGGCAAGCTGCAAGCCACCATGGCACCGGGGTCATACCCCCACCCGTCACCGTCCGCGTCGGGGTAGTAGGTTTCCCCCACGCCCTCGTCCACCGAGCCGTTGCAATCGTTGTCAAACCCATCGCACACCTCGTCTGCGCCCGGGTTGATGGACGGATTGGTGTCATCGCAGTCGGTGTTGTCGAGCACGTACCCGAGGGGTTGGTCGCAGCTCAAGACCGGCGCGGCCGGTGCGCCGTACCCGTCCCCGTCTTCATCGGGGTAGTAGGTCCTGGTCACGCCCTCGTCGATGAGGTGGTTGCAGTCGTTGTCGATGCCGTCGCAAACCTCGTTGGCACCGGGGTTGATCGTCGGGTCCGTGTCGTCGCAGTCCCCACGATTCGGCGTGTACCCGTCCCCGTCCTGGTCCTCGAGCTGTGGGCACTGTTCGATACCCATGGCGAAGATCAGGAGGGGAATCAGAGCCGACAGCTTGACGCTTCGAGCCGCCAGCAAGACACACTTGTGACTCGTCATCATTGGCCTCCTCGGTTGTTCAGGGTGGACGCAAGGCAGGGGATCCTTGATCCTTCCTTTCCCTACCACGTGCGTGGAGCATGTGTCAACCGAATTCCCCGCGACGTGACAGATACATTGATGGGTGCGGAACTGTGCGGGCACACGGCCAAAAACCGTCCGACTGGAGCCCATCGGCCCGCGGTGCCGGGGCGCTGGCCGAAGGTGGACGCGCGGGTTTCCGTTGCAGGGGGCTGCCCGGCTGTGACCAACGTACAACGGAAGCGGACCGGGCGGCATGGATGAGCGCTCGAATCCAATGGATTCGTCGGGCCGACCTCCGGCGACGTGTGGCGGGGTGAGAACAGGGGGGCCGTGAACTCTTTCGAGGAGACGGTCGCCCCACGGCCAGGCGGGGGAGCGGGTGACGCCCTACGCTGCGTCGTTGAACAGGTGCACGTCGTGTTGCGGGAACGGGATCGTGCAGCCGGCGGCTTCCAGGTTTTCCTTGATGTGCCGCGTGAGATTGAAGTAGACGGTCCAGTAGTCGGCGGTCTTGCACCAGGGCCGAACCACCAGGTCCACAGACGAATCGCCGAGGTTGCTCACGGCCACGGTGGGCTCGGGCTCGCGCAACGCCAGCGGTTCGTCGGCGATGGTCTTCTGAATGATCTCGATGGCACGCCCGATATCGTCCGAATAGGAGATGCCGATCACCAGATCCACCCGGCGCGTCTCGTTTCCGGTGTAGTTCCGCACCTTCTCACCATACACCTTCGAGTTTGGCAAGATGATCCGGATGTTGTCCAATGAACTCATGGTGGTGGAAAAGATGCCGATCTCCTCGATCACGCCCAGTTCTCCCCCGGTCTCCACCAGATCCCCCACCCGGAAAGGCCGCAGGAGGAGCAGCATGACGCCCGCGGCGAAATTGGACAGGGTCCCCTGAATCGCGAGACCGACAGCGAGGCCGGCGGCACCCAACACGGCCACGAAAGAGGCGGTTGGAATCCCGAACAGGCCCATCACGGCAATCACCACGAAGGCGATCACGAGGTAGTAAGCCATGCCGGAGATGAAGGGGACCAACGTCTGGTCCACCTTGGTCTTCGCGAGGGACTTGACGAGGGCGTTCTTGACCCACCCTGCAACCATCCGACCGAGCACCAGAATGACGATGGCGCCGACCACGCGGAGTCCCCACGTGGATACGTACTCGATGAGAGTGGACAAAAAGTTCGGAATTTCCTCCATACCGTTCTCCTCCTGGGTGTTCGATGGGACCGTCCGGCCATGTGGACGGAATGAAACGGTGACGATCAACCTGTGGCTGGACAATGAGTAACCGGGGGGGAGAGACCGTCAACGGGTTTTGTCGGCGGGACCTGTTGCCAGCCGCTGATATGCGGCCTCGATACGATCGTGATACTTGTTGACCACGTTCCGACGCTTCACTTTCAACGAGGGTGTCAGCAGTCCGTTCTCAACCGTCCACTCCTCGACCATCAACTCGATCTCGCGGGGCCGCTCGTATCCTTTCCAGTCCTTGCTCCGGGCGTCGATCTCCCGCCGAATCAAATCGCGCACCTCGGGACAGCCCGGCAACGCCCCGATCCCGTCCACGGCCACCCCCTCGGCCCGACACCACGCCATCACCGCCTCCGTGTCAAGCACCACCAGGGCGATGTTCGCTGGCCGGTTCATGCCGTGAAGCATCACCTGGCTGATATACGGCGAAAGCTGCAAGGTTTCCTCCAGCGGAACCGGCGCCACATACTTGCCGTTCTCGAGCTTGTACAACTCCTTCACCCGGCCCGTGACGTGAATGTACCCGTCCGCGTCGAACCGGCCCAGATCCCCGGTCCGAAGCCCCCCATCTTCGGTCATCACTTCTCGAGTCGCCTCCGGCATCTTGTAGTAGCCCATCATCGTATTCGGGCCGTAGTTGATGATCTCCCCAACCTCCGGGTCGTCGCTCTCCACACTCCGGTCCAACTTGATGGTCACCCCCGGTATCGGCTTCCCGATCGACCCGATCCGACGCGCCCCCGGAACGTTCGCCGTGGCGATCGGGGAGGTTTCCGACAATCCATATCCCTCGAATACCAGGATGTTCAAGTTGTCGATGAACCGGGCGACTTCCGGCGACAGGGCCGCTCCCCCGGAGATCGCATACTTCAGACGACCCCCGAGTTTCTCCCGAATCTGCGAAAACACCACCCGATCGAACACCCTGTCCAGCAATCCACGCACCCCCGTCGGCTTGCCCTCGAGCTGCAACGGTCGCACTCGAGCCGCGTTGGCCATGGCGGCTCGAAACAGCCACTGCTTCATGCGAGGTTCCTTCGCCACTTTTTTGTTGAGGCCGTCGTAGATTTTGTTCCAGATCCGCGGGACACTGAACAATACCGTGGGGCGCACCTCGGACAGGTTGTCGACTATCGTGTCCACACGCTCGGCTATTCCGATGGACGCGCCGTACGAGAGCATCACGTGTAGTTCCACCGTCAGCCCGAACGAATGTGCCCAGGGGAGAAAGGACAGGGACACGTCCGATTGTTCCACCGGGAACACCTCGTGAATGGCGTTCACGTTGGACACGATGTTGGTATGGGACAGCATGACGCCCTTGGGCCTCCCGGTTGTCCCGGAGGTATAGATCAGGGTGCACATCGATCCTGGCTCCACCTCGGCGACCGGGGCGGGTTCAGCGGCTCCTCGAGCCAGGAGTTCGGGGTAGGTGACGACACCCTCGGCCCCTCCTTCCAGGAGCACCACAGCCTGGATCGAGGAGATGGCGTCGACGATGGGCCGCACGCGCTCGAGAATTTCCTTTGTCGAGATCACGAGGACGGTCGGTTGGCAATCGTTGAGGATGTGTTCCCAGTCGCGGACGGACTGGGACTCGTACATGGGCGCAATGGCGCCGCCGAGCTGCTGGGTGGCATAGCAGGTGACGACCCACTCGACCCGGTTGTTGGCGATGATCCCCACGCGGTCGCCGCTGGAGACGCCCAGCCCCGCCAGTCCTCCCCGCATGCGGTCGATGAGGGATCCCAGGACCTCGTAGGTGATCCACTCGTATCGGCCGGCGACCTTGGTGCCGAGACACGGGTTTCGGGGAAACCGGGCGATGCTGGACTGGATCATGTCCACCAGGGTGTTGAATGCATACGCCATGGGACACCTCCTGGACAAGGACGGCACAGATTCCTCGAGATATTCGCGGGGGGTACTCCTGTCAGGCTAGCACGGGGGCGATTCCTGGGCAAGCGGATGGCGGAGGGGGCGGCAGGTGGTCCGTTTCCGTGCCAGGCGCCCTCGATCGCGGGCCGGGTCCAGGCAGGTCTTGCGGGGCTGGGGGTCTGGTGAAAGATCGAGCTGGGAGGGCGTTGTGGGAGGGCGTTGTCCGGCCTCAACCGAAAGCAGGGACCGGGATCGCCTCGAGGACGGCGAACCTGGAAGGGCAGGATTGCGACGGCCGACTCTATCGAGACGACGTGTCTCAACGGGTGCGGGGGCCGGGAACATGCGTGGAGACGTTGGGCACGCCGGTCTGGCCGTCGCCTTCGTGGTCATGGCAGCGGGTCCCCTCGTTCACCAGACCGTATCAGTCGCTCCTTCCCGTCCCCCCCGTCCGGTTCCGAAAGCGCAGGATAGATCTGGCAACCAATGTTCACTTGAACGAACCGGCCGGTTTCCGACCCGGTGCATGCCGTCAAAAATGGAAGGACGCTCGCAGGAGACGGTGAAGCCGGGCGGAATCGGCCGGCATGGCCATGGTGGACGACGCGGCCAGGGTCAGGGCATGTTCTGGTCGAGCCGGAACACGATACGCCGGGTGCCGAAGATGTCCCAGGGATCGCACACGAGGGCACCTCGGCGCGCGCGGCGGCGCAGGCCCTCCAGGCCCCACTCGGCGTAGGCGTCGTGGTTGGTGGCAAACACGAGGATTTCGGCTCGAAGTGCCTCGAGCAGGGTGTCGGGGCGGACGAACGGGTCGTGCGCGACGACCTGAGCCCCCTTTCGGCGGAGGATTTTGAGGAACTTGAAGGAGAGGGAGTTGCGGACGTCGTCGCTGTTGCGTTTGAACGTCATGCCGAACAGGCCCACGACTGCGCCTTCCACGGGCCGCACCTGTTCGATCCGGCTGATGAGCCATGCGGGGACCGACTCGTTGATCTTCCATGCGTTGGAGATCAGTTCCGGGTACGGGGTGCGTTCGATCAGGAAGAATCCGTCTTTGTAGAGACACGGACCGCCAGTCAGTCCAGGCCGCTTGATCCCGCCGCGCTTGTACCCCTGGTTCACCAGGCTCAGGATCTCGAAGATGTTCCGATCGTGCTCGGTGGCAAGCATCATGAACTCGTTGGCGACTGCGAAGTCGATGTAGCGATACATGTTGGAAAAGAGCTTGGCCAACTCGGCGGACATGGCGTCGGTCTCGAGCACGGAGATTCCGAACCGGGCGAAAAACCGGGCGGCGGACTCGGTGGAGGGTGCGTCCACGCCGCCCACGATTTGGGGAATTTCGGCCAACTCCTCGAGGGAATGGCCCTGGGCGATGCGCTCGGGGCAAAACGCCAGGTGCACTCCACCCGGAGCCGCACCGGGTGTTCTGCATTGCTCGAGGACCCTGGCCAGGTAGCCGGTGGTTCCCGGAGACACGGTTGACCTCAGAATGACGGTCTGACCTGGCTGGAGGTGTGGGGCCATGTCCCGAAAGATCTGTTCCACCGGCCCGAGCACGGGGTTCATGTGCTCATCGATCGGAGTCCCGATGGTCACGATCACGAACGTGCACCGGGCCACCACGGACAGGTCCGACCCCGGGAAGAAACTGCGCCCCAGCACGGCCTCGAGCACGGGTTGGGCCCCGATCTCCCGAAAAGGCATGCGCCGGGTCTCGAGCAACCGTCGAACGTACGCTTCATCGTGGTCCACTCCGTGGACACGACACCCCCGGGCGGCGAGAAACAGGGCCAAGGGCAGCCCCACCCTGCCGATACCCACAATGGCGACCGTCGGCCCACCCGTATCCATGCGTCACACCTCCGCCCTGCAGCCACCGGCGCCGCCGGGATGCGCGGGGCCGCCCCGGAGCTTCACCCGTCGGCCACGACCGAACCGGCCGGGTCCCCTCCCATGCTCGTCTCGAGCCACCGCACCACCTCCGGCAACTTGTCCTCGAGGCGCCATCGAGCCTCCCAGCCCAGAACCTGTTTCGCCTTGGTCACGTCCGGCACACGCCGCCGAATGTCGTGCTCGAATCCGTCCACGAACACGACCTGGAACGGACGGCCTGGATCGCAAATGCGGTGCAGCATCTCGGCCAGCTCGAGCACCGTGGTTTCCACCGGACTCGACAGGTTGAAATCCTCGTTCACCGCCGCCTCGCTCTCCAGGGCGGTGACCACGCCGTCCGCGATGTCGGACACGTGCGTGAAGCACCGGGTCTGCTGCCCATCGCCCAGGATCTCCAGGGGGTGTTGCCCTTCCAGGATCTTCTTGACCAGGTCTGGAATCACGTGCGCGTACCCGACCTCCTCCCCCGGCGACTCGTGGATCCCGTAGGCGTTGAAAGGGCGGACGATGGTGTAGGGCAGTCGATACTGGTCCCAGAACGCCCGGCAGTACCACTCGCCGATGAGCTTGGAGCACCCGTAGGCGGTGCGGGGAGGGGGAATGCGTGCGACATCCTCCTCGCGACTTGGAAACCGCGTGGCGGATTCGAACACCATCGACGAGGATACATAAAGCATCCGGGACATGCGGGCACGCACGGCCGCGTTGAACGTGCTGGAGTAGATAAGGTTGTTCTCCGCCAGGATCTCGGCTGGATGGCGGTGAAAGTACCCGATCCCCCCGATCCGTGCAGCCAGATTGATACAGGCGTCGAACCCCTCGAACAAGGCCGCGGTCCGCCCGGAATCGGTGAGATCCTGCTCGATGTATTCCACTTCTCCGGTTCGGCTCCGATCCCCTTGCCGGCTCTCCGGCTTGCTGAGGTCGTCGATGACCCGAACGTGCCACCCCCGCTCCAGCAACCGATTCACCACGGCACGACCGATGAACCCTTCTCCCCCGGTCACCACGATACGTCCTGGCATGCTTCCGCTCCCCTGTGTGCGGGCCCCTGTGCAGGGGTTGTCCCTGGCAACGCCGGCATTATGCCCCATTTCGAGGGTCCAGGCCAGTGGAAGTGCAGGCTCGTCAGCCTCCACGACCCGCGATCGAGCGCGGAAGAGGCGGGGGACGAGCTACGGGGTGCCGTCGCAGTCGCTGTCCTTGCCGTCCCCGGGCGGGTCGTCGGCCCCGGGATAGACGGTGCTGTCCGTGTCGTCGCAGTCGGCGTCGTTCTCTGCGTATCCCTGGGGAGGGGCGCACGATTCCCGGGTGTACTCCGGTACCCCGTACCCGTCCCCGTCCACGTCGGCGTAGTAGACGTTGGTGGGGAACCCCTCGTCCTCGCTCCCGTCACAGTCGTCGTCGCGCCCGTTGCAGACCTCCGCCGCCCCCGGGTGCACGGCGGAATCGCTGTCGTCGCAATCGGTGTCGTCCACCACGTACCCGTCGGGCAGGCTGCACGCCGCCCTGGGGGCCTCCGGGTTCCCGTATCCATCGGCATCGAAGTCGCTGTAGTAAACATTCGTGGGGATGCCTTCGTCGACCTCGCCGTCACAGTCGTCGTCCTGCAGATTGCACGTTTCTCCGGCTCCCGGATAGACCGTGGTATCCTCGTCGTTGCAGTCCCCATCAGCGCCGGAAAAGCCGTCGCCGTCCTGATCCACTTCGACACACGGCAGGTCGACGCCGTCACAGTTCTGGTCGGTGCCATCGTCACAGATTTCCGCGGCACCCGGGTGGACGGTGGGGTCTGTATCGTCGCAGTCCTGGTCGTTGTCCACGTACCCGGGCGGCTGGGTGCATGCTTGCACCGAGTTCGTGGGCGCCCCGAATCCGTCCCCGTCGTCGTCCCGATGGTACCGGTGTTCAAGTGACTCGTCGACATTGTGGTCGCAGTCGTCATCGACTCCGTTGCAGACTTCCTCGGCGCCGGGGTTGACCTCTGGATTCGTGTCATCGCAATCACCACCGGTCGTTGCGGTGAAGCCGTCCTCCGCGCTGCACAGCCGCTCCGGTTGTCCCACCCCGTACCCATCCCGGTCCTGATCCCAGAAATAGTAGGTGCCCCCGACAGACCCGGCCGGGTCCACCTCTCCGTCGCAGTCGTCGTCCACGCCGTTGCAGGACTCCCTGGCGCCGGGATACACCTCGGGGTCGGCGTCGTCGCAATCGGCGCCCCCCGCTTCCTCGGCGATGTGGCCGTCCTGGTCCACATCCACCCGGTCACCGTCTGCACAGTCCTGGTCCACATCGTCGTAGGGAACGTCCTCGGCGCCGGGGTAGACGTCGGGGTCCTCGTCGTCGCAGTCGACCCGGCTGCCAGGGGTCGGCTCCACGTGC
>CAYQMG010000102.1:0-11834 GCA_964418585.1 uncultured Gammaproteobacteria bacterium | reverse complement strand
GTGGCGTGGCAGGCTGGGTGAGGTGGGGACGGGTCTGAGTCTGGGTGAGGTTGTCACAAGAAGTTCATGGACGTCCGTGCCATCCCACCGGCGTCGATGTTCGATTCCGGCTGCCTGGAGTCTGTTGTAGGGTGCCGGGTCGGACCCATCCGAAGGAGCAACGCATGGCATTTGAACTCAAGAAATTTTTTCAGGACATCTTCAATCCCGGGGAGGGTGAGGTCGTCACGGTGATGCACGACGTACCGCACGGGGAGGTTCGGGACAACGAACGGTGGCGGGAGCGGCGGGCGATGGCTCGGGACTGGCATGCTCGTCTCGTCGAGCTGGCGCCCGAGTGGGGGCTCGAGGTGACCCCCATCGTCACCTACCGGGCGACGGGGAGCAACAATGCGGACTTGCCGGATGACTGTTGGGTAGGGGAGGAGCCGGCGCGGATTGCGGACGTATTGAGCCGGGCGACCATTGTGTTGGCCATGACCGAGTTTTCGGCGACGGCGCCCCTTTACGGAGTGGCGCGTGCGTCGGACCGGCTGCGGGTGGGGTCCATGCCTGGAGTGGCCAGGTTCATGGAGGAGTCGGGTCTCTCCGCCGACTACAGGGCCATCGCGGCCAAGTGCAGGGTGCTGGTGGACATTTTTGACCGTGCCGTGGCCGCGGACGTGGAGTTTTCCACGGGTCACCTCTGTCATTTCGATTTGCCTGGCAAGGCCGATCCGGACGATGGGATTCTGCATCCGGAGAAGGCCGGGACCGAAGCGTGCCTTTCCAACCTGCCGGCCGGTGAGGTTTACACGGTGCCCAACGAGCGGCCGGACAGTGAGACGGCGGGCGAGTTGCCGGTCCCACTGGGGGGAGAGACGGCTGTGTTCGTGGTGGAGCACAATCGGATCGTGGACATTCAGGGGGAGGGGGCCGATGTGGCTGCCTTGCGGGACAAGATGACCCGGGACCCTGCGTGGGGCAATATCGCCGAGTTTGCCATTGGACTCAACGACAAGGCCCGGGTGACCGGGATCGTGCTCGAGGATGAGAAGGCCGGGTTCCACTGGGCCTATGGGCGCAGCGACCATCTCGGCGGAACAGTCGGTGTGGATGCGTTTACCTCTCCGGCCAACGTCGTCCATCAGGATGTGGTCTACGCGGCCGGTAGTCCAGTCGTTTGCCGCAAGCTGGAGATGATTTTCCCGGACGGGTCCCGTCAGGAACTCATTCGCGACGGCGTCCTGCTTGTCGACGGATGAGCACGGCCTGCAACGGGCCTGTCCTCGTCCATTGCGACCCGTTCGGCTCGAATTCCCCCGGATTCGGATTCATGAGGCCGCCGTGGTCCCGGGGGCTCGAGGCTCGGGCGACCCTCTCCTCGCCGGTGTACCGCCGGCTGCTGCCTCCACGACCTCGACTTCCCATGAGTGTGGAATTGTAGCATTCTCGGCGTGTCCCGCGTCGATCCAGATAGCAGGTTCAGTTGTGGCGAACGTGACGCCTCCTGCACGCGCCTGCTTTCTCGTTATACTCTAAGCAAGGAGCGGCTTTCCTCCGATGTAGACATAGGTCTGTCTTCCCCCGTGAACCGAAAGGAGCTTGCAGCCATGACAGCATCACGCGCCTTGCAGATTCTGGTCGCCCTTCTCGCCATCCTTGCCCTGTGGTTTCCCGGAAACCTGGCCGCCCGTCCCTCCCTTTCGTTGCTGCGTGACAACGATCGCGATGGGTACAACGAATTGCAGGGAGATTGCAACGACTTCGCCGCCAACATCCACCCGGGCGCCGTGGATGTCTGCGGGGATGGTATCGACCAGGACTGCGACGGTGAGGACTCGAGCTGCTGTGCGCTCGACAAGGACGGGGATGGCTCATGCAGCGACGAGGATTGTGACGACGCCGATCCCCTCGTCTTTCCTGGCGCGGACGAGGCGTGCAACGGGAAGGACGACGACTGTGACGGACAGGTCGACGAGGGGGTGACCAGCACCTACTACCTGGACCTGGACCGGGACGGGGTGGGGTCGCTCACCAGCGTGGAGGCATGCGTCGCCCCGGAGGGGTATGTAACCTCGAGCGGGGATTGCAACGACAAGGATCCTGCCATCTATCCGGGGGCAGAAGAACTGTGTGACGGTCTGGACAATGATTGCGACCTGGAGGTGGACGAGGGTGCAGCGGGTGTCGTCCAGTACGAGGATGCGGATGGAGACGGATTCGGCGCCGGGGACCCGGTTGTTGCATGTGAACTGGCCCCGGGATTCGTGCTGGAGGACGGAGACTGTGACGACCAGAACCCCGCGGTCAACCCTGCCGCTGCCGAGATGTGCGATCTCCTGGACAATGACTGCGACGGCCAGACCGACGAAGGCGTGGGCGACACCTTTTACCAGGACGCGGACGGAGACGGATTCGGCGCCGACGCGGTCACCACCGTGGCGTGCTCGTCCCCGGACGGATTCGTCGAGGTCGCCGGAGATTGTGACGACGCGGACCCCGCGATCCATCCGAACGCTGCCGAGGTTTGTGATGGGCTGGACAACGACTGTGACGGCACAGTCGACGAAGGGGTGGCCGAGGCCCTGTTCTACCAGGACGCGGACGGAGACGGGTTCGGCACCGACGAATCGACCAGCATGGGCTGTACCGCTCCGGCCGGATACGTATCTGTGCCCGGCGATTGCAACGACACCGACGCCGCCATCCATCCCGGGGCCGACGAGATGTGCGACGGCCTGGACAACGACTGCGACGGGTCGGTGGACGAGGATGTGACCTTCCTCACCTACTACCTGGACCTGGATGGGGACGGATTCGGCGACGACACGATTGCCGAGCAGTCCTGTGAGCCTCTGGACGGGTACGCTACTTCAGGGGGCGATTGCGACGACGGGAACCCCGCCGTCCATCCCGGAGCCGTCGAGGTTTGCGACAGCCTGGACAACGACTGCAACGGGCAGGTCGACGACGGATTCGACCTGGACGGTGACGGCTACACCGCGTGCACCAGCCCCGCCGACTGCGACGACACCGACGCCACCATCCACCCGGGAGCCATCGAAACTTGCGACGGTCTGGACAACGACTGCAACGGGACCATCGACGACGGCCTGACCGACACCTATTATCGTGACGCAGACCTCGATGGATTCGGCGACGAGGCAGAAGCCGTCCAGTCCTGCACATGGCCCGAAGGCTACACCCCGGTCGGCGGGGATTGTGACGACGCCATGTGGAGTATCAACCCGGACGGCGTCGAACTCTGCAACGGAGTGGACGATGATTGCGATGGGCTGATCGACGCCACCGACGTCTTCGATGTGACCACCGGTGCTCTGGGAGACGTGAATTCGGCCTGCGACACCTACGACAAGGTCGCACTGGTGGAGATCCCCCTCCTCCGCATCGCCTACACCTTCGGCGGCCAGTCCGGCACGATGACTTTCTACGATACCTTGCTCATCGCCGGTCATACCCCCGGCGTCACACCACCTCGAGGCTGGCCCCAGGACTGCGACTACCTCGACGATGGGGTCTACTGGTACAACCTCTCCAGCCCGGACTACGTCTACCTGGCCTCCATGGCCCTTTCCCGGGGCACCGACGCGACAGGAGGGGATGAGGTCTACTTGCAGGTCACTTACATGGGGATCACCGCCGGCGGCGCCTTCAACAACGAAGAGGACGACGACGCCATGGATGCGGTCTACTTCAGCCCGGATGAGAGCGCAGGAAACATGGAGGTCTGGTACGTGACCGACTCCGCCACCACCTCGGGGATCGGCTATTCCGCCACCATGGAGGTGCACGACGCACGCATCCTCTTCACCGCGACACCGTGACACCCTCCACGCTCGACCCCTTCCCTCCTCACCTCCGGCTTTTTCAAAAAAAATCGACCACCAGGTCGAAGCTTTTGCCCCCACCTTGCGTCAAGAAAGATGTGATACCCGTTCCTCGAGAATAGAGCCTCTCGAGGCCTCCTTGGAGCAGACGCATGGCCGGAATCAACAACCCTTCTCACAACACGGGAGCCAACCCGTCCCGCGCTCACCCCTTCGCCGGGTTCCTGTGGCTTTCACTCCTGGCCCTGGCTGTCTGGGCTACCCTGCGCACTACCCATCTCCCCGCCATCCGGACCGGAACCCTCGCCGCCGCAGCACTGCTCACACTCGCCATCCCCCCGCTCCGAAGAGCCGCTGCAACCGCCTTCATCGCCCTCGCCATCGGCCTGGGCATATCCTGGGCCCATCACCACCCCAGAGAAGTCGCGGCCTTGAGCGCCTCCTTCGCTCACACCCTCGAGCAACTCGCAAACACCGCCATGGACCAACTCCAGGCGTCAGGATACTTGCTCGCTGACCGCGTGCGTGCTCACGGTTCAAACGAACGGCCCGCTGCACCTGACAGCACCGCACCCTACCAGATCTATCTCGACAAGGTCGACCCGAGAGACCCGGAGATCAACCGCCTCGCTTCCCGGATCGCCGCTCCATGCCAGGACGCAGACCACGTCTGCGAAACAGCCCTCCTCCTCGAATTCGTCACCACCAGAATCGACTACAGAAACGACCCTCGAGGTCGCGGTGACTACGTCAAAACCCCCGCCCAAACCCTCGACGCGCGCGCCGGCGACTGCGAGGACAAGACCATCCTGCTCGTCTCCCTCCTCGAAAGCCTCGGTAACCACACCTACATGGTCTTCACCGACTCCCACACCTACCCCATGGTGTGCTACAATACCCCCCTCGATACCCTCCTCGCCGAAAAACAGCGCGCACTCGGTCCACGCGCATTCCGTCAGTACCTCCGCCGCATCGCTCCGGGCCATGACCTGAACGCACTGCGCAACGTCTCCAAACATATCGTCTTCATGCCCATCGATGGCCGCTTCTGCTATCCGCTCGAGCCCACGGCCCGCGGATCGTGGATCGGACATGATCACGGCGAACCGCCGGGAACCATCGTCGATCCGGTCGAGGGAGACATGGTTGCTGTGCGAGGTTAGAGGTTGCAAGAATGTACATGGTTTTTTCTGTTGACATGGATACACTTCTGCTGTAACGTTATTATTGTGAGACGGTAACCGAGGGAGGCTTGACGAAAAAGCAAGGTGGCAGGCGTGGGAGCCGTTGGGGCTCGTTTGTGCTCCGAGCCGCTTGCGTGACATCCAACAGGGAACGGGGAGGACCTCGTGCCCGCACAGACTCGAGGGAGTGCGCCATGGTCTGGTATGTTGGGATAGTGATTGCCTGGTTGGTGGTGGGTCTTGGGACGGCGATGGCGTGGGGAGCGCTTGCGCGGTTGTGGGAGCTGGAGGCGGCGGAGGCGGATCTGGTGCAGGAAGTATCGGTATCAGCAGCGGAGTGCGGGGTGAGTGCGTCGGTTCAGCGAGCACGGTCGGCGTGAACAGGAGTCGACGGTGTATCCCGTCTGGGTGACATGGGGGGGAGATGGGGGAGGGGACTAGAGCCTGCCGATTTCCACCTCGAGGCGGTCGACGAGGTCGCTCATCTGGTCGATCACGGCTTGCACGGTCGCCGGTTCGCTGAGGTCGACGCCGGCCTTTTTGAGCAATTCCATCGGGTAGTCGCTGGAGCCGGAGCGGAGGAGTTCCAGGTACCGTTCCACGGCGGCCTTGCGTGCCTTTCGAGAAGCGTTGGGGTCTGTGATGGCGTGGAAGAGCTTGGCCGAGGAGGCGAAGCAGGTGGCATACTGGTAGACGTAGTAGGGCGACCGGTAGAAGTGGGGGATACGGGTCCACGAGTTCCGGTACGTGTCGTCCAGGGTCATGGAATCTCCGAAGAACTCCTGAAGGAGTCCGAAGTAGAGCTTGCCGAGCGATTCCGAGGTGATGGCCTCACCACGTTCCACCATGCGGTGAGCCTCGAGTTCATAGGCTGCGAACATCACCTGACCGTAGAACGTATTCTTGATGTTGTCGATGGCGGTCTGAAGGAGCAAGATTCGCTCCCTGGGGTCGTTGGTTCTCGAGAGCATGTACTCGAGGAGCAAGGCCTCGTTCATGGTGGAAGCCACCTCGGCCACGAAGAGTGTCGGAGAGGAGTAGATGAATGGCTGAGTTTCGTGGGCGAGGATGGTATGCATGGTGTGGCCCATTTCGTGAGCCAGGGTAAACACATCGTTGAGCGTTCCGTGGTAGTTGATCAGCATGTAGGGGTGCACGCCGTAGGTGCCCGCCGAGTAGGCCCCGCTGCGCTTGCCCTCGGTCTCGTACACGTCGACCCACCGGCCGCCGAACCCCTCGCGTAGCTTGGCGCCGTAGGCCTTGCCGAGCGGCTTGACGGAGGCGATCACCCAGTTGACGGCGTCGTCGTATTCATAGTGCTTGTCGAGGTCCACGAGGGGCAGGCCGGAGTCGTAGAGGTGGTACTCCTCGAGGCCGAGCACGCGGTGCCGCAGTTTGTGGTAGCGCTGCAGCGGTTCCACGCCTGCGCGGGTTGTTTCGATGAGGTTTTCCACGACCGAAACGGGGATGTTGTTTCCAAACAGGGATGCCTCGAGAGTGCTTGCGTAGTTGCGTGCCTGGGCCTCGGCCCAGTCGCGCTGGAGCACGGCATTGTAGATGGCCGCGTAGGTGTTCAAGTGGGACACGTAGGGTTTGTAGTAGGCCTCGAACGCGGTGGCGCGGTCCGATTGGTTCCGGTTGGTCAGCAGGATGGTCTGGTAGGTCCCGGGCGTCACCGTGACTTCCTCGCCATTCGAGAGCGTGATGGTGGGGAAGACGATGTCGGCCGTGGAGAGGGCGGAGAAGATGTCCACGGGGGAATGGTTGAATCGTTCGCTGTAGGCCAGGAGGAGTTCACCCTGTTCGTTCAGGACGTGGTCTTGCAGTCGGTAGAGGTTTTCGATGGCGAAGCGGTACCGTGCAAGGGCCTCGTTTTCGTCCATCCACTTTCGCACGGTCTCGAGAGGAATTTTGAGGTGCTCGGGACCGAACCAGGCTTCGGCCTTGGACTGCTTTTCGAACAGGGCGAACACCCGTTGCGTCCGCGCGCGAATTTCGGTGTCTTTCTGGTTCAGGTCGAACTGCAGCGTGGGGTAGCGATAGATCAAGTAGGCGAGTTTTCCGAGTTCGTCCCGGAGTTCATAGGCAGCCAGAAGCTGTTCCGGGCCGTTTGCCAACGTTCCTTTCAGCCCGGCCATTTCGTCTACCATCTGCTCGAACCGGGCGCAGGCCGACTCCCACTCGTCCCAGTTCTTGTAGATATCCGACAGGTCCCATTTGTACCGGTCCGGAATCTCGTCTCTCGAGCGATACGTGGTTTTGCTCCCTGCTGCGGAAGCTGTGCCGGCGGCACTCATCATGCTAGCCACAATCATCCAGATCACCTTTCGTCTCCAGATTGTTCCCATCCTCGCCACACTCCTTTCAGCGATGTTTCCACCGGGAAAGTCACGGTCTTTCTCTTCGCGACGGGGGACATCTTCTCATACTTTTTTCCCCTCCTGAACTGTTTTCTTCTCCGCTTCGCCCGGCCGGGACCATGGGCCTCACCCTCTCCCCGGGCAGAGACGGACGGGCCCTTTCTCCCCACCGCGGGGCGCCCCCCCGCCTGTGCGGCCTCGAGCGGCCGGCACCTGCGCCCAGGGGGCTGCGGCTTGACTCTGTCCAGTGCGCCAAGTATCCTGAAAATGGTGGCAATCGGCACGAGAAGGAGGTCCTGTGATGCAAGTTCCTGCGCCAAGCGTTCCTGCCCGCTCGTTCCTGGTTTCTGCACTCCTGATCCTGCTCACGGGAGGAGTCCTTGCCGGAACAGCCCGGGCCGGCTCGGTGAACTGGAAAGAGGTGGACGAGGCTCATCGCAAGATGCAGTACGACCGGGAACGGGAATTGCTCGAGCCCTTGCGCGAAACCATGGCCGACCAAGTGGCGTGGTTGTGGCGCATGGCTCGGTTGGATTTCGACCAGTCCTACCAGATGTCTGACCGGGACGACCGGAAGCAGCCCTTGCTTCAGCGCGGGCTCGAGTTCGCCCGGAAGGCGCTGGCGCGAGACGAGAAGTCTGCCGAAGCTCATCTCTATTACGCGATGATCATCGGTCAGATTTCCTACTATCAGGGGAATGAGGCCAAGATTCGGGTCTCTCACGAGGTGAAGAAACACGGGCTGCGGGCCATCGAACTCGACCCTTCCTGCGCTTCCGCCTACCACATGATGGGCCGGTGGCACTACGAGCTGGCCGACCTGTCGTGGGTGGAGCGTACCCTGGCCGAGACCCTCTACGGGAAGCTCCCGGACGCCAGCATTGCCGGGGCGATCCGAAATTTCAAGGCCGCCTTGAAGATCGAGCCGGAGAACATCTCGCACCGGCTGTGGCTGGCCAAGTCGCTTCTCGAGAACGATCAGGACGCCGAGGCGCGCACCGTACTCGAGACGGCGGTCCATCTGCAACCGCAAGATGCGGCCGGACTACGGGATCTGGAGGAGGCCCGCAAGCTTCTGGAACGACTTCGCTAGGAGGTGCTTGGTGGCTTTCCAGGTGTTCAGCACCGCGTTCGACGACCAGGGAAGACTGCCGGTGCGTCATACCGCCGATGGCGCGGACCGGTCGCCACCCCTCGCGTGGTCCGACCCGCCGCCGGGCACGGCCGCGTTCGCCCTGGTGTGCGAGGACCCGGACGCGCCGGGTGGAACGTGGTTTCACTGGGCTCTCTACGACATTCCGGCGAGCGTGACGAGTCTGCCCGAAGGCCCTCCGGCCGGGGTTCCGGGCACGGTCGGCAAGGCGTCCGTCAATGACTTCGGTCGGCCAGGTTATGGCGGCCCGGCACCTCCCCCGGCCGACCCGCCCCACCGCTACCGCTTCCGTGTGCTGGCCGTCGGGGTGGACCTGTTGCCCCTCGGAAGCCGGCCCTCCGCCCGGGACGTGGCTCGAGCCGCTGCCCGCCACCTGCTCGCCGAGGCGAGTATCGTCGCCTGGTATGGACGCGACCTCCCCCGAGTCGACCGCGTCAGCAGGTGAGATGAAAACACGCTGTCACCGCACGGCCGGCCCTTACCGCTTCGTTGTAGCGCGCCACCGCCTCACCGGTGCGACAGGCGGTGAGCGCAATGCCGCGTTCACGGCACGCCTGGACCACCTCGTCGGACACCTTCATCACCCCGAACGCTCCGGTGCCGATGATCAGCCGCTCCGGCTCCGCCTCCAGGACCTCGGCGATATCCGAGGGCGCCAGCCGATGGCCTCGAGCTCGGCGCCAGTGGGCATGCACGCGCCCGTCTGCCTGGAGGATGAGGTCGGAAGTGTAGCGCTTGCCTCCAATGGTCATCCGTCCAAACCGGTAGTCGTCGATGGTCACGGCTTCGGTCATGGCTCCCCCAACTCATTACCAGGAATCGACGCGCTCGGTCCCCCTCATGGCCCAGGACCCGGTCCAGGGACCGGGACTGCGGCCGGCCGGTTCACGGACCATCCCAGGGTCCACCTCGCCCGGCCTGAACTCCGACTCCCCGGGCTTGCTTCCATCCACACGGATTCCACCGTCCGTCTCTCCACATGCTACCACAGGTGCCCGTGCTGCGCGCAGCGTTCGGCTCGAAGGCATGCTTGAACGGTGCTATATTGGCAGCGGCACGCCCGGGGCACCAAGGGGCCCGTCAGGAAACACCGGGGGGAGCGGGGCCGAGCAAGGGGGGGCGACACGGTACCGTGGCGGCAGCACTGCAAGGCGGAGGCGGAGATCGACAACACCACGCGCGGGGAGGACATGAATCTCGCCGTCTACATTACCGGCCACGGCTACGGCCACCTCACCCGGACGCTCGAGGTCGTTCGGAAACTGTATGAGCTGCATGACCAGGGCCCGAATCCAGCATCGAGACCTTTGCAGGTCCACGTGCGGGCGCCCTATCCTCTGACGGACGTGGTCGACGCCCTCGGCCGACCTCCGGATTCCCATGCCCGGATCCGGCTCGACGTGGGGATCGTCCAGGAAGACGCCCTCAACATTCACATGCCCGCCACGCTGGCGTGGCTCGAGCACTACTTCGGTCCCGACGGCGACCAGGGCGTGGCCGAGGAGGCCGCATGGCTCCAGAAGACAGGGGTGGATGTCGCCCTGGTGGACATTCCGCCCCGGGCGTTCGATGCCTGCAACCGGGCCGGGGTACCAGCAGTCGGACTCGCAAATTTTGGGTGGGACTGGATCTGGAGACACCTGGCCCGAAAAGACCCCCGGTTCGAACCCTTTGCCCGGGCTGCGGCAAAAGCGTATGCGTCCTGCCACCTCCTGCTCCGGACGGTCATGTCCCGTGGACTGGAAACTTTCCCCAGGTGCAGGGCCATCCCGCTCATCGCCAGGGTCTCCCCTCACACCAGTGAGGGGGTGCGGCGCCGCCTCCATCTCCCCGTGGACCGCCCTCTCGTGCTCCTCTCGTTCGGGGGAGAAGGGTTGTCTGGACTCCCGAAACCCGACCCGGGCCTGTTCGACCGGATCGGCGTCATCCTCACTTCGCCCTTGCCCGACCCGGGAGACCCGTTCATTTTCGTGGCCGAGGACCGGATGCGCAGGGAAGGCCTGCGCTACTGTGACTTGATCAAGGCGGTCGACCTGGTCATCACCAAACCAGGGTACAGCACCGTGGCAGAATGCCTCGCCAACCGGACGGCCATGTTGTGGACCGGACGGGACGATTTCCCCGAAGCCCCGGTGGTCATCGACTACATTCAGAAACACATTCCCAACCGGTACATCAGCCGGGAGGACCTCCTCGAGGGCCGATGGGGCGAGGCGGTCGAGGCTTTGCTTCAACGCCCCGGCCCATTCGCCGACGTGCCGGTGAACGGAGCCGAGGTGGCGGCCCACGCCTTGCTCCAGTTCGCCCTGGATCCGTCCCGCCCGTGAACCCGATGAGACAGACGCCTCCCCGACGGGACGATGGCCCCCTGGACCAGGTCGCGCCGGAATCCTGGCTCGAGCGACATGACGCTGCAGGGGCGGAGCGGTGGGTCACCCGGGTGAATCAGTCCAGGAGGAACGTCTTGACCAGCGTGAAGAGGGCGCCCACGACGGCTGCCGCCGCGAACCCATAGAACCAGTAGTTGAATTTTTCCCGAAGGTCAAACATCGCCTGTCGTTCCACCACAAATTCTCCAGGCGGCAACGCACGAAGTTGCCGGCGGATCTCGAGACCTCCGAGCGCGGCCGGGGCCACGGCCAGGATACCCAGGGTCCGGGTGCTCAAGCCGGCGCCGAGCGCTGCGGTCCAGGCAAGAATCATCAGGATCTTGAGCATGAGGAAACTCGCTTCCGCGTCTTTCAGACGCCCTTTTTCCCCCGCCCACTGTCGCTCCCGCTTCCGTCGGTCCTGCTCGAGCTTCCTGCGATGGTCTTCCAGCGCAACCTCGAGCGCCCCGGTGTGGAGGTCCAGGAAGCGGTCGAAATCTTCCCACCAGGTGTCCGGGTCCGTCTCCTTGGGCGGTCCTCCTCCGGTCAGGTGCTCAAGTGTTGTCTGAACCCACTGCGTGGCCTCGTGCCACGCGGTTCCTTGCTTCACCTGGGCTGGTGCAGCATCCAGTCGGATGCGGAGGTCGTTCACACGCGCTTCTGCTTCTCGCCGTCTGTCTTCGTCCACGTCTTTCTCCCTGCGTCCTTCGGGAAGACGCTGCACGGGGTTCGGTGTGTCGATGGTCGCGGTCCCACCTGTCAGGAACCCCCGGAGGTGGGGTCTTGTTCCAGGTGGTTGTGCAGAAAATGGGCCACGTACCGGTTGCCCTTTTGTGACCAGGCCGCGAGGGACAGGTGCACAGGGAAGGGGCGTCCGGTTGCGTCGAGCGCGTGGAGGTGGAGCGAGCAACGGGAAACCAGGTCGGGGGCACCTTCTT
>CAYQMG010000101.1:0-17071 GCA_964418585.1 uncultured Gammaproteobacteria bacterium | reverse complement strand
GATACCGGCTATTTGTGGGCGCCGATGGTGCCCTGGTGCGGCTTGTGGGCGCGGAAATCCCGGAGGACCAGAAAAAAGCGTTCCTGGATTCCCTGGAAGATCTCGAGCGGGAGGTGGACAAACGCATCATTGAACTCGAGAAGGAACTGTGCGAGCGCAGCCCGGACTCTCCGCGCCTGGTCCTGAAAAAGGTGTTCATGGCCTCGTTGGAGTCAGAATCGGATCTCTGGCTGGAATCGTTGCGGCGATTCGATACCCGTACCCACGAATGATGGAGGGCAGAAGGTGCGAAGATTTTGGTGGATTCCGATCGCGCTCGTGACGATCGGAGCAATTTCATTCCCACACAAGGCTTCAGCAGGCTGGATCGTAGGCAACTTTATCCACGTCTTGGCGGAGAAGGCCAGTCAGGTCATGGATAATCAACAAAGGAGCCACCGTCAGTCGCCGACCGAGCGGGCTGACCATCCCCATCGCGTGACGCCCGGAACACGTCCGATTCCTCATCATCCCCCCGTTAGCTCCGTTTCCGCCATTTCGCACCATTTCTGTGCCGCCCCGCTCTCCGGGCGAGCCGGGCGGGGGGGAAGATCACAAGATTCTGTGATCACCCGATGACATAATGCTGAAGTGGTTGGGTTCCAAATCTTTGTTCTTGTCCGTTGTGCGAAATCTCACCACAATACGAGCAGCACCACATTGGATGCAAGACCAGGAAAACCCAATCAAACATCAACTTGGAGAAGAACCGGGCATGATCTCCAACAACAAACTGACTTCGCAAGATGTGATCGTCGTGGAGACTCTGGAGGCCCCAAAAATTATCAACTCCTCGGACGATTTGGGCGAAGCGCCGCCTGGGGAGAGCGTGCTGGTGCCGCTTCGTTCTCCGCTGGCCGATGCGGTGTGGGTCTGGACCGACAGCCTCGACAACGAGAACCCTGCCGGAGATCTGGCCCGCGCGGTGCGAGACATTCTGCCAGGGATGTACCTGTCCGACCACTCGATGATCGCGAACGGGATGGAGCAGGCTCACGACGCGATGCTGGTCATGGCGACCGGCGCTTCTCCTCTGGACGGCGGCGAGAGAAGAACCAATCACAATAGACGGTGAACCCCTTCCCGAGTGCCCGGGAACACTCCATGGGCGACAGGAACGCCGGCACGATTGACCTGACGCGGACAGGGTCGCGCTCCCGAGCCCATCCTGCCGGGGTGTTCTGCTGTGCGCAGAGCGGGGGTCCGGGCCGCGAAAATGAGGTAGATGGAAATGGAGTAGATGGAAATGGAGGAATCGTGCACCGAAGCAGGCGGGTGGAAAGGCGGGGCTGGATCGGAGCGGGGGTTCTCAGTGCACGTTGGGGTTGAGGTCGTCTCGGTCGTAATTGGTGCAGTAGAAGCCGATGGGGCAGTCTTCGAACGTCCCCGGCCAGAAGTAGCCCGGGTAGCCGTCCAGGTCCAGGTCCAGCTCACCGCCACCTGGACCGCCGAAGTAGCCCATATCGATCCTCGATCCATCGCCATCGTGAACGTACTGGTCGACCTGTCCCTTGTCCACCAGGGGCGAGTCCAGGCTCAGATGAATATCCACGGGGGCTCCGTTCTTTCCGTAGGCCAGAAATTCAGGTTCCACCTCCATGGAGGTCGAATCCAGTTTGCCCAGATTGTGGCTTCTCCGGTATCCGGGGGTGTACAGGTCCGAATAGGCGAAATAGAGGCTGAAAAGATTGTTGGCCCACACATTGTGCGCCCCATTGTACGCCAGGATGGTGCTGTTGATACGAACATGGGATGTCTCCAGGAAGGCACCGCCTCCACGAACGGCGTGGCTGTTGACCACCGTGCCGTTCCACAGCGTAAAGTCGGAATCCACCACGTACAGCCCCCCTCCGACCCGATTCGCGATGTTCCCGGAGATTGCGACATTGTGCATTTCGCATGTCGAACCGTCCACGTAGACGCCGCCTCCGGCCTCCGAGGCCCAGTTGCCGGCCATCAGAATCCCGGCAATCTGGATGTCGCTCCGAAACACCTCGATCGCCCCACCGCGGAGGAAGCTCCGGTTGCGGAGAAACACCGCGTTCGACAGCTCGACCTCACTGTCAAGCAAGCACAATCCGCCACCCCGGACAACGCTCAGATTGTCCGTCACGAGCACATTTTCGAATCGCCCGTACACCGGACAGCCGTAGATACCGCCTCCCTTCCTGTTCGCCGTATTGCGAACGAATCTCGAGTTGCTCATATTGATATTCCCTGCCAGAAGCGCGCCACCGCCTTTCAGTCGAGCGTGGTTGTCCTCGACCAGGACCTCGGAGACGGTCCCATTCCCCCAGAAAGACAACCCTGCTCCGTTTTCCGCGTTGTTGTGCCTGAAAGTGCTTCGCAAGATGGTGCCATCCGATTCCCAGGCAGCCAGGCCGCCACCGCTGTTTCGCTCGAAGTCACAGGATTCGACACGAAAGTCTGAGTGGCTCACATAGAACCCGGCGGCGCCGCACCACCTGCACCTGTTGCCGATGAACGCAAGATCGCTTACATCCGCTTTCGAAAGGACCAGGCTGATCCCGCTGGTCCCGACCGGCCCTCCGGAGAAGGTGAAGCCTCGAGCGACCAGGGTGGTTTCGGATCCCGAGATCACGGGTCCGCTGGTACCGTGGAGGAAGGTTCTGTCCTTTCCGTGCACGGAGACCAGCGTGACGTTCTTCCGGTCCACGACGTAGCTGCCTCGCCAATCCCCCGCGCCGACCTCGACGATGCCGGCATCGCCGATCGCGTTCAGTGCCCTGCCGATGGTGGGGTAGTCGCCGGGAACCTTGAGGATCGGGATTCCTTCCACGCCTGGCTGGGACGACCACTTGCGCGGATCGGCTCCTGACTCGATTTCCTCGCCGTCCTGAAACCCGTCGCCGTCGGTGTCCGGGTTGCCGGGGTCGGCCCCGATGAGATACTCCTCGAAATTGGTTGCGCCATCGTTATCCATGTCCCAGTCCGCGTCGTCGGTTTCGGGGTCGGTTCCGTGGACCACCTCCCATCCAAGGGGAAGGCCGTCCTGGTCCAGGTCCTCGAGGTCGGACCAGTCGGCGTCAGGCCCCCCATACGCGCCCATCTGCGCGATCGATCCGTCCGGATCCTCGACGGTGGGAAGCCCTGCGTCCAGGAGCGGGGACGAGGGGGCCAGGTGATAGTCGTCGCCCGCGTACACTCCATCCACGGTCTGGGCCCAGAACACCGGGTCCACCGATACATTGGAGGGGTCGAGCGGCTGGAAGTTGCCCAGCTTGCCGGCCGTGTCGTAGACGTTGCTGTAAAGAACTTCGGGTTCGGGTTCGTCCTCGGAAACCCAGATTTCGGGGCCGATGTTGAAGGCCACGATGGAGCCATAGATCCGAACGCCTCCACCGTTGACCAGAATGGCTCCCCAGTAGAGATCGGTCACATTCTCCGTGACCGTACTGCTCACAATCCAGGCTTCGGTGCTCAACAGCGAAAGCCCGCTCTCCACGTTGCCTGCCACGATCGAATTCTCGACCGCGCATGTCGAGGTCAGGGCCCACAGGCCGGTGTCCTGATTGTTCGTGATGACCGAGCGGGTGACCGTGAGTCTTGATTCATAGGCGTAGATACCCCCGCCCCAGTATGGCGCTCTGTTGTTGTCCACGACACACTCGTCGATGATCACGTCCCCGTGGTCGATCGAGACCGCCCCACCCCGACCCGAGCTGTTGTCTTTCAAGATCAGCTCCTCGAGGGTGGCTCCGGAGTGGTAGATCTTGATACCTCCTCCCGGGTCTTCCCCGGCGTCTCCCCCGGTCAAGGTGAACCCGGATATCACGGTGTCCAGGCTCTCTCCGGCCGAAAGTTCCAGGAGCCTGCCGGCCCCTTGCGCATCGATGACCGTGCTCAAGGGACCGTCCGTGGATGTCAGGGTCAGGACCTTGCCATCCAGGACGATGTCGTGCTCGTAGTAGACGCCCGGACCAACCCAGACGATGGTGTCGTCTCCGGCTGCCAGCACCGCCTTCTGGATCGAAGGAAATGAACTCGAGGAGAGTCCCACGTGGGGATCCGGTCCGCCGGTGCCGCCGCAGTCCTGGTCGGCCGGGTTCACCGCGGGATCGTCCGCGCCGGGGTAAACGGTCGGGTCCGTGTCGTTGCAATCGCCCCGCCTGGCCACGTATCCTGCCGGCGGCTCGACCGCTTTCAGCCTGCTGACGCCGGTCCCGAAACCGTCCTGGTCCCGATCCCGGTACCAGTATCTTGCCACCGTGCCCTCCGACGCCGACTCGGTGTCCCCCGGCTCCGCCCGCCGAGACCAGGAATCGCTCCCCAGGACAAGGGGTTCCCCGGCGACCGCCCCCTCCGGCACGAGATCCGGAACAGGTTCCGCCGCCACGGAATGCTCCGTCGCCTCCGAAACCGAAGGCGGATCCGCCGCCTCCTCACCGGAAACGCACGCCGACATCGCCGTCGCCAACGACACCAGGACCAGTCGACTTGCTGCATTGGTCGCTCGAGCCGCTGTCCGCACAACAGAGTCCAACGGGTTGCTCCTCTTCACGTTTCCCTTCCTCCTTGCAACACACCGAAACTGTCGAACACCTCGTCCCCGCTTCGACCACGAGTGTTCCCCGGGTAGCCCCACCCATGGGAGAGCCCGAGCCACCGCAGGTGACCGGTGCACACCGCAGAGTTGATCGGTCGACTCGACCTCCCGGCAACGCCGCCCCACACCCGCCCAACCGGCCCGCACCATGGTCCGTCTCTCCCGAAAGTCCCCGGGTTCATGCCATATCACTGTTCACACGACCGGCCCCCTCCTGAACCGTCCAGACGCCCGGATGGCGTGTTTCCCGGCGCTCCCGTCCATCATGACTGCGGGCGTGCAAGCGATGTGCCAGCATTCCAGAGGACTGGAGCAGGAGCTGGAGCAGGAGATTCCAGGTTACATGTTCCCCTTTTGGCGCTATCATGCCCGCTGGTCGTGATCGAACCCGGAACAGGGACTCAAGCATGAGGACTCGAGTCGTTTCCATCTCCTCCGATACGCCCGAACTGATGACTCTGCGCCTGGCCGGCGGTGCGCTGCGCAGCGGCGCCCTGGTCGCGTTTCCCACGGAGACCGTCTACGGCCTCGGCGCCAACGCACTCGACCAGGCCGCGGTACGGGCCGTTTTCACGGCAAAAGGACGGCCCTGGAACGACCCCCTGATCGTGCACCTGGCGGACACTGCACAGCTTTCCTCCCTCGTCGCCGAGATACCGGACGAGGTGGCCCGCCTCCGCCGCTTCTGGCCCGGACCCCTCACCGTGGTCCTCAAGCGCTCGGACGCCGTGCCCGACGAGGTCAGCGCCGGCCTCCCCACCGTCGCGATCCGGTTTCCCGCTCACCCGGTGGCTCGAGGCATCATCCAGGCGGCCGGCGTCCCGGTGGCCGCGCCCAGCGCCAACCGGTTCAGCCGTCCGAGTCCCACCACCGCCCAGGACGTGCTCGAGGACCTCGACGGCCGCATCGACCTGGTGCTCGATGGCGGAGCCACCCCTTACGGCGTGGAGTCCACCGTCGTCGACCTCACCGGACCGATCCCCCGGTTGCTACGGCCGGGGGCGGTGCCCCTCGAGGCCCTCCGCCCCCATCTGCCCGAAATCCTGTCTCCAGCCCAGCCTCTCACCCCAGGAAGTACACCCGCGGCATCTCCTGGCATGCTGACCAGACACTACTCCCCCCGGGCACGCCTCGAGCTGTTCGTCGGCGGCACCGCCAGGACTCGGTTCCTGGCGTTGAAGCAGGCCGTACAAGCATGGACAACGGCCGGGAAGCGCGTCGGCGTGATGCTGCCGACGGAACAACTCGCGGAACTGGAAGGCATTGACGTGGTCCGGGCCACCCTGGGTGCGGCCGGCTGTCTCGAGGAGGCGGCTCAACGACTTTTCGGGGCCATGCGCGCCCTGGATCGCGCCCGGGTGGACGTGATCGCCACCCTGGGCTACGACCTCGAGGGCCTGGGACGCACGCTGCAAGACCGGCTGCTGCGCGCATCCGAAGGGCGGGTGATCCAGGTGGCGTCCGACCCGGCTCCGTCCACCTGATGACCGTGCTTCTCACCGGTCTACCGGGACCGGGCACGCGGAGTTCGACGGCGGTATCGTCGGAGGCGCAACAGGGAGGCGTGGTCGGATCGGCGTCTGGGGCGTGCGTGGGCTAGCGGTAGTAGAGTTCTCCAAACTTGTCGTCCGTGTCGGACGGACCGTCGTCGAGAAAGTTGTTGTCCGGGGCGGAGCACTGGGGCTCATAGCCCGGTTGGGTCCTCCCCACCTTGAACGCCGCCGCGTAGCAGCCGGTGTCTCCGTCCAGTTCCGCCGACCAGCCGGACCCGGTGCGCGAACCGCAGGACCCGTTTTCCTGGTAGAAGAACGAGTCACACCCCCCCTCCCCGCCATTGCCGCACCAGTTTTCTCCCGAAGTATCGTTGTGATGGTAGGGATTCCAGAGTTGCGTGTTGGGCTTGCAGGATTGCTGGTGATCCCGGAAGGCAGCGAGCGCAGCATTGGAGATGGCGTTGTTGCTGTCAAAGTGCCACAGGGCATAGTGGCCCTCGTTGACATCCTTGATCATGAAGTCGGCCGGAGAGACCACCGAGGGGATCCGCGCCAGACACACCTCCGCATCCACGGAACAGTCGGAAATCTCGTTCCCGAACGGATCCTGTTCCACGGAGCCATAGTCGCCCAGAACCCACCAGAATCGGGTCCAGCCTCCGCCATCCGTGGTCATGTCGCAGTAGACCTCAAACGGGTCGTATGTGGTGTCGGTGCCATCCGGGTCGATCCGATAGACTCCATCGGGAAGGGAGGGATCACTCTGATGAATCGCGAGGCAACTCGGGTAGTTCACCCCCTCGTCCACCTCCCCGTCGCAGTCGTCGTCCAGGAGGTTGAGGATCTCCTCCGCATCCGGGTAGACGTTGGGGTTCGAATCCAGGCAGTCTCCGGAAACAATCGTGTACCCTCCAGGAGGTGAACACGCCTGGGTGGAGACATCTTCGGTGCCGAACCCGTCCCCGTCCGCGTCGAGGTAGAAGGTGGTCATCACGTTCTCGTCGGCGACCACGTTGCAGTTGTCGTCCAGCCCGTTGCAGACCTCCGCTGCACCGGGATGGATGTCAGGGTTCGAGTCATCGCAATCCGTGTGATCCGACACGTACCCGCCGGGGGCCTCGCAGGCGGCCGTGCCGGCTCCAGCCCCGTACCCGTCCGAGTCGGCGTCCAGGTACCAGGTGCTCAGGACCCCTTCGTCCACCAGGCCGTTGCAGTTGTCGTCCTTGTCGTTGCACGACTCCAGCGCGGTGGGGTTCACGTTCGGATCGTCGTCGTCGCAGTCGAATCCGACCGTCGTGTGGCCCGGAGGTGCGGCTCCACAGGTGGTTACCGTCGCCCCGGGGTTCCCGAACCCGTCCCCGTCCGCGTCGACGTAATAGGTGTTCTCCGGAAGCCCCTCGTCCACCTCGCCATTGCAATCGTCGTCCAGACCGTTGCACTCCTCGTCCGCGCCGGGATGGATCGTGTCGTTCGCGTCGTCGCAGTCCTGTTCGTCGGCGACACTGCCTGAAGGCGGGTTGCAAGCCTGGACGGGCCGGTCCGGATCGCCGTAGCCGTCCCCATCTGCATCCTCGTGGTAGGTGTTCAGCACACCCTCGTCGATTTCCGGGACACAACCGTCAGGCTGATCCCAGCAATCGCAGTCGTCGTCCAGACCGTTGCACACCTCGTCGGCCCCGGGATGGGCCTCGGCCCGCGTATCGTCGCAGTCGGTGCCGTCCGCCACATGAGCCTCGGGCTGCGTACAGGCCAGGACCGCCGACGCTGCGTCACCGTACCCATCCCCATCCAGGTCTGCATGATAGACATCCCCGTCGACCGGATTGAGGTCGACGCTTCCGTCGCAATCGTTGTCCACCCCGTCGCAAACCTCGTCTGCGTCCGGGTGGATGTCCGGATCGTTGTCATCGCAATCGGTCCCGCCGGCTTCCTCCGCGGCAAACCCGTCCTCGTCCACGTCCACCCGGTCCTCACCGGTGCAGTCCTGGTCCACATCGTCGTAGGGGACATCGTCCGCACCAGGATGAATGGCCGGATCGGAATCGTTGCAATCGGTCCCATCCGGCCCTCCCGGGTAGCCGTCGCCGTCCAGGTCCTCGTTGTCATCCCCGCTGCAATCCTGGTCCACGCCGTCGTAGGGTATGTCTTCCGCACCCGGATACACCGACGGGTCCGCGTCATTGCAATCCCCCCCATCCTCGGCGAACCCGTCCCCATCGTCGTCACTCGTGTCCAGGTCCTCGTCCACCTCCCCGTCGCAGTCGTTGTCCTGGCCATCAGCGAACTCCGCCGCACCGGGATAACTGTTCGGATCCGTGTCGAGACAGTCCACGCCACCCGCCTCGAGCGCGATGTATCCGTCCCCATCCACGTCGTTGAGGTCCAGCCCGTCACAGTCCTGGTCCACCCCGTCATAGGGTACTTCCGTCGCGCCGGAATACACGGTGGAGTCGCCATCGTTGCAGTCTTCTCCCCCTGCTTGAATCGCAGGTTGTCCGTCCCCGTCCACATCGACGGCGTCCGTGCCGTCACAGTCCTGGTCCACCTGGTCGTAGGGCACTTCAACAGCACCGGGATAGACCGTGTTGTTGTGGTCGTCGCAGTCGCCCGCGTCCGGGGAGAACCCGTCCAGGTCCTCGTCCCGGGCCCCGGCCGGAATGGGTGTGGCCGTGGGTCGGACGCTCGAGGGGGTCGAGGTGGGGGTGCCCGGGAGTTCCGGGGTCGAGGTGGGCGTTGGCGTGGGCACCTCGCCACCCACCTCGGGCGTCCCGGTGGCCACGGTCCCATCGTCATCGTCGTCGGCGCAGCCCCAGGAAAAAAGGAGCGCAGCGCAGGCAATTGCAGTTACCACAGTCTCTGCGAGTCGTCTCATGTCCGCTTCCAGTGTGTACCGATTTCAGTTTCTGCGTGCCGCGGTCACCTTCGCCGCCGACGAACCGCTCAATGCCTACTGTTCCGGCTCATTCCCATACACCCTGTCCAGGTGCCGCTCGTACACGTGAAGGGTCAACGCCGGCGCATCCGTCTCGTTGGCCAGCTTGTGAATGGCCTGATCCGGGGGAATCAGGTAGGTCACGTCCCCGGGTCGAGCCTCGAACTCCGCAACCAGACAAGGCTCCCCCTCAGACTCCCGGATGTAGTTCCGAACGAATACCTTGCCGGTCAGCACGCCGAACACATCCCAGGTATCATGCTCGTGCACCCGCGTCTCCGAATGCGGCCCCCACGCCATGAGCACGACCACGAATCCGGTCCTCGGGTCCTCGTAGAGGAGTTCCCCGTAGCGGCGCCCGGGTTCTGCTGAGCCAGAGAATCCGGGCCGCGATTCATTGATCAGGGTGTCGAGGAGTTCCGCGACGCGACACACCGTGCGGTCCGCGTGCCCCTCATGGCCCTCGACCACCTCACGAACCTGTTGCAGGAACTGGAGAAAAGGGTCCACGGAGTCCTCCTGGGGTCAGCGCGCTTGCCTACTCACCACGATATGGCTCGAAAACGACTCCGATCATGGCGTCTTCCCTGTCCTGTGTCACGAGCGAGGAGAGGCCGAAAACGAGGTCGTTGATCCTGTCTCCATCCACGTCCGGCGCGTCGAGCGAGACGACGGACTCGCTGATCGAAATCAGGGGCCCGAGAAAGGTGCCCGACGGTGACGGAAATTCCTTCAACTCGAGGCCGTTGTTCCAGCCGAAATAGATTGCCACCTGTGCTCGAGGGTCCCCGTCGGACAGGTCCCAGGAAGCGGTGGCGAAGTCGTCGTTCCCGTCCCCATCGATGTCTCCCAGTGCGGCTGCACCGAGTCCCACCTCGATCAAATCGGCAACGCTGACGGTGCGGACTCCGACCTCGTCGATATCGATGGTTCCTTCCCCGCCGAAGCGCCCCATCTGGATCAACCAGACGGACGAAACGCCGTCATCGGTCAAGGCGCCCACGAGGAGATCGCCTTGTCCGTCCGAGTCCACGTCGCCGATCCCGTGGAGGGAGATACCGAGTGCGGTCACATCCTTGCTCGCAGCAAACTGGGCGATGGCCACGTCGCTGATGTTCCAGGTACCCAGGAGTCCAACGGGGTCGACCCCGTACACCCGCCCTCCGGTGCCCCGGCCATAGGGCGCTCCGACCCAGAGTCGCCGCGCCCGGCTGTTCCAGGTGACCGCCGCCGCCGTTCCCACTTGCTGGTTGGCGGTTCCCAAGAGCTGGAAAAGCTCCACGTCATAGTAGAAGTAGCCGTCGAGGGGAGGCCAGGGGCTTTCCGCCGCAAGCGTGATCAGAGAGACCGTTCCCTGGCTGTTCATCCCCAGGGGGTCACACACCAGAATCTCGTCGAACCCGTCCCCGTTGATGTCGTCCATGGTCAGGACGCTGCCACCCACCGAAACCGTGGTGTCCACCTTTACCACGTAGTCCACGTCCCAGATGGAATAGGACCCGGAAAAGCCGCCGCCCGGGGAAAGCAGGTAGGCCAGCAGCACATCGTCGTCGGAATACTCTGAGATGGCCCCCAACACCACGATGTCCTGGAGTCCGTCACCGGAGAAGTCGCCGATAGCAAAATCGTAAATGGTCGCTCCTTCGTCCACGAAAAACCGCGCCGCCAGTGCGTCGGCCCCGGATTCCCCAATCTTGCCACCGGAGAACAGGTACAGCGCATCCATGGTGTCCCTTTCCGCCAGGGTCAGGATGTCCGGATACCCGTCTCCATCGAGGAGTCCGGTCCGCACCTGCCGGCCGATGACCTCCACCCCGCCAACGAGTTCAGAAGCATAGACCCGGGCTCCAAGCGCAGACTCGAGCGGGACTTTCTCGTCGACGAGCCCATCACAATCGTTGTCCTTGCCATCGAACTTCTCGAGGGCTCCGGGGTAGGTTTCGTCGTCGGCGTCGTCGCAGTCGGTCCCCTCCGCCACATACCCGTCCGGGGCTTCGCACAGAGGTTCGGTGGCGCTTTCCGGATCCCCGAACGTGTCTCCATCCGCGTCCACGTAGTAAGGTCCCTTCTCGAATCCCTCGTCCACCCCCCCGTCGCAATTGTTGTCGATGTCGTCACAGACCTCCGCGGCGCCCGGATGAACCGCCGGCTCCGTGTCATCGCAATCAGAACCCCCGCAGTTCTGGTCCACGTACCCGTCCCCATCGGTATCCTTGTCATCCACGGTGGCGTTGCAATCGTTGTCCACCCCGTCGCACAGTTCATCAGCACCAGGGTGCACGTCCTCGTCGGCATCGTCGCAGTCGGTCCCGCCGAACCCCCCGTCGTACCCATCTCCATCCACATCGGTCAGATCGACCCCGTCACAGTTCTCGTCGATCCCGTTGTACGGCGTCTCGGTCGCGCCCGGAAAAACGTTCGGGTTCGTGTCGTCGCAGTCCCCATCAAGTTCCGTATATCCGTCGCCGTCCACGTCCTCGCCGCTGCACCCCAGATCGTGCCCGGAGCAGTCCTGATCGATCCCGTCGCCGCAGACCTCCTCCGCACCAGGGTGGATCGTCGCGTCCGTGTCATCACAGTCGTCCGAACCGGTCACCGTCCCCTGCGGCTGGGTACAGGCCTCCACAACCGACGCGGCATCCCCATACCCGTCCCCGTCCGCGTCGATGTAGTACGCGGTCTTTACCCCCTCGTCCACCTCCCCGTCGCAGTCCTGATCGATCCCGTCGCAAATCTCGTCGGCGCCCGGATAGGTGACAGGGTCCGCATCGTTGCAGTCGAAGCTGGTTCCGTCCCCGGGGGGGTCCACGTAGCCGAACGGCTGGGAACAGGTCTCCACTTCCACCGTCTCATCCCCGTACCCGTCGTTGTCGAAATCCGCATAGAACGTGGAAACCAGCCCCTCGTCCACCTCCCCGTCACAGTCGTCGTCCACCTCGTTGCACTGCTCCTCCGCACCAGGATGAACCCCGGAATCCGCGTCGTTGCAATCGCCATCCTGCAGCACGGTGCCGTCCGGTTGCCCCGCACAGGAAGCGATCCCTTCCCCGCTCCCGTACCCGTCCCCGTCCGCATCCACGTAGTACAGCGTGCTCAGTCCCCCGTCCACCACACCGTCGCAGTCATTGTCCACTCCGTCACACACATCCTCCGCACCCGGGTACACCGTCGGATCCGTGTCATCACAGTCACCCGCCGTCGCCACTCCACCCGAGGGCTGACTGCACGCCTCCTGCACCAGGTCCGGATCCCCATATCCGTCCCCGTCCAGGTCCCCGTACCACACATCAGGCTCTCGAATCACTCCGTCGCAGTTCGTGTCCTGCTCCCCCCCACATTCCTCCTCCGCCTCCGGGTTGACCCCAGGATCCGTGTCATCACAGTCCCCTCCCACATCCACCTCGTCCCCTTCCGCTTCCCCGCAATGCTCCCTCAATTCTGCTTCGTCCCCAAATCCATCCCCATCTTCGTCCGGGTAGTAAGCCGTCGTCGGAAGACCGTCGTCCACCTCCCCGCTGCAATCGTCGTCAATCCCGTTGCACCGCTCACGCTCCCCCGGGTTGATGTCCGGATCCTCGTCGTCACAATCACCACCGTTCGTCACCTGATCCTCTCCAGGCGGCCCACACAGGGACACCGGATCGCCCCCACCATACCCATCCCCATCCTGGTCCACATAGTAGGTCTCCGTCGGCAACCCCTCGTCCACCTCCCCGTTGCAGTTGTCGTCCACCTCGTTGCACAACTCCTCCGCAGCCGGGTTCACCGCCGGGTCCGCATCGTCGCAATCCTCGCTCGAAGGAAACCCGTCCTCGTCGGCATCCTCTCCAACGTAGTCCGGTGAGGCCGGATCGTAAGGATTGGCTCGCTCAAACTCCGTGTTGTAGCAACCGGAAACACCCACCCACACCGGCCACAACACGACAACGACGAGCCTCCATGCGCGGTTCATGATGTCGGTTCTCCTGTATCCCATCCGCTTCCGCCTCATGATTCATTCAACCCAGACCATCCCTCAAAAACCAGCCCTCAGACCCACCGCCACCCCACGGCTCCGTTCCGCTCGTTCCGCAACCGGAACCACGTAGGGGTGCAGCCAGGCAAATGGGCCGGCATCGGTGATCATCAAGAACGTGCCCGCTCCAACCGCCACCGCGGCGACACCGCCCAGCACCAGGCCGGTGACCTGGGTCTTGTGAGCGTCCTGTCGCTTGGTCTCGGCGTCGTCGTAGAGCGTGTCGAAATCGGCCCCGTACTCCGCCTGCATGTAGACCTGGTAGGCGTCCTCGGCGTCGGCGTATGTGTTGGATGCGGAGACCATGAGCAGGCTGGAACCCACCGCGGACAGGGCGCCCACGCCGAGGCTCCCGTAGGCCACGAGGTTCCGTGTGGACAGCGTGCCGCTCCGACGGGGACCGCCCATGGCGATGCGCCCCACGGTGTAGACGGTCTCCTTGTCGGCCTCGATCAGGACGCTGGAGCCCATGACGGTGCCGTCCGGGGTGCGGATCATGAGGTGCCGCTCGCCCACGTCGACGTTCCGGAGCACCGGGAGGTCCCGGCGGACCCTGCCGTCGAGGAGGACCTGGGCGCCCTGGGGCAGCCCCTCGATGCGCAGGGTACCGGTTTCTGCGATCTCCTCGACGTAGGGAGCGAGGCCCAGTTTCTTGAGGTTGAGCCACATGGTGGTTTTTTCCAGGTCTTCGGGCGTAGGGACGACCAGCCACTTGGTGCTGAAGTCGCCGTCCTCATGCTTGAACTGGAGGAGGTGTCGACCCGGGGAGAGTTCGACCGGAACGTAGTCCCCTTCCCGCTCGAGGCCCTGGCCGTCCACGTAGATTTTGGCGATGCCGCGCAAACCTTCGAGCTTGACGAGGAGAACGCGGGCCTTGGCATTGGCCACGGCGGCCTCGCAGAAGCCCACGCCCTGGCGCGCCCGGGACCGGGTGCCGAACCGGGCCATGGCCTTCCTGCAATTCACGTCGGGCTGCACCAGTGCGGCCTGTCGGAATGCGGCCTCCCCCTTGCGACTGTTGCCGAGGTAAAGGAGCACCATGCCCTTGGTGCGGAACAGGTTGCCAAGCAGCTCTCGGGGTACAACATTCTTGAGGCAGGGGAGCATCGCCTCCGCCTTCTTGAGGTGCTCATAGGCCACGGCCGGTCTGGACCGAACAGAGGCTTCGGCCACGGCCACCTCGGCCTGGATCGTCTCCGGGGTAACCCCTTCACAGGACGCCTCCTCGGCCCGCGCGGCCATGGGTCGGGTCAGGAGGCAGCCGGAGGCGAGGCCGGCGAGGAAGAGCAGCAGAAAGGCGCGGCGTGCCCTGAAGTGGCATTTTTTCGGCATCGAAGGCTCCTGCTGATGGATTCCTGAATCACTTTGGAGTATTCGCGAAGCCCAGGTATGATGTCAAGTTCTAACCCAGGAACACCTCGAGACAGCATGGAGGAACACCATGGTCGGGAACAGAGGCGGTGGCGCGCGCCTGGCGTGGCCGGGACTCTTGCTCGTGCTGCTCGCGAGCGCATGTGGACACGAGGCACAGGAGAAGTTGAGGGATTGTCAGGACGAGGTGCAACGCCTGGAATTCGAGAACAAGCGGCTCGAGTCGGAAGTGACCCGACTGGAGAACCGGGCGGCCTCCCTGGAGCAGGAGGTGAAGGAGACCCGTTCCAGAATGATCGCCTCGAGGATGGGTATCCGAGGCGAGGACACGGAACTGGTGGCCGTGCTCGACACGGACAAGGGGACCGTTCGGATCAAACTGCACTGGCTGCTCGCTCCGTACAACGTGCAAAACTTCGTCGAACTGGCCGAAGGCACGCGCGAGTGGGTCGACTCGAGCACGGGGAAGCGGGTGAAGCGACCCCTCTACGACGGCACGATCTTCCACCGGGTGGTCCCTGACTTCATCATTCAGGGTGGAGACCCAACCGGGACAGGCAAGGGCGGTCCCGGGTACACGATCCCGGACGAGTTCGACCCCCGTCTCAAGTTCAACAAGGCCGGCGTCGTGGCCATGGCGAACACGGGGCCGAATACGAACGGATCGCAGTTCTTCATCACCCTGGGGCCCCATCCGGACCTGAACGACAAGTACACCATCATCGGCGAGGTGGTGGAGGGCATGGACGTGGTGAAGGCCATCGGTTCCGGCGAAACCGACGACGAGGAGCGGCCGCTGCACCCGGTCACACTCCGCAAGGTCACGATCGAACGCATCGAACACGCCGGGGACGGCGGCGCCGGGCATTGAAGTCCGGACCGACCCGATGTTGGAAGCGTCTGTCCAGCGTGAAGACTCGGAGGGGACGACCCGGGACCCGCGCACGGTCACCCGGGGCCGGACTCAGTGGACCGAAGGATCCTCATCGTCCCGGTCGTAGTCGGCGCTGCTGAAGCCCGCCGGCGGCTCGGAAAGGGTGCCGGGCCAGAAATAGTTGGGGAATTCGTCCCCGTCCAGGTCCCACCGCCCGCCGTTCACGCCGCCGTAAATACCCAGGTCCGCAGCCGACCCGTCGGTATCGAGGTAGGTGCTGAGGCCTGCGTCGACCAGAAGCGACATGTGCGTCAGGTGGAAATCCACGGGCAACCCGGTTTCGTCGTACTCGAGGAAGCCGGGTTCCACCTCCAGATTCGTGGAATCCAGGTCCGTCAAGTTGTGGTTGACCGAGCCTGCCGGATTGTACAGGTCCGTGTAGGTCACACTGGGTACCGGCGTCCCTCCGGACGACCCCAGAAACAGGTTGTACATCTCGTTGTAGGCCAGCACCGTGTTGTAAATGACCGGCTTGGTCTGGCTCCCGTACAGGTTCACCCCCCCCACATCCCCTCCAGCCGTGTTCCCCGTCACCACGCAGTGGGCCACCGTGGGGCTCGAGTAGTAGAGGTGCATGGCTCCCCCGTTGTTCCCGGCGTGGTTGCCCGCCAGCAGGCAGTGGCGGATGTTCGGCTGCCTGCTCACCAGGAACAGGCCACCTCCGTTCTCCCCGGATTCGTTGCCGGCGATCACGTTGTTGGACAGGACCGGGGCGGAGTCGTTGAGGTAGGCGCCTCCTCCCTTGTTCGTGGCCGCGTTGTTCAGGATACGGGTGTTCCGGACCTCGGCGTCCGAGTAGTCGAAGTAGATCCCACCTCCGTCAAAGGCGTCGTTGCCCTCGATCCGACTGTAGTAGATGGTGGCCGGGGAATTGTCCAGGTAGACCGCCCCGCCCTTCCCTTCCGGACCTACGCTGTTGTTCTCCAGAACACTTCTGGTGATCGTGGCGCTCGAGGCCCCGAGGAACACGGCGCCGCCCACAGCGGTGGCGAAGTTGCCCACCAGGCGACACCGGGTGATGGTCGGCGCCCCCGCAGCGATGTAGATACCGCCGCCCGCGTCCGCGCTCCCGTTGGTGATCGTGAAGCCATCCAGCATCGCCTCGGCAGGTTCGGCCTGCTCGAACAGGAAGATCGGACCGCTGCCGCCCCCGTCCACCACCGTTCGGCCTGCAAAATGGGTGGATCGGAGGGCCACGGCCTTGCCGCCAAAGGAGATGAGGCTCTCGAAATAGGTGCCGGGGCCGACCCACACGGTGGCGCCGTCGGCCGCTGACTGGATGGCTTCAGCCAGGGTCGCGGCCGAGTCGGGACCCAGGCCAACGTGCGGGTCTGCGCCGTCCAGGCCGCCGCAGTCCTGGTCCACACCGTCGTCCGACGGGTCGGCTGCCCCGGGGTGGACGGAGGCGTCGCTGTCGTCACAGTCCCCCCGCGTGTCCACCACGGCTCCCTCGACCAGGCAGTCTCCCTCGGCAGGCGCCGGACCGCCGAACCCGTCTCCGTCCTCATCGAGGAACAGCCCGAACCCGCCCGAGGTGAACCCCTCGTCCACCTCCCCGTCGCAGTCGTCGTCCACCTCGTTGCACTGCTCCGACGCGCCCGGATACACCGCGCCGTCCCCGTCGTCACAGTCGCTCCCGTCCAACACGAACCCCTCGAGCCCTGTGCACGACTGCACGCTCTCGTCACCGGCTCCAAAACCGTCTCCGTCCGCGTCCGGG
>CAYQMG010000100.1:0-58951 GCA_964418585.1 uncultured Gammaproteobacteria bacterium | reverse complement strand
CCCAGAAAGGCAGGGGTCTCGAGTTCCAGGGACAGCGTCAACCAGTCTCTTATCAACTCGGGGTCCTTTCCTGGCTGGCCCGAGCCCTGGTCTGGCCGGACTCCGGGCTATTCTTGCCAATGGTCATGACACATGTTGCGAAGTCTACCTGATTGCGGTTGGTGAAGGAAGGGAAAAAGAGGCAGATTCGCACTCAACAACCGCCACAGGCTCGACAGGCAACCGAAACACAAACTTCCCGCAATGAGTCATGGGGTTGCCCGTGTGCCCCCGACCTGGAGGCTACCCCATGAAGGATTTCTCCAGGAGTACGGTGGACGGCCGCGGGACGCAGTTGCCCTCCCCCAAAGCCTAGGGCGAGTCGAGGACCTCGCGCACCTTGCGTGCCAGGGACTGGAGGGTGAATGGTTTGGGAATCAGGGCCTGTTCGGAGTTCAGGACGCCGTGTCTGGCGAGTTTGTCGTCTGTGTATCCTGACATGAAGAGCACCTTGAGGCCGGGGTCGGTGGCGGTGAGGTGGTCTGCCAATTCCTTGCCGGACCAGCCTCTGAGGATCACGTCGGTGAGCAAGAGGTGGACCTGGCCCCGATTTTCCCGGTGGAGGGCCAGGGCCCCGTCGAAGTCTCCCGCCAGCAGCACCTGGTAGCCGCACTGCTCGAGCATGCGTTTGGCCACGACCCGCACCGACTCGTCGTCTTCCACCAGCAGGATGGTTTCGGTACCGCGCAACGGCGCCGGGAAGACCGACTGTCCTCCGCAGGCGGTGCCCACCCCGCCGCTGGTCAACGCCGGGAAATAGATCGAAAACGTGGTGCCCTCGTCAGGCACACTGTGCACTGTGATGTCTCCTTCGAGCTGCCGCACGATCCCGTAGACCGTGGACAGGCCGAGGCCGGTGCCGTCTTCCTTGGCCTTGGTGGTGAAGAACGGTTCGAACGCCCGGCTGAGTGTTTCGCCATCCATGCCGCACCCGTTGTCGGACACCGTCAACAGCACGTGAGGGCCGGGCTTCATGCCGGACAGGCGTCGAGCGCTCCGTTCGTCGAGCACCACGTTTCGGGTGGCCACGCGGAGTTCGCCCCCTGCGGGCATGGCGTCTCGAGCATTCACGGCCAGGTTGAGCAGCACCTGCTCGAGCTGCCCGGCGTCGGCGCGAATCCGATGGAGGTCGGGTGCGAGGTCGGAAACCAGGGAGATGTCCTCCCCGATGAGCCGACGCAGCATCTTTTCCATGTCGGCGACGATGGTGTTGACATCGAGTGGCTCGAGCCGGAGGAGCTGCCGGCGGCTCATGGCGAGCAACTGACGGGTGACGGATGCGGCTTTTTTGCCTGCCTTCTGGATCTCGCGCAGCATTTCCAGGGCTGTGTGCCCGGGAGGAAGGAGGTCCGAGGCCATCTCGCTCCATCCGAAAATGGCGCTGAGCAGGTTGTTGAAGTCATGGGCCACGCCGCCTGCGAGTTTTCCAATGGCCTCCATGCGTTGTGCGCGAAGGAGTTGCTGCTCGAGTTCCTGTTTTTCCTGCTCGGCCCGCCGCCGGTCCGAGATGTCCCGTACCACGGAGAGGACCGTGGGCCGGCCCTCGAGGTCGAAAAGCTGGGCATTGATCTCCACGGGGATTGTGCGCCCGTCGCGGGTCTGCTGATCGACCTCGAACAGGGCCTGCTTGTCCCGACGCAGTCGGTCCCAGAGGTCCTCCGGGACGCTCGAGTGGGGAGCGGTGAGGTGTGTCGGGCGCATGCGAAGGAGTTCGGCCCTCGAATATCCGTAGCGTTTGCAGGCCACCTCGTTGGCATCGATGATCCGTCCCGGAACCTCGTCGTCCTCCAGATGGTGCACGATGATGGCGTCGTTTCCCTTGTTGAAGAGGATGGTGTACCGGGCCTCCGAACGCCGCAACGCCTCCTCGGCCTGGGCACGCCCCGCACGCTCGTCCAGTCCTTCCAGGGCGTAGCTCATGTCTGCCGCTGCTTCCTGGAGCAACTCCAATTCCTCCCCGGTCATGGGTGTCGCGTCGATCGTGCGGACGCCCATCACCCCGAACAGCCGGCGACTCGACACCAGCCGGAACCAGGCGCACCGGCCATCCTCCCCCGCACCACCGCCCGCCCGACTTCGGGAACAGTACCGGGTGCTCGTGTGCACCACCCCCTCGGTGTGCATGACCTCTTGCACCACCTGCAACAGTTCGTCATTGGGTCGCTCCAGGTCGAAATCCGGCCCCAGACCCGCGCGGGCGAACGAGGTCACCCGGCCCTCCGGGTCCACCAGGAACACCCAGGCGCCAGGGTAACCTCGATATCGCACGATCCGGTCGCACACGTCTTCCACCAGGGTACTGGGACTCCTCGCTGTGTGGAGGAGTCGATGGATGGACCGAATGGATTGCAACACACTGTTCAGATGAATGAGCCGCTCCTCCTGACGCTTCCGCTCGATCGCATACCGGATGGCCCGGACGAGGGTACCGGGCTTGAAACTGCCCTTGGGGAGGTAGTCCTGGGCTCCGGCCTTGAGTGCAGCAAGCCCGGTTTCCTCGTCGTCATGGCCGGTCATGACCACCACGGCATGGTGTGGCACGGCAGCGGTCAACGTTACGACGCCCTCGAGTCCGGAGGAATCGGGCAACCGGAGGTCGAGCAGGACCACGTGGAACCGGTGTTGACGGAGCGCGTCGAGTCCCCTGGCCAGTGTGGGTGCGGAGGCGAGGTGAACGGGAGCGTCGCGCAATGCCCTGACGAGGGCATCGTAGTCTGCCGGGTCGTCTTCGATGGCCAGGGCCTCGATGGGGTGTCCGGCATCAAGGGCTGCGAAATCGGGACGAGGGACCCGCCGCCACAGGTCGGGAGGCGAAGGTGTCTGGTCCTTGCCGAGGTGGTCACTCAAGGTCATCATGTTCCACTCCTCGGAATGCCGCCACGCGGTGCCAGGACGAGTCCCCCTCGTTCGGCCTGGATCCGTTCATCATCGTGACGTCCTTGGTGGGAGACGGGCGGACGACAGGGCTCGAATCAAGTGGTTACTAGTATATACTCGTATGAGTTTCAAGAGAAATCCTTCCTCGCCGCCTGTTGACACACCATTCTTCCACCCGGGGACGGGCCAGTGCCTGGCCCGAAGAACGGGTCGGAACCCACAGGTACCGGGTTCGGCTCCCGGTCCCGAGTCTCCCGCCATGGTGTGGCGAGGTCGGGCCCTGTCGGTAGCCTTCTGGCGGGCACGTGCATAATATGTGAGGAAGAAGGCGTGGAGACGCCATATTACTTGCGCGCTGGGACCGGTACGCCGCCGCAGGACGCGGGGGTGCACCTCGAGCACGGGGTCAGGCAGCATGCAGGCTTGCAAAGGACCGGCCAGGGGTATCAGGAGCGACCTGATTGGGCTTGGGGCGCTGATTGTCCTCCTGATCTTGTCAGGGTGTGTGAGCATTGAACTTGATGATACAGACCACGACGGCTACTCCCCTGCGGAGGGGGATTGCGACGACAGCGCAGGGGAGATCTACCCGGGGTCTGAGGCCGTGGGTGTAGACGGGGGCTGTGGCGGACCCGGGGAAGTGTTTTCCGGGGAAGAGGAGGGTCTGGACCAGGACGGAGACGGGGTCACGGTTCTTGAGGGCGACTGCGACGATGGGAACCCGGCGATCTACCCGGGGGCGGAGGAGATCCGGGATCGGGAAGACAACGACTGTGACCACGCGGTGGATGAGGGGCTGGGCATGCCTCCTGCTCCCACCGAGGACGATGCCACGCCGATGGTGGAGATGGACCGAGACGGAGATGGCTTCACCGAGTCGGAAGGGGATTGTGACGACAGCGATCCCACGGTGCACCCCGGGGCGGAGGAGCAGGACGACCCGGTGGATCACGACTGTGACGGTCAGGCCTACCCGGTGGCCACGTCCCAGACGCCGCTGCCGCTCGTGGATGAGGATGGGGACGGTGTGTCCCTGGAGCAGGGGGATTGCGACGACAGCGATCCCAGGACCTACCCGGGGGCGGACGAGGTTGCGGACGGTGTGGACAACGACTGTGACGGCGTGGTGGACGAGGTGAGCGATACGCTCCGGGAGGACGAGGACGGGGATGGGGTGGCCGTGGAGCAGGGGGACTGCGACGACAGCGATCCCACGACCTACCCGGGGGCGGACGAGGTGCTGGACGGTGTGGACAACGATTGTGACGGCTTCATCGACGGCACGGCGGTGGTGGTGGGGGACGAGACCGTCGATGATGATCAAGACGGCTACTCGGAGGTGGAGGGGGATTGCGACGACAGCGATCCCCTGGTCTACCCGAATGCCGTCAGCATACCGGGCACGCCCCAGGCGGACTGTTCCGGCGCCCAGGCTGCGACCGGAGACACTTCGAGGGACCATGATGGAGACGGATTCAGCGTGCTCGCCGGCGACTGCAACGACAACAACGACACCGTGCATCCGGAGGCGCCGGAGCAATGCAACGGGAACGATGACGACTGCGATGGGGAAGTGGACGAGGAACTGCCGACCGGGACCTACTACTACGACCAGGACGGGGACGGGTACGGTGTGGCGTCTGCGACGCAGGTGACCTGTTCGGCGGCGCCGACCGGGTTTGCCGTGCGCGCCGGCGACTGCAATGATCTGGACCCGGAGGTTCATCCGGGCGCGGTGGAACTGTGCAACGGCTTGGACGACGACTGCGACCAGAAGGTGGACGGTTCCGATGCCGAGGACGCGGTTACCTGGTATGCAGACGCTGATGGAGATGGGTACGGCGACCCGGAGGTGTCGGTGCGGACATGTTATGCTCCTCCGGGTTATGTGGAGAACGATCTGGACTGCGATGACACGTCCGATGCCACGTATCCCGGGGCGGAGGAACGGAACGACCGGCAGGACAACGACTGTGACGGGGAGGTAGACGAGTAACGTGGCACACCGGGACCGAGCGCCGCTGCCCCCCGCCCCACCCTCGACGAAGTCGGAGGCACGCCGCCGCCCTGCGCGGAACGGCTCCGGGAAGGTTGAAGGAGGCTCCAAGGGGGGAGCGAGATCGTCGGCGACACGCTCTGACGAGGCGTTGATGGCCGCGTATCAGCAAGGAGACCAGGGTGCGTTCGAGGAACTGGTGCGCCGTTACCAGAGCCGCATCTACCGCTTCCTTCTGAAGTTGACCGGGAACGAGACCCTGGCCGAAGATGCGTTGATCGAGACGTTCTTCAAGTTGCATCGGGCCGCGGCAAGATATCGGTCCCAGTCCCGTTTCTCCCCCTACCTGTTCACGATTGCCTACCGGGAGGGGCTCATGATCCTCAGAAAGCTCAGGCAAGAGGCCGGGACCACCTCCGGATTCGATGAAGGAAGATTCAACCGCACCCAGCACACGTCCCTGTGGCCGGCAGGCTCCAGTCCTGCTTCCTCGGTGGAGGCACGAGACCGGCTCCGGGCCGTGGACCGAGCGCTCGAGCTGCTCACCGATGCACAACGGGCCGTGTTCCTGCTCTACTACCGGGAGGAACTGTCCACAGCGGACATTGCGCGGGTCCTGGACACGCCGGCAGGCTCTGTGCGGGCCTACCTTTGCCAGGCCCGAAAGACCGTGTGCAACATCCTCGACGCCTGGGAGGCCACGCCGGACCTGGCCGCCGGACGCGCGCGGAGGGATGCAACGTCCAGTCCATGAGGGGCTGGCCATGGGAGACCATGTCATGAGAGAACACACCACATCGGGTTGCAAGTCCCATCTCTCCATTCTCCATATCCCGGAGCCGCTCCGAACCTCGCAGGAACAGGCGGCGCTCGAGGGACACCTCGCCGCCTGCGCGCGGTGCCACGCAGAGGCCGGACGCCTGACCGAGGCCATCGCCGCGTTTCGCGCCGAACCCGACCCGGCTTTGCCGGTCGGTGCGACCGAGAAGATCCTGGCTCGAGTGGCCCGGGACCGGGAGGTATCGGAGACAGCGGCGAACGAGCCCCAGGCGTTCCAGCAGGGGGAGTCGGGAGGAGGGCGTGCCGGGTCCGGGCAGGCCGTGCGGAGCTGGAAGGGGTTCCTGGATCGGCTCCTGGGGTCGATGGGTCCGCCGCGGGTCATGTTTCCCGCCCTTGCCGCGGCCTTGCTGGTCGTGGTGGTCGTTCCCCTGACATTGACTCGGGACGGCGTGCGTGAAAAGAGCCCGGGCGCAGGCGCGATTCGGCCCCTCGTGGACCTCCAGGCCACCGTGGAACGGATTCAACCCGATGGGAGCAGCACGCTCACCCGCGTCTCGGACGGCATGACCATGGGTCCGGAAGACGGACTGCTCTTCCAGTTCTCGGTCGAGGGCGTGGCCCAGGTGTCCCTCGTCGAATGTGACCCGGAACACCATTTCACCGTCCTGTTCGACCACGGTACTCTCGACCCCGCCAGCGGTGGTATCATCCCGCTCACCGACGACCGGGGGCGCTTGCTCCGCTACGTGCCGGACGGCCCGGCCGGAGAGTATGTCTACCTCGCCGTGGCCTCGCCGGAACCGTTTTCCTGGAACGCTGCGCTCCTGGACACCGTCTGGAATCGGTACACGGATCGCGTCCTGGCGCCACTGGAGGCAGGCGGATTCAGCGGATTCGCCATCGACGCCTTGCGCATCCGGTTCGACCCCGGACTCGAGCAGGCACCATACCAGGCGGTCCCGGACCGCCGTTGACCAGGGAAGGGGCACGAACGTGGCCAGACCACCAGATCAGACCCGGACACACCCTGTCGGAGCATTGCTCGCCGCAACCGCTGCCTGCCTGCTCGTCGCCGGCTGTGTCCACCGTGCCCGCATACAACCCAAGGGGTTCGACGAGGCCCGCTCCACCCTCAGTCAACTGGAAGCCGCACTTCAACCGCAACGATGGGCACTCGTTATCGGCGTGGACACCTACCGGGACCCGACCTTCCGCGGGCTCCGGCACGCGGCCGATGACGCGCGCGAAGTCGCTCGAGTCCTCCGGGACCCGGAGGCAGGCGCCTTCGACCGGGTGATCACCCTCACCAGCCCGGAACAGACGACACGAGAAGCAATCCTCTTCGAATTGAGCCGACTCCGGTTCGATCTCAGGCGGCAGGATACATTCGTGTTCTACTTTTCCGGCCACGGCACGGTCGAATTCACCCAGGATGGAACCCCCATCCTCTACCTCGTCGCAGCAGATACTCGAGCCTCCGACCTCTGGGGCACCGGCATTGAACTCGGCGCACTCCGCGCGTTCGTGAACGAACTGAAGCCCCAACGAAAAGTCATGATCCTGGACAACTGCTTCGCTGGCCGGGGCAAGTCCAGAATCAGCGCCGTCACTCGAGAACGCCTCGCCCAGAACCCCGACCCGTGGCCGTCTCTGCGCGAGTCCATGACCCAATCGGAAGCCATCCTCATGGCCAGCACCCTCGGCGGTATCGCGCAGGAAGACGATACCCTCGGCCAGGGCGTCTACACGCACTACCTCCTCGACGCCCTCACCACGGACCGGCTCGAGGCCGATACCAACCGGGACGGCGCACTCACCGCCTACGAGGCTCATGACTACGCTCGAGTCAAAACGGTGGAACACACAGGAGGCACCCAGATTCCCGAAGCCTTCTTCCGGGTCCTGGGCAGGGCCGAAATCTTCCTCAGCGGAACCCCCAACCCGGACGCAGCCGCCAGCGCCGCCCTGGTCTACGCCTACGGAACCGGCCCCCAGGTCGCCTTCTCCCTCGAGATCGATGGACGCCCCAAGGGCTCATTCCCCAAAACCGTGGCCGTGGAACCCGGCCTCCACCAGGTCACCCTCCGCAACAGCAATGGCGATATCGTCTCCACCGGCGCTCTCAAGTTCGGACCAGGCCAAACCTACTCCGTCGGCGTCCTCCTCGAGGAACTCGAAGGCTACCGCCGCTTCTTCGGAATCGAAACCGGACCTTCCTTCCAGGTCATCGGCCCCGCTCGATACGTCTGGGGCGACGACGTCATGCGCCTCGGATTCATCTCCGGCTACCGCGTGCGCGGCGGCATCCTGCGCGGCCTCGCACTCAGCTTCACCCTCGGATGGAATCCAGCCTACAGCGGCCTCTGGGTCGACCTCACCGACCAGGACCTCCGCCACCTCGTCGACTTCGGTTGCCGTATCGTCCTCCGACGCCCATTCCGACAGTTCCAGCTCGGCGCAGGTTGGCAGGCCAGCGCCATCTACACCCCCCCCGTCCTCGCCGACCAGGATTCCCTACCATCCATGGAACAACGACAGTACCTCCACACATGGCTCACCCTCCACCAGGGCCCCGTCCTCTGGCAAGCATACGCACTCGACCGGCACCTCCTGCTCACCCTCGAACAGCGCGCTTCCTGGTTCGCAGGCGACTTCCAGGACTCCCTCGGCCGCACGCCCAATCTCCAACTGGCCTTCTCCGCGGGCCTGGAAGTCGGCTTCTGATTTTTTTCTCGATCCCACTCCCGGGTCGCGAACAGTGGTGCTATAATGTTTCAATGCTGCGGTAGTCGCCATGGAGAGCCGAGGCTGTCGTACAGGCGGAGGTGGGTGTGGATCGCTTGCGGAAATGGGGATACGTGTTCGGGTGCGCGGTCCTGGCGGCGGGGTTGAATCCGGCCTGGGCCGGGCCTCTTGGGCCGTCGTTGGCCGACTCGGGAGGGGTGACGCGACCGGTGCATGCTCGAGTGGAGGTCGTGGAGCCGGAGGGGCCGGTGGCGGGTGGGGCGACGCGGAGCGAGCGGTCCGTGGTTGCCACGAGTGGTGGTGCCGAGTCGCAGGCGTCGGTGGGGGAGGAGGTCCAGGGGGAGGAGGCTGAGTCGAGCGTGGTTCCGGAGACGCCGGAGCCGTCGCGTGTGATGCGGGTGCCGGACATCGTGTGGGTTACCCTTCCTGGGGGGAGTTTCATGATGGGTTCGACCCGGGGCCGACGGCACGAGCAACCGGTGCACCGTGTGATTGTAGGCGCATTCGAAATATCGAAGGCCGAGGTGACGGTGGGGCAGTACCGTCTGTGCGTGGAAGCGGGGGAGTGCACGGAGCCGGAATCACGGTGGGAGGGGTGCAACTGGGGCCGTCCGGACCGGGAAGATCACCCGGTGAACTGTGTGGACTGGACCCAGGCGGTTCAGTTTGCGCGCTGGGTGGGGGGGCGATTGCCGACCGAGGCGGAGTGGGAGTTTGCGGCGCGAAGCCGTGGGCAGGACCGGACGTATCCCTGGGGGGAGGAAGCGCCGACGTGTCAGCGAGCGGTGATGCCGGGTCCAGGGGGCAACGGGTGTGGGCGGCACGGGACCTGGCCGGTTTGTTCGAAGCCTCGAGGCAACACGGAGCAAGGTCTGTGCGACATGGCCGGGAACGTGTGGGAGTGGGTGGCGGACTGGTACCAACAGGACTACTACGCGGACAGCCCGGTGGACAACCCGCAGGGGCCTGCGTGGGGGCACTACCGGGGGGCGCGAGGCGGTGCCTGGTTTCCGCCGACGGAGTACCTGCGGACCACGGCGCGGTACGGCGATCGTCCCGGGGGCCAACGTTTCGACGTGGGGTTTCGGGTGGTGCGCGACGTGATCTGGAACCAGTGACCTTTGGGGCACCGGAGACGGATGAAGCAGGGTCCTGGTGGCGGGGTCAGGGGCCGCGGGATATCGTTTGTGGGGAAGAGTCGCGAGTCGGGTTTCCGCGTGTGGTGTCCTTCGGGGGGAGCGTCCCGACCCGTCTGATTCCCGCCTGATTCGTCTGGTTCCGGCGACCGTCTTTCCTTCGCCGACCTCTCGGGCAGTGCCCTCGAGCAGTTCCTTCGAGCAGCCTCATGCCGTGCCCGCGAAGCGAGCGGGGTTCCTGGAATGCAGCCGGGTGGAGTGGTCTAGCCGAGCAAGGTGACGACCCAGGTAGCACCGATCCAGGCGCCGACGGCGGATCCCAGGGTGGCCGCCACCGTGACCAGGAGCACGCGGGTGAACGCATTTCGATAGAATCCGCGGAGGCTGTGGATATCCTCGTTGATCCGTTCTGCGTCTTCCACGGTGGGTTTTCTTCGCCAGGCTTCCACCAATCCAGCCACCATGCCGGTATTGATGAGGGGATTGAGCGAGGTGATGGGGGAGCCGACGAAGGCGCAGAAGACGGTGAGGGGTTTCCCGCCTGCGATGGCGGTGAGAAGTGCGGCCATGATGGAATTGGGGAGGACCCAGGCGTAGACCATGTGCTTGAAATCGCTCCAGTCGTTCTGGATGTATCCCCAGAAGAAGGCGGCGAGCACGATGGCGGGAATGATCCATTTGAGGGGTTTGACCCAGGGACTGGGCGGTGGGATCTGGGAGAGTTCCTCCCTGTCGACGGAGTGTCCGAAGTTGGCCTTGATACCCGGAACGTGACCGGCGCCGACCACGGCGACCACGGTCTTGCCGGGGGCTTCCTGGATGTTCGACACCAGGAACCGATCGCGTTCGTCGATGAGCGGAATCTTGACCTCTGGGAGCGTCTCGGCGAATTCTCTCATAATTTCCGAGAGGTTAGCCATTTTTTTCATTTCCTCGAGGTCTTCCTCCTTGATCTCTTCGTTGGTGACCAGCGACTCCAGGATGGTGCCAAGCAGCCAGAGTTTCTTCCAGAAGGAGACGTTTCGCCACGCCCGCTTGAGTGTGACGCGAATGTCCCGATCTGCCAGGCAAAGTTCGGCTCCGATTTCGTCGGCGGCCTCGATCGCAGCCACCAGTTCTGCCCCGGGCGTGACCCCCAATCTGGCGCCCAGGCGACGTTGATAGGCCCCCAACGCCAGGTTGGCCATCAGGAACAACGTCTTGCCTTCCTTGATGATCTTGAAGATGTCCAGCTTTTTCCATCGGTCCTTGTCGACGAGGGCCTGATACCGGGACTCACACAACTCCACGCACACCGTATCAGGCCGGACGCGCTCGATCACGTCCCGGACCTCGGCCACACTCTCCCTGGAGATGTGGGCCGTTCCCACGATGTAGTAGGTTTTCTCTCCACTTTCGAGAACCGTGACGTGTTCCGACAACTCCATGACCGCAGGCTCGCTTCGCAATGAGGGGCGGCTGCGCAGGCCACCCCTTTCAAGAAAACGGCCGGAATCCGCCGGCCGTCGGGACGGAAGCACCTTGCAATATCGTGGAGCGGCCGTCAAGAGGAATGTTTCGGGCCTCCCGGGTCCGGAGAGGCCTGGGCGGCCCTGGTGCGGGAGGAGGGCACCCAGCGGGACACACACTCGAGCAGTTCAGCGGCCACGAACGGCTTGGCCAGAAAACCGTCTGCACCGACCTCGATGGCACGGCGAATGACTTCGGCGTCCGCCTGCTCCGAGGTAAGAATTACCGGGACCCGACCACCGCCCCGTCCTTCCTTGATGGCCCGGCACAGGGCCAGCCCCCCCTGGTCGGCCTCGAGCCCCAGGTCCGCGATCACCAGGTCCGCGGAGCGTTCCGAGAGCAGGCGCAACGCCTCGCCGCTTCCGCGGGCTGTGAGGACATTGCACCGGGACCGCAGGTGCAACACGGCCAGGTAGAGCGCCGAGGAGGAGGGGTCCACCACCAGGACCGAGGGCAAGGCGCCCTGGGTCACCGCACTCACCCCCATGCCTCGAATGCCGGAAAAGTCGGCAAGCTTGAATTCGGACGTCCGCGTCGATGCGTCGAAACCGGTCGGTCGCCCGGTGAGACCGCGCCGAGCCCCCTGGTCCAAGGCACCACGACCAGCCGGAAGCCTCACCGTGAACCGCGTGCCACGGCCGAATTCACTCGCAACCTCGATACGCCCCCCGTGAAGATCCACGATGGCACGGGCAAGCAACAATCCCAGTCCCGACCGCGCACGGCGCGCCGCCGACCCGGACGCCCCGGAAAACATCCGCATCAAGGCCTCCACCCGTTCCCGCGGCAACCCGGGGCCTTCGTCTTCCACCGAAATCGCCACTTCCCGATCGCTCCCCCCGGTCGTCAGCCGAATTCGGCCGTACCTCGAGGTCACCTTGGCGGCGTTCAGGAGAAAATGAAGCACCACCGTCTCCATCCGCTCCCGGTCCAGCCAGGTCTCCGGAAGCCCCGGCGCCAGTTCCGTGACCAGCACAATGTGCTCCGCTTCCAGGTGCGGCCCCACCCGTTCCGCCACGTGCTCCACAAACCGATTCACGTTCACAGCGGAAAACGCAGGACGAAACGTCTCCGTCTCGATCTTCAGCAGATCACGAAGATCCGCGGCACGACCGATGAGCCGCGCAGCCAACCGCTCCAGAGACGCCACCTGCGGCAACTCGCCCCCACCATCATCCGGCCTCGATTGCTTCAACCCGGCCACATCGTGCGCCACCATGTGCAACAACGTGACCAACTCCGAAAGCACCGCCGCGGATACGCGCGCCGTGGCCCCACGCCCGTCCTCGGCTCCGTTTCCCCCTCGCCTCGCAACGGCACGCGCGCGCCGCACCCCAAAAGACGCCTGCTTCAGATGTTGCTCCAGGGTCTCGTTGAGGTCCTTCAGATCCTGAACCTGCTCCCTCAGATGGTGGATGCGCACAGTGGCTCGCGCAAGCCGACGTTCCAAAACGCGAACCCTCGCCTCCCCCGCTCGCGTCCCCTCCCCAGCGTCCCCTGTCGCTCCCCCATCCTGCAGGTCGCTGGCTCCGGACTGCCCGGCCAGCTCATACATGGCTCCCTCCACTTCCACAAAATCCGCAACCCGACGCTGCGCCGCGCGCGCCACACCTTGGCGGTGCCAGGTTTCACCGGCGCGCGGGTCGATGCCATGCCACTGCAATCATACCATAATTTTGAAATTGCGTCTCGTCGGTCGTGACCGGGCGCGCCGGGAAACGCGGGGGATACTGGATGGACGTTCGGAATGAGGGGGGAATGGCCGGAATCGGAGGAGTTCCGGGGTCGAGAGGAGGGTTCGAGCCGGTGGTCTTGCCCACCCGGTCGGTTGTGGGTGTGCAGTCGAAAATTTCTAAAGGAAAGCGTGGAAGGGCCGATTGTCGGGCAAGGGTGCGAGGGTATGAGCGACCCGTGCTTGCCGAGGACACGGGTTGGTCTGGCAGTGGCCCGGGCTGGAGCGTTCTGGGAGGGCGGTCGAGGCGTGCCCCCCTTTCGCCGGAGGGGGCGAGGGTTCCGGGCCGACGAGGAGCGCAAGATGTTATCAGTCTATCTCCGGTTGCTGTCCGCGTGTCGGCGGACGTTTGGGTCAGGAAAGGCGTTTCTGGGCTGGTTGATCCTGGTTCCGGCGTTTTTTCTGTTCACGCAAATCACCCTCTGGCTCGACCGCCTCTTTTTCCCAGGGTACCGCAAGGTGGAAGTGAAGCAACCGGTGTTCATTATCGGGCACCCCCGGAGTGGGACCACCTTGCTGCACCGAACGCTGACCCAGTGTGGGGAGTTCGCCTGCTACCGAGCATGGGAGCTGTTTTTCCCCGCCCTGACGGCCCGCTGGCTGGTTCGGCCGCTCCTGTCGCTCCAGCGGCGGCGCCGAAGAACGCTTGTCCCGGCGGAAGTAGGGCACGAAGTGGGCCTGGACGAGGTGGAAGAGGAGGAGTTCCTGTTCCTGCACCGACTGGACACCCAGTTCCTGCTCACCCGGACACCGCTGGCGTTCGATGAGTTCGAGCACCCGGAGGTGAGACTCCACGACGCGCAACCTGCGGCCCGGAGACGGGCATCGGCGGCCTTTTTCAAGGAGTGTCTGCAACGCCAAATTTTCGTCACCGGGCGTTCGAGGGTGGTGGCGCAACTTCACTTTTCGGTTCACCGGGTGAAAACCTTGCTCGAGACCTTTCCGGACGCCCGGTTCATCTACCTGGTCCGGTCACCCCTGGAAACCATTCCGTCTCACCTGTCGCTGGTCCAGGCGGGGCTCAAGTTTCAATGGGGGGAAAACCGGCTGCCCCGCGAGGTCATGGAACGATTTTTCGAGCGACGGTACCGATACAACCGGGACCTGTATGAATACAGCCGGGAACTGTTCCAAACCGGGGTGCTGAACGAGCGGAACACACTGGTGCTTCCGTACGAGATGCTCTCATCGAACCTGCAGGCGGGCATGGCTCGGGTGTTCGAGTTCATCGGACACAGGCCGTCCGAGACGCTCCAGGCCACGATCACAGCCCAGGCGGTGGAACAGAAGGCGTATCAACGCCCCCACACGGTCCTTCCGCTCGAGGCGTTTGGACTCAGCGAGGCACGGGTCCGCGAGGACCTGGCATTCGTGTTCAATGGATTCCCGGGTCGTGCCCGCCCAGGCGTGGTCCCGGCTCCCCGCCAGGCGCTGGAGCAGTCGACGCAGCGGATCGAAGAAGACGACCCACACCCGGGGATTGCCCGGTTGCCCCATCATACGCCATCGAGACGGCCCCTCCCCACGCCGTCGGCGCCCCGGCCCGCCGGTCAACGTGCGGACTCGGATGTTCCCTTCGTGGCCGCCGGTGTGTAACCGACCTCCCGCCCGTTCTCACCTGGTGGCTGTCCGCCCGCCCTGAAGCGTGATGAAGTCGGCCATGATGTTCAGGGACTCGTCCAAGATGAAATCGTTTTCCTCCGCACGATCTTCCGCATCCTCCGCGTCCCCGCCGTTCCGCGTGTCCGAGGCAGCATCCGAGGCAGCGTCCGACGCCCCGGGGTGTTCCTTTTTTTCCTGTTCCGAGTCGGGCGAACCGGGCCGGGCATCCGCTGCAGCATCCGCGGAGGCGACGTGTGCACGAGCCTTCCGCTCCTTCTCACGTTGAGCTTCCCGGGCATCCAGGGCTTCCTTCTCCTTCAACCGTACCTCGTAGTTCAAGCTCACCTCGGTCTTCTCCTGGGACTCCCGAAGGTATGCGTTGTCCTCCTCGAGGTACTTGAACTCGGGATTCGCGGCCACCCGGGCCTGGGATCGGGCCTGGAGTTCCGGAATGATGGCCCTGGGCAACCCGTAGGAGCGGTGGGTGACCGGTTCGATCTCATCCCACGGGAGCGCGTATTCGAGCTGGTCTTCCCCCACGGGCAAGGCGTCATAAGGGGATGGGAGGGTCACATCCGGGTGAACTCCCTTGTGCTGGGTAGAACTACCGGAGACCCGATAGAACTTGAATGTGGTGATCTTGAGCGATCCAGCCACGTCGTCCGGCGGTGGGCGCCTCATGCGGAGCATGAGTGGTGTTTCGAGGGAGATGAGGTTCTGGACGGTGCCTTTTCCGTGGGTTGTGGACCCCACGATCAGGCCCCGGTCGTAGTCCTGGATGGCGCCTGCGAGGATCTCGGAAGCGGAGGCGCTGAGGACGCTGGTGAGGACCATGAGGGGCCCGCCGTATGCCATGCGCCCGTCGCGGTCCTCCTGCACCTGGACCTGTCCGTGGGAGCTGCGAATCTGGACGATGGGACCGCGGTCGATGAACAGGCCGGTGAGGGCGACGGCCTCGTCGAGGGCGCCGCCGCCGTTTTTTCTGAGGTCGAGGACCAGGCCGTCGACGCCCTGTCGTTTGAGGTTTTCGAGCAATGGCTTGACCTGTCGTGTGGTGCTCTTGTAGTTGGGGTCGCCGCGATTTCTTGCGTCGGTTTCGAGAACGAACGAGGGGATTTCGATGACGCCGATCTGCAAGGTGCGTCCGTCGGCGGTCTGCACGGGATGGACGGAGACCTTGGGGTCGTTGGCGGTGATCTCGATCCGGTCGCGAACCAGTCGGACCTCGCGGGTTTCCGAGGGGTCGCGGGCGTCGGCGGGGATGATGGTGAGGCGGACCACGGTTCCCTTGGGGCCGCGGATTTTCTTGACGACGTTGTCGAGGCGCATGTCCACCACGTCCTCGAATTCCCCGTCGCCCTGGGCCACGGCGATGATCTTGTCCCTGGGAGCCAACTGACCGCTTCGTTCGGCCGGGCCGCCTTTGATCAGGTCGACCACGACGGTGTACTCGGCCTCGCGCCGCAGGCTTGCCCCGATACCTTCCAGGGACTGGCCCAGTTCGATGTCGAAGTTTTCCCGGGTGATGGGGCGCAGGTAAGCGGAATGAGGGTCGAAGCAGCGAGCGGCGCTGGAAAGGAATTCTTCCAGGACGTCGCTTTCGTCGAACTGGCGCACGGTGTGGAGGAGGCGGACGTACCGTTTCTTGAGCAAATCGATGGCGTCTTGTTCCGGCTTTCCCCGGAGGCGGAACCGGATCACATCCTCCTTGAGACGCCTTCGCCAGATGTCGTTCAACTCCTCCGGTGTTCCGGCCCACCCTTTTTCGTGGCGATCCAGGTCATAGGTCTCGTCGATGGAGAAATCGAAGCCCTTGTCCAGGAGGGCCTGGACCGCCACCATGCGTTCCTCCACCCGCTCGCGGTAGCGGTTGAAGATGAGGAATGCGTGGGAAAGGTCCGCAGGGTCCTCGAGAAGGTCATCGTCGAGGCGGTGCTGGAATGCACGAAAGGACTCGATGTCAGATTGAAGGAAGAAGAGGTGGTTGTAGTCGAGCGAGTCGAGGTACTCGGTCAGGATGTGTTCGGACATCTCGTCGTCCAGGGGAGCGCGGCGGTAGTGGTAGTGCACGAGATAGTCGGCGACGACGGAGGCGATGTAAGGTTGATAGTCGGCGGGCTTGAGCGGAGTGCTTGGAGCCGGGGTCACGCCGGTGGTCAGGACCGCCAGGACCAGGAGAAGGAACCAGGTTGCACGCTTCGTCATGAATGCCTCGAGCTGGTTGTGGCCGGGCACACGGCTGAGGTGTGCCGGCGTGTCGTCCAATCTGTATACCACCGGTCAGGGGCGTCCGAGAAGATGGCGCCGCGCCACCGTTCCCATGCGCGCCGCGTGGCAGGAACGCCGGGTGGTTCGATGGTTGACTCGAGCCCCTGCGGCGGTGGGAGCGGGGTGGTCCCGGTGCGGTCAGGGCAGTGGCGTGGGTGTTGCCGAGGAGGATCCGTCTCCGTCGACACTGCTGTCGATGTCATCGTAGACGACCTCCTCCTCGAGTTCGTTGCTCCAGTAGCCGTCACTGTCCTTGATCTTCACCGAGAAGAGGTAGGTCGTGGTCAACGAATCGTCGGAAATGAGGAAATCCACCCAAAGCTTTTTGCTCGCGCTGTTGTAGTCCACGTACTTGCTCTCGGCGACGCCGAATCGATACTCGGCGCTGGCCTGGGAAGACTCGGGATTCGCGGCATCGAGGTTGGTGATCTTGATGTAGACCTCTCCGTCTTCGATATCCGAGAAGCACCGGGTCTTGTACCCGACCATCACCCGAATGTAGTAGCCGATGTCCTCCCATTCACCCTTGAGGAACTCCAGATCCGAGATCTGCGGGTTGCACGTGCCCACGGTTCCCGTTGCAGAGGCCGCGTTGGGATCCTGCTCGAACCCGGATGGAGTTGCCGTGCACCCGGCCACCGCCATCCAACCTGCCACGAAACACACCAGCACCAACCACACCACCCGACGCATAGTCCCTCCGCGCTTCCGACAAGACGCGCCGACACACGTTCGCCGCCGGAATCTGCTTGAAAACAGCCACCACTGGCTCAAGTATAGGATCGCAGGAATGGTTCCGTCAAGCAAACCGACACATGGGTGGAGCAAGCGGTGGCATACGAAACAGCGTTGATAACCGGCGCTTCCAGTGGACTGGGCCGTGCCCTGGCGGTCGAACTTGCCCGTCGAGGGGTGCATGTTGTGGGAGCGGCTCGCCGCCTGGAGGAACTGGAGGCTCTGGTGGCCGAGGTGGCGCGGTCCGGGGGGAAAGCCGAAGCGCTGCAACTGGACGTGTCCGACACGGCCGCCACGGTGTCGGCAGTTCAGGATGTGGATCGGCGGCTGGGGGGACTCGATCTCGTCATCGCGAATGCGGGCGTGGGGGTCGAGGTTTCCGGGAAGCGCATGACGTTCGAGTCGATCGAGGGCATTCTCCGGGTCAACTACCTGGGAGCGGTGGCCACGCTCACCGCGGTACTGCCGGCCATGGTGGCCCGGGATCGAGGACACCTGGTGGGTGTCACCAGCCTGGCTGCGGCTCGGGGCTTCCCGCGCCACGCGGCCTATTGCAGTTCCAAGGCCGCACTGGCCGTGTTCCTCGAGTCCCTTCGGCTCGATCTCAGGAAGACCGGGGTTCGGGTCACCGAAGTGGCCCCGGGATTCATCCGGACGCCCATGACCGCGCCCAACAAGCATCCCATGCCCTTCATCTGGGAACCGGACAGGGCGGCTCGGTTCATGGTTACCCGGCTCGAGCGTGGCCCGGCGGTGGTGCGGTTCCCCTTGCCCATGACCCTGGCGTCGCGTGCCGCGCGCCTGTTTCCCGAGACGGTGCACCAGTGGATCTTCGGGTCTCGAACAGGTGCACAGCCGCTCGAGGATGCGGCCGCTCCGCCTTCCCCGCCAGACCCGGCAGCGGGGTGAGAGGCGGCGGGGCACGGGAGTTCACCAGGACAGGGAGAGCCCCGCTGTTCCCTGGAACCAACCACCTGGAGCCTGAAGATAGAGGTCGTGATCGAAGGCGCCTGTGACCTGCAACCATAGCTGGAACGCATCGGCCATCAAGCTGGACGCCCGGAGATAACCCAGGTGTTGAAAGGTGTGCAGGCCCGAGTCGTGGGCAAAGGTCCACTGGTCCAGGACGCCCGTGGTCACCCAGATCCGGCGTGCCACCCGGGACGTGACGCCCAGGTCCATCCTGGCCTGCTGCCGGGTGCCATCGCCGTAGTCCAGGCTGGCGTCCAGGGCAACCCGGCCGCTCCCTTCCCGATGGCAGCGCACACCACCTGCCACGACCCACTCGTTGTACTCGGTTCCAATCTCCTGGAAAAAGTAGATGTAGGGCTCCAGGATGCGGCCGGTTCGAACCCCGTATTCCCATCCCCCGTGGACCCGAACGATGGACTGGTCGGCCAATTGCTCGGCCCACCCGGGAGGCAATGCGGAAGCCACTTCCATGTAGAGGGGCTGGCCATTGTACCGCGCATTCACCCGAAAACGACTCCGGTCCCCGGTCCGGTAGCTGGCAAACAGGGCGCCGTCGGCCACGACCAGGCCGGAAGTGCCGTCCCAGGCGGCGCTGCCCGGCACAAAGTCCATGGTGAGACTCTCGGCCACGGTCATCCGGTCCGAAACCGAGACGACGTTGTCGAAGTAGACCGACTGGCGGCTCGCCCCGTTCTGGTAGAACATGCTGGCCGCTCCGAGCGAAAGGCGCCAGGTCGTGCTCTGGTTCACCGGTCGGGCGGTGATTCCGACGCCGAAAGCGGGGGCGTCGGACCGCGGTGTCAGGCTGTCGGGGGAAGGCCGGAGACCGGCGAACACCCCCACATCCACGCCGCGGATCGACCAGAGGGCCTCGCCTCCATCGACGATACCCACGTTGCGCGCAATGGGCCGAAACCTTCCCAGGGTGGCCACGAAGTGCCTGTCCGGAGGTGCGTAACGGAAGGAAGCCTCCCGGAACAGGGGGATGGCCCGCTCGCCGAGAAGGTAGCGGTCCGTGTTTCCGTCATACCGCACCCCGAGCCTACCCCGAATCCGGAGATCGAGCCCGGAGAAGCCCAGGTCCCGGGCGCGCGCACGCACAAACAGGGATTGCTCCTCCCGACCCATCCAGGCCGCGCCCGGAGCCGCTCGAACGGTGGCCCGGGTTGCCACCCGACCGGAGAACCCACCATATCCGCGGGATCCCTCGCGATAGGGCACCAGCATGCGGGGCGCATCGGCCAGGGCGACCCGCCACCGGGCGCCCCATTCCTTCTCCGGAATTTGCACCGCCACCACAGGCTGTTCCGTCTTCTCCGGCCCGGGTTCCACACGCGCGGCCAGGCCGGGAACCTGAAAGGCGTCTCCGTCCAGGATGTGCACGTCTGCGCCTCGAGGTCGCGCCACCGCCCGCCGATCCGATGTGTGGATCACCTCGACCCGGGTAATCTCCTCCCCCAGTCTCCGAATGGAGATCACCTGGCCCGGCGCCAGACCGTTCAAGCTCCCTCGATCCAGATAGACCAGATCACGGGCCACGTAGATCACCCGGCCCTGGTCCTCCTCCGCACTCGCCCGGGGCCAGATGAACGAAAGAATCAGAAGCACAGCGGCAATGGTCCCCCTCCCGGCCTTCCCGGAGCCGCCCCCCCCGACCCGGTCCAGGGCTGCGGCCCGGAAACCGCACGCGCCCCGCTCGAGCAGCGGCCGCCGGAAACCACCACACGGCGCTTCCACCTTCTGATCAATCATCGTCCTCCTCTCTCCCGTTCGGGTGGCACGAGTAGCACTTCGAGTTCTTGCATTCGTAGTTGCGAACCTCACCCTGGTGCTCCGGGTCCATTTTCGCACAGAGATGCTGGCCGGTATGGCACTCGATACAGATGAACGAGGTGTAGTCGGTGTTGTCCAGGTGACACTCGTTGCAGGAGTACCGGCTGTGGTCCCCCGAAGTGATCGGGAAGTAGCCGTTGTGCTCGTTCATCGTGATGACCACCTCCCCGTCCGGGTGGCACTCGAGACAGTCGTCGGAATCGTATCGATACCCCGTGACTCGAGAATGCTCCGCGTCGGTCGGAGATCTGTCGTGTTCGTGGCAGTCGATACAGGAAAAGGTGCTGTACGAACCCGATGTGTGGCACTCGCTGCACCCTGCGTCGGCGTGTGGACTCTTTTCGTCGATGGGGAAGGCGTCGTGCTCATCCCGTGAGATCCCGCCGGTTCCATCGGGATGGCATGAGAGACAGGCGTTGGAATCATAGGCATAGCCGGTCACGCCCGAGTGGACGCTGTCCATGCTCCCTTGTTCGTGCTCATGGCAACTCAAGCAGGTGAAGTCCTGGTAGGTGGTCCCCTGGTGGCAATCCTCGCACTCGGCCTCGTCGTGCGGGGAACCGCCGCTGATGGGGAAATAAGAGGTGGTGTGGGTGTCCCGAGACATGGCGGTGCCCTGGGGGTGGCATGCGTAGCATGCGGTCGACTCGTAGATGTAGTCTGGAACCAACTTGTGCGCGGCGTCAGTTTCGGTTTGTTCGTGCGCGTGACAATTCAGGCACGTGAATTCGGAGAAGGATTCGAACCCCCCGTGGCACACGTTGCAATCCCCTTCGGGGTTTTCCTCGACGCCGTGCACGATGGGGAACACCTCGCTGGTGTGTCGAGCAAAGGTCATGGGCTGGTTCACGAGGGGTGGGGGCTGAGGGCCGAAGCAGGTGACCGCCACGAGAGAGGAGAGGAGGAGTCCGAACGGGAGCAAGCGGCCCAGCGGCCCGACAGGCCTGGCCTGCCTGAACGTCGGGGCCTCCTGTTCGTATTTCGGGGAGCCAGGTTCCAGTTCCATGCTCAACCTCCGGGATGACATTGGTAGCACTTCCGGTCTGCACACTCGTAGCCGTTCACGTTCTGGTGCCTGGAGGTTTCGCAGCCGTGACACGAGGTGCAGGAGAAGGTGGACTGAGCGCACGTGCCTGTGGCGGGGGGTATGGTCCCCACGTGGCAATCGTTGCATGCGATACCGGCGTGGTCTGTGCCGGGCCGAATGGGGAAGCAGGCGTCGTGCTGAATGAACGCGGCGACCTCCCACGCGATGGGAGTATGACAGGTTTCGCAGGTGGTGGCGAACCCGGTGTGGTCCACGGAATCGTTTGCCCGGGCCAGTGCGTCGTTGTGGCACGCCACGCACGCGGTGGGCGTCCGACCGAATCCCAGGTCGCGCACGTCCTGATGACACTCGGTACACGGAGTCATGGCATGCTTTCCGGTCAAGGGGAATCCTGTGCGGGCATGCCGGCTCAGCGCCATGACGATGTTGTCGAAATCGGTTTCGTCGTGGCACGAGGCGCAGTCGGTGCCGAGGGTGCCTCGATGCACGTCTTCGTGGCAACCGTCGCAGGTGGTGGGCAAGGCGGCGGGCTGGTCCTTCTGGTGGCATTCGCGGCACCCGAGTGGCACGTGGCGTCCACGGAGGGGAAACCGGGTAAGGGCGTGGTCGAAGCTCATCCGGTGCCAGTCCACCGCGGTGTGGCAAACCGAGCAGTCGGTCATGCGGGTTCCGGGGGCGGGCCAGCCCGAGGGAAGCCCCCAGGGAGGTGTCGCCGGTGGTTGGGCAACGGGCCCTCGCGCGCGCTGGACGATCTCCCCTGCGTCGACGTAGGCCCCTTCGTGCTGGTCCACGTGGCACCACGCACACGCCTTCGGTGTCGGCCGGTAGACGGTGACCAGGGTCTTCCCATCCAGTGACACGCGGGGATGACACCTGGAGCAAGGGGTTTCCGCATGCTTGCCTTCCAGAGGCCAGTCGCTGTACGCCGGGTCGTCATGCTGGAAGCGGCGCTCCTTGAACCCCTCCACCGTGTGGCACAGGCTGCACGTCAACCGGGGCTCGATCCGGGTGAACTGGCCCACATGCCGGTCCGGGTGGCAGGCGTTGCAATCGGTGGTGTCCAGGGGACGATACCGGACGAAGGTCCCCTGCCCATCCTGTTCCTCCAGGTGGCATTTTGCACAGGGGACCTGGCGGTGTCGCCCCTCGAGAGGATACCGGGTGCGGGTTCGATGGTCGAACGTATCTGCGAGCCGCCAGGTGGATTTCTCATGGCAATCCAGGCACCTCTTGTCCTGGAACTGGTCCCGGTGCGGCGTTTCGTGGCAACTGGTGCAACGGGAGAAGTCCTTCCCTGGAGCCCGCAGCCTCCAGGGAGAGAGCACGAGAGACGAGAGCTTCCCGGAAGGTGCGCGACGCGCCGGCCCGGCCTGGAACGGCTGGCCGAGTTTCTTGAGATGGCACTCGGCGCACGGCGTGGCCAGGTGAGCGTCCTCGAGGGGAAACCGAGTAGTTGCGTGGCGCTCGATCCCGTAGTTCACCGGCAGGTATCCCTCGTAGGAATGGCAGGAGGTACACTTGAGGGTTTCCATCTCCGGGTCCGGGATGTCTGGATGCGCGTTCGGATGGCACCGTTGGCAGGTGTCGTGAGGGATGGGCTTGAAGTGCCGCTTCCCGTTCCGCCCGGTCCGGTGGCACCGCTCGCACGGCACACTCTGGTGCCGCCCCTCGAGCGGGAACGCGGTTCGTCGATGGAACGCGACGCGCTCCTGACCGAGCTTCACGCGCCAGGTTTCCTGGTTGTGGCAGGCGAGGCAATCGGAGCCGAAGCGGTTGCGGTGCGGGTCCCGATGGCATGCTGTGCAGGATTCGTGGGACACGGGCTTGAACCGGGCATACACCCTGGCGCGGGGGGTGGGGAATGCGGTGGCGTTGAATTCCGGATCTTCCTGGTCGGGGTGGCACTTGACGCAGGTGACACGCTGGTGTGATCCTTCCAATCGCCACGAACGCGCATGATCGAAGCCTGGAGCAGGCTTCCACGCCGCCTCATCGTGACAGGCATCACACCCGTCTCCGAGTGTGCCCCGGTGCTCGTCGAAATGGCAGGTGACACAGCGGGTCGAGAGGCCGAGGAACGTCTCCGTTTCCGGGTGTTCCTCCAGATAGCCCAGAACGGCCTGATCCGTTATCCTGCGGGATTCGTGACACTTTTCGCACGACAGGGTCCGGTGCTTCCCCTTGAGCGACCAGCCGGCCTGGCTGTGTGGGAAACGCTCTCGAGCCCCGTTTGGCCAATCGATGGGCGGCGCTTCCCGTCCCTGGTGGTCCTTGTGGCACTTCTCACACGCCTGATTCCGCACATCGGCGCGCCCGTGGTACCCCTTGCGCATGCTGATACGGCGGCGCAGCGGCTTGTGACATCCCAGGCACTTGTTCCGGTCCACTCGGTTCCGGCCGGAATGACACGCGCTGCACTTGCCCAGGCTGTCCAGGTGGGCGTGCGCCTGGATGAGCGCGCCGGGAGAGAAGACCTGTGCCACTGCCGGTCGTTCCGCCCGATCGGCCGATCCGTCCTTGTCCCCCCCGGCCTCCCCCACGGGCCAGGTCAGGAGCAGCGCAGCAACCAGAGATACGACGCGTCCACGTCGCTTCGACAGGGTCAGAAGATCCACCGGTATCCCACCCAAAACTCAATGATGACGTGAGCAATCACCAGGAACAGCATGAAAAACGCCAGCACGGCATGACCCGCCCGCCAGAGGCCGAGCAGGTCCTTCAGGCGCCCCAGATACTCCATCTGGTACCGCAACCGAAACATTTCCTGTGCGTAGGTTTTGAACTCCGCATACTTCGCAGGATCCTTCAGCTCGAGCCTCGCCCGCCGGACAAGCCTCCAGAGAGCGACCCGGCGCCAAGGCCACACAAAGAGGAGTCGCCACAGGAGCACGGGAAGCGAAACGGACACCTGGGACTCTCGGGCGAGCACCGTGGTTACCTCCGAAGTGACATCCAGCCGTCGGTAGAGACGGCCGAAATCCTTGGCCATCCGCTCGCTCAAGCTCACGAGCGCAGCATGTGCCAGGGGTCGACCTCGAGGATCTTTTGGGACGAACCCGTAGATGTAGCGGCCCAGCACTCCGGTCACCACCACGACCGCGAGGCTGAGGTAGAGCGCGAGTGCGAACAGGTTGCGAAAATAAAGGGAGGTGTGGAGCAGGACGATGGCCGTACTGGTCAGACCGGAAAAGACATGGACCTGCAACCAGCCGGGGAGGGTCCCCACACCGCGCATGAACCCGAACTCCTTCCGCACGAAATAGAGAAAGTTGTGCAGCATGAAAAGGAGCGCAAGCACGCCGATGGTCTGGCCCCAGATGCCGGTGGGAGCGAATGCTGCCAGCTCCTCCGCAGTCTCCCGAACCTGCCCGGGCGCGAAATAGTAGGCGCCCCCCCACCAGACAATCGACAGGACCAGTCCGACACCGATCAGGAAAAGGAGCAGACCGAATCGACGACCGGCCGCCTTGACCGTGGGAGGACGAAAATCCCGAATCCCCCCGGCTCGAGCCTGCTCCCGGATCGTGGAAAACACGCCTCGAGCCGTGGGTTCCACCTGCCCCTCGACCTCCCCTTCGTAGTGACGCTCGAATCTCACACCGGCCCGCTTCAGAAAATCCGCGGACATCTCCCCGCCCACAAACACCAGCACGTCGTCGTTCCCGACCTCGACCGCCTCTCCTCTCACATCCAGACGAACCATGTCCGGCAGGATCTCCAGCACCCGGCTTTCCCACAAAACCCGGATTCGACCGGCAGCCTCCAGGGCCGCCAACCGCTCCCGATTCTGAGGTCGCGCTCGAGTCACCCGGGCTCGCCGGTAGGAAAGCGTCACCTCCGCGGTGGTCTCCTCCGCCAACATGCAGGCAGCCTCCAGGGCCGAATCCCCACCACCCACCACCAGTACACGCCGGCCCGCGTGGGCCGCCGGATCGGTCAACACGTATTGAACCTTGCTCGTCTCCTCCCCCGGCACGCCCAGCTTCCTCGGCGTCCCCCGCCGTCCGATACACAGCATCACCCGCCGGGCCCGAACCACACCGTCGTTGGTCTCGAGCTGAAACAGACCCGCCGCATCACGAACCAGATGCCGCACCTCCAGACCGGTTTCCACCGGAATCTCGTACCGGCGGGTCAACTCCTCCCACAGCGCAACCAGCTCCTCCTTCAGCATGGTGGGGGCCAAGACCTCTCCAGCCAACGGGAGTTCCACAGGCTCCGTGAGCACCAGTTTCCGGCGCGGATAGTGCAGGATACTCCCCCCGATTGAACGCTCTCGGTCGAGCAATCGGAACGAAACTCCGTGCGCCCGGGCAGCCAGCGCAGCGGTCAATCCGGCAGGACCGGCCCCCACGATGGCCACGTCCACCACATCCGGATCTTCGGGCAAAGGCAAGGTCTTCAACGAACGGCAGAGGTGCTCCATGCCTTCCACCGCCTGACGCGCTGCATTCGCCACCAGCCCCATGCCCCCAAGCTCACCGGTGATGTAAAGCCCTTCCACGTTGGTCTCAAACGTCGGCCGAAGATGGGGAATGTCCACCCCACGCTCTGCACTGCCGAACACCAGTCGAATCGCCCCGACAGGACATTCGGCTGCGCACCGACCGTGTCCGATACAGCGGGTGCCGTCCACCAGCGTTCCCCGCCCGCTGATGAGTCCCAACACGTCGTCGCCCTGGGGACACGCGGCGGTGCAGGCACCGGAGCCGATACAGCGGGTGCTGTCGATGACCGGGTGCAACGTGGGAGGTATGGCCGCGTCCTCTCCGAGTTCGCGGAGTCGCGCCCGGGCGCGCCGCTCGCCTCGAGCACGTCGCCACACCCAGACCACGGCGATCGAAAAGATGATGAACGCAGAACCGAGCAAGAACAGGATGGCTTCAAGCGTCATGGCAGGCCGGTCCCCCTCCTGAATCGAACCACCTTCACCTCCGCAACGGACAGTTCTCACAAACCCGAGCGCCGACCGGCCCGCGCAACGGTGCTCGAAACCCACAATCGCGATAACTGGTTCTCATGGGTCGATGTTACATTTGCCTGCAACATCCTTCAATGGAGAATCATGTGAAACCAGTTGAAACCATCTCCAGTGCTCCGCCGGTGTGAGACGCGCTACATTTGCGCGTTCTCGAGATTTGTCTGCCGTGGGTTCACGGGTTGATGAGGGGCGGGTTTGGCGGAGGGGAATTCCTAGCAAGCCGATGGTGGCGTGCATTGAATCGAGGAAGGCAGGTGGGGCAACCTGGAACAGGAGGCACAGGCGATGCAGGATCATGCGAAGCACCGTGCGCTGTTGGCTTTGGCCCTTGCGGCGCTGTACATCCCGGTTACCGGAGCCGGGTGTCCGGCCGATCTGGACGGAGATGGGTGGACCGAAGCCCAAGGCGACTGTGACGACACCGACGCTGCAGTCTTTCCGGGGGCACCGGAGCAGTGTGCGGACGACCCGGAAGCGGACGGAGTGGACAACGATTGCAACGGTGAGGTAGACGACGACTGTCCAGCCCCCGGCCTCGAGCCGGGTTTCGAGCAGGCTCTGACGCGAACAGGGGGGTGCGCGGATGCCATCCTGTATGCGACCAACGAAGATGACAGCATGGCTCTGGTATTCATGACCAGCGGCGTCATCGACCCGGAGGGGAGCCCGACCACGGCCGTGTACGACCTGCCGAATCCGGTGGTGCAACTCGAGGTCCGGGTGGGTCAAAACGTCACCCACATGGTGTGCAACGATGCCCTGTACCTCGAGGTGCGTATCGATGCGGTGTACGAAGCGGTGTCGGGGCGCGCGGTTTTGGAGGTGGACCCGATCGGAGATCCCGAACCGTGGGGTGAGCAGTTGTCGGACGCGCGTCTGACGCTCGAGGACGTGGTGCTGGTGAACGAGACCGAGGCCGGGGGCGAGGGGACGCTGCCCTGGTTTGAACTCGAGGCGGTCATCGGGTGGTTGCCCGGGTAGGAGGTGACCGGGCGTGGCTACTGCACGTAGCCGAGGCTCTTGAGGTATTCCAGGTTCGCCTCCTCCAGGGTCGCCGTTCGTCCGGTTCGGGGAGGAATGCGTTTCAAGTCCACCAACGCGGTCAACGCCTGGTTGAGGCTGCGCTCGAGGCGAAGCAGTTCCGCTGTGTTTCTCGGGCGGGTGTCCCAGTGTACAAACTCGGAGTCGAACCCGGTCCGGGTCCTCTTGAGCAGGAGCCATCCGTCCCGGGCGTAGACGGCGAACTGGGCAAAGGTGTCCGGTGCATGGCGAGGGCTCGAGTCCAGGTGAGCATAGGCGAAGGGTGGGGAGGCAGGCAACCCCGGTGGGTGGGGCAGGCCCGGAGCCCCTGGCACCCCGAACGCCTCGTTGTCCGAAGAAACCCCAACCGCGCGGAGCACGAGGGGCCTGATCCGGGTCAGATCGATGGGAACCCAGGGTGGCAATCCGGACAGATCCATCCCACGAATCAACATCGGGATGTGCGTCTGCTCTGGATCGAGGGAAGATCCGTGAAAGGTGGCCGGGAACTTCCCCCCGACCCCCTGCCCGTGGTCGGATGTCACGATGACCAGCCCCTCTTGAAAGTAGCCAAGAATCCGGGGAAGCTGTTCGTCTATCCGCCGCATGCTGGCCTCGAGATGCCGACGATAGTCCCTGAGTATCGCCGGGCGCTCTGATGGCGGATGGTAAAGCGGGGTGGCGATGGGATCCTCGAAATTGATGAACAGGAAAACCGGCCGGTCCGGGTCTGCCTTTTCCAGGGCGGCCATCACCTGGTCGGCCACCTCCGCCGCGTTCGGGATGACGGTGTAGAACTTGCCATCCACCTCGTAATCGAAGGAATAGAATCCCCGAATCGAGGTACCTGTGGGTTCGAGCCTGGATTCCACGACGTTGATCCACCGGCGGAACCCCTCGTCCAGATTAAAGATCGGGTAGCCGTAGCAGGGATTTCCAAACACACCAATGGTTTGATATCCTGCCTGTGCCAGATCGGCGGCCAGGGTGGGGAAGCCTTCGGGGATCGACACGTCGTCCACGGGGATGCCCGCGACCTTGCGCCGTTGCGTATCCTCTTCCACATTGCTGGTCGGCTGGTAGGGAAGCCGTGTCGCGCCGTGCTGAGGGGGGTAGAGACCGGTGAAGAGGGAGGCGTGGGATGGGAGTGTCCAGGAGCTGGGGGAATAGGCGTGTTTGAAGGCGGTCCCATCCTGCATGAACCGAAACAGGTTGGGCATGGTGTGTTGGTTGCACACGTCGTACCGGGCCCCGTCCATCACGATGAGCAGGACTCGAGTCGGTGTTTCGGCGGCGCGGGCGTGCACAGGGGTCAGGAGGATTGAGATGATGGCGGCCCACCACAGCCATCGTCGCTCGTCACACGTTTTCATACACCACTCCAGCGGGGTCGCCCCATCCACGAGTTCGAGACGAGATCGGGTGGATCTTCATGCTAGCATGGCGAGGGAGGACTTGCCAGCGTGGTCGAGCAGCCGATTCCGGCCTCGATGGGTCGACAGGGTGTGGAAACGGTTCCGCACGGACGGAAGATCGCCTATACTTTGCCGAGACGACATCGGAATGCGAGCGCGGAGGTGGCCATGGCGGAAGACTCTGGGGCGAAGCACGGTGAGTTGCACTTCTTCTCGGTGGATCTGAAGGGAGCACTCAAGCCGCTGAGCCGACTGACCGGGCAGCGGGAATCCTGGTCGATGGTGGTTCCGGGCAACTTTGGTGGTTCGAGCCGTACCGACCTCCTGTTCTACGATGCCCCTGCCGGGGAAGCGGCTCTATGTTTCGTGGACCACCGCGGAGGTCTGGAGCCGATTCGATCTTACACGGGCTGGCGCACGACCTGGTCGCACCTGGTGCCCGGAACGTTCAGCCGAGACCCGTGGTTTGGGATTCTGTTTTACGACCGGGAGACGGGCGACCTGGAGATCTCCCGTACCGACGGCCTGGGGCACCTGCTTCCCCTTGCGTCGTATCCTGGATGGCGCCCGGGATGGGACATCATCGTTCCTGGCCGCTTCACCGACACCGGCGGCACGGACCTCCTTTGTTACGACCGGCGGGACGGTCGACTCGAGTTTTACACCACGAACCTGGAAGGCAAGGTGGAGCTGGTCAACGCCTATGGAGACCAGTTCTGGGATTGGGACACCATCGTGCCGATCTCGCGGAGCGTTGCCGGGCTTTCCGACCTTCTGTGCTACAGCCGGCGGGAACGCCTTGGGCGCGTCTACTCGGTGCGGGTCGGAGGCAAGATCCGTCATGTGAAGAGCCACCAGGGGTGGAGTCGAGGATGGGACCTCATCGCCCCCCTCACGGTCAAGGGACTGGACCGGCAGCGGCTTCTATTTTACGACCGGTCTGCAGGCGTGGGCTGGCTCATGGACCTGGACGACGAGGGGGAGGCGCACCGGGTCCGCGAGTACAAGGACTGGAAACGCACCTGGTGCACCATCGTTCCCGGCCACTTCACGCCGGACGGGATCACCGATCTGGTGTTTTACGACCGGTTCGCCGAGTACGAGGAGGCAGACAAGGCGAGGCACTCTCTCGGGTGCCGCTATGAGGTCTTGGGTTCCATGGACGGCCCCCTCGGCGTCCCGTGCCTGGACCTGGATCGCGCCGGTTCCGGGTGGGTGCGCCGATTCCTCCACGGCGACATCTACTGGCGCTCCGACATCAACGCCAACGAGGTTCACGGACCCATTCGTGACCGGTACCTCCAACACGGAGGCCCGGACGGCCCGCTCGGACTGCCGACCTCGGTCCCCCGAACCCACGAAACCCGCAATCTCACCTTCCAGTCGTTCGACGGGGGCGTCATCCTCCTCCACCCGGACGGCCAGACCGAGGTCAAGCGCGCCGTCACCTTTGGGCTCGACCGATTGCGCCAGCGCCTCGAGATTCGAGACGGCCCCGCCCTGCGCAGGGACGACGCAAACGCAGAGCTGATCCTCTATGTCACCGCGGATGTGAACGGCAAGCCGGTCCCGGGGTTCGAGAAACGCCGGGTCCCCCCTGAAGGCCACATGGGGTCCGGGAACGACCTCGAGGTCGAATTCCAGGTGCCGCTCACCAGCGGCCTCCGCCTCGAGATCCTCGTCCGGGCCTACGATGTCGACCCGGTCGGCCCCGAAGACTACCTCGGCACCTGGCGCATCCGATACGGTTACGACCAGATCCTCTCCCACTGCCTCCGGGGTGGACACAAGGTCACCCAGGCCCCGATCCACGAGTTCGAGTGGAAGTCCGACGCATTCCGGGGCAAGAACACCCTCGGACTCGATTACCACCTCTCCTGGGCGGACTGAGCCTCACCGCCGCCACACCACACCGCTTGCCCCAGGCATCGATCCCACACATCCCCAGCCCCCTGTACACTGGTCAAACCACGCCTTTCCCACCGCCGGTTCCTCCACCCCTTCCGCAACCAAAAAAACCTCGGCCGCCTGCGGGGTTTGTGTGGCCATCCCACGGGAACACTGCTATAAAATACCTGATGGGAGTCGGTGGCTCCGACCACCGCTTCCCTGGCAATCTCGTGTGCCCTTCGCCCCCTGGGAACCCCATCGACACAACAAGGAGTTCAGGATGTCTGGAACTCAACCGAGCCCTTGCCGAGTGGTCTTCTATCTGCTCTCCTCCGCCGTCTTCCTCGTGTTCGCCTCCCAACCAGCATCGGCACAGCCCCGATGGCCGTTCCTCATGGACAACGACCGGGACGGCTACAGCGAGGTGCGCGGCGACTGCAACGACAGGAACCCCACGATCTACCCGAACGCAGACGAGATCTGCGGTGACGGCATCGACCAGGATTGCTCCGGCGCCGACCTCGAGTGCCCTTGCACCGACCAGGACGGGGACGGTGTCTGCGCAGAAAACGACTGCGATGACACCAACCCGAACCAGTATCCCGGCGCCGAAGAGACCTGCAACGGTGTAGACGACGACTGTGATGGGGTCGTCGACGAAGGCGTCCTCGACACATTCTTCCTCGACGCAGACGCCGACGGGTATGGCGACGACTTCAGCACCACAGAGGCCTGCGCCCCCCCGGATGGCTACTCGGACATCGGCGGAGACTGCAATGACGCAAACCCCGCCATTTATCCGGGCGCACCAGAAACGTGCGACAGCCTTGACAACGACTGCGACGGAGTGGTGGACAACGGGGCAGGCGGGATCATCCAGTACATCGACCAGGACGGGGACGGATACGGCAGCGGCTCCCCTGTCCAGGATTGCTCCTTGCTCGACGGCTACGTGCTCAACGGCGATGACTGCGACGACACCGATGGGGCCGTGTATCCCGGCGCCTCCGAGACTTGCGACGGAATCGACAACGACTGTGACGGCGCTGTCGACGAAGATCTGGACCTCATCACCTCCTATCCTGACCTCGACGAGGACGGCTACGGTGACGAAACGGCCGCACTCGAGGACTGCCGGATCCCAGATGGATACACACGGACAGGTGGCGATTGTGACGACACCGATCCCTGGGTCAACCCCGGCGGCCAGGAGGTGTGCGACGGGACCGACAACAACTGCGACGGCACCGTGGACGAAGGACTCACCACCACCTACTACCTGGACGCCGATGGTGACGGGTACGGGGCCGAGGCGACCACCGAGGCCTGCGACCTCCCGGACGGGTACGCGGCCGTGTCCGGCGACTGCGACGATGCCGACGCCGGGACCTACCCAGGGGCTCCGGAGGCCTGCGACGGAATCGACAACGACTGTGACGGGGCCGTGGACAACGGCGTGGAGACCATCACCCAGTACTTCGACGCCGACGGCGACGGCTACGGGGCCGGCACGCCCATCGAAAACTGCGCCATGCAGGAAGGCTACGTCACCAACGCCGATGACTGCGACGACAGCGACGCGGCCATCAACCCCGGGGCTTCCGAGGTGTGCGACGGGACCGACAACAACTGCGACGGCGCGGTCGACGAGGGTGTGACCAATACCTACTACTTGGACGCGGACGGCGACGGGTACGGGGTATCCAGCTCGACCACCCAGGCCTGCACGGCTCCGGCAGGGTACGCGGCGGTCGATGGGGATTGTGACGACTCGAACCCAGCGACCAACCCGGGTGCGTCCGAGGTGTGTGATGGTGAAGACAACGACTGCGATGGCCAGGTGGATGATGGAGCCGAAGTTCAGGTCTTCTATCGCGACGCGGACGGCGACGGGTACGGCACCCCGTCCTCGACCACCCAGGCCTGCACGGCTCCGGAAGGCTACGTGGCTCAAGGCGGTGATTGCGACGACACGGACGCCTGGGTGAACCCTGCTGCTGAGGAGGTCTGCGACGGTACCGACAACAACTGCAACAACCAGATCGACGAGGGACTCGAGACCGAGACCTACTACCAGGACGCGGACGGGGATGGGTATGGTGCCCTGGCCATCGACTCGTGCGACCAGCCGCCTGGATTCGTTACCCAGTACGGCGACTGCAACGACAGCGATCCGGCGATCAATCCCGGAGCCACGGAAGTGTGTGACGGTGTGGACAACGACTGCGACTACCAAATCGATGAAGACTTTGACGCCGACTCGGACGGATACGCTTCCTGCGCTGGGGACTGTGACGATACGGACTCCTCGGTGCACCCCGGAGCATGGGAAATCTGTGACGGGTACGATAACGACTGCGACGGAGAGGTCGACGAGAACTTGACCCGTACCTACTACCGGGATGCAGACTACGATGGGTACGGGGATCCCAATGACAGCGTCGAGTCCTGCGTCTGGGTCAGCGGATATGTGACTGTGGCCGATGACTGTGACGACTCCATGTGGTCAGTCAACCCGGATGGTTATGAGATCTGCAACGGGTACGACGATGACTGTGACGGCCTGATCGATGCGACCGACGTCTTTGATGTGACCACTGGGGCGCTGGGCGATTTCAACTCGGCCTGTGACAGCTACGATCGAGTGGCGGGGATCGAGATTCCCTATCTCAAGGTCTCCTACACCATTCTCGGGGAGTCGTCGACGCTCCGGTTCTACGACTCGGTGCTCGTTGCCGGCCATGACCCCGGCGTGAACCCGCCTCGAGGCTGGCCCAGCACGTGTACCTATTACAATGATGGCATCTTCTGGTACAGCCCGGGCAACCCGGACGCCACCTACTCGGCCACCCTGTGCCTCTCTCCGGGTACCGACGAAGGCGGACTCGACGAGGTCTACCTGTCCGTCACCTACCTCGGAATCGACATCAAGGGGACTTTCGACAACGAACCGGACGACGACGGACTGGACGGGGTCTATCTGAGCGTTGACGAGAGCGACGAAAACGTGCAGGTCTGGTACGTCAGCGACACGGCGGATTCGTCCGGGTTCGGGTTCACTGCCACGATGGAAATCCACGACGCACGGGTCGTTGCCGAGGTCGGTCCCTAGCCTCGAACCGGGTCCTGTACCGGCCGAGACGCACCAGCACAGGTGTCCGGCGCTGTTCGCGACCTGCCTTGACGCCCGCCCAGGCGGCCTCACGGCTCCCTTCCTGCGCACAGGGGATGGGCCGCAGCCACCGATCCCCCGGAGGCATCGAGCCTCGATTCACCCTCCGAACGCTTCCCACAAACGCCAGGCAACCCCCAGTCCCACCAAGACGACCCCGTATCCAACGGCCGCGCGATCCATTCGATCCATTCCCTGTTCGCTCTGCTCGCTCCGTCCTCCCCGCCTGACACTCTCCGGCCCGACACGCCGCCCCGGCCACCGCTCGCTCTCCACAAACGCTACCAGATAGCCGCCAGAAACTTCACGGACAAGCAACCGGGCTCCTCCGTCCAGCTCGAACCCGTGCTCCTCCCTCCTTCCCTCCTTTGCGGCGCCGCGCCCTGGTCCAAAACGGAGCGGATGCGCCACCCGCTCCCGTGCCAGGAAAAAGGTCGTCCCGTCCCGTCCTTCCCGCCGAACCAGGTTCGCAATCTCCTCCCACCCCCATCCCGGTTCAACCACGGCCATCAACCACGCGGCCCACCGGTAGACAGCCACCCCAATCGCACGGAGAACATGACGCACGAACCGGACAGGTCGTCGCCATATCACCCTCGAGAAACGGTGTGCACGAACCCAACGAGCCATCCCCAGCACGACTCGCCGTGAGCGCAACGACCGGGAGCCTCTCCATCCCCGAGCACAACGCCCCCCATACCCATCCGAAACCGAGCCACGCCGACATCGTGACCACCGGACATCCGCAATCGTTCCCATCGCCATTCCTCCCTGGAAAGATTCGCACACGCTCGAAACCGAAACTGGTCCGGAACCGAGGCTCCGACCGCCTCCCCGTGTGTTCCCGGACCGGCGCCCAACCCTTCCACCAATATCGCTGCTGAGGTTCCCGTTGTCCGGACAAGAAATGTCCGATCTTCCATCGGCGACCCGCGCTACAATCCCCTGTGCACGCCTCGCACCACCGCGACGCCGGGCGGCGGTTTCTGATCGAGGACCCGCGCACCGTCCCCTGGCCCACCCGGGTGGGACGCGGGGGGAACGGGTCTTGCGTCGGTGGACAGGAAAAGCGGCCAGGCAAGATCGGCCCAGGGGCCAGGCGTCTCGCTGCCAGGACCGGCCCATTCCAGAACGGAGGGTGTATGCGAAACAGGCCCATCACGAGAACAGGCCACCCCCGTCTCGACGTGATTCTGGTCGCCCTCGAGCAAGGCTGGAAGTCCTACAGGGACCTGGAGGAACTCACCGGCAAGCCCGAGCGCACCATTCGGAGAGACCTGATTCGGTTGCGGAACCATGGATTTCGCATCGAATCGTCGTGGCACGGTCGAAAGAAACGCTATCGTCTCGAGGCTGGGTCCTTGCCGAGGCCCATAGAGCCGGGAATCCTGGAGGTCATTGCAGCCAACCTGGGCCGCGGCATGCTGGGGTTTCTCGAGGGCACCGAACTCCGCGACCAGATGGAGGGCCTCTTCGTGGACCTGCGGTCACACTCACGCGCACCGACACGGCAACTCCAGGATCTGGACCGCAAATTCTGGTTCATGCCCGACGCCCCGCGGAACTATCGCAATTGTGACGACCAACTCAACGAACTCGTCACCTGTATCATCTCTCAACGGCGCGCCCGCATCACCTACTGCAATCGTGACCGTCAGGTCCAGGAAACACTCATTGAGCCCTACACATTGGTGGTCAGGCGGGAATGCCTCTACGTGTTGGCCCAGGTCTGCACGCCCCACGGAGATCCCGAAGGGCCTCCCCGCCCGTTCGATGTCACGCGTGTGATGTCCGTGCGCAGGACACGGATCCCGTTCGAACTCCCCCCGGACTGGGATCCGGCTTCCATGTTCAAGGAAAGCTTCGGCATGTTCGTACCCCGCCCGGGCGAGCCTCCGGCCTCACAGGTCCGAATCTGGTTCACCCCGGGCGTGGGCAAGATCATCCAACAGCGGGCCTGGCACGCATCCCAACGTTGGTCCGTGGCGCCCGGAGGAGGTTGGTTTCTCGACATGACGATACGCATCTGTCCCGAACTCATCCGGTGGGTGGTCGGCTTTGGCCCGGACGCCCGGGCTGTTCGACCGGAGGCTCTCGTGGAGGCGGTGGCGCGCACATTGCGCCAGGCCGCCCGGCAATACGAGCGGTTCCCTGAATCATGATTCACGTTCCGACAAGGACGACGTTCCGTCCCGACAGCCGCCATGGCTGGCGCAGGGTTCGACGCGGTCCCAGGCCGATTCGGACCGGGGGGCAGGTGCCATTTCGGGGCCTGGTTCCCGGCGCAAAGACGCTCATTCATTCTCGAGGCCGATTTCCAGGAGCACCGGGGCGCGTCCTCCCTTCTCGGTGCCCGGGTTTCGGGGCAAAGGCGCACCCGGCACATGCCCGGACACCGGATGCGGAGGGACTATTCTTCCTGCAAGCTGTCCAGGCCCAGCACCAGGTCCTGGCACCGCTTGGTGTACTCCATCAAGACGTCGGACACGTGGGCGTCCACGTCCACGAGCGCGACGGCGAACCAGCTTTCCCCGTCCTGCTCGTCCTTTCGCACCACCTTTCCCCCGCAGTAGTAGGTCTCCTCGCCCAGCAAGGGGAGCTTGAAGCGAAGGCGCAACCAGCTCCCGATTTCCAGCTCTTCCACCGCCCGGAACTTGATACCCGTGGCACTGAACTCGACGAACGGATCCGGCTGACTCCAGGTCTCTCCCACTTCGGACAGGTGGGGGTGTTCCAACCACGTCGTCACCGCGTCACGCCGATTCGGTGGAAACGCCTGGTACTCGAGGCTGAAATAGCCCTCGATGCGAGGAAAAAAGCGCCGGTCCCTGGGGCGCGGCCTCCCGATCAGGTTGACGGTGATCTTGTCCCCGGAGACCATTTCCACTCGAGTCCTGCGTCGGCCGGTCTCCCCCTCGCCGAAATCCAGCAAAATCTGCTCTCCTTCGACAAAGGATGTGCCGCTGTCGACCACTTCGATCTCGTATCGCTTCCCATCGAAATGGACCACATTCCCATCCGTGACCACGGGCGGGTCCTGCGAAACACGCATGATCGTCACCGGAACACGGTTGACGGTGCCAATTGGGATCAGCATGGTGCCTCCAAGATGAGCTGGACCCCACAGAGAGCCGGCACGCACGGTCTCCCATCGGGGATCTCCGCCGCACACCTCGACAGCTCCTTCGCCGGGTCCTCTGTCAGAATGACACATCCCTCCCCACGACGCAACCCAGACCGAATGTCGATCCAGTCCCATTGTTCCAGTGTCACGGGAGCACGCCACCGGCCGGGGACTCACCCCCCTTCCCTATCTTCGAGACCCGGAGCTTCTTGCTTGAGTCCGGAGAAGGTGCGTGTTAAAAAAGTTGCGGTCGTCTGTTTCACTGGTGGGCTCGAATGCTGGTCCCGAGAACTGTAGGAGCTGGTATGAAATCGACTTGGAGGATGATGGCGCTTTCGGGATGGCTGGCTGCGGCGATGACGACGAATGCCGCGGCGCAAGAAGACGAATCCGGGCTCTATCTTCAGCACTTCACCCCGGCCACCAACGGGACCGGCGGAATTGGCATCGACGGAGCCGACCTGCTCGAGCCCATGACGCCCTATGTTGGTATTACCTTTGATCTTGGGAGCGACCTGCTGACCAAGCAGTACATCGACCAGGAGACCGGGGATCTCGTGCGCGAAAGTATCGTGCCGTACCAGTTCATCACCCACGTGGCTGCAGGATTCGGGATCCTGCCCTGGTTGGACCTGGGACTCACTTTCCCCGTTGCAGCCATCCAGCAGGGTGACTTTGGCGGGCCGGACCAGGCGATCCCAGGTCAGACGCCTGGGGACCTGGGATTCACACCCCGATTCCGCGCGCTGGACAGTGCAGCCAACCCCGACCTCCCCCTCTCCCTCTCGCTGGCCGTGCCGATCACCCTCCCGACCGGCGACGAAACCGCCTACATGGGACACCAAGGCGTCACCGTGACCCCCCGCTTGCTGGCCGGCAAGCAATACGACAAACTGTGGTGGGGCGTCTCCCTCGGATACAAGCTGCGGAAGCAAGGCCAGTATGTCTATGCTGGATTCAAGCCGGTCGAACTCAAGAACGAACTCGAGGCCGGTGCTGCGGTCCGGTACCAGGCTTTCGGGGATCTCCACGCCATCCTGGAGATTCAGGGCTCCACCGCCTTCATCCAGGACGCATCCTACGACGAACCGCTCGAGGCTCGAGTCGGCGTTGCCATGCTCGACAAGCAAGGTCTCTCCGCCACCGTCGGCCTGGGTTTCGGCCTGACCGGCGGCTACGGCACCCCGCTTTGGCGAGGTGTGGCCACCATTTCGTACACCTTCGGCCCCCTCGAACTTGGAGCCAGGGACTCCGACGAGGATGGCATTGCAGATGACGACGATCAATGTCCAGACCAGGCCGAGGACCAGGACGGGTTCCAGGACCAGGATGGGTGCCCCGACCCCGACAACGACCAGGACAACGTTCTCGACGGCGACGACCAGTGCCCGGACAAGCCCGAGGATGCGGATCAGTACGAGGACGAGGACGGCTGCCCCGACCCCGACAACGACCAGGACGGCATCCTGGACACCGACGACCAGTGCCCCAACGAGGCAGAGGACCAGGACGGGTTCGAAGACGAGGACGGATGCCCCGATCTGGACCACGACCAGGACGGCATCCTGGACGCCGACGACCAGTGCCCCAACGAACCTGAAACGAAGAACGGATTCCAGGACGAAGACGGATGTCCCGAGCCGGACCGAGACGAAGACGGCGTTCCTGACGAGATCGACAAGTGTCCCAAGCTGAAGGAATGGGTCAACGGTTACAAGGATGAGGACGGGTGCCCGGAGAAAGACCGGGACAAGGACGGGATTCCAGACGGCCTCGACAAGTGCCCGAAAAGCAAGGAGACCGTCAATGGCTACAAGGACGAGGACGGCTGCCCGGAACGGGATCGGGACCACGACGGCATCGTGGACGCCCTCGACAAGTGCCCCAAGCTCAAGGAACCCAAGAACGGTATCCTCGACGAGGACGGCTGCCCCGACCGCGACATCGACAAGGACGGAATCCCGGACGTGCTGGACCGCTGCCGCAAGAAGCCCGAAACCGTCAACGGCTACAAGGATGAGGACGGCTGCCCCGACACGCCGCCTGCTTCGCCCTGACCCACCCCCCGCTGGTGTTGCCGCGTCCCGGAGTTCCTCCCGGGGGCTGCTTCCTCCGGCGCACCGGCCAGGTCGGCCTCCACGCGCTGGAAACCTCCCTCGCTCCACCGCCCCGAATCATTCCCCGCAGCCGCTTCTCCCGTGAACCCGCTCCGGGTACTCTCCCACCGAACCCCGAACCCCCATATCCCGCTCACCCCCCACGTTTTCCCCAAACGCCTTCACGCGCGTCGCGGGTGTCCGCCCCTCGAGATGGGCGAGCGGTCAGGAACGGAGCAGTCTTATCAACTGACCCAATTCCGGAACCAGACGCAGGTGGGACAGCATGGCCCGGTCCGACACCGTTCGGAACGCCTGAATTCGCTTCCGGCGGGCCAATAGTTCCTGTCGCCAGGTCCAAACGGCCCTGTACGCAGCCAACTTGGCGGCCAGGTGGGCGCGTCCCCTCAACCCGCAGTAGGCCAGGATAGCCGACTCCACGGCAAGCACGATGGGCAGGGCGCCAGCCAACGTGGTGGGGCGGAGTGCGGAAAGCAGCAGGTCCAGACGGTTTCTCTCCACCAGGAACAGCTTGTCCGGCTCCAGTGTGAGACCGTAACGGTGGAATACGACGGCATCGGGCACGCAGAGAATGTCCTGTCCCAGGAGACGAACCCACCAGGAGAGAACCACGTCGTCGTTTCCCATGAAACAGTGGTCCGGTGCACCCCCGACGCGCTCCAGGATGTCCCTTCGGATCATGAAGCAGGCGCCGCTAAACCCTGGTACCGAGAACGGAGCTCGAGGCACTTCTGCCCGGGGGCGGTGGAGGCCGTTGCAGAAGCTCAAGCCGGTCACGTGGATGGCACCGCCCATGGCGTTGACCTGGTCGCGGTGCTGGTCCACCACCAACAAAGGGGTCACCACTCCGGCCTCAGGCCTATCCCGGAGCACGGACAGCAGGCGGGCGAGGCAGCCCGGAGCCATCTCGGTGTCCACGTTCAACCCGACCACGACCCGCCCCCGCGCATGCTCGAGGCCCAGATTGATCCCACCCGCATACCCGAGATTCACCGGGGACGATACCGTTCGGACACCGGAAAACCGTCGGGCAACTCGCCTCAGGGTCCCATCGGTGGATGCATTGTCCACCAGTACGACTTCGAAATCGACCCCCTGTTGCGCCGTCAAAGACGAGAGGCACCGGTCGAGATACGGAAGGCCGTTCCGGACCACGACCAGGACTGAGACCTCCACCACCGGGCGCGATTGCATGTCACCTTCGGCCATGGCGTCCTTCCTCGAGCCAGGCTCTGGCCCGGTGCTCCACGACCTTCCATGCCACCCCCACCCCGTGAACCACCGGATTGAGACTCGAGCCCGACCCGTGATAGCGGCAAGTGATCGGGACCTCCTGAAAACGGAACCCCATGGCCCGCGCCTTGACCAGGATTTCAACACTGGCCCCCATCCCCGCCTCCTTCACCTCGAGGCGAGAGAAGACCGAACGATGGTACGCTCGATACCCGCTCTGGGCGTCCGTCACCCTGTCCCGGGCGCCTGAATTGTAGAGGCCGGTAATGACCGCGATGCCCAGGCGACGATAGGCCGGGATTCCGGCAAAGGCGCCGAGATGCCGAGACCCTATCACAAGGTCTGCTTCTCCCGATTCGATGGGACGGATCAGGGCGCGCACCTCCGCCGGGTCGTGCTGCCCGTCTCCATCAAGGGTCACGAGCACGTCGGCCTGGAGCGAGACTGCTGTTTCGAAGCAGGACCGCAACGCCCGGCCGTAACCCTGGTTGGCCGGGTGCTGAACCACCAGGGCGCCGGCATCGGCTGCCACGCGGGCCGTGTGGTCGGTGGAGCCGTCGTCCACCACCACCACCCGGTGCACCATGGGTACCAGGGTGCGCACGATCGGCCCCACAAACCGTGCCTCGTTGTGGCAGGGAATCCCCACCACCACCCGGTTCACAGGTACCGGAGCCCTTGACCCGGGCTTCATGCCGGCCACTCGTCCCTGTCGGACCATCCGTCGGGCCCGGCGCGCCCGCATCCAGTCCGCAAGCCGACTCTCCCACCCGGGGTCCACCCGGGCGTACAGGTCGAGTCCCCACGCCTCGAGCACCTCCACCTTCCCGGGGTTGGACGGACTGGGCGCCGATTCAACCCGGATCGGCCGCCAGGAAGGCAGAACGCGAATGGTCCTCCACGCTCGACGCAAATGGCGCGGATTGGACACCAGCCACACTCGATACGGTCCGTGTGGTGACATGCGCTCGAGCGCGTCCGGGATGTTTCGAATCGATTCGGCCGTGTCCCGGCTCGAGGCTTCCAGGGTCACGTGCGCCGGGTCGATACCATGCGCCACCAGGAAATCGCGGTAGACCTCGGCCAAGGTGCGGCCATCCGGACCAGGAAGCCCCCCGGAAATCAGCACGTACTCCGCGATGCCCTTCTCGAGGAGGCTTGCGGCCGTCTGCAGTCGCCGCCGCCCCTCGGCACTGGGCAGGCTTCCTTCCCGAGTGTGGGTCAACACCACCACCACGTTCATGATGCGCGGCACTCCGGAAGCAAAACCCGCTCGCCGACCGCCCCGTCGGCCTGCGCCGACCCCGGTGTGAACAGCCAGGAAACGAGTTCAAGCAACTGCCGACCATGCCAGTCGAAAGGAAGCACGGGCATGGTGCGGATCCGCCGGGCCAGGTCCCGGTTCACGGCCAGCGTGAACAGGTGCTCCAGGTGGCGGTTCCCCATGCGGTCGAGCAGATGACGCGCCCGACAGCCGGCTCCCAACTCACGTCCCACCCGGTCTCGCCACCGTCGCTCGTAGGCGGCCAGGCCATGTGCAGAGAGATCGTCCCGACGCAAGGCGTTCTCGAGCACCTCTGCGGCGACGCCACCACACAGGGCGCCCCAGTAGATGCCTCCTCCTGTTGTGGGCTTCACCTGACCCGCTGCAGCCCCGACCACCAGGACCCGGTCGGCATGAGTGCGGGGCATGGGTCCCAACGGAATGGTGCGTACCGACACAGGACCCACGGCACCACGCACTCCGTGCGCCTGGCGCAGCCGGTCCAGCAGGTCGCCCAGGTGTCGGTCCGGAAGCTTTCTGGCCGCCATCCCGGCCAGCGCCTTGCCTGGACGGGTCGGAACCAGCCAGGCGAACCCGCCCGGGGCAAGTGTCTGGTCCGAGAGCACCACCACTCGACCAGGTCGCTCGAGCGCCACCTCGACCTGAGCCCCCACCCAGACCCCCGGGACACGCCCAAGCCCGAGCCGGGCCGCAAGTTCCGGGACCGGCCCGGACGCCAATACCACAGCACGCGCCTCGAGCGTGGTGGGTCCCTCTGGGCCACGCGCTTCGATCATGACCCGGTCCGAGGTGACGTTCACACGCCCCACCTCGAGACCAAACACCACCCGCGCCCCCGCTGCTCGAGCCCGGTGCACCAGGACGCGCTCCAGCTCCGACCGATCCACGACCGCAGCCACTGCCTGGTCACGCTCGAGCACAAGGTGCCTGCCGGAAGGGGACACGAACACAGCACCCCGCGGTCGATGGTGGACGAGGGTATCGGGAATTTGCATGAAGTTCAGGCAGTCGGTGCCCACGATGCCTGTGCAACAGACGTCGTCTCCCGGTCGCTGCTTCCGGTCCACAGCAGCCACCCGGAACTGTGCCCTGGCGAGACGCTCGGCCACGAAGGTCCCGACCGGTCCTGCTCCGACTATCACGACATCATGCACTCTGGCACCACCCTGATCGTTCTACGGCTTGTTGTGCAAAGCTATCTCTTTGCACCCGGGCTGTCAACAGCCGGACCTCGACCGCCGGGGACGATGAGGAGACGGAGGAGGGGGATCGGACTGGCGCTGCGGCGGAATTGGGGTAGGGAGCACGGTCGAAGCAGGGGAGTCCGGTCCGGTGCACGGAAACTGTACCGGAGGCGCGGAGGGCGGTATAACATGGACCCCAGGGCGACGCGGGACCGGCAGGAGGTCCGTTTCGGAGATTGCGAAGGAAGAGAGGAGGTAACCATGGCGGCACGGCGCGAGTTCGACAGTATCTTTCGACCCGGCCTGCTCCGGGATCAGGTGATTCTCGTCACAGGCGGCGGCACCGGTATCGGCCGCTGCATCGCCCACGAACTGGCGTTTCTCGGCGCACTTCCGGTCCTGGCCGGACGCCGCCGGGAACCCCTCGAGCGCACTCGAGACGAGATCCGGGGCGCAGATCGAGAGGCGGACATGGTGACCCTGGACATCCGTGACGAGACTGCGGTGGACACGACCATCCGGGAAGTGGTCGAACGCCACGGTCGACTTGACGGCGTGGTGAACAACGCCGGTGGCCAATTTGCGTCGCCCGCAGCATTCATCAGGCCCAAGGGTTGGCGGGCGGTTGTGGACACGAATCTGAACGGTACCTGGTTCGTCAGCCAGGCGGCTTTCCTGCACGCTCTGTCCCGCTCGGGTGGCGCCATTGTGAACATCGTGGCGGACATGTGGAACGGATTTCCGGGGATGGCGCACACCGGAGCGGCTCGAGCCGGGGTGGTGAACCTGACGCGCACCCTGGCGGTGGAATGGGCGCCTTCCGGGGTTCGCGTCAATGCGGTGGCTCCTGGTGGGATTCTCTCAAGTGGCCTGGGCAACTATCCGCCGGAAATCCAGGAGGCCGCCGCCCGGCTGCTGGTGAAGGTTCCCGCGTCTCGAGTCGGGACCGAAAGCGAGGTTTCCGCTGCCGTGGTGTTCCTCCTGAGCCCGGCCGCCGCCTACATCACGGGCGCGGTCATCAAGGTGGACGGGGGGTCCTCCTTGCAAAAGGCCCCGCTGCTTCCACTTGTCCCCCATGACCGGAGCAAGCCATGGAACGGGTTTCATCTGGCGTCCGAAGTCCCGACCTGCTTTTCGAATCCAGGAGGAAACTCGGAGACGGATGGATGATCCCGGTACCCACCCGATTCCGGTTGACCCGGGCCACGGTTCTTGTTAGGGTGCTATCGTCTTCTGGAGATGGGACCGTGTCCCTTCCGGTGCAGGCGACGGCACACCCAACCCGCCGGAGAACATTCGAATCCAGGTGTCCATGAGGTGCTCCCGTGTCGTTGAAAGGTGACATCATTCGTTCCCTGCTCGAGCCGGAGGTCGTGAAGGCGATCGATTCCTTGCCGAACAAGGTGAACGCCCAGGGCTTCGACCAGTGGGGATTCTGCCCGGAACAGGCCAAGCTCTACTACTCCCTCGCATACCGCCTCTACCCCTACTTCCGGCCGGAGGTCCACGGGGTGGAGAACATCCCGGACGGTCGCGTGTTGATCGTCCCGAACCACTCGGGACAGTTCCCGTTCGACGCAGCGGTGATCTCGGTCGTCTGCCTGCTGAAGGCGACTCCGCCACGGCTGGTTCGACCCATGGTGGACCGGTTCGTCCCTGCCCTGCCCTACATCAACGAAATCTATTCGCGCTCCGGTGTGGTCCTGGGAGATCCCATCAACTGCAGAAACCTGCTCGAGGACGACCAGGCCATCCTGGTTTTCCCGGAAGGGACCAAGGGCAGCGGCAAAACGTGGCCCAACCGGTACAAGCTGGCCCGGTTCGGACGCGGTTTCATGCGCCTGGCCTTGCAGACCCATTCGCCGATCGTGCCAACTGCTGTGATCGGAGGTGAGGAATCGATCATCAGCATCCACGATGGAAAACCGCTCGCCAAGTTGCTCGGCGTGCCCTACCTCCCGGTGAGCCCGTGGCTGCCTATCCTGGGCCCTCTGGCCTACCTCCCTCTCCCCGTGCGGTTCCACATCTACTTCGGCGAACCCATGATGTTCGAAGGCCCGTTCGACGACGAGGATGTCGAGATCGAGAAAAAGGTCGCCGTGGTCCGCGACAAGGTCCAGTCGATGATCGACGAGGGACTGGCTGCTCGTCGCTCGCTCTTCTTCTAGGGGGTTGTCATGGCAACGATTCTCATCACCGGCATGGCCGGAGGTCTCTCCCAGACCGTGGCACGCAAGCTGCTCGCGGCTGGACACGAGGTCGTCGGTGTCGACTATCGTCGGGTTCAACGTCCCCCGGGAGAAATCCCGATCTATCAGGCCAACTACAACAAGACACGCATCGAAGACGTGTTCAAACGCCATCGGTTCGACGTGGTGCTCCACCTGGGACGGGTCGGCAACCTGCGCGAAGAAATGGGCAAGCGGTTCGACCTCAATGTGATCGGCTCCCAAAAAATCATGAACCTCTGCAAGGACCGTGGAGTCTCTCGTCTCCTCGTGTTCTCCACCTTCCATATCTACGGCGCCCACCCGGCCAACCACACGCCCATCTACGAGGATGAGCCGATCCGGGCAGGAACCGACTTCCCTCAGATCGCCGACGCCATTCAACTGGACAACATGGCATGCACCTGGGTCTATCGACACCCCGAGGTGGCCATCGTGGTGCTCCGCCCCACCAACGTGGTGGGACCCCACATCCGAAACACCATCAGCAGCCTCCTCCGCGCACCCAGTTTCTTCCAACTGGCCGGGTTCAACCCCATGTTCCAGTTCATACACGAAAACGACCTCGCCGACGCCATCATCACCTTCGCAGTGGGCCCCAAAAGGGTCTCCGGCGTGTTCAATATCGCCGGAGAAGGCGCCGTGCCCCTCTGCACCGCACTCAAGATGGCTCGAGTCCGCGTCTACCCCCTGCCGGCAGGACTCGTCTCCTTGACGCTCCGGTACTGGGCTGGGTTCCCACGCTACTTCATCAACTTTTTCAAGTATCCGTGCATCATCTCGGACAAGGCGTTCCGCGAAACGTTCGAATGGTCCCCAAAAATGTCCCTCGAGGCCTGTATCTGGGACACGGTCGCAGAAACCCGCGAAAAACAGGAAGGCGTCCACGCCTGCAAGTAGAGCCACCCACGCCTGCACCAAGCTCACGCGCTGATACCGACAGGCGCAGTCGCCACTACTCGGCCCACCAACCGCTCATTCCCACGACCGGAGCCGACCGTGACGGGCAAGATGCCAGGCTCTTCGTTCAACAGGTACGCTTTGTTGAGGGCTTTTGCCCAGGGAGGCTGCTCGGTAGGCTTCTTTCATCGCCCCGCTACTCGATGGTGGTGCTGGCACATTGAATCACCATCGTTCGAGGGGTGTAGAGCCCTCCCGTGAACATCAGCAGAAGGAAGTTCGGCAGGGATAGATAGGTGTCCACGCTCGCCACCATCCGGTTGCCACACACCGACTCGCTGGTGATTTCGGAACCCACGAATCCCCACAAGAACCCATGCATCCAAACCCGGTGCACTTCCGCAGGCGGCACGTTCACCGTAACCATACGCACGTGATGGCATCCGCTCAGCACCAAAAATGCGGCAGCCACCAACCCCCAGAGTGCACGCCAAATCATTTTGTTCCGTTTCATCTTCATTCAGTTCTCCTTTCCACATCCACAGACCGCCCGTCTCCGGCTTTCCGCTGCCCAACGACGGCAGAGGTGCCGGTCGCCCAGTCCCGCATTCGAGCAGACGCTGGAGAGATCCTACTACCATTCGCTCAACATGGCAACAGGTTGCAAAACTCGGAGGGTAACCGTTCCGGAGGGGGGGTCACAAGCACCGCTCGGTCATCTCGCTGAGGAACTCGATCACGTCCTGGATGGTGCAGATGATCAACTCGGCGATGGCCCCGCCACCAGGACGAGTCTCACCCCAGCCACAGCAGTTGAGGTCGTTGAACATCTCGATGGACTCGTTGACGATGCAAATGGCCATGTTGATCAGGTCCTTGATGGTGTAGAGGGCGTCCAGGATGCCCTGAAGGGTTTCGATGATGGGGTCGAAGAGACCTTTGGCCGCACTGGGGTAGAGCACGGTGGCAAGACCCAGGAGGTCCTGGGGAGTGAGGAGCCAGCGGCCGGTGTCGCTTCTTTCCAGGTCGACCTGGATGGCGGGGGTTCCATCAGGCAGGTCCACGGAGACCTGGTATGTGCCGTTCTCGCGGGTCATGGAGAGCCGGAACGCCCTGGCCAGCGTTCCTTGCTCGAGCACGCCGAGTGCGACTTCACCGGAACCGATGCGGTCGAACGCGGCAGGCAGGGTCATGGAGAAGGCCTGACCGCTCGAGGTTTTGAACACGATGGTGTTGCGCCACTGGAAGTCGGTGCTCCCCCCGAACGCTTCCTGGAGGTCGGCGGTCAAGCGCGCGTCAGCCGGGACGACCTGGTGCCCGCCCTTGATGAGGAGCTGATTGACGGCGTACCCGACCAGTTCGGCGGGCGTTCCCTGGAATCCGATTTCCTCGGCAGTACCCGCCCGCCCCGGGTTGCGGGCCAGTGCGGTTGCCGTGAGTCCAATTCCCAGCAGGAAGCCGAGGGTGACCGAAAGCAATCTCGTTGGGTGTCTCATGGTTCGCTCCTGTGTTGACGGGTCCTCCCAAGAAAACAACGTATCCGAATCGCAGCCGGCCTGTGCCGGTGCCGGAGTCGGCCTGGGACGGACCGGAGCGCGGGGGCGGAGCCCCGGTTCCGGCCCCGGGTCATTGCGAAAGACAGCTATCGTTCGTCGTGCCCGGCGTTCCATAGTCGGTGTACATGCCGGGTGGAATATACGTGGTCGCCTCGCACCAGTTGCTCGCAGAGTCATTGGCCGCTGCGTCGAAGGCGGTGGGGTCCAGATTCATGGCGTGCCCCGTCTTCAACGGCCAGCCGGTGCGCAGGTCGTACCGCACCTGGTCGACCACCGTGCCTCCGTCCTCGAGGATCACCTCGTCAGCGATGTCGTCCAGGTCAAAATCGTAGCCATACTCGTAGTCCACGGGGACCCCGCCGTTCAATTCGGAGTCCGCCAACACGCCCAGCACGAGGAAACCGTGGGCAGGGATGATCAACGGCCCCCCGTTCAGGATGACGTGCCGGTCGCTCTCGTCATCGCGCAAGGTCCACCCATTGATGTCGATGTCCGAACCGGTCACGTTGAACAATTCCACGTATTCGCCACTGCTGTCCGTAACCGACGCTGGATCGAACATCAACTCCGTGATCACCACGGTTCCGGCCACCGCGACAGGCTCGTCGATGGAACCGTCGCAATCGTCGTCCAGTCCGTTTCCCGCCACCTCATCGGCGCCAGGATGGATCGCCGGATCCTCTGGAGCACAGTCGTCCATGTCGAACGAGCCGTCCCCGTCCGTGTCAGGCGCACAATCCGGGTTCTCCGTCCCGGGAGACCCGGCGTCGCTGTAGGTCGTGTAGGGCTCGTAGGACAGACACCAGTTCTCCCCCAGATCGTTGTCCCTGGAATTGAACCCCCACTTGCTCAGGAAGATGGACGCCCCGTCCGCTTCGGGCCAGTCCCCGCCCACTCCGTAGGCCACCTCGTCGATCACCAGGTTGTCAAACATCAGGCGCACCCGGTCCGCATACCCCTTCACCGGATTCTCGTGGTCCGCAAGCGAGATCCCCGCATAGGCATAGCTCACCAGCACCCCACCGTTGGCCACCAGGCTCGAGCTGGCCCCCAACACAATTCGCTCGTTCCCTGGCACCACCGCTGAACCCACGATGACATGGTTGGCGTCGTCGTCACCAATCACCCAACCGTTCAGCGATATGCTCTCCGTCGTCGTGTTGAACACCTCGATCCACTCACCCACCGAATCGTCTACCTTGCTCGGGTTGTACATGATCTCGGTGATGAGCAGATCCCCGGCCAGGTACTTCGGCGGTTCATCCGCCTGGCCGTCACAGTCGTCATCGATTCCGTTCTCCCGGTCCTCGGGTTCCCCCGGGTTGACCAGCGGATTCGTGTCGTCACAGTCCAACGCCTCCGGGTAGGCATCCCCATCCAGGTCCGTCCCGCAGACCCCGTTCCCGACACGCGGTGTGCCGAAATCGCTCGAGCCACTGATGGGCACGAAGGATGCACACCAGGCAGAAGGCGCGTCGTTGCTGCTCGCGTCCGTCTGCTCGTCACTCAAGCTCAACGCATGACCCTCGAGAAACGGATAGCCACCGTCCAGGTCGTACACCACTTCATCGATGACCCCGTTCCGGTTCTCCAACGCCAGACCGTCGACTCCGACATTCTCAAACGACACATTGTTGTATACGTAGTCCACCTCCACACGACCGTTCTGCGAGGAAACCGCACTCAGGCCAAACACCATGCGCTTGCCAGGCCCAAGCAGCAACGACTCGCCCCCGTTGTATATCACGTGGGACCGCCCATCCAGATCGGTGATACGCCACCCGGCCAGATCGAACGTCCGGTCGGTCACGTTCACCACCTCGAACCATTCCCCGTCCTCGTCGGCCGCATAGCGCGGATCGATCATGATCTCGCTGATGACCACATCACCCGCCCCGGCCTCGGCAGGAAGCTGCGGCGTCGGGGTGGGCACCTCCTCCGGTATCACAGTCGGTGTCGGTGTCACTGGTGCAGGCGTGAGCGTCACCACCGGCGTGGGAGAATCCACCGGCGCGAGCGTCGGCGTCCCCCCATCCTCACCCGAACCGCCACAGGCGGCCAGAATCGCGAGAACCACCCAACGCAACCAGCGCCACGACCCCCGCTGGCCGCTTTTCACCACTTCCGTACCAACCATCGTGCCGACTCCTTCCTGACATGCCGGGCCCGGCCTCTCGCTATCCAAAAATGATGATATCATGACTTGTTGTGACCGCAAGACAAAACGGAAAGCTGATGACACAACGAGCAAGCGAACCGAGCCGATGCGCCGGGCTTCCAGACATGATCTATCCTGGATCTATCCTGAACAGCGAGACTCGCGCAAACCATCGAGACGCACAGAGCAGGTCCACGGCCCACGCCGCCGAAAAAGGATCACGCCTGCCCCCGCAACTGCTTTCTTGACATGCCGAGATTTCCACTGTTGAATACCATGCCACGGGCTCCACAGGCCGGACAGGTACGCCGCGGCCTGGTCCACCGCGCCCGCCCTGCATGAGGATGACGTTGACTGCAGCAAGAGCAAAGTCTGTACGCTGGGCCGTACCCCGCCCGTTCCTCAAATGGGCCGGGGGCAAGACGCAGCTTGTCCCGTTTTTGATGAGCCAGGTAGAGCTTGCGGGTTCGTTCCGAGACTACCATGAGCCGTTTCTGGGTGGTGGTGCGCTGTTCTTTGCGCTTTGCCGGGCGGATTTGCTTTCCCGGCGGCGCGCGTTTCTGTCCGACACGAACCAGGTTTTGATCGAGACCTACGAAGCAGTGCAGCAAGAACTGGAAGGACTTCTCGAGCGGCTTGAGGAGCATCGGTCGCGTCATGACAAGGCGCACTACTACCAGGTGCGTGCCGAGGTGCCGGCGGATCGTTTGTCGCGGGCGGCCCGAATGATATATCTGAACAGAACCTGCTACAACGGGTTGTACCGGGTGAACAGCAAGGGGCAATTCAACGTGCCCCTGGGGCGATACAAGAATCCCTGTATTCTGGACCGGGAGAACCTGACAGCCGTTTCCCGGGCGCTGGCCGAGGTGCAGCTCGAGGTCGGTCCGTTCGACAGGGTCCTGGAGCGGGCGCGTCCGGGCGACCTGGTCTACTTCGATCCGCCCTATGACCCGCGCTCGAGCACGGAGTATTTCACGGCCTACACGCAAGACGGTTTTGGGAAAGCGGAGCAGGAGCGGCTGGCCGAGGTTTTTGGGAAGCTCACCGGGCGAGGGGTTCTTGCGATTCTGTCCAATTCCGCTACCGATTTCGTGCGGGAGCTTTACTCCGCCTACACCGTGACAACGGTGCCAGCAACACGCGCGATCAACAGTCGCAAGGATCGACGCGGCCGGGTGGCCGAGGTGGTGGTGAGGAACTTCTGATTCGGCGGGTGGTTTTGGCGCGTGTCCTCGTTTTTGGACGGGTGGTCGCGTGTTGGCCTAGAGGGTGAACCGGAAGGCATCCACAACGGCGCCTGGGAGCCTCATGCTGTTGGTGGCCCGTCGGCCGTAGGTGTCGGGGTCGAGGATGAGGTCTCGTTCCCGTGTGAGTGCGACGAGGTTGCGGCCGAGTATCCGGTAGATGCTTTCGTCGAAGCGCATGGTCTCGATGGGGGCGACGAGTTTTCCATTTTCCACCCAGAACGTGGCGAATCGGGTCATGCCGGTCATCCTGCAAGCGCGGCGGTCGGAGTAGTTGAGGTACCACAGGTCGCTGATGTAGACGCCGGTGTCCAGGGTGGGGAGGATGTCGTCCCGTTCCAGGGTCCCCGGGGCCATGTCCAGGGAGACGGGGACCTCGCCGGCGTCGGCGCCGTTGGTGGGCACGTGGTACTCCTTGGCGGAGCGCGCGGAGGTGAGGAACCCGACCAGGTTTCCTTCGGAAATCAACGGGACTTCTGGAGGCTTGATGAACCCGAACGCATCAAAGTCGGCAGAGACCCCGTCCCGGGTATTCTCCATGATGTGAATGGATGGGTCGAGCGCAACCTCCTTGTTGACCATGCGGATGAGGGGGGTCTGAGCCGTGCACTTGCTTTTCAGGCTGAACCCGCCCCAGCCGAGCATGGTCATGATGGAGCCGATGGCTGCGGGTGCCAGGTAGACGCGGTAGGTCCCGGGTGGGATCTTCTTGCGCGGCCCCTTCAGCACCTCCAGGTGGCCGGCGGCATCGTCCACCTTGCGGGCGAACACGTTGGACTCCCACTCGAGCCCGGCGTAGCGGCACTTCACCGCCCGGTCGCCTTCGAGGTAGAAGCTCCAGTCGAAGTTGAAGTTGTAGCTTTCGAACCAGTTCCGCTGTCCGAACGAGTTGGCGAAACCGCGATAGATGGCTCCGGCCGCGTAGTGACCGACGAGGTCCCGGTTCTTGCCCGCCTCGAGGATCTCGTCCAACACCAGGTCCGGCGGCGGCAGCCGGTTGGTGCCCACAGTTTCGGTGTCATGCACCTCCCGGGCGTAGTGCAGGTGCGGGTCTTCCGGCACCTGATCCAGGGTGTGACGCAGCCCCTCCAGAAGGCTCTCGAGGGCGGGACGATCCACCCGAAGCTGGCCCGTGACCATGAACTCGCCGTCCGCATGCCGCCGGCCGCGAATCAGTTTCAATCGGACCGCGTTCTGATAGACCTGTCCGGCCTGCCGTACCTTGCTCTCGTTGAACCGGACGAAGTCCGAAGTCTCGCCGACGAATCCCAGCAGGTAGGCCTCCCCGTCGCGCAAGCCTTGGTCGAGCACGCGGGCGAGGTTGAAGAAGAAGGAACGCATGGATCAGCCCTCCCCACCGAACACGTCGACGTTGGAGAACAGGCACGGGGGCGATGCGTGGCCCACCCGGATCAACTGATTCGGCTCCCCCTTGCCACAATGGGGAGTTCCCCGTACCTCCACTGTGGCCGCGTTGCCCACCCTCTTGAGACTCCGCCAGAACGTGCGCGAAATTCCGCGGTAGTTGGGCGTCCGGCACACCCTGGTCAGCCGCCCGTCCTCGATGAGCCGCGCCCACTCGCACCCGAACTGAAATTTGTTCCTCGAGTCGTCGATCGACCAGGACAGGTTGGTCTTCATGTATATGCCCCGCTCCACCGACCCGATCATCTCCTCGAGACTCGCATCCCCCGGCTCGATGTTGAGGTTCGCCATGCGATCGATCGGAGGCCGGTTCCAGCTCTGGGCTCGAGCGCAGGCGACCCCGTCGACTCGAGCACGGGTGGCGGAAGTGAGGCCGCCGAGGCCGCGCAGGAGGATACCGTCCTTGATGACGTAGGCCCGTTCGGCCTTCTGGCCCTCGTCGTCGAAGCCGTAGCTGGCGAACTCATCGCGCAGGGAGGGGTCAAAGGTGACATTGAGGAGCCTGGAGCCGTACTGGTAGGTGCCGAACATGTCCGGGCGCACGAAGCTTGTGCCCGCGTAGTTGCGTTCGTCGCCGAGGATTCGGTCCAGCTCCAGCGGATGGCCAATGGATTCGTGGATCTGGAGCACCATCTGGTCCGGAGCAAGGAGCAGGTCCATGGTACCGGACGGACAGTTGTCCGCCTCGAGCAGTGCCAGCGCCTCCTCGGCGAGCCTGGGGGCCTGTTCGTAGAACCCGTCCTGCTTCAAGATCTCAAGGCCGCCCTGCCGAGACCAGGTATGGCCGTCCGAGGAACGCCGCTGGGTGATGGTGCCCTCGTTCGCCACCGCGACCAGGGAAGGCACCAGATAGTGCATCCGCTGATGGATACGCCCCCCTTCCGTGGTGAGGTAGATCGTCTCCACCTCGGTGTGCCAGAGCGAGGCTTTCCAGTCCACGATCCGGTCATGGATCTTCAGACGCGCACACTCGGTTCGCAAAATGTCGAGCTTGTCTTCGAGCGGGACCTGCTCCCACGGCTCGCCTCGATGCCCTTCGTACTCCCCCACAGGGTGAGGATAGGCGATCCGAGCGAAGTTCACCACGCTCCGGCCCGCCGTCCGCCTCGCCCATGTCAAGGCTTCTCCGGCCGCAGTCGCCAGACCCGCCGTGCTCAAGTCCGTGGTCGCGGCATAGCCCATCCCCCGGCCGGAAATCACCGTGATCATCACCCCGGTATCGTGACTGGTCCGCACCGGTTGCACCACGTTCTGACGCACCACCAGAAACTCGTCCGTCTGGCGATGGAAACGCAGCGAGCAGAAATCGCACGCCGGCGCCGCGGCCTTGAACCGTTGTTCCAGTGTCTCGAGCATGCTTCCCCCATCCAGGCCGACCGCAGGTCCACCCCCGCGGCACGACTCGACAGCCTGACCCGCACTTCCCCACGTGCGCCGAGCATCGGCCGGTGTCTGCCATGCTCTTACTACAGCACGGACCGGGCCATGTAAAGCCGGGGCCGCCCCGCGGACCTTGCCTTTTTCGCCGGGTTTGGTACCCTGAACTGCGCCGCGGCCGACACGGACGCCCCTGTGCACGAAACCTCGACGGCAACCCCCTCGAGGACTTCGAGGGTATCTGCTGGTTGCCCCTACGGACCATGCACCGCGCCGGGTTCCAGGTCCGGGTCGACGCGGCACCCGGAAGGAGGCCACGATGATCGGGCAGGAAGCGGGGCGCGAAGCGATCGAGCGCGAAAACCAGAAGCTGAAAGCGGAATTGGCCCGGTTGCAGGCGGAACTGGCCCGCCACCGGACCACCCACAAGGTGACCCGTTGGATCGGCAGCCGTGCCATCCGGGCAGTGGTCGGATGGAACCTGACCGAACGGATCGCAGCCTGGATCGACGCCTATCGCAAGGTTCGGCCGGAGATTCCGCTCGAAGAGACAGCAGCGGTGCTCGAGGGCGTGTTGCACAGGGTCATCCGGGTTGGCCTGTGGACCCTGGCCGTGGGCGTCGTGCCGATCGTGCTGCTGTTCTGGCAGAACCTGCTCATCCGGGACCAGAACCTGTACTTTCGAGAACAGATCGCCGAGATGCGCAAGCAGGACCGCACCGCACGACGGGCCGAACTCATCGCCACCATCTACGATGAAAACTGCGACGTATCCCTCCATCTGGTTCGCGGCGGCCGGGCCCGGTGCGCCATGAAGGCGAGCAAGCGGGCACGAGAGGAAGCGATCAAGGCGTTCGTCGCCCTGGAACGGCTTCGGGGAGCTTCGCACATCGACTTGACCAACGTACGCCTGGACGAACTCCAACTCCAAGGGGTGGACCTGAGCGGTGTGGACCTGGAACGAGCGGTAGGGCAACAGTGTGATCTGACCGGCGCGGATCTGACCGGCGCGAACATGGGCTATGCCACGTTCGACGGGGCCACCCTGACTGACGCGACCCTGGCCGGGGCGAACCTGGTGGGAACGCAACTCCTCGGTGCCCGCCTGAACGGGGCGGACCTGACCGGAGCCCGGTACGACCCTGTCTCGACCACCTGGCCGCCCGACATCGACCCCGTGGCTCGAGGGGCCGTGCAGGTGCGCGCCCGGCGCTGATGCCCTGGGGTCGACGCGGATTCGACCCGCCCGCGGCCCGGTCATCCCGCAGGCTCTGGACAGGGTCTGTTTTCGACTCAGGGCTTCTCGCCGGCGATGAGCCGCGCACTGATGTCATCCAGCACATCCGGCACGTCCGCGATGGTGTCCACGACGAAGTGTGCGCCGGCGTGGTAGAGTTGTTCCCGTCCCCGTTCCCGAACGGCACGCCGGGTGGCCGGGTCGAGCATGTGGATCTCCTGCTCGGGAAGCCCCACCTCGTTCCCGGACATCAAGACCCCCACGGTCCACATCCCTGCGTTCAGGCCCTCGAGGATGTCCTGGGGTGTGTCTCCCACCTTGACGCACGACTCCATGGGATAGACCTGGAGGGTCATGGCGTTCTGAAAACACATCCAGGGCGCGGGCCGGCCGGCCGGAACCTCGTCGGCACACACGATACAGTCCGGCTCATACCCCCTCCGTCTGGCTTCCGGGGCCAGTACCGCCATCATTTCCCGCGTGTATCCGGTCGTCGATCCGATCTTGAGCCTCCGGGAACGAAACGCCCTCACCGCGTCCAGGGTGCCGGGGACCAATTCGGCATGAAGAGCCAGGACTTCGACCTGGTGAGGCCGGAAAGCGGCGAACAAGGCGTCGATGTCCTCGTCGGTCGGCCTCCGGCCGTGCACGGCCTGCCACCGGCGGGAGACATCCTCGAGCCGGCACAGGGCGGCGATGTGGTCCCGCTTGTGCATTCCCATGAACTTCCGCGCCTGGTCCGCGGCAATGGGAACGCCCTTCTCCTCGAACACGCGCACAAAGACTTCCACCGGCGCCATGCAGCCCCAGTCCACAGTGGTGCCCGCCCAGTCCAGGATCACCGCCCGCAGCCGCCCCCGGTATGTTCGCCTGAATACGAAATCCACGATGCCTCCTTGCAATAATCCACCACGACCCACGAGTCACCGGGCGACAGCCCCCGTCCCCCGGGCGTGCGCACCCCCCCTCGGCCCCACCGGAACGGCGATACCCATCTCGAGCAGCACCTCCTCGATGGCGCCGAGCAGCGACACCACGTCGTGGCTGAACACGTGTCCGATGTGCCCGATACGAAAACACGGCGCATGCCCCAGCTTGCCTGGATAGATGACATGCCCACGCTGCTCCAACAGGTCATGGAAGGTCTCGAAACGAAACGCGGGGTGGGCCGGATACCGGAACGAGGTGATGATGTATCCCCGGTTCTCCCCCGACAGGTAGGGCTCGAACCCCATCGACGCCATGCCTTGAAGCAGGAGCCGATGGTTGTTCTGGTAGCGCGCTGATCGAGCTGCGATCCCGCCTTCGCAGTCGAGTTCGATCAGGGCCTGGCGAAAGGCCACAAGGGCATGCGTGGGCGGGGTGAAGCGAAACTGGCCGTCCTCCTGGAGTCGGCGCGCCTGGGCCAGCAGGTCAAGGCTCAGGCTCCGGGCATATCCCTCGGTGGCCTCGAGCACGGCGCGCCGGGCAAGCACGATCCCGAACCCGGGCACCCCTTCGAGACACTTGTTGGCCGATGTGACCAGGTAGTCGATCCCGCATGCTTCCAGATCGATCGGGATGCCACCAAAACTGCTCATCGCGTCCACGAGGAACACCCGGTTCTGATCCGACACCACACGCCCTATCGCCTCCACCGGATTGATGATACCGGTGGTAGTCTCGCAGTGCACCACCGCCACATGGGAGACCTCCGGCGCCTCCTCGAGCACGCGGGCCACGTCCGCCGGGTCCGGACACCGGTGCTCCGGGTACTCGAGCCGGCGACACGGAATTCCGAGAACCCGGGCTATCTCCGCAATCCGCCGACCATAAGCCCCGTTGACCAGCACCAGGAGCCCACGCCCGGGCGGTACCGTGGACGACACCACCGCCTCGAGCGCAAACGTGCCGCTTCCCTGCATGATCACGGCGTCGAACGTGCTTGAGGGGACGCCGGCCAGTCGGAGCAGGCGCGAGCGCACGTCCCGAACCACCTCGACGAACTCGCGGGTCCTGGAACCGAAATCTCTGAGCATGGCCTGCTTGACCGTGTAACTCGTGGTCAGCGGTCCGGGTGTGAAGAGCAGCTTGTCCTTGCCGTCATCCGAGGTACTGGCGGTCATGATGTCAGGAAGCCTCGTCAAACTGTGAAAAGAAGGCATCGGCGCCTATTCTGGATCGGATGACGCCGCCCTTCAACCCCATTTTTCGCCCATCCCGCCTGTCAGCGCCTCCAGGAACGGCCCGTGTCCTGGTCGAGAAGGTCGCGCCGGGACGAAAACAGGTGCACGGCGGTGCCCAAATGTGGCAGACAGGAGAGATTGCCCATGAGGAACAACCCAGACGTGGAGGTAGACACTCGTGAAAGCCGCAACGATCACTGCCACCGTCGGCCTGGCGGTATCGCTGTTGACCGCCCCGTCCGCCCTGGCCTGCACCAACTTCTTGATCACTCGAGGAGCCACCACGGACGGCTCCACCATGATCAGCTACGCTGCTGATTCTCACACGCTGTACGGGGAACTCTACTATACCCCGGCGGCTACCCATGCCGAGGGGGAGATGCTCGACGTGTACGAGTGGGACACGGGCAAGTACCTGGGCCGGATCAAGCAGGTGCCTCGGACCTACGCCGTGGTGGGAAACATGAACGAGCACCAGGTGTCGATCGGAGAGACCACCTATGGCGGACGCAAGGAATTGCACGGAGGCCCGGGCGAGATGGACTACGGGAGCCTCATGTACATCACGCTCCAGCGGGCCCGGACGGCTCGAGAAGCCATCCAGATCATGGGGCAGCTCGTGAAAGAATACGGGTATGTGAGTGAGGGCGAGTCCTTCTCCATCGCCGATCCCAACGAGGTCTGGATCATGGAGATGATCGGGAAGGGTCCGGAGGAACGCGGCGCGGTCTGGGTCGCGCTTCGAATCCCGGACGGGTACATCTCGGCCCACGCCAACCAATCACGAATCCGCACCTTCCCGCTGAAGGACAAGAAGAACTGTCTCTACTCCGAGGACGTGATCGAGTTTGCACGCAAGAAGGGCTATTTCGACGGACCGGACGAGGAATTCAGTTTCCGCGATGCCTACGCGCCGCTCACGTTCGAAGGGGTGCGGTTCTGCGAGGCCCGGGTCTGGAGCATGTTCCGACGTGTCAACTCGGACTGCGAGAAATACTTTCCCTACGTGAAAGGGGTGGACGACGCCGAGCAACTCCCCCTCTGGATCAAGCCGGACCGCAAGCTTTCGGTGCACGATGTGATGGAACTCATGCGGGACCACTTCGAGGGGACCGAACTGGACCTGTCCAAGGGGGTGGGCGCCGGTCCCTACGAACTCCCTTATCGCTGGCGACCGCTCACCTGGGAGTATGAGGGCAAGACCTACATCAACGAACGCGCCACCTCGACTCAGCAGACCGGGTTCTCCTTCGTGGCCCAGGCACGCAAGGACCTGCCCGACCCGATCGGCGGGGTCATCTGGTTCGGCGTCGACGACACCAACAGCACGGTCTATGTCCCCATGTATTGCGGTATCCGGGAGGTCCCGAGGCCCTACGCGGTCGGCACCGCCGATTTCCAGCATTTTTCCTGGGATTCTGCCTTCTGGGTCTTCAACTTCGTCAGCAACTACAGCTACTTGCGGTACAAGGACATGATCGTGGACATCAAGAAGGTCCAGCGGGAACTGGAAGGCCACTTCCTGGCCATGCAACCCGAGGTGGAGCAAGCTGCGCTCGCACTCTACAATACCTCGCCCGAACTGGCCAGGGACTACCTCACCGAATACTCGGTCCAGCAGGGCCTGTACGTGGTCGAACGGTGGCGCAAACTGGGCGAGTTCCTCCTCTGGAAATACCTGGATGGGAACGTCAAGGACGAAAAGGGCAACGTCACCCATCCGGGCTACCCAGAACACTGGTACAAACGGATCGTGGAGGAGAGCGGAGACCAGTTCCTGGAGCGCAAGCTCAAGGGCGAGCCCGAGGACGACGCACACTGACCTTGACGAGCCAAACCCTCGCCGGACCGGTTCCTCCCCACCCCGCCAGGACGATTCCGCTTCTCGAGCGCCCGCCTCCCACGCCGTATCACCGTCGGTCCCGGGAATCCATGGGCGCAGCCCTCCCCTCCCCGCCCCCCCCT
>CAYQMG010000099.1:0-22271 GCA_964418585.1 uncultured Gammaproteobacteria bacterium | reverse complement strand
CGGGCCACGTCTGCCTGCTCCGGGTCCCACAGGCAGCGCGATCGCAGATGAAATGCAGAGACATTGAAGCCCTACTCTGGGATATAGTAAAGCGCCCAGTAGGCGCCCGTGTCGGAGAACTCCGGGTTGAGCGGGAGCGTCTCCTCGAGCATCCCCCAGTACACGGTCATCTCTCCCTCACACCGAAAACGGAGCTGCGCCTCGTCGTAGGCGGTCTGGGGAAGGTAGGAAGCATCCACCTCGAAAATGAAATCGTCGGCCGACAGAACCAGGTACATTCCCTCTGCATCGTACAGGAATGTGTCGACTTGAAGCTCGTACCTGGCGCTGTGCGTTTCCCCGGAGGCGTACTCGTAGTCGACGGAACACTCGGTCTCGGTATCGTCAGCGTGGATCCCCGATACCGTGGCGGTCACAGTGCATCCCAACTGCTCCACTTCCATGTGGCCGAGCCTCCCCCACACGAACCAGAGTCGAAAGTCCGGCTCGGAGTCGTACGCCTCCTCTGGAGGCTCAGGCATGGGATCACACGCCGGCGGGGCGCTGAACAGCAACACCGCGAACATGCCAAGCAGACAGGCGACCCGTCCTCGCATAACCCCTCCTCAGTCGTCGATGTGGGGCGGGGGGGAAGGCGCATGCTCGAACGCCACACAGTCCGAGCTTCCGCTCACCACGTAGGGCGCTTCGGTGAACGTGACCTTGTCCTGACCTTCGAGTTCGATGTTCACCACGGTTTCGGACTCCAGAACCTCGACCTCCACGGTCCCGAACTCATCCCACTCGAATTGGTCGAATGTGTAGCACTCCCCAGCGTAACCATCCATAAATGCACTAAACGAACATGTGGCGGTAACAAATTCCTTCCTTCCGGTGTCCGGTTCGTACACGCCGTAGGAAAGGCACGCCTCCCCGGTCCGACAGTCGGAGAAAATGGCCAGGGTCACCCGGTCCGGCACCGAAGGTGTGGGCGTGGGATCCGGGGTGGGGCGGAGGCCGTCTCCGGCTGAGAGTTCCGCCACCTCGTCTTGCGGCGCAGCAAAAACCTTGCCCTCGAGCAGGAGGGCCAGTGCGCCGGCGTTGGCGTCTCCGGGTTCCGGGGTGAACACATCCTCCTCTTCCTGGCACGCGAACACCAGGACGGCCGCCACGAGGGCTACCCATCGGATTCCGGCTCTATCCATGATAGCATCCTCCCAGGACGAACGAAAAGTTGTTGGTTCTAATATTATGGTTCCACACCCGGAACTCGTCAACAGTCTTCTTGAAATGGCTTCCGGTTCCGACCCCCGTCATCATGGCTGTCCGACCCGGTCACCGCCCATCCCGATTTCCCGCGACCGCCCATCGATGCCCGACTGGCGTTCCCCGTCTTCGAAAATCCGGTCACCGCCTCCCCCCGCCCCTCCATCCTCGTTTCCCGGAGCGCCCCCCCCATTTCGGTCCCCAGGCCGCCTCCTTCGCGGCGTTCCGCACTGAGACCTGCGTTGGACAACCACAGCAACGCCAAGCAGATGGGCTGTCCTCCACCACAAAGCACCATGCAGCAGGCACCATGACTCTTTCGGTCGATCGATTCTGGGCGACGGCGAGGATGGTCGTTCTCGCCGACCGGCTCATCGTAGGCCTGGGCGAGGAGACGTGCTCGAGGGCGGACAACAATGGCGACGGCGGGTCCGTCGAGGCGTGGGACCGCGACGATGGGGACGCGGGCGTCCACCCGGGGTTCGAACGGCGAGGTCGAGGACAGCCTGGTGGACGGAACCGCGCTCACCGGTGGGGAGGCGTCCCAGCGGTGCTCGGAGGAAGGCCATTGCCGACCCTGATCAACGTGCTGCTGAGCTACAACACCGGGGAGAACCTGTTCCTGGCCGACGTATCCTCCCAGCCCACCCTGTCATCCTGCAACCTCCACAGCCTTCGCGCTCCCAACCGCAGCCTCGAGACGCGCCCCGGGTCCAACCTGGAGGTCCCTCCCATTCTTGTGCCCCTCAGCGCCGACGTTCGTCTCAAATCCGGCCCGTGGCCTGATTGGCTTGCTCGGGCGTCCGCCGGAACACGATTCGTTGCATCCGCGATCCGGGGTTGCGTTCATCAGGACTTCAAGGCAGGAGCCTGGCTGGATGGGTCTGCCTGGTGTTCAGGAAAAGATTGGCAGTTTACTCAAGACGCAAACTCGTTTATGATACCGTTGAAATTCAGGTGCCGTTCACGACAATTCCCCAAGAGACCACCAGGAAGGACCAGAAGAATGACACGGATGAACTGGCTAGCCATCGGACTCATCACTGTGGCTCTCACCGGCTGTTCCGCCGGGACGAGTTCAGACGACGACAACGACGACGGAGCGTCCACCCCAACGCCCGTGACCGAGGTCGACCAGGACGGGGACGGGTACGCGGAGGAGGAGGACTGCAACGACGGGGACGCCTCCATCAATCCGGGAGAGGTGGAACTGTGCGACGGGGTGGACAACAACTGCAACGGTGAGGTGGACGAAGGGTTTGACCTCAACACGTACTATCCGGATGCAGACGGCGACCAGTGGGGCGACGAGACGGGCGCGGTCTCCTCGTGCTCGGCGCCCGAAGGGTACATTTCCACGGGTCAGGACTGCGATGACTCGGATCCGGGGATCAACCCTCAAACCCGCGAGACCACGTGCAACGGAATTGATGAGAACTGCAACGGCATGGCCGACGACCATCCAGACCAGGACGCGGACGGGTACGACATCTGCAGTGCAGACGTGGCGTCTTCGGACGGCCTGCCCGAAGACTGCGACGACCACGATGGCAACACGCATCCGTCCGCCACCGAAATCTGCGACTGGAAGGACAACGACTGCGACGGGGAACAGGACGAGGATCTACCCCAGAATGTTTACTACGCGGATCAGGATGGGGATCAGCACGGCGACAGCGAGGTGACCATCGAGGACTGCGGGCCTCCGGCCGGATACGTGGCCACCGACGATGACTGCGACGACGAGGATCCCACACGGTTCCCAGGGGCCATCGAGACGCTGGGCGACGGGGTGGACAGCAACTGCAACGGATACTCGGACTACATCGCCACGGTGAGTGCCACGGAAACAGGCTACAGCGGCGACGAGGGTCCCCTGGAAGAAGCGTCCTTCGCGTCCCCGGCAGGGCTGGCCATCGACCTCCAGGGCAACCTCTACGTGGCGGACACGGACAACCACGTGGTGCGCAAGATCGACACCAACGGGATCGTCACCACGGTGGTGGGCACCGGCGAAGCCGGTTTCTCAGACGGAATCGGAACCTACGCAATGCTCGACTCGCCTACCGGCCTCTCGTGCGACAGTCGCAACCTCTACATCGCAGATACCGGAAACCACCGCGTCCGACGGTACCAGTTCAGTGACCAGACCGTTCTGACGGTGGCAGGCAACGGGACCGAAGGGTACTCCGGCGACGGCGGATTTGCGACCAGCGCCACACTGAACAGTCCGGAAGCGGTATTCATCACCAACACCCAGGTGCTCTACATCGCAGATACCGGAAACCACGTCATCCGGCAGGTGGCACCCATGGGAAAACCCCAGGGCACGCCCGTGATCACGACCTTTGCCGGCACCGGAGAACCCGGGTACGAGAACCTGAGTGGGGTCGTCTCCGTGGATGACGTGATCCTGAATGCACCGGCAGGGATCGCAGTGGACTCGAGCGGCACGGTGTTCGTGGCAGACACGGGGAACCACATCATTCGGGAGTTCGACTCGGGCCAGGTGCGGAGATTCGCGGGCAACGCGGAGCAGGAAGGGTACAGCGAGTTCGACGAAGGGGTGGTCGCCACCTACGCCCTGTTGTCAAGTCCCACGGCAATCGCCCTGAACACGTCGAAATTGATGTTCTTCTGCGACACGGGCAACAACCGGGTACGGCAAATCTCCGGCGACGTGACCACCGGATACGTCATCCGCACCGTGGCAGGCGGCGGCACGGACGAAAGCCACCTCGTGGAAGCGGAACCGGCCACCGAAGTCATCCTGGACGCCCCGAGAGGGGTGCTCCCCGACGGCAAGGGGAACCTCTGGATCTCCGACACCGGCCACGGCTGGCTGCGGAAGCTGATCCCCTGACAACGCCCTCCCCGGGGAGTGGATGGCCAGGCCCTCGCGCCCTTCAAAGGTGAAAGGCGAACGCAGCGGCCGGACGTGGACCCCACTCACTCGCTGGTCATGATGAACTGCGGCTTCATCTCGAAACTCGCATAGTGCGGTCGCAGCCGATCCGTGTTGTAAAACCGCCCCACATCCACCGTTTTCTTGCTCGCAGTCACCACATCCACCGGCACGTTGTCATACCGACCGTTCTTGAGCACGACCAGCCGGCCATGGATACGCTTGAGAATCAGGTCCAGAGCAAGATTGCCGTAGGCCATCGGGACAATGGAATCCACCGCGTCCGGGTCTCCGCCTCGCACGAGGTACCCCAGTTTCTGGTTGATCACGTTGATCCGACGACCATGGTTGAACTTGGGCGAGAGTTCCTTCAGCTTCGCCGACACCAGGTCGCCGATCCCGCCCAACTTCATGTGTCCGTAAGCGTCTTTTTCCGTGCTCTGGAACACCATTTCGCCGCCGCGAAACATGGCCCCCTCCGAGACGAGGACCACGGAGTAACGGCTCGGATTCTTGTTTCTGTCATGCACGAGAAGTTCCGCCAACCGCTCGATCTCAAACTTGTACTCGGGAATCACGCACCGGTTGGCCGCTCCGGCCATCGTGGGAAGCATGGCGGTGAAGCCGGCATATCGGCCGAACACCTCGACGACGAGAAAGCGTTCATGAGATCCCGCCGAGGTGCGGAGGCTGTTGATCATCTGGATGGTACGGGTGACGCAGGTGCTGAAACCGATACAGTAGTCAGTACCGGGAACGTCGTTGTCCATGGTCTTGGGGATGGCGACCACTTTCATTCCTTCCTGGTAGAGGCGCACGGCATAGCTGAGGGTGTCGTCGCCGCCGATGGGGATGAGTGTGTCGATATCGAGCCATTCGAGGTTCTTGAGGACCTCCGGAGTCAAGTCGTTCATTTCTGCGTTGTAGGTATCCTGGAGGTGCTTGGGCACTCGGGACCGGGGGATGTGGCTGGGCCGGGTTCTGGAGCTGTGCAGGAAGGTGCCGCCGGTACGTCCGGCCTTGTTGACGATTTCCTCGGTCAACTCCTGGAAGTTCTGACTGTTGTCCGCCTTTTTGTCCCGCACGATGTCGATGGCTCCGGCCCATCCCCGCCGGATGCCGATGACCTTGTACCCTTCGCGAATGGCGCGGATGGTCACGGCCCGAATGGCCGGATTGAGGCCCGGCACGTCGCCGCCGCCGGTCAGGATTCCGATCACGCCTTTCACCTTCTTGATGTTCGCCATCGATTTTTCCTCCATCTGGTGGATACGGTCGTGGCTTCCTTGTGGATGTGCCACGCACGATTCGTGCCCGGGACCCGCCCTTGCAAACAGGTCCCGGATGGGTTCGACCGGCCCACGGGTCAGGGAACGATCCCGCGTCCTCCATCGACCCGGATGGTTTCTCCGGTCAAGAAATCGTTTTCGATCAGGAATCGAACCGCCGCCGCCACGTCCCGCGGCTCCCCGACTCGCTCCAGCGGGATCCGGGCCTGGAGCCGCTTCCGCGTGGGTTCCGGCATGTCGTCCGGCCACAGCACGGCGCCCGGAGCCACGGCGTTGACGCGGATCCGCGGGGCCAGCTCCAGGGCGAGGGTTCGCGTAAGACTCAGCAAGGCGGCCTGGGAACAGCTATAGGCGGCATGGTTCGGCCATGCCCGTTCCCCGGCCAGGTCTGCCACATGCACGATGACGCCCCCTCCCCGCGAGAGCATGAGCGGCGCGGCACGACGGGCGCACCAGAACGGGGCCTTCAGGTTGATCGCCATCACGTTGTCCCAGGTGCTGAGCGCGGTCTGCTCGAGGGAGGCCCGGACATAACGAGCAGCATTTCCGACCAGGATGTCGAGTCCCTGTCCCGCCGCACCGATGCGGTCGAACAGGGCATCGATCTCGTTCACATGCGTCAGGTCTGCCTGGAGCGGGATTACTCGAGCGCGCTCGAGTTCGAGGGACCGGGCGAGTCTCTCGGCCTCCCGGGTCGAGCGATGATGGTGCAGGTAGACGAGCGCGCCAGCCCGGGCCAACGTGCGGACAATCTCGGCACCGACCCTCTGCGCCCCCCCGGTCACCAGCGCTGTCTTTCCGACCAGATCCATGCCCACGTCTCAGACGAGGAACTTTCGGGCCAGTGTGTCGTCCAGGGCGGTGAGGATCAGGGGGCCCTCCCGGGTGATGGCGATGGAGTGCTCGAAGTGCGCCGAGGGCTTCCGGTCTGCAGTCACCACAGTCCAGCCGTCCTTGAGGACCACCGTTTCCTCCACGCCGAGGTTGATCATGGGCTCGATGGCGATGCAATAGCCCACCCTGAGCCGAGGTCCCTTGCCAGGTCTCCCGTAGTTGGGCACCTGGGGCTCCTCGTGCATGGCCGCGCCCACGCCATGCCCGCAGAAATCGCGCACGATCCCGTAGCCGAGCGGTTTCACGTAAGATTCCACCGCATGCCCGATGTCCCCGACGCGGTTGCCGACTCGAGCCGCCTGGATGGCCCGCCACAGGGCTTCTTCGGTGGCCTCCATCAAGGCGCGGACCTCCGGCGACACCTCGCCCACCGCATAGGTCCAGGCCGAATCCCCCACGTATCCACGGAAGGTGGCCCCCACGTCAATCCCGATGATGTCCCCTTCCTTCAGCCGGACTTTCTTGCTCGGGATCCCGTGCACCACCTGCTCGTTCACCGACGTGCACAAGGTGGCTGGAAAACCGCGGTACCCCTTGAACGTGGGCACCGCGCCGCGCGAACGGATCTTCTCCTCGGCCCAACGGTCGAGTTCGAACGTGGTGATACCCGGACGCACCATCTCACGAAGGCCGGCATGAACCTCGGCCACGATACGCCCGGCCTCCCGCATGATCTCGATCTCCGACCTGGACTTCGCCGGTATCATTCCTCCTCCTGCCTCTCCCCCTGATGACTCCGCTCCTGACACGGTCAGGGGAACTCCATGCGCTCCTTGTCCGCCATGGTCAACCGTGCCGCCGCGCTCGCGCCATTCAGTCCCTCCACAGCGCTGCTCCACCGGTAGCCCCCGGGCAGAATGCGAAACGCAAGCTGTTGATTGCCCCTCAGCGCCTCGAACAACGCCTCGGACCGACCCGACTTGGCCAGGTACGCTTCAATGAGTCGCTCCAGTTCGGCGGCGGAATTCACTGGCTTCAATTCAAAACTCGTGATCACGTCACCGGGAAGTATGCCCGCCCGGTACGCCGGGCTGCCCAGATGGACGTACTCCACGATGGCGCCCCGAAACGGCGACATTTGCTCGAGCGCCGCGGGGGATGGCTCCCGGTACCAGATACCGAACGGGGGAAGGTCTTTCAGCCCGCTCGCAAATCGATTCGCCTGGGCTGTGTCCCCGTCGAGCAGCGCCAGTTCGGCCTGCATCCGTCTCCAGAGGGTCTGAACGGCGTCGTCATCCGAGATCGCGACATCCTGGAGCAGTTCCAGGCCGGTCGCGTAGTCCCCGGTGGCGATGGCCGTCTTGAACACAAACCGAATGGCCACGTCTGCATCGCCGGGCTGTCGAACCGCGTATCTCAAGGCGGCAAAGGCGGCGTCGTACCGGTCGGTGAGGTAGTAGTAGATCCCGAGCCCAAGGTCTGCGCGTTCGGAGCCGAGTTCCTTCGCCTTCTGGAAGTCTGCACCGGCCTGTTCATAGTCGAACAGGTGCAGGGCGGCCAGGCCTCTCCCCAGGTAGGCCTTGACCATCATGGGATCCGCCTCGATCGTCCGGGTGAACACCACTCGAGCCCGTTCCCAGTCCTCGTCCATCACGGCCAGCTCACCCACCCGCACCAGGGCGGGCGCATACCGTGGATAGCGCTCCAGGGCTGCTTCGTACCGCTTGAAAGCCAGGTCGTAGTTCCCCTGCTCAAACGCCTTGTCTCCCTTGTCGGTCAGCACGATGTACCGCTCGGTACAACCCGACATCCCCCCAATGGCGAGGGCCAAGAGCAAACCGATCGTCCAGCGATAGTGCATCTCCATCACACCCTCCAGTCAGCCCGAGACCATCCCTCCGCTTGATGCAAGATGGCTACTCTAACTCAACCAGGCCGCAGGTGGAAGCAAAATCCTGTGGAGATCGGCCAAGCCCGGCGGCGTCTTCCAGCCCTCCCGCGCCCCCTCCGCGCACACGGGACCCACGACCATCGAGAAACCATGACCCCTCCCGCTCCACATGGTACACTGGCGTGAGCAAGAAAGACCAAACTTCCAGGCTGAACCGCACCGCTGCTCGCACCGGGGAGGACTCCGTTGATTGCAAAGCACATCCAGGTGCACGCGCTCGTCGCCACACTCCTGCTCTCCGCATGCACGCAACCCGGCCCCCAGACGGGGAACGACACGCCAGGACCGGCTCCAACCCCTGTCCAGAACCCAGCCACCAGGCACCCGCCGGAACCACCCCTCGAGCAGGGTCAACAACCCAACCCCCCCATGAACTTCGACGGGCGGATTCCACCCGACCTGCCGCCGTTCCCCGGGGGCGTGGACGGAACCGAGTTCTTCCCGGACCCGTTCTTCTACGGCGAGGAAACCTGGGACGGTCTCGAACTCAGGCTCCAGCTCTACCTGGCCTACCAGCACAAGGACCTGGCCGTGGCAGCACTGGCTCGAGGCCGACCGGAAACGGCACGCAGCCACTACGAGGCGCTGGCCCAGGCGCTCCAGGCCCGGCCTGTCCGGGAGTCCATCCTGCGGGACATCCACGCGGCGCTCATCGACTGGGCGACGCGGGCCCAGGCAGCCCTCGAGGTGGTTTCCATGACGCCGACCGCGGCCTCCACCCTGCTCAACCAGGTGCCGTGGAAGAACGACCCGGCCGATACCGCCTGGCGCCGGTTCCTGGACGCAGCCATCCGGTTCCGTGAGAACGACCCGAAAGAAGCCTGCACGCTCGCGAAACAGGGCGCAGGGATTCTCCGCCGTTTGCTCCCCGGACCGCCCTGGCGGCCCATCGCCCACGGGCCCGCTCCAACCATGGCGGACAGACACCGGGACCGGCTCGACCGGGTCCAGGCCTATGTACGATGGTTCAACCCGTTCTCAACCCGGGAAATCTGGGGCCAGTACGACCAGGTGGAGACCACTCGATCCCTTTGGGTCCGCATGACGGCCGCCACCCTGGCCCAGTGTGGGGACGCAACCCAACGCGCCAAAGCCGTGCAGGCCCTGCTCGACCACCTCCCCGAATCTGCAGGGTTGACGGTGGACCGGAACCGACTTCTCCGCGGCGTCTCCACCGGCCCGCAGGACCCGATCGCCTTGCTCACCCTGGCCGACACCTCGATCGAAACCGACGAGCAGGCCCACCCCCAGACATCCGTGGAACGGCTCCAGGGTATGCCCACCGGGGATTCCTACCTGGATCTCCTGGGTCAGGCCGGCGCACCGGCTGTGGGGCGTACCCGCAAGCTGTCGCTGGACGACCCCGATCACCGGGCCTGGACCGCCCAATACGCCACAGCCATCAACCAGGCCATCGCTCGAGGAGACGTGGCACAGATCGGACCAATCCTCGAGCACATGATTTCGGAACTGAATCAGCATTCGTTCGACAGCAAGTACTTCAACATCAAGCGAGTCCGGAACGAGGGCATCCGTCTCCTGGTGGCGACAGGCCAACCGGACCAGGCCCTGGCCCTGCTACAGGGGTTCTTCCCGCTGCAGGACCTGGATTTCCGTGTCCCCAACCGCCGGGGAGTCCTGGAGGCGATCCGGGGCCGCATCTTGCTCGCAGCGGGGCGACTGGACGAAGCCGAGCAGGCGTTTCGGCAAGCCCTGGACCACACCCGACGATGGCTCGAGTACGTGGACCGGTACCGGAACAGGCGGCCGGGGCCGGCCGGGCCGCCGGCGACACACGAATAGGGAGTCGAGATGAATCAGAGAGGAAAGAGAAACCGGGGGGTCCTACCTCCCAGGACCGGCTCGTGGGTCCCGGCATTGACTGCACTGCTCCTGGCTGGAACTCCAGGTTGCAATCGCGATACGGCACCCACCGAGTCGACGCACCCCGACGAAGCCCAGCACACGACCAGGACCGGACAGCCGCCACCGGCCCCCCCGCCCATGCACGACACGAAAACCCGGGCCGCGCCGGACCAGGACCAACCCGAATCCCCGCCCGGCCCGCTGCCTCCGGCTCGACGGGTGGCGGCCGGACCGGGCAAGTACGAACCCCTGCCCTCGAGCCTGGTCCCGCCCCCGCCGGACGGCGGCCCGTTCAATGTGCTCTTCATCTCCCTCGACACGGTGCGGGCCGACGCCCTCGGGTGCTACGGTCAGCCGCGTTTTCAGACTCCCACCATCGACCGCCTGGCCGCGTCCGGGGTACGCTTCGACCAGGCCATCACCCACATCCCGGAGACGGCCCTGTCCCACTGGGCCATTTTCACCTCGGTGGAACCCCGCCTCCACGACAACGTGAACCGATTCGGGACCTCGAGGTACGTGGGTCCGCTGGCCCAGGAGATTTTCAAGGCCCATGGTTACACCACCGGAGCGGTGATAGGCGGTGTGACCCTCCGGTCCGACGTGGGACTTCATCGCGGGTTCGACCTGTATGACGAGGACTTTGCCTTCAGTCCCGACCGGTTGAAGCGCCCGGGCCGGGAGGTGACTGCACGGGCGGTGGACTTCATCCGAAATCATGCCCAGGTGCCGTTTTTCCTGTTTGTCCACTACTTCGACGCCCACTTTCCCTACCTTCCGCCTCCCCCGTTCGACAAGGCCTACGACCCCGACTACACGGGCACCCTTGATGGAAGCGACAAGGCACTGGCACCGTTTCGCGATGGAAAAAAGACGATTGCCCCCCGCGACCTGGAGCATGTGAAGGCGCTCTACGGAGGCGAAGTCGCGTTCCTGGACACCCAGGTCCGGGAACTCCTGGCAACCCTGTCCGAGCAGGGGTTGGGAAAGAACACCCTGGTCGTGCTCTTCTCGGACCACGGAGAAAGCTTCGAACACGGATACTACTTCAACCACGCAGGCGTCCTGTATGACTCGACCCTCCACATCCCGCTCATCTTCTCCCTCCCCGGCGTCATCCCGGCCGGTCGAGTGGTGGAGACCCAGGTACGAGCCATCGACATCCTTCCCACCGTCTTGCAACTCCTCGGCCTGCCAGGCGATGTCAAGTTCCAGGGCGCCTCCCTCGTGCCGCTCGTCCAGGGGCGGGAACAGCACATTCAGGCAGCGTTCAGCCTCACGGATCCGTGGCGGCCCGGGGCGCTCGAGAGCGTGCGGACTGAAGGATGGAAACTCATCCTGGGGCCTGGGGACCGTCAGACGCTGTTCGAGGTATCTCGAGATCCAGACGAACTCCACCCCATTGACGGCGCGAACCACCCGATCGCCAGGGTCCTGGCCGACGAACACACCCGTCATGCAAAGCAGCTCGAGGCCCTTGCCGCGCGTATCATGGGGCCCCGTCCCGCCCCACGACCCGAACTCTCCCCCCGGGAACTGGAACAGTTGAAGAAGTTGGGCTATGTCAGGTAGCCTGGAATGTGACGGCACCAGGCCGTGATCCGCAAAACCATCCAACCTGCTCCCGACAGCGGTCCCGGCCCGGGCACTCCAGGGCCCCGGGAACGCCGACGGGCGCTCGACTCGAGGAGTTCAGACCATGAAGACCCCCCTCCTGCTGCTCCTGGCACCACTGGCCCTCTACGCCACCGACGACGGGTGTGAGTCCGAACCGCCTGAGCCGGAACCCATCGGTCTCCTCCACTCGGAACCCGGCGTCTGCGACGGCTACATCGAACTTCAGGGGTACGACGGCAGCACCGTGGATTCAGGTTGGGGCCGTATCGACGGTATCCTGGACCAGGCGGCGCTCATCATCATTCGGGACGACTGCACGGACATCGAGGAACGATGCCCTGCGGGGACACGGCTGCAAGGCAGCGTGGCCGTGGGTCAGGGCGAGTGCCGAAACGACAGCAACGGCGTGAGCACATCGGGTATCAACCTCGACTCCGGCTTCATGGGCCTCTGCTCGGCCGGAGACCTCGTCTGGATCATCGGACACGATGATTGCGGAGGCCTGACCGACTCCTGCCCCACCGGATTCGTCCCGGTCGGAAATTTCCACGTAGGTAGCGGCGGTTGCGACGGATTCCCCAGTGGAAAGGACTGGATGGACCAGCCGCTCGACTCGGGCTGGCTCACACTTTGCGCCGAGGAAGGACACGGCGCCGTGGTGGTGGTCGGCTCCGACTGCTGACCATCGGCCCCCTGCCGCCGTCCCGGCGCAACGCCTTCTCCTGTGCCCGGACCCCTCAACCCGACTCGATCCCCTCAGGCACGCAGGACCCCGATGGCCTCCACCAGGGCCTGCGCCGCTTCCTCGACCTGAGACCGGGTCACATCCAGGTGGGTCACCGCACGGAGCACCGTGCTGCTGAACGCTCCCAGATTGATCCCTCGCCTCTCCAGGTGCGCCACCACGGCAGGGGCTGACACGCCCGTCCGGGCGATGTCCAGGAAAACGATGTTCGTCTGCACCGGACCGTGGCGCAGGTCCACCCCCTCGCACCCCGTCACGATGTCGGCAAATCGCCGGGCGTTGGCATGGTCCTCGGCCAGCCGCTCCACGTGGTGCTCCAGCGCATACAGACCTGCTGCGGCGAGCATGCCAGCCTGACGCATCGCCCCGCCAAGACGCTGCTTCCAGCGCCAGGCCTCCTCGATGAACTCCGCAGAACCGGCCAGCACGGCACCGACCGGACACCCCAGTCCCTTGGAAAGATCGATCCAGACGCTGTCAAAGAACGCCGCCATTTCTCGAGCACTGCACCCTGCTGCCACGGCTGCGTTGAGAAGCCGGGCCCCATCCATGTGGAGGAGAAGCCGGAAGTTGCCGGCGGTCCGCGCAAGGTCCTCCAGTGCGTTCAACGGCCAAACCGCTCCCCCGCCCAGATTCGTGGTCTGCTCGATGGACACCAGACGCGGACAAGGACTGTACCGGGGCAGCGGATCGATCGAAGCCTCCAGTGTCTCGGCGGAAAACATGCCTCGAGGCCCGTCCAGGGGACGCACCGACGCCCCGGCAAGCACCGCCGGGCCACCTCCTTCATACATGATGATGTGAGACTCCGGATGGGCATAGACTTCATCCCCGGGCCGACAGTGCACCAGGATCGCAATCTCGTTGCACATGGTCCCCGAGGGCAGGAAAACCGCCGCCTCCTTCCCGAGCAATTCCGCCACCCGCTCGCACAACCGGTTCACCGTCGGGTCCAACCCAAGCTGCTCATCCCCAACCTCGGCCTCGAGCATGGCTTCACGCATGGCCCGCGTCGGCCGGGTCTGCGTATCGCTGAACAGATTGATCCTCCCCTCGCGCATCGACACTCCTCCCACCCGCGCGCAACGCCAGGGCCAACCCCAGGCTCCAGGTGTTATGCACCTCGAGAATCCTCGAGTCAACACCCGGTCGACCCGCGGCCGATATCACGCACAGAGCGTTCGCCGACAAAATGGGCGCCGAGCAGGGTCCCGGGCGGGGGGAGCCAACATGCTACCGGGCCACCAGGCGGGACACCCGGCCGGAGAACCACTCGAGCACCAGCAGGTCGCCGTTGGGCGCAACGGCGAGGCCTCGAGGAGAATGGACCGGGCGGACGTCGGCCTCCACCGGGATGGGACGTGCGGAAAGGCTGTCAAAGGTCGGATAGAACAGGTCCAGGGTTCCTGCCGGATTCCCATCCCCGATGTCGTACCCGTAGATCCCGTTGGTCACGTCGGCGACGAACAGGTGGTCATTCAGAATGGCAAGTCCGTACATGGCAGGAAGACCGACACGCTGGAGATCCTCGGCCGGGGTCAGGAGCACCGGCGTGAGGTCGTCGAGCAGGTCCTGGGTGAGTTCGGCGCCCGGTTCGGGCCAGGCGTACCCGACCAGTTCGGTGCCAGCAGCGAACAGGAGGTTGCGTCCCCGGTCCCAGGCGATACGATAGGGATCCCAGGCGGCTCCCGCCACGTTGGCCGGGAGCGTTGCAACGGGCTCGAGGTCCACCTGAGCGCCTGAAGTGCAGTCTGTGGTGGCGTCGACACCGCGGAGTTGGAACACGGTGATACCGAGTGATTTCCAGAGGTTCTGGAAGTCGAACAGGAAGACGTAGCCTGCGGGGGCGAGCAAGTAGTCTCCGAACCGAACCAGGTCGAGATACTGGATGGGGGTATCGTTGTGTGCGTCGGTCCAGGAGGCGAGCAACCTGGCTTCGGGGTCGCTGCCCGGGCAATGCTGGTAGACGTGGATCCCGGACTCCCCGTAGGTGACGAAGACCAGGTCGTCCTCGACCAGCACCCTTGAAAGTCCCATGTAGGTTGCTGCGTACCCGATGGGATCGGAAAAGACCACCCGGGCGTCGGCGCCGTCGTCCCGGACGATCATGAAGTAGTTTCGGTCCCATCCGACAAGGTCGGAACGGTCGCTGGTGATCACGTAGTGATACGCGCCTCGAGTCGTCCCGTCGCGGACGAACACGGAAGGGAGGTCCTCACCGGGACAGGGGACCTCGGGGCATGCGCCAGGGGACCGGCACCCGGGGTCGTCCGGGTGGATGTACTCGAGCACGAGGCGTTCCGGGTCATCCGCGGTGGCGGAATAGCCCCAAAGACCGGCGCCTTCCTTGCCTGCGAACACCCCGTCTCCGTCCACCCAGAGGGCGGCGCCGAAGCCACCGATATCGATTTTCTGGTTCCGTACCAGCCTCCCGGAACCGCTGTCCGGACGATAAACCTGGTAGCCACCCCACTCGTCGGCCGCTTCGAGGACAGGGGTACCCCCCTCCCAGTGGAGATCCACGTCATAGGCGATGTCCACGGTCCGCCCTCCAAACACCTGTCTCCGCGCATCGTCGAGAGGATTCGTGACCAACCAGACGTTGTCGTTGTCCGTGCCGATCTGGTACGAGGAACAGAATCCAACCGCGTCAAGGTCCCCGTCCAGAGCGTAACCCACCCCTTTCTTGCCAGGTTCGCCCACCAGGGCCACGGAAGCCAGCCGGTCCCCCTCCAGCCACACCCATCGGAGACTTGGGGCGTCGTAGGTGTCGAACGAGGTGTGGGTGGTGACCAGGGCTCCACGTATTTCCCCGTTCTCCACCGGCACGATCTCCCCCACGGTGCCGATGACCCGGTTGGGGTAGCTCTCCTCGTGCGGGAGGCAAGCGGTCGCCGGGGTTCCATCCAGGTTTTGGACGAGGGCGAGTTCTCCATCATAGTGTTGGAGTGATGGCAGCGGACTGTAGGTGTCGTAGCCCACGAAAAGCGACCGCCCGTCGCTGGTGAGCGCGACGGCGGACACGTCCGTGGTGGACGTGTCGGTGACGCAGTAGTTCCCATCGTCCAGGTAGCGGAAGACTTCCTGGAACTCCTCACCCGTTCGACTCGGGTCGTAGTCGTAGACCCGGACCTCGAGGGAGTTGCGCATGCCGACCGCGACCCGTCCTGCTCGAGCGTCCACGTAGCGAGCCACGATCCCTTTCACCGTTCCTGCCGGGCGTGGTGCGGTGGGATCGGAGACATCGAAGGCCTCGAGACCCGCGTTTTGTGCGGCGAGGAACAGGATTCCGTCCTGGTAGGCCATGCGGTTGATCCCGTCCTCGGTGACGATCTCCGCCCCCTGGTTGACCTGGACGGGTGGGTCGGTTCCGTTGTCGTGAAAGATGACCACGGTGCCCATGGCGGCCAAGTAGATCGTGTCCTCGACGCGAAGCACAGCGGTGGAGACGCCTTTCAGCCGCTCACCGTCCAACTCGAGCCCCACGGGTGGTTCATCCGCGAAGCCATCGCACTGGTTGTCCTTGATGTCTGGAAACTCGACCCGGATGTCCGGGTGGGTGCAGCGTGCACAGTGATAGCATTCGGCCGGGACCGAGAGTCCTGTGTCACAGCCGTCGCAGGTGGACGTTTCGCACACGGCGGCATCCTTGGATGTGTCGTCGTCGCAGTCCTTGGAGGAGACGAAGCCATCGCCGTCCTCATCGTGGTCGCAGCCGTCGTCAGCGCCGACGCAGCCCACGGCCACGAGCAAGAGAAGTACCCCCCGCCACCAATACCGCCCCATCTCGACCTCCTTTGCCAAAGTCGTTGATGCACGGGCCGGGTTGAAAATCGCTCCCGGTGCGTTCCTGGAATTCAGTCCGGGAGGATGGTGCCGGTCCGTCCGTGTCGTGGTGCAACCCGGGTGCCAGTGTGAAGACCGGGTCGGCGCCGTCTTCAAGGTGGCGCAATTTCGACTCGGTCGATCGGAGGGTTGTCCCGAGTTTACCAGGAACGACCGGACGTTCCACCCGAGGGGGGGTCATTTCATGCGTTTTCCGGGCGTGTCCGAACCGGAAGGCAAGCCGGTCGCAATCCGGTCGTGCGAGAGAGGAGGCCGTGGAGTCGGCGTGGCGTTTACCGGTAAACAGGGTGGGTCAACAGATCGAGCACACCGGGCTACCCAAGGGGACGCCTTTTGCCTCGAGGAGGGGCCATTGCGGTTCCTGCTCAATACGGAGCGGTGCGGCCGCCGTAGGGGTCGGGCGCATAACCGTAATCGATGAAGCCGCTGGAAGTCTCGCGCCGATGATAGGGGTTGGGCACCCAGGTGCGGGGCAGGACGCCGAGCTTCACCAGGGCGTCCCGGAACTCATACCGCACGGTGATGACGGCCGCCGGTTCGGTCCCGTGCTCGAACGCGACGGTGTGGACTCGGTTGGCGGTGCGACGCCCGATGCCGGTTGCGGCGAAGTCGTCCAGGGCACTGGAGCCGGCCATGGCGCTCCGTTTTTCAGTACCGGCCCCGGCGTGGTTGCTTCCTGCTTCGGCCTGCGCTGCGCGGTCTACGCCGCCCCCCTGCTCCAGAGGCCCCTCGTCGAGGTACCGGCCCGTCGTGTCACACGGTTCGTCGTAGTAGACGGGTGGCTCGAAACGGACCTCCGGGAAGAAAGCGGCCGAGATGTTCCCAAGGTCTCGAGTCCTGCCCAGCCAGGCTCCGTAGGAGTCGGTCTCGGTGGTAAAATAGAATCGCCTGGCAGTGCGCCTCGAGATCTGCCATCCCCGAACGACCACGGTCTCGTAGGGGCCGAGCACCCATTTGCGGGCCTCATAGGCCGTGGTGTGGCGGGCGTCGATGGTGTTCAAACCGTCCACCGACAGGGCCACGGCAACGCGACGGCCGGTGCGATTGATGAGCCGGATGGCGTACTCGTGCCCGTCTCGAGCCTCCACATAGGTCCTGCCGCGGTGAAGGTACTCCTGGACCGGAAATCCGTCGACGAGGATCTCCATCCCGTACGGTCCCTCCGTGGCGGCGACAGCGGGCCGAACGGTTCCGACGAGGAGCACGGCAGCAAGGAATGCGAACGACAGGAGCATGCGGCCTGAATTCATGATCGTCTCCTTCCCTTGAATGATTTCCAGGTTCGACGATCGGTCAGACAACGGAGCAGGCGATGGGTTCCCGTATTCGCCAAAAAAATTCGTCACAGATCGACGCACCGACCGAATGGGACCGGGAGGCGACACACGGCCGAACCCGTCATTCCGGCGGATTGATCACGATGAGCACGTCCCGGTGCTCCACGGTGGTGGGCGGGAGCGGGGTGGCGCCGACCGCGCCGATCGAGGGGAGCGTGGCCACCAGTCGGGCGTAGCCCCCGGGGGGCAAGGTGGTCCGGATTTCGACAGACCCGTCGGGCCTGCGCAAGGGGGGGCCGACCGTGGCGCCCATCCCGGTGAGCACGCGCCCCACGCGCTGCCACAGGCCGGGAGAATGGGCGAGCACCACCACGGCATCCGGTGGGGGGGCCTGGGCAGGAGATACGACGTGCTCCAGCGCGACTTCCATCTTGTCCTCGACAGAAGGCAGGGGCACCGGCGTCGCTCCCTCGGCGGCAAAAATGTCGTCCCACGCACCGCCCCGGACCCCGGGAGCCGGTTCCGCCGTCCTCTTCCCGGCAGGAAGCGCGGATTGCGCCGGGGCGACCGCGGCCTGCCGCTTCGACTTGCGGGTGGCACGTGCGGCCAGGTTCCACCATGGAGCCGCGGCATCGTCCTTTTCGTGCGTCGAGGCTTCAGGAGCCGGTTGGGATTCCTCATCCAGAACCGGAGCCGGAGCCAGAGACCGCGCCTCGGGTTCCGGCAGGGTGGCAGACCGGGCGCCCACTCCCCCCAGATCGTCCAACGGCGGGGAAGGGGCGAACCTCCCACGCGCGCCGGAAGCTGCTTCGGGCGCCTCCTCCAGCAACACCGCCGCCCCACGTCCGGTTCCTCCGCCCCGCCCCTCCGCCAGGACCCCCGGACCACCACCCGCAGCCGGCGGATGCGACCGTTCCGCCTCCACACCCTCGAGATCGGATGCGACCGACTTCATGCGAACCCCGGCCTTCTCCTTTTTCGGCGCCGGCTTCTCCCTTCGCGCCGGCGCCCCAACGCCACCCGGCGCCTGGACCGACGCGCCGGCTTCCTGGAGACGGGTTCCTTTCTCCTCCCCGGAACGGGGTGAACCCTCTGGTGGCAACACCCCGCCGCCCGCGCCCGGCCCGGCTCCCTCGACGGAAGGGGGGACCGCGACGACCTCGCCGGAAACGTCCTGGAGGTGGGGAGCGGAAGAATCTCGAGTGGCGTCCACACGCTCGGCCTGTTCCAGGGCGGGCATGGAGACCCGGTCGGATTCCGGATGGCGCACCACGAGGAAGACCAACGTGGCCGCAGCCACCGGCGCCAACAGCGGGGCAAGGCGCCAACGCCGGAAAAAGGCGGCCATCCCCCGGGCTTCCTGGGCCTCGATCCGGGCCATCACAGCAGCGGAGAATCCGGTGGGCGCCTCCAACTCGGGGAGCGACCGCAGGGTCTCCAACGTTCGCTGCAGCGACGCCAGTTCCGCCCGGCAGGCGCTGCACTGGTCGAGATGCTCGGCCAGGTCTGCCTGGGCCTGCTCGTCCAGTTCACGCTCCAGATACGCCGACAGGCGCTCCGTGGATGGGTGCTGCGGTCCCACCACGCTTCCTCCCTGAAGTATCCTCGCCCCCGGTCACTCCGGCCGGGACCCCTGCGACAACCGCTCCACCGCACGCTTGAGCTGGGCTCGAGCCCGGTGGATCCGGGACTTCACCGTGCCCACGCGCAGACCCAACATGTCCGCGATCTCCTCGTAGGCCAATCCCTGCCCCTCCCGCAACAGAAGAATCATCCGCCCCTCTTCGCCAAGAGTCTCGAGCGCTCGTTCGACCAGTTGCCGGGCCATCCGTGCGTCGAGCGCCTCCTCCGGGTCGGGCTTCCCGTCCACCAGATCCCTCGGGCGGCCTCGATCCTCGTCCCCGGATTGGGCATCGATCGAGTCGTGCAGGCCGTGCTTCCGTCGGCTCAATGCCTTGTGCCGGTTCCTGCAATGATTCACCACCACACGGTAGAACCAGCTCTTGAACGAGGCGTCGCCTCGAAACTTTCCCAGGTTGCGATAAAGGCTGACGAATACGTCCTGGGCTGTCTCCTCCGCCAGTTGATCGTTCCCGAGGTAGCGCCGACACACCGTGAACGCCAGGTTCTGATAGCGCTGCACCAGCATCTCGAACGCCTGCCGATCCCCATCCTGGAAAAGGGAGACCAGACGCTCGTCGCTCAGACCCGACGCGGACACAGACCCGCTCAACGCCCTGGAGAAACAGACACCTCGAACGCCGAGAAGTTCCACGAATGTGCAAAAGAATTGCTGAATGGCGGGACTCAAACCCGTGCTCCCCATTTCGGCCTTACCCCAGGACACCAATCAGCCTCGAAACCCCGATCCGGGTCCGGTGCTCGAACCTCCAGCGCAGGGCTAACGCCATTCTCCGCCCTCCGCACCCACGTGTCAATGGCATCCGCACCCCAGTGCCGGCTCCATTCCAGACGTTGTGGCCTCGATACGCTCGAGCCGAGAAGTCAAGCGGGGCAGGGGACGAGCAGCACAGGAGGTCGGGAAGGGCCTGAAATCAGGCACGAACCCACAAGTGGAACTCAAGGCATGCTGCAGGGGGATTCCCGTTCGTCGCGAGGAGCAGCCTGCGGACACCCACCCGGATCTCGAGGGGGTACGGCCGACCCCGGGCGGGTGCATGAAACCGGAGGGACCCGGCCGCCGGCCTCACGGCCGGGGCCTCTCCGTGGCGTCGTGCACCAGGTCAGTGGATGTCCCGGGAGGAATCGTCCGCGTCCCAGTCGGCGGGGTCGAATCCGGCGGGCGCGTCCTCGTGGGAGCCGGGCCAGAACCAGTCGAAGTAGCCATCTCCGTCCCGATCCCATTCGGCCCCGGCGCTTCCACCATAGATGCCGATGTCGCTCCTGGAGCCGTCCACGTCGACGATGTCAGGCGTCCCCGCATCGATCAAGGCCGAATCCAGGGCCAGGTGGAGATCGTCGAGAGTCCAGACGCCGTGCTCCGTGTCGAACCAGGGCGTACTCAGGAATCCAGGCTCCACCTGCAGGTTGGTCTCGTCCAGGAAATCGTACACCAGGCTGTAATCGAGATTGAACACGTCACAATAGGTGAACGAAGGTACCGCCAGGGCCGAGTTGAACACCACGAAGTCCTGCGACCCCGAATTGTAGGCGAAAATGCTGTTGGTCACCACCGGCGCCGAGTCTTGCATGTAGATGGCCGAACCGCTGGCGCCCACGTTCCCTGCCACCACCACGTGGTCCATTTGTGGACTCGAATGATAGAGCTGGAACGCCGGCGCAATCCGCGAACTGTTCCCCACCACGCTCACGGCCTCGAACGTGACCTGGGACGAGTTGATGGAGAAGGTCCCGGCCCGCAGTCGCGCCATGTTCTCGGACACCACGCAGTGGAAGAAGCCCACATCAGAGTCCGTCAGATAGGCGGCGCCGCCCTCGTCACCCCGGTTCCACACGATCGTACTGTCCTCGATCGTGGCCCTGGCCCGTTCCAGGTAGAATGCGCCGCCCAGCTTGGCCCCTCCCCCGTCGGTGGTGTTGCTGGAGAAGAGGCAGTGACTCACCGAAAGATCCACGTTCACGCCGGCGAACGCTCCTCCCGCCCATTCGGCAAAGTTGTTCTCGAACGTGACATCTTCGAGATACACCTTGGCCGAACTGTTGGCGACCCCGCCGCCACCGAGGTTTCTCGCCTGGTTGTTCGAGATGAGGCAGTTCCTGAATATCGGGCTGCCCCAGGCAATGTTGAACGCGCCCCCATCGATGATCGCCTCGTTGCCGGTGATGATCATGTCCTCGAACACCGGCGAGGCCTTGTAGGTACGAATCCCACCGCCGCGCTCGTTCAGCCCGCCGGTGAAAGTGAACGCCCGGACACGCGCACTGGCCGACTCGTGGTTGTTGAACACCATGACCCAACCCTGCCGCTGGGCGTCCACGATCGTCACCTTGGCTCCGTCGCTTGAACTCAAGAGCAGAGACTTGCCGCGGAACGTCAGATCGTGCTCCGGATAGGTCCCCGGGCCGACCCAGACCGTGGTGCCCTGTTCCGCCGCGTCAATGGCAGCCTGGATGGTCGTGAACGTGCTCGTGGGCAGCCCCACACTGGGCTCCTGACCGTCCGTGCCGCCACAGTCGCTGTCCACACCGTCCCCAAGCACGTCCACCGCACCGGGATAGGTGGTGGCGTCCGCGTCGTCGCAATCGAAATAGGTCGCCGCGTAGCCTTCCGGCGCCGTGCACCCCGAGGCCGTCCCGCCGGTGCTGCCATAGCTGTCGCCATCCGCGTCCAGGTACCAGTCCTGAGATACATCCTCGTCCACCACACCGTCGCAGTCATTGTCCTTCTCGTCACACACCTCGAGCGCACCAGGATGCACAGCGGGGTCGCTGTCGTCACAGTCCCCGGCCCACACGGCGTAGCCATCCGGAATCTCGCACAGCGTGCCCTCGAACGGCGCGTCCTCCAGGCCGTATCCGTCTGCGTCCGCATCCAGGTAGTAGGTCGTGGGGTCGCACGGAATCGGCGTCGGCGTCGGCGTGGGAGCCTCCGGCGTGGGCGTCGGCGGATACGGCGTCGGCGTCGGCGGATACGGCGTCGGCGTCGGCGGATACGGCGTCGGCGTCGGCGGATACGGCGTCGGCGTGGGAGGTACCGGGGTCGGGGTCGGAGGCA
>CAYQMG010000098.1:0-23320 GCA_964418585.1 uncultured Gammaproteobacteria bacterium | reverse complement strand
GAGGTTGCCGTCCGTCTGCATGACCAGGCGGTAGGGAGCGGCCCCCTCGTTCCAGGTGTCGCTCGCCCACACCGGCGTGCTCCCGTCGTAGACCACGGCGTTGCCGTCCTCCTGCATGACCAGGCGGTAGCGCCCGTTCGGGGAGACCAGGGACGACGCCCCGTCCGAACGCAGCTCCCCCCCGGACTCCAGCCGGTCCCGGGGGGGAGGCGCCGTGGCCTGGAACATCCCGGGCACCTCGTACCAGCGTGCGATGCAGCCCTTGTCGTCGAGATACCAACGGCCACCCTCGGCACCGGCTCCGATTGAAACGGCCGGGGGGAGGTCGGGTGCCGCCCAGGCGCTCCCTGTCCAGCGCCGCGGCCCGGAGGCGCACAGAGCCCAGACCGTGCCGTCGCCACCCGCAGCGACATCTTGCGCCGTGCAGCCCTCGCGGTACCGGAACGCCTCGCCGTTCCACTCGAAGACTCTGCCAACCTCGTTGACGACCCAGGCATGCCCCCGGGCGTCGACGGCAACGCGGTTGGCTGCGCCGTCTTTCTGCAACCACGCGCTTCCGTCCCAGGCGTAGATGGCTCCACCCCCCTTGCCGATGCGGTCTCTGCCGGTGACCCACACCGCACCGTTCCCACCGGCGCCCACGTCCTGGGCCTTGACACCCGGCCGGAACACGAACGCGCCGCCCGTGAACTCGAAGACATCCGCGTTGTCGTTCACGACCCAGGCCCGGCCGTCGTCCGTCACCGCGATACGCAGCGCAGCGCCCGGGATCTTGGTCCAGGCGTCGCCGTCCCACCGATAGATCCCAAAGCCGCCCCGCTCCGGCCTGTCCCCGATCGCCCAGACCGTGCCGTCCTTGCCCACGGCAAGGTCGGTCGCCCTTCCTGGGACCGTCAGCCACCCCCTTCTTGCGACCTGGGCAGCAAGGTCCCGCCGGGACCGCGCAGCTCCCTCAGGATCTGTCAGCGTCACCTCGCCGACCGTGCCGTCCCAACGCTGAAACCGGAGCGCCCCGACACGCTTTGTCGAACCTCCGCTCTCGGGCTTGACGGTGAAGCAGGCATGGTCGATGCCCGCGTACTGCTTCGTCCCATCCGGCCCCTTGATGTACAAAACCTCGGACGGCCCGAACTCGGCGCCGCTGCCACGCTGCCAGCCAAAGAATCGTCCGCCGCGGATCTCTCCCACATAGTCGCGGTCGTCCCAACCTCGGAAGCCGAGCACCACACCTTCCGCGCGATCGACGAGGCGTGCCGTCCACGCGCCGCCATCCCAGCCGATGTAGCGAAGCTCGGGTGTGGCGTACTGGTAGGAGCCCGAGACGAGCGCCTGGGCCTGCGGTGACAAGGCGATGGGTGCGAAGAACCCCGTGTTCACCGCCCGGTTTTGCCACGACAGGTTGAAGCCGTTCGCCCCCCTGCGGCATTCCCAGAAACGCCGTAGGCTCCCGGTCACGCCGAGCCCCGCGAACACCTTCTCCGCATCCGGGAGGTCGAGTGTGTCGAGCTGCATGCTGGTGGCGACGCCGCCGAAGGCGTCCAGGAGGTCTTGCGCGAGGCTCTGAAGCGGGTCGGTCGCCCCGTTCGCGGGCGAGGCGTCCCCGGTCCGGGGCGGATCGTCGCTGGCCGACGCTGCACGCTGTATCTCGTAGGCGCGATCGAACCCCTCGGCGTTGAGCGGCTCGATGTGGTCCTGCACCGTGCCCGGGGGAACTGCCTTCCGCCACGCCTTGACACGCGCCGTGGCATCGGTTCCGGCCACCACCGCTGCGCTCGCCGCACCGTTGTGCGGGGTCAGTGCCCGGCTCACCCGGCCGTGACCCTCCGTGATCTCGAAGCCGAAGTCCGCGCGGTACACCGCACCTCCGCGGGTCACTTCGATCCACGCGGGCACCCAGTCCGGACTGCCGCCGGAGCCGTCGTTGCGGACCGCGATCCTCTTGAGAGCACCCACGTCCGGCGCGTGCAGCGAGAAGCTGTCGTCACTGTTCTGCTCGAGAGCCGCCGTGCCGGGAACCTCCATCTCTCCGGTGGCCACACACTCGCCCACACCGAACAGCTCGAGGAAGATCCGGGCGTCGGTGCCAGCCTTGGAGACGTCCGCGGTCTTGATGCGCACCCGGTACTCGACCGGCGCAGACGCGAGCGGCGGGGCGCAGGTGAAAGGCGCGAGGTCGTAGAAGCCGTCCTTGGCCACCGCGGCGAGCCGATTTCCGTCGTCCCAGGTCTTGTAGGGGAGCAAGGGGTCATCGAAGCTTACATGGCTGTTCGCCGGCCGGTGGTGGAAGCTGAAGCGAGCCTCACCGCCGTACCCCGCCTGGCCTTTCGCGACGATGTCCCGCCTGAGGCGTTCGTCGAAGGCCACAGTCCAGCGGGCCCCCTGGGAGACCAGGATGGCTCCCTCGGAGAACTCGCAAGCAGCATCCACGGGGCCTGTGACCGCCCCGAAGGCACCGCGAATCGGGCGAGGAGCCCCCATCAGGACCCGTTTCGCAGCCACGTCACAAAGGGCGTAGCGCTCCCCGGAAAAGAAAACGACCACGCTGTCACGAAGGCGGGCCGCTGCATCAACTTTTTCGAAAGGCAGCCAGGACCAGTCCTCCTCTGCGGCAAAAAAGAGCGTCCCGCTGCTCACGTCCGACCACGTGAACGCCATGCCCTGATGGTCGAGGAGCGCGACGAACCGCTCCGGCGACGTCTCGAAGACGGCGTCGAGTGAGGCTGGGGCCGGAGAAGTGGCACCAAGGCGGAACATGGCGCCCGTCCGGAAGTTCTCGACCTGGTCCGTCGCCAGATTGTACACCACGACGGCACTGCCCTTCGTGATCCGCACCTTGCCGTCCGGGCCGAGAAGTGCTGCATCGGTCCGCCGGGGTCCGAACTCCGCGGCCTGCCCTGCGCGGGCCGCTGCTCGAGCCGTGCCCACGTCGGGGCTCGCATGGGCCGCCGCCGCGTAGCTCGATGCCTCGGAGGCAAACTGCTCCACGGTCTCGAGGTTCTGCTCCGGCAGTCCGGAGGCGGTTGCCGAGACAGCCTCCTTTTTGCCCGGGGCAAGCTCGACCAGAAAGCCCACGTAGGTGCACTCGGGCTTTCGGAACAGGGCCTGTCCGCTGACCACGCCGTTCGTCGCACCAGCGCCCACGACCGTGCCGGCGCACCTGTCGCGCCCTCCGAACACCACGAGCATCTGGAGGGCGCCACCCGGCTCCTCCGGCCGGCGCGTGAGGACCTCCTTCAGAAGCTCGGTCCCCCTGTCCACGGCCTCGTCCACAGAGGACGCGGGACTCGGGAAGTCCGCGTAGTAACCCCAGGTCCGATCCTTGTCCACGAAAAGACCGAAACGGCCCTCGACCGGCCCGGCCGACGCGGTGAGCCCCACCGCGACCGTGGCTTCCCAACGGTTGGCCCGCTCCTCGACCAGCGAGACGAACGCCTCGCTCATGAGCGACGCGAGGATCCGACGGGCCTCCGCGTAGGGGGTGAGTGCAGGAAGGTCCCACCCCGGCAGATGGTCCATGAGTTCGTCGCGCACGTCCAGGTAGACCGAACGCGCCTTCTCGTAGGTGTCCTCGCAGAAGGTCCCGACCGGCCCGGTGGCGTCCCGCACGTACCGCGCCACATCCTCGGCGGAGACACCGCACAGCTCGAGGATGGCCGCTGCATCGGACGCGGCCACGAAACCGGCCAGATCTCCGTTCGCAATCGCCTGGATACGGTCCTGGGAACGCTTGTAGAGGCCGATCGCCGCACGTTCCACCGTGTCGAGTGGATTCGTGAAAAAGTCGTTGGCGCTCCGGTACACGGCCAGAGCCCCATCCTCGACGCGCGCCCAAACCCATTCTCCGCCCTCACATACAGCCTTGAAACCACCTTCGATCACTTCGACGCACGACCCCATGTCTGCCTCCACGGTTTCGGGGAATGAGTGGTTGCGCTGGTCAAGCCATGGTGGAACCCGCCCTCGCATTCGGACAAACACCGCTTCCAGGCCTGTCGCCTGCTGCAACCTGCCTACCACGGCTGCACGGGATTCACAACACTTTGCTGTCCTTTTTCTGGCACGTAGGCTGCCAGATCATCGTGCGATTGTCGGTGTTGGCAAGAGCCGTGTTCGTCGGCGGCAAAAAGACTGGCTGAGAAACAGGTTGTGTACCACAACCCTCTTGGACAGCTTTCCCGGTCTGCGCCCACATTTTCGGTCACCACCATGAACTCCGCAACGGGCCGGCCGTGCTGCAACCCTCACCCGCCGCGGGCCCGCGGGCCTCCGCCTGGGCCTCGCGGAGACCCTGGCGCCTCCCCATTCCGAACCTGTCCGGTTTCGAGCGCCTCGGAAGGACGGTTCCGCTTGATCCCGGCGTTGAGCACATCGAAATTTTCCGAGGTGAGCTTCTGCGCCATGGCGATGCGCAGGAACTCGGGCACGTTGGGCACGACATGGATGCACTCGGCCAGGTCCGGATCCGTGCTTTCGGCAAGACGAAAGAGCAGGTCCGGGTCCCCCCCGAGGAGCATGGCGATTCGCTTGACCACCTCCGGCCTGAGCGGACGTTCCTTTCCCCGCTCGGTGCGGCTGAGACAGACGGGTGAGATCCCGATGCGCTCGGCTGCGACCCGCAGGCCCATCTGTTGCGCCTCTCTCTGTTCCCGGATGGTCTCCTCAACCGTCCTGGCCATGGTCTCTTCTCCGTTCTCTCTCCTGCGCATGTTCCATGTTGCATAACGCGCAACAATCGGCTCTACATGAGTTTTCGTCAGAAGGGGCTCCCGTCCATCCCGAGGTCCTGGTCACAACGTATCACAAAGGAATGGTCACCAGGGAAAAGGGCGACCGGCCGGTCGCTCTGCGGTTTTTTTGTGGCGATTGGTCTGTCTGGGATGTGCCACGAGTGTGCCACGAACGCGAAAAGGGGTCACGGCAAACGCCATAACCCCTTGAAATCGCTGGAGCCGAAGATCAGACTCGAACTGACGACCTGCTGATTACGAATCAGCTGCTCTACCGACTGAGCTACTTCGGCCCGCTCGGTTTTCGGCTATTATAATCATGGACGACCGACTGTCAAACCCTTTCCGCAACCGAGCGCGCGGGACGGCCGGACAGACGGGTGGGCCGGGAGGACGAACGGCCTCCGGGGTCCCGCAGGTGCGGCCGCATCGGTGCCCGGGGCGAGGCGAAGGAGGGATCGAGATGAGACCTGAACCGAAGGCGGCCCTGGTGCTCGGGGCGCTGAGCGCTCTGCTGATGGGAGAGGGGGAGTGCGGAACCGACCAGGACGGAGATGGGTTCACGGAGCAGGCCGGAGACTGCGACGACCGGGACCCGGCGGTTCATCCCGGCGCCGCGGAGGTGTGCGACGGGGTGGACAACGACTGTGACGACCAGGTCGACGAGGGCTACACCACCCGCTGGTACACGGACCAGGATGGTGACGGCTATGGCGATCCGGGCGGCGAGGTGGTGAGCTGCGATCAGCCTGCCGGGATGGTCAGCCAGGGCGGGGACTGCGACGATGAGGACAAGGAGGTCCATCCGGCCGGCCTGGAGATCTGCAACGGACAGGACGACAACTGCGACGGGGCGGTGGACGAAGGAACCTCCTGGTTCGTCGACCGCGATGGAGACGGATTCGGGAGCGACCCGGCCTGCGAGACCGGGGACGGCACGGTGCAGGCTCGAGGCGATTGCGACGACCGGGACCCGGCGATCCACCCCGGGGCGGAGGATGCCGTTGCAGACGGCGTGGACCAGGACTGTGGCGGAACCGCAGGTCCGGACCCCCACGTGGGTCTGTCGTCGTCCTCCTACACCAGCGTGGCCGCAGCCCTGGCCGTGGCGTCTCCCGGGCAGACCGTCTGGGTCGGACCCGGGACCTATCCCGTGGCCGACCTCTCGTTTCGGGGCTTGGCGTTGCGGCTCGTCTCCACCCACCTCGCCGCATACACGGTCCTGGACGCCGGCGGTGCCGGAGCCGTCCTCGTCTTCGACTCGGGAGAGCCTCGAGAGGCCCTGGTGGACGGATTCACGTTGACCGGAGGACGGGCGAGCCAGGGCGGCGGCGTGGTGCTCATCGAGTCTTCCCCCACCCTTCGCGGGTGCGTGGTGGAGGAGAACCAGGCCGAGAATGGAGGCGGGCTCTATCTCGACCACGCGGATCCTCTCATTTCTCACTGCACCGTGCGCAGGAACGTCGCCACCGACCCCCACTTCGGCGGAGGCGGCGCCTACCTCGAGGACGCACGCCCCCAGATCTCCCACGTGCTCTTCTCGGACAACGAGGCGTCCACGAGCGGCGGGGGGCTCTACCTCGCCGACGCCGACCCGCTCCTCGCCCACTGCTCCGTACTGAGCAACAGCGCGGGCGGATGGTACGACGAGGGGGGAGGCGGCCTGTTTATGGATGGAGCCAGCCCCCACCTGGTGGATACCCAGGTCGCCGACAACGTGGCCACCAACGCTTCCGGCGGCGGGATGCTCCTGCGATACAGCTCTGACGCCACCGTGGAGAGCTCCACCATCGTGGACAACCGGGCCGCCGAGGGGGGCGGAGGCGTCTACGCGGTGGGCTCGAACCCGACCTTCTCCAACATCACCGTGCTGGGCAACATCGCCGCGACCGGCGGCGGACTGCTGCTCCAGGCCGGGTACAGCGACGAGCATGTCTCGATCGTCAACGCCATCCTGGCCTTCAACTCGAGCTACAACCTGGTGGTCGATCCTGACCTGGCAGCCCGGCTCACCCTCCGCTACTCCGACCTGTTCAGCCCGGAGGGGGAGGAAAACCACAACCTGGACGGCCTCGACACCACCAACGAGACCATCGAGCCTCACTTCATGCGCTACACCCGCAACGGGGACCCGACCGACGACGACCTGCACCTGCCTCCGGGCGACCCCCTGGTCGACGCCGGCGACCCCGGCCTCCTGGACCCGGACGGCTCCCGCTCCGACATGGGCGCCTACGGCGGACCGGCATGCGCCTGGGCCTACTACGAGGACGCCGATGGGGACGGCATGTACGACGGATGGGAAACCGCGCACGGGCTCTACACCACCGTGGACGACAGCGCCTGGGACCCGGACGGAGACGGCCTGGTCAACGAGGCCGAGTTCCAACTGGGGACCGACCCGAACGACGCGGACACCGACGGCGACGGGTACGATGATCCCACCGAGGTCGAGGCCGGGACCGACCCGAACGATTTTGGAGACAACCCCGGCCCCGGAGGCCCGGTCACGGTCGTTGTCCCCGACGACTTCGGCTCCATGGAGGCCGCCGCTGCCGCAGTGCCGGATGGAAGCACCATTCTCGTCGAGGGAGGGACCTGGCCCACTTGCCTCGAGATCCAGGGCAAGGATCTGACCATCGAGGCCCTGGACCCCGATGATCCTCCCATTTTGTCCGGCGACGGCTGCGGCGTCCTCGCCGTGGACTCCGCCACCGTGGCCTTGCGCCACCTCGTGCTCAAGGGCGGTCATTCCGGAAACGGGGCCGGGATCGAGGCCCGCTCCGCTCACATCGTGCTGGAGGACATCACCATCCGGAGCCAGTACGCCGAGAACCTGGGCGGTGCCATCTATCTCCAGGACGCCGTCCTGCAGGCCGACGGACTCACCCTCGAGGACTGCCACGCGGTCGCCGGCGGCGGTATCTACGCGGAAGGGGCGGTGGTGACCGTGGCAAGCGCCGTTCTCGAGGACCTGGTCTCGGAAACGTCCGGGGCCGGGCTCTATCTTCGGGACTCGGACGCCACGCTCGAGCAGGCGGTTGTCCGGAGCAATCGGGCCGGGTCGGCTGGAGCCGGGATCTACCTGGTCGGGGGCTCGGTCCTGGCCATCGAGAACAGCGTCGTGGCTGGAAACGAGGCCGCCGGCGACGGCGGGGGCCTCTACGTGTGGGACAGCAGCGTGTCGATGACCCAGACGACCGTGGTGGGCAACCGGGCCCGCCTGGGAGGTGGAATCCTTCAGTACCAGAACGACGAGGCGCTGGTGGTGGAGAGCAGCATCCTGGCCTTCAACTCGGCCGGGAACCTCCACGTGCGGAACGACCCCGACATGGTCACGGTGCGATACTCCGTCCTCCACGTTCCATGGGGGGAGAACCACAACCTGGAGACCCTCGAGACCACGGTCCGCGAGGTGGACCCCGGTTTCGTGGCCTATACACCCGACCTGGACCCGGCCGACGACGACTACCACCTGCGTCCTTCCTCACCGGTCCGCGACATCGCCCCCGGCCAGGACCCCGACGGATCCGCCGCCGACCCGGGCGCCTACGGCGGGCCCGACGCCGACTGGTCCTACTACGAGGACGAGGACGGGGACGCCCTGCCGGACGGATGGGAGGAGCGGTTCGGTGTGACCACGTCTGCGACCGGCCCGGGCCAGGACCTGGACGGCGACGGGCTCGACAACCGCGGGGAGATGGACGCCGGCACCGACCCGGCCGACCCGGACTCGGACGGCGATGGGTTCGCAGACGGCGCCGAGGTCTCCGCCGGGGCGGACCCGCTGGACTGGTTCGAGAGACCCGGCCAGACCGACCCGGCAACCGCCCTGGTTCCAGGCGACTTCTCCACCGTGGACGCCGCCATCCAGGCGATGGGACCAGGAGGAAGCGGCACGGTTCAGCTTGCCGGCGACTCCCTCGCCGCGGGCACCCGGTTCGCCTGGAAGCAGGTTCAACTGGCCGGAGCAGCGTCCGGCACCACCTTGCGAGGCTCCGGCGCTCCGGTGCTCGAGGCCTGGTCCAGCCTGGTGTCGCTGGAGGATCTCCTCTTCGTGGACACCGCGAGCAGTCAAGGTGCGGTGAGCCTGGCGTGGTGCGAGGTCTCCCTTCATGACCTTCAGTTTCGAGACAACGAGGGGGGCGGTGCCGGTGGAGCGCTCCGGGCCGATCACACCACCTTTGCTGGAGACCACCTGGTGGTGAGCGGAAACCAGGCAGCCAGCCTCGGGGGCGGGCTCTACCTGGCGAGCTGCAGCGGAACCCTCGACAACCTGGCCGTCACCAGCAACGTGTCCGGCCATGCCGGGGGCGGGCTCTACCTGGATGGCGGGGACATCGTCGTGTCCCACGCCGTCGTGGCCGGGAACGTGTCCGGGCAGGGCGGGGGCGTCTACATCGGTGGCGCACCCACCCTGTCCCACGCCTGGATCTCGACCAACGCCGGCACCGAGGGCGGGGGAATCTACGTCGCCGGGTCCCCGCGCCTTTCGCACGTGGTGGTCACCGGCAACTCGGGCACCACGACCGGGGGGGTCTTCGTGAACGGCAGCAGCAGTGCACCCTGGCTGGACCACGCCATCGTGGCCTACAACCAGGGCTGGAACCTCTCGGGCGAGGGCACCAGCTTCCTGGATCCGCCGGACCCGGTCGTCACCTACACCTGTCTCTACAACCTTCCGGGACAGGAGAACTACAGCCTGCTGTTCGATACGACCACCCTCTACACCGTCGATCCGGGGTTCCTCGAGGATACCACCGGGGGCGTCCCGACCGATGTGCACCTCAAGAAGACCTCCCGCCTGGTCGACGCCGGGGACCCGGACCTCACCGACAGGGACGGCACCGTTGCCGACCCCGGGATCTACGGGGGAGACGGGGGCGACGGCTGGGACCTGGACAACGATGGGGTGCCCGACTACTTCTGGCCCGGCACCCTGGACGACGCTCCGGCAGGGTTCTCCCCGGACGCCTACGACCCGGACGACCTCGACCCCACCGTTCCCTGACCGGCTTTCCCCGGCCGGCCTCCTCCACCCCCCGCCTGGGCCTACCCGGCCGGGCTCGAGTCGGGACCTCGAATCAAGGCCGCCCGCCTTGCCTCGAGGCGGTCATCCGCGTCACTCGCAGGTGTAGTCCGCCGGGTCGATGTCGTCGAACAGGAAGAGGTTCGGCTCCCCGTCGAACCGATCGAGCCAGGCGCGCACGACCTCCCGGTAGGTTGCGTAGACCACCCGCCCCGAGGCGACATAGGGCTCGAGCTTGTCCAGGATGGCCCCCACCTCCCCGTGCCGGGAGCGATCGAAGATCACGCTCTGCGGCACCGCCAGGGTTCCGGTGTAGATGGCGTTGCGGGGAATCCGTCCTGCGTCCATGTAGTCGACGAGCACGCCGACGTAATCGGCGATGTCCTCGAAGGCGCACTCGCCCCCTCCCCAGTTCTGGTGCTGCAATCCCGGCCCCACGTAGATCACGCGCGTCTCAGGGTCGTGCACGAAGAACGCCTCGTCTCCGCCTGCCGGACGCCAGACGCCGGAGGTGAGGTCGTCGAAGTCGAAGTTCCCTTCGTGGTGGAGGGCCCCAACCCCCAGGGTCAGGATGTCCGGGTACCAGGTGAAATCCTCGTAGATCCACCCCGTCTCCCCGTTCTCGAGCGTCTCGAACTGGTAAGGGTCCTCCCACACGAGCCCGCCCACCGTTTCGGTCGGCACGGATACCAGCTCTCCCAGGAGGTAGCGGATGTCGGCGTAGTTGTCGGCGCCTTCCTCTGTTCCACCTTCCTGGTGAGGGTCCAGCTCGAATCCGCGCACCGTGCCCAGGTACTCGAGCACGTTCAGGCCGTCCGTAGAGGCCATCATCTCCTCGGTTTCGCAGTCCCGGACACCCACCAGGAACTCGTACTCCATCTGGAGATTGAACGTCGCGCCGGTGCCCGCCATGTAGTCGGCGAACTCGAGAAGCTTGGTGCGGTAAGAAGAGTAGAGGTCGCACACCGTGTATGCCTCCGCGTGCTCGATGTGGCCGGCCAGGGTGATGAAGATCGGGGCCGGCGGGCCTGGCTGGGGCGGCGGCGTGGGGTTGGGAGTCGGCGTGAATGACGGGGCCGGGGTCGGCGTGGGCGAGGAGGACGGTGTGGACGTGGGCGTGGTCCCGGGCGAGGGTTCGAGAGTTCCGGCCTCGGTGGGCTCCGGGCTTGCCGGCGTCTCGGTGTTCGTGGCGTCGTCGTCCGATTCGCCCTCGGGACATCCCTGGAGGCCCGCAATGGCCAGGGCCAGGACCCACAGAACGGTCGGAAGGGGGGCGAACTCCCCTTTTCTGTACCTCGAGATGATGGTCTGCTGCCGCTTTTGTCCACCCAGGCTCCTGCTCATGACACCTCCTCCTCATCGTGCGTTTGCGGGTCGTGGGGTTCCGATGAGGCTATCGCAGCGGTGGATTGGCGTCAAGGCCGAAGCGCTTCGATCCGAATTCCCGGACACGTCAGGTCACGTCGGCGGGCCGGCCTGAACAAAAAAGGAGTTGTCGTGGGGTGGCGGCGGGACGTTGATCCGGCATGTCACATGTCAGATGTCGGCACCGTTTCCACTATGGAAAAGAGGGGGAGGGGGAGACCTCGAGCACGAGGTGTGGAAACAACAGAAAAAAGGAGGAGGAGCGGAGCATGAAGCAGTACCTAGTGCAGACAGCCTGGATTGTCCTGGTCGCCCTGGCCGAAACCGGCGGCTGTCCGCAGGATGACGACGACGCGGACACACCGGGGACCGAGACGCCTGGGACCGAGACGCCGGGTCCGGAGGAAAGCCCCGGCCTGGAAACGCCGGGAACGGCCACCCCCGGCCCGGAAGAGACGCCCACGGCGACGCCGGGACCGACGCCGGTGGAGGTCGTGGGAGATCTGGGGGTCGGGGAGTATGTGGACATGATCGGGTTTCAGTACGGCGACCCCGACGGTGAACTGACCGACGTGGACGTGGAGTTCGCCCTGCTCTCGCCTTACGAGGGATTCCAGACGGCGGTGGTTCATTCGATCGCCTTTTTCCCACGTACCACTGCGTCAGGCGGGACCGTGACCGGCAGTATCCGCACCGATGAGCTGGGAGGTCGGGTGGTCCACATTTCCGCCATCGGCGTCGCCCCCGGCGACATCGTGCTCCTGGGCTACTCGGCGGACGGCACGTTGACGCCTCGACCCGACTTCGAGGAGTCCGGCTGGGCAACCCTGCCGCTCCCAACGGATTCAGACGCCTATCCCGAAGAAGTCGCCGATTACTTGACGCTGGACGGCGAGGGCATGGAGGTCACCACCGACATCCAGACATTCGCCCACGACATCGCCACCAGCGGCACCTATCCCGGAACCGACACGCTCAAGGGCTTCGTCTGCGCCACCGTCGAGATCATCGATGCCTTCGAATACGTCAGCCCCATCACGCCCACCGAGCGCGCATTGCCGTCCGAAGGCGGTACGGTCAGCAATTCCCCCAACCTGGCCGACGCCCAGCAGGTGCTCGAGGCCGAGTCCTGTATCTGCGTCGAGTGCGCACGGTTGGCCTGTGCGGCGTTTCGCAGCATGAACATCCCCTGCCGGACCGCATCCCGCCTGGACCCATTCAACCACACCCGGCACACCTGGTCCCAGATCTTCGTCGACGGCTTCGGCTGGATCGATGTGGACCCTCAGCGCGGTGAGTGCCCCAAGGTCACCAGCGAACTGTACCACCTGATCGACCCCACCGGGGACGACGCATCCGTGTCCACATTCCGGACCGACCCGCCCACCGAATTCCGCATCCTGCAGCCCGAGGAACTCGAGGCCATTGTGGCGGACGAATCGGTCGAGTGGGGCTGGATCGCTCCTTGATTTGCTCCCGACGCCCACCCACCGGTGTACCCGGGGGACGCCGTCTCACTCGCCGATGAGCCAGTAGTGGACGCTCCACGCCGGCACCGTGTCCTCGAGCACCGCGGTTCCCCCCGCATCCGCGGCCAGGGTGTCGGTCTCGACCGGCTCGTAGTCGCTCGTCGAATGGGTCACCACCCGAAGCGCGGCAGGCAGTTCGGTGGAGGGGGTCAGGCCCTGGATCTGTATCCGGTAGGAGATTGCTTCCGCACTTTCAGGGTCAACCTGCCAGTTTGCGATAATAATGGATACCAGGGAGCTGTCCTCGGACCGGGACGCCATGGCCACCAGAGGAGCTTCCGCGCCCGACGCGGAGACCCGGACCGGGGTCAAGGTCTCGGCGTCCCGAAAGACGAGCCAGCCGTAGTAGGCGGGCATGGGTTCGCCCGTTTCGCTGAAGAAGGTGTTGTCCGTGGGGGTCTCCTCGCCATGGTACCCACGCTGATTGCCCCGATACACCACCGCCTGGTCCACCACCTCCTGGAGCAGGATCTTGGTCTGGGTCTCACTGGCTGCCCGGTAGGCATTGATGTGCAAGGGGTCTCCGATGGCGGAGGGGTCCACGGTGAGGGCATTGTTCCACTCGCTGTTGAACAGGGCCACGTCTTCGAATCCGGCCCGGTCGAGCACGTCTCGCGCCGCCCAGGCGATGTCTGCCTGGAATTCTGGGTCGGAATAGCTGTGGTAGCTGAAGGCGTCCAGGGTGAGTCCTTCTGCGGCCACGAAGTCGAGGAAGTTGCCCATCAGGCCCAGGTCGGTGCCCGGCCCTTCGTCCAGGGTGAGGATTGGATCTGCGTAGGCCACCACCTGGACAGAGCGGCCGGTACGGGCGTTGTACCGGTCGATGACCTTGGAGAGAGCGGCGAAGGCCTGCCAGCACGCCTCGAAGTCGGCCCGGTCGTACACGCCGAGCATGAACGGCTCGTTGATGGATTCCACGAAGCGCACGTTCCAGTTGTGTCCGTCCGCCCATCCGTCGTTGAAGTGCATGAGCACGTGCTCGACCACGTTGCCCCATTTTTCGAGGTCGGTGGGGGCGGTTCCGGTCATGCAGCATCCCACCCAACTATCCCCGCCGCCGATGTCGTAGGTGGCTTCCCAGAGCACATCGGCGCCGATGTCCACGATAGCTCCGACAGAGGCATCGATGGGTCCGAACTCATAGCTTGCCGGGTCGTTGGGGTCGGCATCCGCGTCGGGGAAGATACCGCCAAGGGTATAGGAGAACCCGTCGTCCTGGGGCAAGCGAACCAGGGGCACGGCGGCCTCGAGGTAGTAGGTGGAGAGGTCCGGGTCTCCTTCATTGATTCCGGCCGGTCCCCCCTGGACGCCATTGAGTGCCCGCACGGTGCCCACGGTGGCGTCCAGGTCCACATCGATCGTGGCGTTTCCGGAATCGTCCACGTCAGGCGTCTCTGTCGGTTCGGTGGTGGTATCGTCGTCACCGGGGGACTCGTCGTCGTCGTCCGTCCCGCACGCTTCCTGGCCCAGTAAACACAGGCAGGTCGCAAACAACCATACCTTCATCATCACGCGTGTCATCCGCTCCTCCTGCACCTGTGCACCCTGGACCTGCAGGCCGATCCCAGCGGCGCCGCTGCCTGGGCGCGTTTTCCGGGGTCAGTCTACCGCAACGAGGTCTGGTTGAAAAGGTGGTGCAGGGCGGGGTTCGGGTCAGGCCTGAGCGGGTACCATCGAAACCCGGCCCGCCACGGCCGGCAGAAAGAGAGGACTGGCCGGTTGACCCGAGATGGGCTACCATGTGAAACGACGCATTCTAACAGCCGAACCAGGAGGACAGGGATGCCAGGCTGGAGCTTCGAAAAGGGGCGTGCAAGGCGCGCCGTGTCGACCGTAGGTGGCCTGGGGGTCGCCGTGGCAATGGCCGCGGTGGTCATGGGAGGACAGGACGGGTGCGACGACAGGACCACCTATCTCACGATGCGGGATGGCGTGATGCTTGCGACCGATGTCTACACGGTATCGCGCACAGCCGCTCCCACGGTGGTCATGAGGACGCCATACGGGCGGAAAGGGCTCCAAGCCGCAGCGAACACCCTGAACAACCTGGGGATCGCGGCCGTGGCCCAGGACATCCGGGGGACTGGAGAATCGGACGGAACCTTCATGTTGTTCCAGGACGACGGTTGGGGGGACAATCAGGACGGCTACGACACGGTCGGATGGGCTTCGGTGCAGTCCTGGTCGAACGGGGACGTGTGCTTGTACGGCGCCTCGGCTCTGGGCATCACCGGGATCCTTGGTGCCGGCGCTGCGCCGCCTGGACTCCGGTGCGTGTTCGCGCTGGCCGCCACCGGGGACCTGTACCACCACGCCATGACCTGGGGCGGCGTGCTCCGCAACGAGTTGGTCGTCAACTGGGCCACCGACCTGGGCGCGACCGAAGCGCTCGAGGCCCTGTACGAGCACCCCTTGTACGATGATTTCTATCGCCCCGTGTCCATTCAGGACCGGTATGGCGAGGTGCACGCGGCAATCTACTCCATGGGAGGCTGGTACGACATTTTCAGCCAGGGCAACCTGGACCTGTTCACCGGTATCACCCAGGAAGGACCCCCGGACGCTCGAGACAGCCAAAAACTGATGATGGGGCCGTGGAGCCATGCCAGTGGCGGCCCCACCGTGGGAGAATTGACCTACCCGGACAACTCCGTCCTCCCTCTTGGCGACGACGTGCGGTGGCTCCAGTACTGGCTCACCGGCGACGGCGGAGGTATCGAAACCGAGCCGGCCGTCACCTACTACCAGATGGGTGACGTGGATGTCTCGAGTTCGGACTGGAACGTCTGGCGAACCGCCGACACCTGGCCGGTGCCCTCCAATCCCACTCCGCTCTACCTCCAGCCCGATGGAAGCCTGACGTTCGACCCGCCTGGAGAGGCGGACGCCTCCTCCAGGTTCCTGTTCGATCCCGAAAATCCTGTTCCCACCGTGTGTGGAAACAACCTGTACGAGCGTTCCGGGCCGTGCGACCAGCGGGGCGTGGAGGCTCGCAACGATGTGCTCGTGTTCACAACGGACGTGCTGGACCGGCCTCTGGCCATCACCGGCCGGGTGACGGCCCGGCTCTGGGTCTCGTCCTCCGCGCTCGACACCGACTTCACCGTGAAACTCACCGATGTCTATCCAGACGGCAGGTCCATGCTGGTCCTGGACGGGATCCTCCGCATGCGCTTTCGCCAGGGCGACACGAACGAGGTGCTGATGACCCCCGGCGAAGTGTACGAGGTCGAGGTGGACCTCTGGTCCACGGCCATCACGTTCAACAGTGGCCACAGGATTCGGGTGGCGGTGTCCTCCAGCAACGCGCCCCGATTCCACGTCAACCCCAACAACGGTGCGCCTCTCTACACCGCGGACGACCAGCCTGTGGTGGCGGAACAGACCGTTTACCATGATTCCACCCGCCCGTCGTACATCCTGTTGCCGGTGGTGGCCGAGTAGGGGAGGCCGGGGCGGTCGCCGCCGGGGCGGCCCGTATCTCCGGTCTCTGTGCGTCAACCCAGGCGTCGACCCGGGGTCGGGCGGCGCAAATCGGGGGCAGGGGCGGGGGCTTCCTGCGTCCATGAAAGGAAGGGAACATGGCAGGAGACAGACGATGGCTCTTGGCAGCGGTCGTGGCCGGATCCATGACCATGGGGGTGAACAGTTGCCCGGGGAGCGGAGAGATGAGCTACCTGGACAACGGGGTGATCCGGGTGGGGGTGGACCTGACCAAAGGGGGAACCATCACCTACCTGGCCGATGCCAACAACCCGGACGTCAATGTCATCAACTCGGCCGACCTGGGCCGGGAGGTTCAACAATCCTACTACTCCGGACCACAGCCTTACGGTGACCCGAATCCGGCCTGGCCAAACTGGCCGTGGAACCCGGTCGGCGCAGGGGATTGCTATGGAAACCCCTCCCAGTTGCTCGAGCACCAGAACGATGGGACGACCCTTTACGTAAAATCGATTCCCAAGCAGTGGGCCCTGAACAATGTGCCGTGTGAATGCACATTCGAGAAGTGGATCCAGTTGGAGGGGAACGGAGTCAAGGTGCACTTCCGACTGGTCAACAACCGTTCGGATACCACGGTCTATCCGGCCATGTACCAGGAACTCCCCGCAGCCTATACCACCGACCGGTTCCATCGTCTGGTCACCTACACCGGGTCTTCTCCCTACTCATGGGGCGCCCTGACCGAGATCCCCAATGCCGGACCCCCCTGGGCCTACTTCAACGCCACCGAAAAATGGGCCGCCCTTGTCGATGACAACAACTGGGGCATGGGGGTGTTCAACCCGCGGGCCGAGCAGTTCGCCGGCGGGTTCCACGGAACCCCCGGCTCCGGAAATCCCACCGGTTCCTCCTGCGGCTACATCGCACCACTCCGGCAGGAAACCATCTATTACAACACGATCTACGACTACGAAATCTACCTGATCCTCGGATGGATCGACGACATCCGGACCTACGTCTATCAGCACCGGTAGCCCTCTCGAACCCGCGACTCCCCACCTGGAAAAAGGGAGGTGGGCATGAGGCGACAAAGGGGACACGTGTACACTGGACGCCGGGCGCTTGCTGCACCGTGAACTGGAGCGCAAAGAGGGATCGTGGCCGGGGAGCGTGTGCGTGCAGCTATTGAGGCAGGGTGTGGCAGGTGCCGCAACTGTTGGTATATCCAGCCGGCGTCACGCCGGTGCGGTCGCCTCCCACCGCGGTGAACATGGCCGAGATCGCCGCCTGACTCATCACGTCGAACGTGTGCGAGTGCATGTCTCCTTCACGCCATCCGTTGGACATGTCGTGCCACCGGGCTGTCTTGGCCGTCTTGGGCATGTGGCAGGTGGTGCACCGACCCACACCGGTTCCTTCCGGGTCGTAGCTGGCCGTCATGCCGGCATAATCGAGCATGTGGCTTTCCACCGTGTCTGCAATGGAGGTCGCCGGGACGCCCGTACTGATGAGATCGTCCACCATGGCGGTGGTGACTGCATCGAAGCCGCCCTTGTCGACGGCATCGCCGTTGTGGCAGGTGAGACAGAGGGCGTTGTTGTCCGGGTCTTCCTTGACCTGGTGCTCGTGGTCGGAACCGTGGGGGTCGTGGCAGGAGAAGCAGGAAAGCATGTAGTGGTCGTTGCGGAACATGGGTGTCTTGACGAAGTCCATGTATTGCTGGTGGTGCCCCTTGGAATGGTCGTACTCCGCGCCGTACTGACTGTCCTGCCAGGACTTGCTGCTCGAGGCATAATCAATGGCTTCCCAGTAGCCCCCTGCGGTGCCGAAGTCGGGTTGAATCCCGGAACCGTCCGGCATGCCGTGAAATTCGGCAGGACTCATGCCCGGCTTGAACACCACGATGGCATCGTCCGTGGTCAGATCTCCCACGGAGGCGAACCCGGCATGATGTCCCGCCTCGTCGAGCACGCTGTGGCCATGGCCGCGCTCATGGCAGGTGCCGCAAATCATGGCTGCCCGCCCGGGCGTCAACTTCTCAGGGTGGATGATCGACTTGCCCCGCCCACCCTGCGCCACATGCTCGGACCCCGGCCCATGGCACTTTTCGCACCCGATGTTGCCTGCGTACACATCATCGGCAACCTGATCGATGTAATGGGTGATGAAGTCTCCGTCCTCGTCGAGCGTGATTTCATAGCCCCCGTGACATCCGCCGCAGTCCACACCGAATGATTCCTCCGGTGCATAAGAGGGGGTCACACCATCCGGCGCAAACACGTAGTCGCCCGCGGCCGCCGGCGGGATCCACTTCCCGGAGAACTCCCCGTTCTCCCCGAACTCGGGAGGATTGTCAGCAGATGCGTTCGACTCGTTCCACTGGAACGGGGCGGGGAAATAGTAGGCGTCTCCACCCGCGGCCACATGGGAATCCCCTGGACCTCCGTCCGGTCCCACCAACACCATGAATCGCTGCTTGTACAGGCCCTCACCCCCATACGTGAACGCCACCTGGTACCGCGCAGAAAGAACTGTACAGGTGTCATCGGTGGCCATCTGCATGTAGTATCCGTCCACGTCGCTGGTAAGCCAGGCATGGTGGGTTTCCCCTTGGGCGGGAAACGCGATGCAATTGTTCGAGAACTCGTCCAGTCCCTGATCGGCGTCCGGGAACTTGCTCAGCGACTGGAGGCCGTTGGTCTCCCCTGGTACCCGGAATCCCAGGAAGTGCAGAGTGCTCTTCAAGGAATGCTTGTCGTGACAGGCCAGACACGTGGTCGACCCCACATACGTCGCGTCCGACGACTGGGTCTGCGAAATCTCGATATCCAGACCGGAAACCATCACCCCGGCGACAAAGGCTCCGTCGGCCACCGTGATCGCGCCAGGTTGCGCCCCAGGTACGTGCGTGGTATCTCCAGGAAGCACGACCTCGAAATAGTCCCCGTCCGGAACATCCTCAAAGGCAAAACGCCCGTCCGACCCGGTGGTCGCAACCGGGTAACCGGCGCTCGCTGCGCCCATCGCCAGGTCCTCCAGCGGTTGCACAGAGTCGCTGAGTTCCACGTCCCCCGTGGGCACCAGCACCACCTGCGCACCCGCCACCACTGCTCCACTGGGATCCGTCACCACCCCGGACAGCCCCGATACCGGCTCCGGCGTCGGCGTCGCCACCGGCTCCGGCGTCGGCGTCCCTGGTCCCTCCGTCGGTGTCGTCGGCAAGGCCGTCGGTGTCGGCGTCGCAGGCCCCTCGGTCGGCGTCACCGTCTCTCCAGGCGTGGGGGATACGTCGTCGTCCCCCGGGGGGCACCCCCAGAGCAGCAGGGATATCCCAAGCAGCGCTCCCAGCCCGAGTCGTGGGAGTCGCATTCCTCCTGAACACACGTTGGTTCTCATGGGCCGCTCCTTCCTTAGAGTGGATTCGCGATGCAGGTCCGCGATGGCATGGGCACGTCTGGAAAAGACTCCAGGGCGATACCTCGCACCACAACCAGCCCATTCACCAGCCCGCGGCGCTCAAAACATCTCTCCCCGGTCTCACCCACAGGTGCGAGTGTCAGCTCGAGCGCCTACGATGTCAAGTTGCGTGCCAGAGAATCCTTTCCTCCGGTCACGCCCCCATCCCGTTCCCTTCCAACCCAAACGACCCCTGGATACCACACTCTCCACCCCCTGTCTCGCGCTCTCAAAGCCGAAATCTCATCCCAAACAGCGCGGAACTGGCCCCTTACCCAGATCGGAGGCCGCACAATCCGTTCCCTCCCTCCCTTCAGGCGCCTTGAAGCGATTGAGGTGTTTCGATCTGGCCCGCCTGCTGCACAATCCCTTGTGGATGTGCGCCATTTTGACAAAGTCTATCGAAATAGTAGATCTTTATGGCCCCGACAACACGCACGCTGGTGGGACAGGAACCGGAGTGTTCATTCTGGTGCTGGCAGGCCCGGGACCTCGGGGTCGCGGTCATCCGGATCCCAGCCGTGGGGGTCCACTTCCGGTGGGGGGGAAGACCACAGGCCGGGCCAGAAGTAGTCCGGCCACCCGTCCGCGTCCCGGTCCCAGGTGGCTCCGTGTTCCCAGCCGTAGCACCCGATGTCTGCGGGAGAGCCGTCCGCGTCGTACACGCTGGGGTCACCGGCGTCCACCAGCGGTGAGTCTGCCTCCAGGTGGAAGTCGGGATTGCCACCGGAGGGGTCGAACACGAGGAAATCGGGGTCCAATTCGAGCACGGTATCATCCAGGGATGGAAGGTTGTGGTTTGGGGCGTCCCCGTTGAACAGGGCGGAGTAGATGACGGTGGGCGGGTCGGGGTGCTCCAGGTCGTCGAACAGGTTGAACGCGGTGTTGTATGTTGCGATGGAATTGACCAGGAATGGGGACCAGGTCTCCATGCCTGTGTCGATGGTGAACAGTCCCCCACCGGTGGTTGCGCGGTTGCGTGCCAGCACGGAGTGAACGAAACCGGCGAAGGAACCGTCCGAGTAGGCAGCGCCTCCTTCTGCGTCGGCGGTGTTGTCCAGAAAAACGCAGTTGACGAACATGGGGCTGGATCGAAACAGCCACACTCCCGCCCCCTGGTGGGCGGAATTGCGTTCGAACCAGGCGTTGTCGATTTCAGCGGAAGCACTACCGAAGTAGATCCCACCTCCCTCTGTCGCGGAGTTTTCCGAAAACAGGGTGTTCGATATGGTTGCGGTGGCGTGGTCGAGGTCCAATCCGGCCCCCTGCCGGGCAGTGTTGTGGGCAAAGCGTCCCTGGGTCAGGGTGAGATTGCCATGGTCCACGAAGCATCCCCCGCCGATGTCTGCCGTGTTGTCCTGGAAACGTACCGTGGTGGCGATGACCGTGCCGGCCACGTGCAGTCCGCCGCCCGCGGTAGCTTCATTGCCCTCCAGCACGACGTGGTCGAACGTGGCGGTGGTGCTCGATTCAACGGCCCCGCCCCCGCCCCGGCCGGTTGGCGCGAGGTTTCCGGTTGCATGGACATCGATGAGCAAGGGGTTTCCGCCGGACAGGAGGAATCCGCCGCCCGCAGTCTCGGCGAGGTTGCCGATCAGGATCAGTTGCTCGAGGCGGGGCGATGCCCCGTCGGTCTGGAGTGCACCCCCTTGTGGCGCAACTCCTCCTGTGAAGGTGAAACCGGAAATATGTGGTGCGGCGGTGGCGCCGCGAATGGAGAGGATCGGGCCTTCCTGTCTGGCATCGATGATTGTGGTCTCGGGACCGCGTGTGGAGAGGAGTTGGACGCTCGTTCCGACGATCTCGAGGTTTGCTTCCTGGTAGGTCCCAGGTCCGACCCAGATTCGGGCCTCCGGAGACGCGGCTGCAATGGCGTCCGCGATGGTGGGGGAGGAGGCGGCAGACAGTCCCACGTGGGGTTGGGGGCCGTCCTCCCCGCCGCAATCCTGGTCGACGCCATCTCCGGGGGGGTCCTCCGCGCCTGGATGAACGCCGGGATCGTGGTCGTCACAGTCGCCTCGGTCCGGCACGTGATCTCGATCCGGTCCACACCGTCCCTGGTCCGATGTTCCGAATCCGTCACCATCCTGATCGAGGTAAGCGTGGATCGGGAGGCCGTCGTCGGGTATCCCATCGCAATCATCGTCCACGCCGTTGCAAGATTCGGTGGCGCCCGGGTAGACGTTTGGGTTGTTGTCGTCGCAGTCGTCCCCGCCGGCGATGGTGGCGTCGAAACCATCCTGGTCCAGGTCGATGAGGTCCGAGCCGGAGCAGTCGTCGTCGGCGCCGTTGTAGGGAATTTCGGTGGCGCCCGGGTAGACGTTTGGGTTGTTGTCGTCGCAGTCGTCCCCGCCGCCCAGGCAGTGACCGTCTCGATCTGCATCCAGGCAAGAGACGACCAGGGAACCATCGCCTGGTTTCCAGGAGGAGAATGACTCGAGAAGGTCTCCGGTGAGGTACACGCGCACGTCGAACGCGACCCCGTGGGGCAGTCGGCACGCATCGCCGTCCTGGGCCGGGCACGAGGCGGCGGGCGGGACGAGCACACCGCTCGAGATATCGCCGGCAAAGAGGATGCCGCTGTCAGGCTCCTGAAGTACTGCGCGTGCATACGAGACAGGGGTTCCGTTGGGCCATGTGACGCGCAGCGAGGCTGGAGCAAAGGTCTGGTCTGGATCCACGCGGGTCAGGTTGGACTGACTCGAGGTCCCGTCCAGGGGCGCCTCGTTCCAGAACTGGAACGGCCAGGTGCAAGGGGCTGAGGAGGTCTGCTTTTCCGCAGGCCCCACGGACACGGCCGCGGCCCAGGTATCCGCGTCGCAGCCCCGGTCGCCGGTGGTCAACCACAGGTGGTGCGAGTCTGCCCAGGGAGTGGTCAGGAACGTGCAAGTCCATTGACCCTCCGTCACGTCGCATGCGCGGGCGACCTGTCGGGTCCAACGTCCGTCCGGGGACTCGGCGTCGTAGAACGCAGCGGGCATGACCACCCCGGTATTGGGGGCGAGCGGGATGTCCCATGCGGTTTTCGCTCCCGGCTCGGAGACACAGGCGCTCAGGGCGGTGAGGAGGACGGTGATTGCCGGAACCGCCTGGCACCAGGTCGGATTGTCGCCGCTGCGTTGAGCATTTCGGCGTCCCATGATGCGCTATCCTCCTGTTTTTTCATGGGTCGGCCGTGACGATCCAGGGACCGCGAAGCGTCGCGAGCGATGGGTCGAGGGATGTCCAGTCCTCCAGACTCCAGTGGAAGAAATCGGCCTCAGAGCCTCGACTCGTCCATGTCCCGACAGTGGGCGTGCGAAACTCGGATCCAAACGCGACCAGCCGCTCCGGAGGCAGCGTCCCGGCCGCCATCTGCGCTCGAGGACGACGTTCCATGCGCAGCCATGTGGCCGTGGGGTCCAGGGTGACGCGCTGGCCTGCCTCCGCCAAAAACCACCGTGTCCGGTCGGGTGGCCGTGTGATCCGAAGCGTTCCGTCGAGTACGCCGGCAACCACCGCGCCTGTCCTGGAAACCTGGAGCACGTATCCCAGGCCCCGAAACTCGATGTCCTGGCTGCCAACCTGAACTCGAGGAGGCCTGGTGCGAGCCTCATTGGATGACAGGAGCCGAACTCGTCCCCGATAAACCTGCAACAGGATTCCCCGGGATGGCTCGAAATCGCGTGCAACGCGCAAGCGGGTGCGAGGTGACAGCCACACCACGGTATTCCATCCTACGAGCAGCTCCGCCCAGGTGTTGTCTGAAGTGGTGATCGCCTGGCCCGGCA
>CAYQMG010000097.1:0-9575 GCA_964418585.1 uncultured Gammaproteobacteria bacterium | reverse complement strand
CCTCCACGGCGCTCGTTACGCCCGCTATCCCTCCACCTATCACCAATAGTGAACCAGGTGTCGTCCCACTCATCGATTCCTCCCTGCTTCTCGCGCGCTCGCTCGCACGCTCATCGTTGGCTCTCCAAACAGGGCAAAACGTTCTGCCGTCACAGCGAAACGCCCCAGACCCATCGCGCCGACCGGAGCACACCCGGGATCCGTGTGCTGCCACGCTTCAGGCGCCTGTCAGGCGCTTCCAGGCACGGCTGGAACGTGTCCACCGTCCCACCGCCGGATGTCGCCGATCCTCCTGCCCTCGGACACTGCCCGGCGTTCGGCCCCTGCCACTCACCCGGTGGGATCGACGCAGGATTTCCATTCCGCACCGTATTCCCGCATCAAATCCATGAATGCTGCAGTGGCCCTCGTCACATCAAACTGCTTCCAGGTGACCAACATGATCTTCCGGGTGATCACCGGCCCCACCTCGATCCGACACAATTTGCCTCCTGGTCCGCCCCCGCACATCACGTCGTGACGTGTCACCATGTCCGGAAGGAACCCGAGGCCCAGCCCGACTTCCACCATCTTCTTCACCGTCTCCACGTTGTCCGTGGAAACCACCGTGTCCACCGTGATCCCCATCTTCGCCAGGTGATCCCGAATCAAGGCACCTGTCGGGGTCTCCGGGGTCAAGGAGACGAACGGGAGCCCTTTCAACTCACTCGGCTTCACCGACCGTCGCCCAAAAAACGGGTGCGGAGTCCCGCACACCAGCGATACCTTCTCGGTCACCACGGCTTCCTGGACCAGACGCCGGTCCGGCCGAGGGTTGGCCACCAGCGCGATGTCGATCTGGTTCTGGAGCAATGCCTCCATGATCTCGTCCGAATGCCGGTACAGCACCGTGGGTCGCGCCTCGGGAAACAGCTCCCGCATCCGCTGAAGCACTTCGGGGAGAAAATAGATCCCCACGCTGTTCACCGTGCCGATCCGTATCTCCCCTCCCACCCCCTCGGACAGACGCTCAATCGCGTTCCGCGCCTTCCGCACCGACTCGAGAATCTCCTTGGCATGCTGAAACAAGACACGCCCGGCCTCCGTGGGACTCACTCCCCGCGGCCGACGATGAAACAGGCTCGCTTTCAGCTCGGTCTCGAGCTGCTTGATCTGGTACGACAAGGCGGGTTGCGTCATGTGCAGCCGCGCAGTGGCCCGGTTGAAACCACCTTCCTCGACGACCGCCATGAAACATTCAAGCTGGTGAAGTTCCACAGCCCCTCTCTCGCCCCCTCCGGTCCGGTTGGGGCCTCTTGCGAGCACGATAAGACGGCTCTATCATGGTGCTCCAGGCGAGACAAACATCATTTATATAGCCTGTGCCAACTTGCCCAACAGAACCAGGCTTGTCAAGAACATTTTCCGGTCATTCCGATCGCGTGTTCTCCGACCCGCGTGCGCTCCCACACACCCCGGCCGGCAGGGCTTCCTGCACGGCTCATCCGCCCCTCCCGACCTTGACACCGGTGGAAGAAACAGGCTAGATAACCCCGTTCGGCGGCGAAGTATCGTCCGCGGCGTCCCTTTCCTGCCAAGGAGCACCTGTGAAGCGATTTTCAAGGCCTCGAGTAGTCATTGCCGGGCTCGCTGGAGACTCGGGGAAGAGCCTGGTCACGATGGGCCTGGCCCGACTTCTCTCCAACAGTGGCCTCCGGGTGGCGGCGTTCAAGAAAGGGCCGGATTTCATCGATGCGGCGTGGTTGGGTGCGGCTGTGGGCGGAGTGGGTCGCAACCTGGACACGTTCATCATGGGCGAGGAATCGGTCCGGCGTTCGTTCCTGTCCGGCAGCAGCGGGGCCGACCTGGCGGTTGTGGAGGGCAACCGGGGGCTTTACGACGGACTCGACGCCCAGGGCACGCACTCCACCGCCCGCCTGGCCCGGCTCCTGGACGCCCCGGTGATCCTGGTGGTCAAGGCGACCAAGGTGACCCGGACTGTGGCGGCCATGGTGCTCGGGTGCCAGACGCTCGATCCGGACCTTCGCCTGGCCGGGGTGATTCTCAACCACGTGGGCACGGCGCGGCAGGAGGCGGTCATCCGGGAGGCCATCCGTTCCGCGACCGGCCTCCCGGTGGTGGGATGTATCCCCAGGCTCGGCAAGCAGCACCTGCCCAGTCGCCACCTGGGCCTGGTGACCGCGGTGGAACACGGCGCCACCGGCGAGATCCTCGACGCACTTGCCGGGGTGGTGGAGGCTCACGTGGACCGCCAGGCCGTGCTCGAGATCGCCGAATCCGCCCCGCCCTGGGGCCTGCCGTTTCCTGAGCGCCGTGCAACCGGACCTCGAGGGTCGGACGTGGTCGTCGGTGTGCTCAAGGACCAGGCGTTCTCGTTCTACTATCCCGAGAACCTCGAGGCGCTCGAGGCAGCGGGGGCGCGGCTGGAGTTTCTCTCTCCGCTGAGGGACACCCGACTGCCCCCCATCGACGCGCTGTATGCGGGTGGAGGGTTCCCGGAAGTGCATGCGAAACGGCTGACTGCCAACGAAGGGTTTCGGCATGCCTTGAACGAGCGGATTGGGCAGGGGATCCCGGTCTGGGCCGAATGCGGGGGACTGATGTACCTCTCCCGGGGGGTACGCCAGGACGGAGACCTCTACCCCATGGTGGGGGCGCTCCCGTTCGAGGTGGAACAGACCCGTCGTCCCCAGGGCCATGGGTACGTGGTGGCTCGAGTGACTTCCGCCAACCCTTTTTTCCCTCCCGGTCTCGAGCTGCGCGGCCACGAGTTCCACTACTCGCGCATTTCGTGGCCCGAGCCGGAACCCTTGCTCCCTACTGCCCTGACCCTGTCTCGAGGCACGGGGGTGGGAGGCGCTCGAGACGGCATCGTGCAAGGTCGGATCCTGGCGTCCTACACCCACATCCATGCCCTGGGAACCCCGGAATGGGCGCCCGCCCTGGTTCGTGCAGCCCGGGCTGAACCGCCTGCCGACGGGCCGCGCTTGCCTTGATACGCGAATCGAGCCATCCTGAATAGACCAGGTAACGACATCGACCCGGCCCCAATCGGCGGTCCGGGAGGTCTTAGGGAACGCGGCCACGTTCGAGGCCAACATGCAGGAGTCGCCCATGCGCCGATTGTCGATCTTGTTGTTGTTGTTTATGCCGGCTGTTCCCGGCACGCTCCTTGCCCAGACCACGGACTACACCGACCCACAGGGATTCTTCTGGGACATCGACTCGAGCTTCTTTGGATTCGTCCGCGACGGAACCGACGATGCCTATGACGGCTGGCCCAGCGCCTGCGTCCTGCTCGACCAGGAGCAGACCGACGTCTGCGACAGCACCGAGCGCTACTCCGCGGCCGGGGTCCCCCCGACCGGGGAACTGGACGGCCGCCAGGTGGCGATGGGCGCCAAGACCCTCAGCGGTCTCACGGTCACCCGGAAGGTGTACGTGCCGGCCACGGGCACCATCGGCTTTGCGCGATACATGGACATCCTCCACAACCCGACCACCGACACGAAGACCGTGAAGTTGCGGGTGGGCTCCACCACGTCTCCACCCTGGTACGTCCTCACCGCCGAAAGCCTGGGCTCGGACGGCGTCACCACCATCGCGGTCACCTCTGCCGGCGACACCACCCTTGCGCCGGGGCTCGAGTGGTTCGTGACCGACGACGACTCCGACGGGGGCGGCAAACCGGCCATCGCCCACGTGGTGGCCGGGGCCAATGGTGCGGAGGAAATGGACTATATCGAACAGGGCGCTTACGGCCGTGCTGCGGATTTCATCTACTGGGAATACCGATATGTCTCCATCCCCCCCGGGGAGACGGTCATCTTTCTCCACTTTCAGAGCCAGCAGTTGACTCGAGCCAATGCCCAGGCGGTGGCCCAGTGGCTGGCCGGATTGCCCGAGGAAGCCACGTTCGGCATGACCACGGACGAATTGGCCCAGGTGGTCAACTTCCAGATCAATCTGCGCCCGGTGGCCGAGGCCAACGGTCCCTACTCGGGCGCCGAAGGCTCTGCCATCTCCCTGACCGCCCAGGGGTCTTATGCACGGACGGGCAGCATCGTGGGCTACGAATGGGACTGCGAATCCGACGGCACCTATGACGTGAACACGACGGATGTCTCCGCCGAATGCACCTACCCGGTGCACGGAACCTACACCGTGACGCTTCGTGTGACCGATTCTCGAGGCTCCAGTGCGACCGATACGGCCGAGGTTACGGTGAGCAACCTGGCGCCTCAGATCACCAACGTGGTCGTCGACAACCCGGGCTTCGAGGGAGACGAGGTCACCTTTTCCGCCACGGCGACCGACCCCGGCCCGGGGGACACGCTGAGCTATGCCTGGACGTTCGGGGACGGTGGGACCGGCACCGGGGCTTCCACAGCGCACACGTATGTGGATGAAGGATCCTACGAGGTCCAGGTCACCGTGACCGACACCGGCGGCGCCACCGCCACCTACACCACCACCGTGCCGGTTCTCAATGCCGACCCCACCATCGCCTCACTCCAGGTTCCCACCAGCGCCCCGGAAGGAAGCAGCGTGTCCCTGTCCGCGCAGGCCACCGACCCGGGAAGCCTCGACCAACTCACCTACGCCTGGGACTTCGGCGACGGCCAGTCCATCGGGGACGTGGACCTCACCTCGGTCAACCACACGTATGGCCAGGATGGGACCTACACCGTGACCCTCACCGTCTCCGACGACGACGGGGGCAGCACCAGCAGCAGTGAAACCATCACCATCACCAACGTGGCGCCGACCATCGAGGACCTTGTCTACACGGCCACGGGAAACGAGGGCGACACCTTCTATTTCGACGCCGCCGCGTCTGACCCGGGATCGGACACGCTCAGCTACACCTGGGACTTCGGCGACGGCTCCTCCGGGTCCGGGTCCAGCACGTCGCACATCTTCACCAACGACGGGTCCTATACCGTCACCCTTACGGTCACAGACGGGGATGGCGGGGAAGCATCCACCACGGTCCCGGTCACGGTTGAAAACCTTCCACCTGTCATCGTCTCCATCGCGGGGGACCAGACCGGCAACGAGGGGGCCGCCTTGAACTTCACGGTCACCGCGAGCGACCCGGGGGCGGACGCCCTGTCGTATGCCTGGGACTTCGGCGACGGCGCCTCTGGATCCGGGGCGACCGTATCCCACACCTACGCCGATGACGGCTCCTACATCCTCACGGTCACCGTGACCGACGATGCGGGCGCTTCCGTATCCGACTCCATCACCGTGGTCGTGGCCAACGTGGATCCCACCATCGCCAGTGTGACCGGAGATTTCTCCGGACTCGAAGGCCAGTCGTTCTCGTTCGAGGCTTCCGCCACCGACCCGGGCGACGACATCCTCACCTATACCTGGGACTTCGGCGACGGTTCGGACCCGGTGTCCGGTCAAGACCTCACCCAGGTCTCGCACACCTACCTCGACGTGGATACCTACACCCTCACCCTCACTGTCCGCGACGAGGACGGAGGCGAGGCCTCGGTCAGCCGCACGGTGAACGTGGGCAACGACGCCCCCACCATTTCCACCCTCGAGGGCGATGTGAACGGCGACGAGGGGGACACGTTCGTCTTCTCCGCCTCGGCTTCCGACCCCGGCCTCGAAACCTTGGTCTACACCTGGACGTTCGATGACGGCTCCGACCCGGTCTCCGGTCAGGACCTCACCGAGGTCTCGCACGTCTACGTGGACGAAGGCGTCTATGAACTCACACTCACCGTCGAAGACCCCGGTGGACTCACCGCCACCGCGTCCCTCGAGGTCGCCGTGGACAACGTCTCCCCCACACTCGGCGACGTGGTCACCGACGAGGCAGCCTACATCGGCACGCCTGTAACTTTCTCCACGACCGCCACGGACCCGGGCCAGGACGATGTGATCACCTTTGTCTGGAATTTCGGCGACGGCTCCGACGACCAGGAAGGGGCGACGACCACCCACACCTACAACATCCCGGGAACCTACACGGTGACCGTGACTGCAACCGACGGCGACGGCGGTTCCGACACCGCCCAGATCGAGGTCGAGGTGCAAAACGTGCCTCCCGAGGTGGGAGAGATTCAAGGACCCACCGAACTGGTGGAAGGGGACTCCGGCACCTACTCCGTCGAGGCGAGCACACCCAGCGGTGACCTCATCTATGCCTGGGACTTCGGTGACGGAACCTCCTCGAGCGAGCCTGCGCCGGTCCACACCTACGCGGCCGATGGCACCTACACCATCACCGTCACCGTGTCCGACTACTACGGAGGCGCTGTGGAACGCACCCTCGAGGTCGTGGTGGCCAACGCGCCTCCGGCCATCACCAATGTCTCGATCCCTGCCTCTGCGGACCAGGGAGAACTGGTGAGTTTCAGCGTCAGCGCCGCCGACCCGGGGAACGACCCCCTCCGGTACCGATGGGACTTCGGTGACGGCGCCATCGCCGATTCGGCCCAGGCCACCCACCGATTCAATGCCACCGGAACCTACGACATCGTCGTCACCGTGTACGACGACACCGACGCATCGGACAGCCGGAGCGCCACCCTCGAGGTGGCCAACGTGGCGCCGGTGATCGACTCGTTCAGCGTGGACGAATCCGGCCGGGAAGGCGAAGAAATCTCCGCCGGTTACGCAGCATCGGACGCCGGTGGTGAAGAACCCTCCGCCGTCATAGACTGGGGCGACGGGACCAGCGAAACCATCGACGAGGACACCATCGCCGACCACCTCTACCCGGATGACGGCACATTCGAGGTCACCCTCACCGTCACCGACTCGGACGGGGCCACCGCCACCCGCACGGCCACGGTGACCGTGGACAACGTGCCTCCCACCATCGTGGCGTTCGACTTCGATGCTTACGGCGCAGAAGGGGAGCAGGTCGACTTCTCGGCCCTCGCGACCGACCCGGCCGGTGCTGCGGACCCGCTCACCTACACTTACGATTTCGGCGACGGTTCCGACCCCGTCTCCGGCGCCGACCTCACCGAAACCTCCCACGTCTACGTCTCCAGCGGCGTCTACACCGTGACACTCACTGTCGAGGACGACGACGGCGGCGTCACCACCCGGACAGGCTCGGTCAGCGTGGACACGGCCGCGCCGATCATCGTGAAGTTCCAGGGCGACGCGGCCGGCGCCGAGGGCGACACCTTCTCGTTCGAGGCCCAGGCGACCGACCCGGTGGGTCAGGCCCTCACCTACCGCTGGGACTTCGGCGACGGCTCCGACCTGCAGCAAGGCGCCGACCTCCTCAACGTCTCACACGTGTTCGCCGAAGATGGGGTCTATACCGTCACGCTCACCGTGATCGACCCGGACGAACTCACCGCCACCCAGAGCCTCGAGGTTGCAGTGGACAATGCCCCGCCCTCGTTCGTCTCGATCCCACCCACCACCGCCATGGAAGGGGTCACCTACACTTACCAGGCCGAGGCCGTGGACCCCGGCGGCGTCAACGACCCGCTGACCTTCGCCCTCGAGCAGGGGCCGGACGGCATGGCCATGACCGAGGACGGTCTCCTCACCTGGACCCCCACGCTGGACCAGGCCGGGACCCACACGGTCTCCATCACCGTGTCGGACGACGAGGCGGCTTCTGCGGAGCAGACCTGGTCCGTGACCATGGATGCCCAGGACCAGGACCAGGACAGCATGCCGGACACCTGGGAGACCGAACACGGCCTCGACCCCTCGAACCCGGACGACGCACAGGAAGACCCGGACGGCGACGGGATCTCCAACCTCGAGGAGTTCCTCAACGGGACAGACCCCATGGTCTCCAACGGCCCAGGCGCCCCGGGCCTCGAGTCCCCCGCGGACGGCGACGAGGTCTCCACGCTCACGCCCACCCTGATCGTCTCCAATGCCGACGACCCCGACGGCGACCTCCTGACCTATGAGTTCGAGGTCTACGCCGACGCCAACCTCACCGAGTGGGTCACCGGCGGCGACGTGGTCCAGACGCCCGACACGTCCACCACCGAGTACGTCGTCGACACCCCCTTGACCGACAACGCCGACGCCTGGTGGCGCGTGCGGGCTCGAGACGCCTACGTGGCCGGACCCTGGTCCGACATCGGGCGGTTCTTCGTCAACTTGAGCAACGACCCGCCCTCCGCGCCAATCCCGAACCTCCCCGCGGACGGGGCCACCATCGGCTCCGCCACTCCCAACCTCGAGGTCATCAACGCCGTGGACCTGGACCGGGATGTCTTGACGTACCAGTTCGAGGTGTTCACCGCCTCCGACGGCTCCACCCCGGTCGCCGGCGCGTCCGGCGTCCCCGAAGGCCAAGGCGGCACCACCTCCTGGCAAATCCCCGACGCCCTGTCCGAGGGTATCGAGTACGTGTGGCGGTGCCGCGCCATGGACGACGACCTCACGGGCGAATGGAGCGCCTGGAGCAGTTTCCTCATCAGCACCTACAACGGCCCGCCAGGGCCTCCGGAGATTCTCTACCCCTACAACGGGTCGGAAATCTCCTCCACTCAGCCGGAAATCACCCTGGGCGAGGCCGAAGATCCCGAGGGCGACGCACTCACCTACTACGTGGAGGTCTTCCCCACTGCGGACGGGGACCCGGCAACCACACAGAGCAGCGGCGCACTGTCCGCCGACACGGATGGGAAGGTCCGGTGGACCCCGCCCCTCCCCCTCGAGGACAACACCGAGTACCGGGTGCAGGCCATGGCCGACGACGGCGCCGGCACCTCGGACTGGGCCTCCGTGGACTTCTTCGTGAACACCACCAACGACCCGCCGGCCGCGCCGACCCTCCAGAATCCATCGGACGGTTCGCAAGTGGATGAGGGCGACATCCTGTTCAGTGTGGTCAACGCTTCAGACGCAGACCGGGATCCCCTCACGTACACCTTCTTGATCACCCTGGAAGACGGCACCGAGGTCCACCGTGTCGCCGGTGTCCCGGAGGACTCGAGCGGCGTCACGTCGGTGGCCATTCCTTCCGACACGATCGGCGGTCCCGGGACCTACCTCTGGACCGCGTTCGCCACCGACGATGAGGGCCTGGATGGAGAATCCGCCGTCCCCAACCTGTTCCAGGTGGGACACTCCGCAGCTTCACCCACACCTCTGGGCGACGACGACACGACCTTGCCCGGCGATGACGACACCGCCTTCCCGGGCGACGACGATACGTCGCCCCCGGGCGACGAAGATACCCCGTTCCCGGGCGACGACGACACCTCCCCCCCCGCCGCAGGGGACGACCAACCGGCGGGAAGCTGCGACTGCTCGACCCGAGGACAGCCTCGAGGCACCCTGGGCCTGGTCCTCGCGGCACTCACCGGATTGACCTGGATGGGCCGCCGGCGCAACCGGACGGCCCGGTGACACCAGGCCACTCCCCCCGCCCGACCTCATCCCGCCCCCCTCGATCTTGACCCAGGCAGGCCGGCGACTCGACCCGGCAGGCCGGCATGCTCGACCTGGGGCCCGTCGATCCTCGACCTGCCGCCTGTCGTTCCTCGACCTGGGGCCCGTCGACCATCGACCTGGGGCCTGTCGTTCCTCGACCTGGGGCCTGTCGACCATCGACCTGG
>CAYQMG010000096.1:0-31571 GCA_964418585.1 uncultured Gammaproteobacteria bacterium | reverse complement strand
TCCGACCCACCTCCTCCTGCGTGGAGACGACCTTGGCCAACCCCCAGTCCATGACAAAGACCTCACCGAACGCCCCGACCATGATGTTGGAGGGCTTGAGGTCCCGATGAATCACCCCTCGATGATGGGCATAGGCTACCGCGGTGCACGCCGTGTGGAAAGCGTCCACCAGCCGCCGAAAGGTCCAGCCGGAAGCGGTCTGACCCCACCGACCATGCCGCGAAGCCTCGTGAAGCTCCGAAATCACTTCTTCCAGGGTACGCCCACGGACCTCCTGCATGGTGAAGTAGAAACGTCCATCCGGCAGTCGCCCCACTTCATGGACCGGCACGATGGCAGGATGTTGAAGCTGAGCGGTGGCCTGGGCCTCCTCCATGAATCGGGCCACGTGCCCGCTATCGGCCAGAAACTCGGCCCGGAGCACCTTCATGGCCATGGTCCGGTTCAGCTCACGGTCGAGGACGCGGCGAACCACTCCCATGCCCCCTTCACCAATGACGCCCAGGTCCGCGTAGCGAGAACCCACTCCGCTCTCGATGCGCCTCGATGCACGGCCATCAGAACCGATGATCCAGGTCTCTCCTGCCCCGAAATCAGCGTCAACCCCTGCCAGGTACGTGGATATCCCCTCGTCCGGCCCTTCGCCACCGACAGCAGGTCCACCGCCACGCTCCGACATGTCACCGGAAGAACCACAGGAGATGCCAGAAGACCCAGAAGACACGGCTCGGCCCACCGGGACTTCTTCTGAACCGCTTTCTTCGCGTTCGCTCATGAGATACCGGAAACTCCCTCGACGCCCCCGCCGCTCGACTTCAATCCACGGTCACACGCGCACTCGACTCGCTGGACCTCCGGTACAAACCCACGCCCGACGCTTCGCCCCAAAACCCCACGTCCGTCACCGACACGAACGCCAGGGCTCGGTTTCGCAAGATCGGGCTGATCTCCTCGTCCCAGGGTATGCGAATTCAGCGATCCTGTAAACAGGTGGTGCAGGATGTCTGGACCCCACCTGTCCCGGGCGGGACGGGCGTGCGCGTATGCACCCAGGCGGGCGCACCCGGACAACATGGAATGCAGGCCGCGCAGGGGGTTCCAGGGGTAGAGCCTCGAGAACCGACTGGCATGCTGTCAACCTGTCATACCTGGACCGCTGATGTTCCTTTTTCCACGCCCGCTCCATCTGCGGGGCGCCTCACCTCGGCCAGGGTCTTCATCCCGCGAACGGCTGTCCAGGGCAAGGGAAGCCCGGGTTCAGGCAATCCAACCACCAGCGGGTCGAGACGCCAGGTCCGGGGCCAAGCTCCTTCGTCAGGCAACGGGGGTCATGTGGCCGTACCCGGCCGCGGTCTTGGCGCCGATGCCGAGGTGCTCGAGACCCGCCTGGAGCCATTGCCAGGCCAGGTCCAGGTCCTGGGGCCGACCGCCAGGGCGGAGCCGGAGATGGAATCGGTACCGCGTACCGGCCTCCACGGCGAGGAAAGGAACCGGTTTCGGCTCCTCGGTGTAGTCTGCCACGCGACGGCGCCTCCCGGGCAGGCTCCTGGCCTGATCCTGGTAGTACATCGGATGGTGGGGATTGAGGATGTCCACGCGCAGGGTCGGCCAGGCCGAGGGCCAGGCATCCAGAAAACAGACGACTCCGGGAGACGAGACTTCCTTGTCCGGGGCTTTCTTGTCCGGGCCCCCCTCGGCCCGGCCCGGGTGCTCTGTGCCGAGAATCCGATCCCGTTGCTCCACGGGTGCGTCGAGCAGGTCGGCACCTGCTCGAGCAAGCCCTTTGACCGAGCTTCCGGGCAGCACCGGGACGCCCAGGACTGGGTCGAAGGAAAACCCGGTCTCGGTGGGGTGATCCGCGCCAGCCCCCAGCAGGAGCGGCCCGGTGCACGAGAACTCCCTGCTCGCGCTCGAAAGGGCCTGAAGCCGGGCAAGTCGGGCCTCCAACTCCTCTTTTTCGGCCCTGCCTGCGCCAGCGAAACCGGTCACGAACGCATCCAGCCACTTCTTGCGCCTGCGGCTGTCGGCCGGGGTTCGATCCGGGAGCCACACGCGAGGATACCGGTCCCACACCAGGCCAGGGTGGGCACGGGCCGGCAAGGCGCCGGGGCCGAGCACCCGGTCCACGGCTTCCCGGAGCGGCCGCGCCATGGGCGGCAACCCGGGTTGCTGCAAGGTTGCCATCACCTGCCCTCCTTCTCGTACCAGGCCGAGCTGAACAACTTGAGCGCCTCGGCGAACTGCAACGCCTCTTCATCCAGGGCGTGCACCGCCCGCTGGTCCTCGAGAGCTTCCCATCGCTCCAGAAACTCGCGCACGCCCACCGCCCTGTGCGGGCGGGCGCCCAGCAACTGGCGAGGACAACGCTCGGCAAGCCAGTGGACCAGGTCAGCGGCCAGGAGCCGCGTCTCCGCCCGACTGGCCAGCAACGCCACCGTGGCGGCTGCGCCCATGCTCCGTACCTGGACAGGCAACCCCTGTACCTGCTTCTGCAACGAAGTGTCGCCCGCCCACTGCCTGACGCGCTCGAGGGCCACGCGATTCCGTTCGTGCTTGAGGTCCTTGGCCGTGCTCATCGCTTTCCTCCCCCGATCTCGCTGCTGGAGCCCCCGGCAGGACATTCCCTGACCCACCAGCACAGGCCCTGTCCCACGGTTTCGTTGCCACCCACCTGCACCACCCGGCCGGAGTCGAAGTGCTGCCGCAGGTCGCCGAACGCCTTCTCACCCTTGACTCGAGACACGATGACCGCGCTGAACAGGCACTCCGACGGGAGCGTCTCTTCATACCAAAGGTTGCCCCTGTACTCCACCCCGCTATCCGGGTCCTTCCACCTGTCCGTGGTCTTGCCCGGGGTGAGCTGAACTCGAGCAGACACCGGCGTCGCAGTCTGCACCAGGTAGGAGAAGTCCTCGTCCGGGAGACAGACCAGCCGGCTCATGAACTGGCGAGCGAGGGACTCCCCATGGCTGGGGCCGCCAGGGAACTCCGGAGGCGCGCCCGGTCTCGATGCGTCCTGCCGGCACGAGGGGAGGCCGATCAGGCGGAGCCACGCGGCAGCCACTGCTTCCAGGTCGGGGTGGTTCCAGGCAACCTGGTCCGAGTCCACCAGGTGATCCTGGAGCACCAGGGGGGCGTCCTGCCGGAAGGTCGCTGCCGGTGCTTCGATCGGGGCGAACGTCGGCGCCTGGAGCCCCCAGGCGGCCCGGAGGCGTCGCCACCGTTCGATGATCAACGGGGAGGTGATCCAGAGAAACGGTGCGGTGAGGCTCCGGATCGGGAAGGCCAGCAGGTGGCCGTCGGTGATGACCATCTTCCCGGGATAGAGCTTTTCGCCCGGATCCTGCTGGGGCTGAGGAGGTGGAGGCCCGAACAGGGCACTGGTCTTCTTCTCGCCGTGCACGGATTCGAAGTCGTCTCGAGCCACCCCCTTGAGCGCGGTGGCGGGCAGGTAGGGGAAACCCGTATGGGCCTCCCGGGCGATGGGCAGGTCCACGGCGCCTGCGGCCTGGCCGGTGCCCACGTGGGTCTGGGTGAGCAGGTAGATTCCGGTTTCCATGGCTTCAAACATCGTCAGGCTCCTCCGGGGCGATGGGTTCGCCGGTCTCAGGGTTGAACAAGGCGACCAGGTACTGGCCGAAACCGAACTGCTGCTCCGGGGACGCGCCGGGAGGAGGCCAGGCGGCCAGTTGCTGCAACGCGGCCTCGCGCGTCTCCTCGTCTCCGTCCAGCTCGATCCACCACGTGCTCCCGGCTCCCCAGGTGGCTCGAGCATCGCGGCTTCCTCCCCCGCGGAGGTCGAATCCACCCACGACAGGACCCGGGACGGCCTGCACGGAACGGACGGTGGCGCCGGGAGGAAGCTGGAACGGATACGGACCGTCGACAAAAGCCGGAGAGAGGAGCACGAGTCGCAAGTGCACTGGCTCCTCGCCCTCCTCCGGAGAGACCGCCAGGTGGCGGCTGTCGCGCAGGTAGCGCCAGGCCCGGCAGGCGGTTCCCGGTTCGATCCGGACCGTGCGTCCCCTGCGCCCGAGAAACCCTCCGCCGTCCAGCGCCGCGATGTCTCCAGCGCCGTAGAGCGCTCCGTACAGCCCCGACCCGGGCTGAAACCGGTGGTGGATGGCCACGTAGAACATGTGGTCCTGAGCCGCGCCGATCTTCGGGTCCACCCGCAACCCGGGATGTCCCTCGAGCTTGACGAACGGCGGCAGCGGGTCTCCAGAGCCATGGGTTTTCCCCACCATCACCGCGCCGCCAGGATCCCAAAGGCCCCAGCCGGTGAGGCTCCAGAGCAGATTGCCGGCGGAAACCCAGCCTCGAGCAGGCTGTGCCAGGCTGCCGGGAACGCCCTCGAGGCTGTCGTTCGCCCGGTCTCCGATCAGGTCTTCTCGAGCGGCCCAGGGTATCTCGCGGGTTCGGACCACCGGCTCCCCGATTTCCCCGGGGGGACTTGCCCAGAGGAACGCGGGCCAGGGAAACCAGGGCTCCACGGTCCCGCCCTCTGTCCTGGCAGGAAAGGGACCCTCGAACCACCATCCACGGGGCAAGGCGTCGGAGGTCCCCACGAGTCGGGCAATCCGTGCCCCGTCCACCTGGTCGAGGGGTGCCTCGAATCGGTCCAGGAGGATACGGGTGCGGATCATGCCCTGGAACGTCCAGGGGGTCGGAGGGAACACCCCGGGGTCGAAGCTGTCCTCGCCAGCCAGGAACGGCGACCCGGTCCGCAACCAGAGGGTGTCTTCGGGAACGACGAAGAACTCGTTCATCGCGCACCTCCTGTGGCCGAGAGATGACGGGCCAGGAGCACCCCGGACACGGCTGCTCGCGCGGCGAGGTACGGGTCCGTCCACACCTCGTCCTTCCGGTCCTGTCCACGGCCTTCCACCGTCCGGCCGACCCCGGCGCCCTCCATCCCCGCCTCCACGACACGCAGGACCGTCCTCTTCACCTCGAGGCTGCACTGCGGCGCATGGTGGGCGATGAGACCCTCGAGAAGCCGCCGCCGGTCCTCCGGGTGGTCCGGCAAGGGGTGCATGGCTGCCAGGGATTCCTGAAGTTGGTAGGGAAAACGTCTGGCAAGCCTGTTGTCGCCGAACGCATCGATGATGGTCTCCAACTCTCTCCACACCGTGGGAGGTCCGTGGGCACGGTCCTTGTCCCCCTCCTCCGGCCCTCCCTTCCCCCAGGAAGGATCGCCGGCGTCCTCCGCCTCGAGGCGCCAGCGGGCCACCCAGGTGTCCTTGGCCCCGTTCCGGGTGAATCGGCTCACCGCAATGCCCGACCGGTAGGACTCGAGGGGCCGGTCTCCTGTGCTCAGGCGCCTGGGAGGACGGGGAGACAGGGACTTGGCCCGGCCCAGGTTCTCCCGTGCGGACAGGATCAAGGTCTGCAACGCGGTCTTGTAATGCCCCAGCGCCATGCCGGCGGAGAGTCCGTGAGGTCGCCCGAGCATGGGGAACAGGTCCGCCGATTCCGCCCATTCCCCGGCCTCCGGCTGCTCTCCGGTGCCTGCGTGCGGCTCGTACTCGAGGGAGGACGTCTCCACGACCCACCGGCGGGTGTCCGGGTCGTACCCGGGCCTGGGCACGCGGAACCGGTCCCGCTCCCAGGAGCCGTCCGGAGACGGTGCACGGGCTCCGGCCTCCGGGGAGGACCGCCGCCACGACCAGGGTGGAAGGTCGGGCATGGTGTCCACCACGAACGGGGCGCTGAAAAGCTGCTGAAGCCTGGCCGCAGCCGGAATCGCGTCCCCGGCGGGCAGCAAGGCCAGCAAATCGTCCCCGCCGGCGTAGATCAGACGGCCTCCATACTCCCGTTCGACAACCCAGGGGGCGATGCGGTGCACGAACCGGGCGAGCATCTGGGTGATGGCCGCATGCAACGCCGGTCCCATGGGCCGGGAGACCCCCAGAAGGCCCGGCCAACCAACCTCCGCGAGAAGGCCTTCCCGCGCCTGACGCACAGCTTCCGGGTGCAGCACATCCTCCCACCGGGCGGCGATCACCTTGGGGTCGCCCAGGAGCAGCCGGCCCATGCTGTCCCCGTCCATGACCAGGACCGCAACGCCGGTGTCCGGGCCGGCCCCCAGTGCCTGCCGAAGCCGGGTCCCGGCGTCCAGCAATGCCTTGATCCGGCGCCCGTCCGGGCTCTCATCCCCTCCGGCCCGGTCCACCAGGGTCCGGAGAGCCTCTGGAAACAGGTACTCCGGCTCCAGGGCGTAGAACCTCTTGAGCAACCTGTCGCCCGCCGCAAGCGGCGCCAGGCGTGGAAGGCTCATCGGGTCCTGGGTCTCAGCGGGAAGCGGCGACTGGCTGGCAGCCTCGAGCACGGCCTGGATGGGACCGCGCAAGCTCTCCACCCGACGCCCCACCTCGACGAGGAAACGGCCGGAGGCGATGGCCGCGGTCGATGGGAATGGAACCCGTGGATCCCGTGGTGCGGCTTCCTCGATGCCGAGCCATCGCCGGGTGAACGTCTCCTCCCCGGCGGCAACCAGGTAGCGCTTGAGTGCTGCCGGACCCCCCAGGCGCTCGCTCCCGTCCGCCTCCGGATCCAGACGCGGATTGGCCCAGAACGCCCGGGCCGCTGCGCGCCGGCGCCCCAGGGAGATGGGCGCGCCCGGGTCCAGGTTGGACAACACCTCGTGCCGGCCGGTCACGCTGCACTTCTCCCCGGGTTCCCGGGCCGGCGCTGGACTGCTCGCCCGCTTGCGCACCCGGTGGGCGGTCATCAGGGCATGATGGACCAGGGGGTAGTCGAATCCCCGTTCGTTGCGCAGGTAGTTGAGATGCGCCCTGCTGTCCAGGTCCCCGAACACACGCCGGGCATGCTCGTAGTGGTTCCTGGTGTCGTGCCCTATCCAGGGCGCCAGTGCCTGTTCCCGCGCCTGGAGCTGAGTCGGCAGACGTTCCCCCGGGTGGTCCTCGGCGCGGCCAGGCAGGGCCTGGAGGTCGGGGATCGAGCCGTTCTGGTCCATGCGCCGGCGCCACACCATCGCGCTCCAGGTCACCTCCGGCCCGCGCGCAAGCTGCCGGTCCCAGACTCGAGTCCAGGCCCCCCCACCGGCCTTCGACCGCAGCCAACTTCGCACCGCATCGGCCAGTTCGCGCCAGCGGCGGGCCACCGCCTCCCGGCACCGGCCGGCCAGATCCTCCACAGCCACCAGGTGGTCCCGGCCGCCTCGAGGCACCAGGGCGGTGAAGGTGTTGGGAACCACTGCGGCATAGGTGGCGATGCCTCCGGCACACACGGACTCCGGAACGGCGTCGCGCAACACGGGGTCTTTCTGCTGCCACAACCACTGGTCTGCCAGAGGGTTCCCGCGCAGGTCCGGGTACAGGATGGCGTCCGGGCCATACTGTTCGAGGATGGGCTCCATGCCGGCCCAGGCAAGCTCGGCAAAGATCATGCACGCGGTCCAGAGGTCGCGGGTCTTGCGCGACTCGGCAATGAATTTCTGCACACCCCGAACAGAGACCGCCAGCAGGCAAGGCTCCCGCTCCGGAGGATGGTTCTTGCTTCTCTCACCAACGAGGAAAGCCGCTGCGGAGGCCATGCGGGTATGATTCTCGATCGAATGGTCCGGGGCACGGGTATCGGCGGGGAGCCATGGAAACGGAATACCCAGGCTGCGTGTCCATTCGGACGCCTGGCGCCAGACCGCCCACTGGATAGCGCGAAGCCGGGCGGCGTCGTGCCAGGCACCGGCGCGCACCTCGGACGCATCAGCAGACTCATGTTCCGAGGAAGCCCTGGCCACCGCCTCGAACCAGGCTTCCCAGTATGCCACGAGTTCCTCTGTGAGGGCGCGAACCCGGCGGCGCGCGCCCTTGCCCGGGTGGAATTTCTCGGCAGGGGGACGGAAACAGGCGCCGGGCTGAAGCGGGTGGGTAATCAGGGGTGCCTTGCGCCAGTCGACTCGACATTGCCTTCCAGATCCGAGGTGCGGCCGATCGGCCCCGGTTGCGAGCCGGTCCGGTCTTTTCCCGGCGCCCTTCAGTTCCTGATCGATGATCGCCTTGAAGAGCTTCCCCGCTTCCTCGAAGTGTTTGATCCCCGACCCCAGGATCAGGCCCTTGTGCACCGGATCGTGCAAGGTCTGGCGCAGCTTCTGTTGCCACCATTGGAGTTCGTTCACAGTTTCACCTCCTTGCGCCCGGGCAGGGAGCGAATGTACCGCAGGGGCAGGTCCAGGTTGGGCACTGCCGGAGCAAACCCGCGGGACTGTCGGGCTTCCCGGATATCCAGATCACGTCCGGGCCAGGGCCCGGCCATCAGGGTGTAGACGGCCACGTAGCCTTTGCCGCAGGGTGCCAGGTGGATGAACAGGGGCGACGGGGCCCGGCCGCGAACGTCCTGGTAGGCACGGCCCAGCTCCTCGGCCCGGGAGCTGCCCGGCAAGGGGTCTGCCACGTAGGGCCGAAGCTCGAACCGGCGGCCTCGAGGCCGAATGCGCTGGAGTCCCAGGGGGAGGCCGAACGTGGTGCGCGCCGGGGCCTGTCGCAACGGGCGACCCGCTTCCAGGGTCCGCAAGGTTCCCCCCGGGATGCCGTCGATGTCCCGCTGCTTCCGAAAGTCCGCCAGGTGCTGTCCGATCTCCTCCAGCGCGCCCTCCCAGGAGGGCCAGGGGGTCCCCGAGGCTCCGGCCCAGACCACGACCGGATGGTCCTTGCCCAGACGACAGGCGGGCTGCGGCGGCACCTGGTGTTCTCGACCCAGCATCATGGTATCGTCCACTGTCCAGAGGCCCTCCGCCAAACGATAGGCAAAGTCGCGAAGATTCGTGGTTCGAGAGGGGTCCGGGAGGTCGAGGGGCGGCTTGAGGGAGTTCCCTGCCAGATCGGCCACTCGAGGCGGCCACGCAGCCGGGGCGAGGCTCCCCAGTGCCCGGTGAGAGCGGCTGCCCAGCCCCCCCAGCCAACACCAGGTCCACAGCGTGCCGTAGAGGCGCTTTGCCTCGGTGGCGGCGATTCCTCGAGGAAACGTGAACCGGAGGCCGAACCGGGTGCCCGGAGGTACGGCGAGGCGGCGGTTGGACCCCAAGTTGAGGCTGAATCCCAGATACCCCCGCCCGGTGCCCACCCGGCCCGTCCAGGGCATGGCGCCTCGAGGTGGGGGGCCGGTCAGGCTCAGCACCAGCCGCCCCTGGCCCTCGCCCCGAGCGGTCCCACCGAACAACCGGGATTCGGCCTCGGCCGGGTCCTTGAGCTGGAGCCCGGCGGCCGCGTCGGGGCCTACCAGGAGCCGGTACCAGGCCCGCAGCGCCCCCCGGATGGAGGGCACGCGGATCTCGGCGCCGGCATTGGGGGCTGCTCCGCCCACAAAGGCGGGGGTCACGGTCTTCAGTTCCACCAGCCAGGTTTGTTTCTTGGATTCGGTCATGGGAAAGAACCTCCTGGAGGACGGTGCCAGGCCCGCTGGAGCGCCTCCTGCATGCCGAGTGTAGACGAAACCGGCCCGGGTCGCAACTCGTGGGAAACCACCTCCGGACCGACTTCCGGGGTCCACCCCACGAAATCCAGGACCAGCAGGCTTCGGCCCGGGGGCGGATGGAGGAGTTCAACCAGCCGTGTGGTCATCTCGTCATGGTGAGAGGCCAGAAAGATTTGCCACCGAAACTCGTCGTCGTCCGTGTAGGCGAGTTGCCGGAGCCAGGTGGCCTGGCGGGCCAGGTTGCCAAGATCAAACGCAGACGAGGTGTCGTCCAGGATCAGGACCCGGTGCGGCAACCAGGTCCGGAGCACCAGGGCCTGGGCCATCATCCAGGCCAGGCTGAGCTGCGCCTTCTGGCCGGTGGAGAGCACGGACCAGGAACGCTTGTCCTTGGTCTCCAGGCGAGTCCAATGGGACCGGTCATCGTGGCTCAGATTCGCACGCACGGGGAAAACACCGGGCGTCGGCAAAAAACGAAGAAGCACGCGGTTCAATACATTGGAGAGCTGTGTTTCGACTCCCTCGTCATGCCTGTTTGCATACTTCCGCACGTAGTCGGAGACCAAATCGAGAAACTCCCGACACCGAATCTTCCGGTTCCAGCACTCTTTCTCACTTTGCCTTGCATTCTCGTAGTCTTCGTATTTCTCTTTCAACTTCCTAAGCCACTCCGCAATCTCTTGAAAGGTCGCCTCCGCGGTTGCCCCCCGTTCTCTGATTCGCGCGCTATCGTCCTGTAGATACTGCGCAACTTTGCCGAAACGCGCTTGAACTCCTGACGGTTCCTTCGAAGACGTACCCTTTTCCTTCTCCTCATGTTCCTTTCCTGGGATGGCAGGTACCTCTGACTTCAGGACCGAGAGCAGGTTTTTGATCTCGTTCTCGCGGGCTTTCATCCAAACCTCGACTTCCCGCCGAAGTTGCTCGATGCGCAGGGTCTGGTCTGCAACAGCTCCTGGAACATCTTCCTCATTCATCGAAAGGACGGAGTCGAGGTCCTCTTTCACCTCGCGCAGCTTTTCGACGAGTGTATCTTCACCCAGCAATCCGGCAATGAGTTCAGTGATCCCCTCATTGCCACTTCTCACCTCCTCCTTTGCCTGTTCCAGTTCCGTCCGCGCACTGTTGAATCTCTGTTCTACATCAGCACAAGCCTCGTCCGAAAGCGCAATCGGATCAAGGGAATCAACAAAATCCCGGAGTTCCTCGCGAATCATGAATTCGGCCAGTCTGCCGTTCCTCCGGCGTTCGTCCAGCACAAACCGCGGCCGGTCCTGGAAAAACGAACTCCCTGCCGCACTCAGGTCGGCTTGAAATCCCTTGCTGAAGCTAACCTCGACGCCACCCTGTGTTCTTTTGCTGCCGCTGTCGGAAGAAAACTCCAGGAAGTAGTCCGGCGTCCCCTTCAGGCTGAAACAGAAACGGCGGCAATCAGTCGGCCCCACATTCACAAGCCGTTCAAGTCCCCTGCCTCCCTCATCGCCTGCAGGTTGATTGGCCTGCCAACCGTTCAACAGCCAGGCAACGGCTTCGAGAAACGAGGACTTCCCCAGGCCATTGGAGCCCGTGAGCAACACGATATCCGCGTCTGTGGAGAATCTTTGCTTCCTGGACCATCCCCTGTATCCCGTCAACACGACCTCTGTCACTCTGGTCAGAGGCGTCCCCGACCCACGTTGTGCCATCACGATTCTCCCCTTACACCGGCAACTGCCCAGGCCTGTTCCTGGATCCTGTTCCGAAGTATCGCGGCAAGAGCAGACGTGTTTTCGGTCTCAGGTTGCTCCCCACACATCTCTTTCAGGGGTCGTCGGAGCAGCATGTCCAGATCCTTGGGGCAAGCACCCTTTGCCAAATCTTCTTCTACTTTGCTGAGCAGCTCCTCGATCCCGATTCGTTTCAGCGGGGTCGTTCCCCACCCCTTCACCCCCGGCCCAACCAACTCTTTCACGAGTTCCTCTGCGGTCTTCGGGCCGTCCCATTCACTGTCCCTTACTGGCGGGGCCAGGTAGACGCTGAAGGCGCCCTGGTGCCATTCCTGGTCGGCGGCCAGCCGGTCCACCACCTTCCGCCACGCCTTCCAATCCGTTTCGCTCACCTCCTCGTCTCCGGCGCCTTCCGGGCCGGCCACGGGTTCGATCACGACGACCAGGGGTCCTCGAATCCAGCTCATGCGCGCGGCGCTCTGGACCACCCCGGCCAGGTGGACCACGGCCTCCCGGATTCGAAACCTTTCGAACATGGCATGCTGCGTCCCCCCAGGCTTGAGGACCACGGCCTGCGCAATGGGAGACCAGTGAACCTCGACCTCGCCCAGGTGATTCTCTCTCGCCCAATCGATCAGATCCTTGGGGAGTTCGGACCCGCGCAAAGCTCCGATGGTGTTGGTGTCAACCTTCCGGTCCGGGTCATCCATGCCTCGGTCCTCCTTCGCGCACCATGGGCACCTGCCAGCGCCAGCTTTTCCTGGCCCGGGCTCGCGCGACACGGTGCCACAGGGTATCTTCCGCTCTTCTCCTCAGTTCCTCCAGGGCAGTTTGGCGTTCGAGACGGGCGCCGGGCACGGTCGCAAGTGTGCGTCCCAGCTCCTCCATGAACCCCAACGCGCTGGAACCGCCCGGCCTGGAGGCTGGACCAAAGACGACGTCCCGAACGCGAATCCCGCTGCAGGAGACGGTTCGGTGCACCGGGCGTTCCTGCTGGGTGGAAGCGTCCGGGACACCTGCACCAAGCCGATTCTCCACCTCCTGCGTGGCGCGCTCTCGAACGGGCACGCCCTCTCCCCTGGGATCTCCCTCCAGGCTCAGGAAGACTCGGTCCACGGACTGAATCTGCTTTTTGGTTGCGCCAAAGGGCTCCCTCGACTTCCCCGGAATCCGGTATTCCATCAGGATGCCGCCCCTCGCCACGCGCGCTTGCCAGGTGGGTCTCCGTTCCTCATTCTCCTCCCTACCGTCCTCGGGGAAGAGGGCGAGCAGGAACATGGCGACCGCGTACTCGGTCGGCCGTTCACGGAACGGGACGTACCGGGTCTGATTTCCCCACAGACGCATCAACGGCCACTCTCCGGGACGCCTTTGCAGCGATTTGCCCTGGCGGGTAGGACCCAGGAGGCGCCACCGAGGCGCCAGGTTTTCCTCCTCCTCGAACAGCCGCTTCGCCACGCAGCAGGCAAGTTCTCTTGCCAGGGAACCCGCCCCCGGCATGAAAGGACTGAAGGCTCGAGCCCACACCTGCCCCGACGCGAACTCCTCCACGAACCGGCGTTTCCACCAGCCGTGCAACAGAGCGACCCACAGGTCGTCGGCGGGAAGCACCTTCTCCCTGCTCGCCCGAAAGAACGAGGCATGCTTGCCGGAAATCATGTTCCTCAACCCGGCAGCGGTCCCATTTTTCGACCGGGCACGGTCCGGTGGTTCCGTCTCCCGGCGAGTCCAGGCGTCCTCCCACCCCCACAGAAGCTGGGTCTGGTAGAAGGAGGGTCCTTCCGAATAGATCAGCATCCACGGTGCCGCCGGGAGGTCCCAGCAGTCCTCGGTCTCATTGCCACCCGCCAGTTCTTCAGGGGCATAGTTCCTGAACTCGCGGGTGACGGCCAGCACGGTATGCCGGATCTGCGGCTCCTCGCTCCCAAACCCAGAAAAGAGGAGGTGGCAACGACGGGCACGGTCCCGGAACATCTCCTCGGCCCACCGCTCGCCCCGGAAGCTCTGAAGCTGGCGCTCGGTGAGGATGATCCGGTCCGCCTCCTTCCGCAGGGTATGAGGATCGTTCTGCGCCTTCTTCCTGAACTCGGCCCAGCGCCTGGCGCAGCCGTTGAGCTTGTACAACCGGGCACGAACGCGCACGCCGGCCTTGCCAGGGTTTCCCGCACCGACCACGGCCGAACGCCCTGCTCCCCGCGAATCCCGGGAGGACTGGAATCCCGTGCCCATGTATTCCCAGGGCGTGACCACCACTTCCAGTCCGCCACGCTCCCCCCCTGGCACACCCTCGCGGCTCGTTCCCGCCCGGGGACGGGTGCCGCCTTGGTCCTGACATGTCGGCTGATCCCCGGTCGTTTCCTCCACTGCCCGCACGCTCCCGGGATCGCCGGTTATCTTGCGGAACGCCTCCTCCAGGCAAGTGTCGTAGTTGAGCGTGATCACCTCCCGAAACACCCCCTCGAGGATGAAAGCCGCAATGGCAAGGTGCGCCAGGGTGGGCTCGAGATCCTGGAACCGGTCTATGTGCAGGATGTTGCACAGCTCGACCGGCCCCCGCTTCGCATGGACGATCTCGGACAGTCGTGCCAACGGGCTGCCTCCGAGTTCTCGGAGCAAGCTGACTTGACACCGAAGCGTCTGCTCGGTGTCGCGGCAAGGATCATCACCGTTCGCGCTCTTGTCAAACCAGCCGTCCGCATCCTTGATTGTGCAGACATCAGGCCAGGAGATAGGCTCGACCGGAAGGCGCTTCTCCTGGGCCCGGGCCACGGCCCATGCTTCCGGGTCCTCCTGACCGATCTCGATCACTGCACGGGCCAGCTTGGTGTAGAGCGAGCCACCATTGATCTGGAGCCCATGCTCGGGGCTGGGTTCGAACCGGGGTCGTGCGGCCACGCTGATGCCTGCACCCAGGAAGGGGATGGCCTCGTGGCGCTCCAGGTGGTCGAGGAGACGCTTCAAGAGGTCTGCTGCTTCTTGTGAGGGGGGGGAGGGCCCTGTGCTGTCCTCCACCTTGTTTCCAGAGGGTGCCCTTTCGGGGCCGTGTTGCTTCTCCGGGGCCACGTGGACGTCTCCTGATCATCGGACCAGCGCCGTCCGCAGGGGTCGAGCAGCGGTGGTTCAAACGGACTCGTTGGCCTGTTGCGCATATGTTACCGCATGCACGACGCGAGAGCAACTGACCAGCTCATTGTCAGAGGAGAAGCTTTCCTTGAGGAGGGCGAGCGGTTACTGGCAGGGATTGGGACCGCCTTTGAGGATGGTGAAGGCGTCAATGATGTGTCCTCGAGGCCATCCGTAGAGTTGAGCCTCGGTGGTCCATGCGGAGTATTCGAGTTTGTTGCCCTCGATGGAGATGGACACGTAGTGGTTTCGTCCCGAACAGGTGACGCTCCCGGTGGCGGAGCAGACGGTAAATGGAGCGGTGGTGGCGCCCCCTCCCCCTGTGACCACGTAGACTGTACCCGACGCGAAATCGTCCACAGGCTGGGCCTCATCGCCCCATCCGCCGTAGGATGGTTCGAACCGTTCGTAGAAATGGTTGTGGCTGGTGAAGACGATGTCGACGTGGTGTTTGTCGAAGATCGGCACGAAATACTCGTTCTGTCCCTTTTCGTTGGGCTCGTGGAACACGCCAAAGGGGTCCGAGGTGTAGATGGGGTGATGGAAGAAAACGAACTTCCACTTGCGAGGATGGTAGGTCAACACCTGGTCGAGCCATCGTGCCTGCATGGCATAGTCGGTGTAGGTCTGTGTGGAGAGAGAGACGAAGATGGCGTCGGCATAGGTGAAGTAGTAGAAGTCCTCCACGTCTGCGTATGGGGCGAACTCTCCGGTCTTGGAATCGGGGTTGGTGGGGAGCTGATAGACCTGGTTGTAGTAGGCGTCGGGACCCTGGACCGGGCCGTCGTCGTGGTTTCCGATGGTGTAAAGGATGGGTACGTATGGGGTGATGTCCTCGATCTCGGACAACTCGTTCCCCCATTCGTGTACGTACTCCCCTTCGTGTACGATGTCGCCCCCATGGAGCACGAATGCGGGCTCCTCTCGCTCAATGGCCTCCTCCAGCACATCGTGGAAAATGGGAGATGGCCCCCGCTCACTTTCCGAGCGGCTGTCGCCGATGACGACGAAGCTGAAAGAGGAACATTCTTCAGTCTCTGCCTGCCCGGTGGTGAACGTGTAATCCTGGCTCCAGCCCCCGGTGTAACTTCCGACGCGATAGTGGTAGGTGTGAGAGGGTTCCAGGTCGGTCAGGACGACCTCGTGGACGTATCCGAGCTTGCCCGAGGCCAGGAAACTGGTACCCGTGGCCTCCATCCCGTAGGCGGTGGTGGGTCCGTACTGCACCACAGTGTCCTCATCGCCCTCGGTATTCCAGGCGATCCCGATCTCGGCCCCGGTGTTCGCCGTGGCGTAGGACAGTCGCACCTGAATCGGCTCGGCGGCCGCTGCCGAGGAAATCAGCAACCCGAGCATTGCCAGCCAGGCGCCGGTTCGAGCGTGGGTCATGGTCGTCCTCCTGTGTTTCTGTCATTCGGTATCGCGGCCGCTGGCCCGGGTGGTGTTGATTCCACCACGTTGCGACCGCCCGGGTGGTGAACCCCCCGACCGCTCGACACGATCGTAGCATGGGGACCGGGCTGACTCAAGTGAGAGCGGGCCGCGGGGGCCGGGTCACAAGGCCAGGAGCAGGGAATATGCGACCGAATCCTCTGCCCATCGATGCTTGTATTCCACCTCGACGCCCATGTCATACCAGGCGACGCCTTCGTCGCACAGGCGTCCTATCATCTCCCAGTGGAGCGCACTGCCCAGAGACGCCTGAGCAAACCGCTCATCGAAGCTCGCCTGTAGTCCTCGGAAGGTGTCATGCCGCACGACTCCGAACAGGTAACCCACGTCCTGGCCGTCTCGAGTCGCGAACAGCACCCGTAGCCCGCCGTGTATTCGGGTTCGCCTCATGATCTCGAGGTAGAACCTCGCCATGTCCGGATCACACAATCCCGTCCGGGCACTGCCCTTCCAGCTTCGAGCCTCCACGCCGAGGAGCCGCGCATGCAGGGCCTGCACATCGCCGTCCGAACGGGGCGCCGAGGTCGGTTCGAAGGTGATCCCCAGTGCGCTGAGCCTCCTGTGGGCGCGCCGGAGATTCACCCTGAACTTTCGACTCCGTCGACCGAGGAATCCGTCACGACCACCCTCGAGACTCGCACGCCGGACTCGAGTGACGGCAAACCGACGGACGCGCAAGTGCTTCCACAATCCCCGCACCACAATGCGCTCGAGCCGAGAGCCCTTCCGTATACCCCCGAGGAGCACCCTGGTCGGGGCCAATCGTCGAAACATGAGATGAACGAATTCCGCCACCAGTTGCTCCGGATGGTGCGCCACGATCGGAGAGGCCAATCCCCAAAGGAATTCCAGCGGCTCCAACGTGGGGCCGTAGAGGGGCAATCGGCTCACGGCAAACACGGCGAACCCCGCAGAAGACCGGTGAAACCACACGGGACGACCCGGGCTGAAGGCTGCATGAGCAGGCAGAATCCAGTCCGAGGAGGAACAGAAGGGGTCCAGGTCGGGCACCCTCGAGGCGATGGCGTCGTACTCGGCCGCGTGGGATTCGAACTCCGACAATCGCGACTCAATGAGGGGCGATCTCATCCAAAACCTCCTGGGCAATGAGAGTCGGTTCCGCACACGGCCACCCGCGGATTCGACACAGCATGCCACACGGCCCCCGACGCCCGCCCCCTCCGGTCCCTGACCCGTCTCCCTGCTCGAGGGATGGCAGAGACAGGCACCCGTTCCGCGTGAGTTCGACAGACAATCACCTCGCCCGGCCCAATGCTGCCGACTTGGTTGCGCGAACGGTTCGTGCTAGAGTAGCATGCAACTGGTCTCGGATGATCGCTGGCCGTGGTCAGGCACGGTGCGGCAACCAGGAATGCGTCCCAGAACCGGCCGTGGTTGCGGAACGAGGAGGATGGTGGCATGGCGACATACGCAGCGGGACAGAAAACAGAAGTGCTGGACAAGCTACGCAGTGGTCGCGTGTTTCGAGAGGACACGCTCCGGCAGTTGAACCTGGATCGGGAGAACCTGTCCGGACTCAGCCTGTTGGGAGGCCGCCTGGAACGGTGCAGCCTCGGCAACGCCGTGCTGGAAGGGGCCCGGCTCGACGGTTGCCGGGTGCTGAACACGAGCATGCGGCAGATAATCGCGAACGACACCGCCTGGGTGGATACTCGAGCCCGCCTGTCCGACCTGGCGGCGGCGACGATGCACAGAGCCTGTTTCAACGCCTGCCGGTTCGAGGAATCCCTCATGGCGGGCATGGATTTCGAAGGGGCCACGCTCACGGACTGCGAATTCGACATCTGTGACATGACCGGAGCCTCGTTCAAGGACAGCCTCATGGTGCGGTGCCGATTTCGGGACAACCGCCTGGGCAGCGCGAATCTGATGTCCACCTGTTTCGACGGCGCCCAACTCGTCGATGTGGACCTGCGGGACGCGAACCTCCAGTACGCGAGCTTCAAGGGAGCCCTGCTGGTCCGGGTTCACCTTCAGGGTGCCAACCTCCAGAGCGCCGACATGGAGGGGGCCACGTTCGTGGAGGTACGGGGACTCCCTGACGAGGTGAGAGATCGCCTGGCCGCCGCCCAACGTCAGGCTCCGCCTCCTCCTTCCCGGGCACGGGCCCGAGCTGTGGACATCGACCTGGACCGCGGCCTGGCTCAGATGAGTCACGACCGGTTGGTAGGCATCACCCGGGAACTCCTGCGAACCTACGTGATCGAAGCGTCGGTGGCCTTGCTGTCCGAAGATCCTGCCGCGGCCTTGCTCCGCCAGCGCTCCCTCCGCTTTGCAGACTTGATCCGATTCGTGAAGGAGAACTTCCCGCACGAAGAGTTCAAGCAGATTCTTGTGGAAGGGGATGCCGTCTATGTGAGGACTCCGGCCGGAGACCTGCCGCTCACCAACTATGGCAACAGTCCGGTCCAGGTGCCGGTCCCACCGCCGGCTCCCCCGGCGAACTACGGTGGGGCACCTGAATCCGAGACGCGATCGCCTCTGCCCCCTGCCAGCCTGCCTCCCAACATGCCGAGGCGTGAGGGGACAGACGCTTCCGAAGCCGGTGCACCGGATCCCTTCGACTCCCCGCGGCAACGTCGATCCGGTGGGGAGCGCCCGGCGGAATCGCCCCCGGATCAGCGGCGTGAACAGCCGGAACCCGACTCCTTCGAGCCGGACCGATGGGGCATGATCGACCTCTAGCTTCACCGCCGCCCCCCCTGGGACCCCTGTTGCAAGGCACCTTCCAACGCCTGCGTGAGCTGCGCGTCTGGAAACCCGGAGACCCGAACGTTCCCCTGGGGATCGATCACCAATTCAACCTCCCGTGCGGAGAACTCCTCCATCCGGTGGCGTGGGGTGAGAAGGTGAATTGTCTGGTTTTCCGAGCCGCGCAGCGCATGGCCGGTAACCCGCGTCGGGTCGAAAGGACCGTCGATCAGAACGTCGATGGTGTCCAACAAGTCCCGTCCCCTCGGCATGGACGCGATTGCCGAACGGGTCCTCCCCGAAAACACCACAATGGAGAATCCACGCGACCGAAGCCGTCGGCACAGAGCCACAAGAGGCTCGAGCTGGTCCGTCGGTTCCCCCCCGCTGAAGGTCACGCCGTCGGGACGTGCTGAACAAATGGCTTTCTCCAGCACTTCCAACGGCACCTCAATGCCCCCTTCCGGGTCCAGGGCGCCAGGGTTGAAGCAGCCCTTGCACCGAATACTGCACCCCTGCACATGAACCACCGTCCGGACCCCCGGACCGTTCACCAGGCTCCCGTGGCTGATTGCATGGATTCGCAACGTCTCGCTCATGTCACTTCCGCTCGAGTTGAGCCCGGACCCATTCTGAAGCGATCACCGCTGTTGGGGTCCAGCCCACCAGCCTGCCCCAACACATCCGGCACGCCCTGGGATCAGGCGGGCATTGCTGATACACGCCTTCGTCCCTGATTGACAGGATAGCACGAACACCGGCCGACGACCCTTGCTTCGAACAGACCCCTCCTTCTCTTCCACGGTGGAGGAGGTCCACCCTGCGGAACCCCTGCGCCCCGGACGCCTGCGCGGAAACGCCGGCCACGCCGGTCCGGTCATTCACAACTTTGTGTCAAGTACGGGATCATGCCGCTACGAGTCGGAGGCAAGCACCGCTGACACAGCTTTCACGGCAAGGGGTTGCGCCGAGGTTGGGCGGTCATCTTCCAGCAGGATCCGGGCACACGAATCTCGACGAAAATAGAGCAGGTAGGTTCGGACGGAATTGTGTATAATAGAACTGCTCGGTGGTGCATCCGGATACTTTGCGAAATCAAAAACTCCTGTCGAGTGGACGGCGGGGCAAGCCGTGCCAGGTGCATGCGTTTGCCGCGGTCGTGTCGTGCCTCGTGCGGGAAGGCCCGCGAAGGGTGCGGTGTGCACCAACCTTGCGTGGTATCCCAGCCTGCATAGGACTGTTATTGAAATCGAGCAGGAGTACTGATGGGCGGCACCCGGGTCGATGCCACGGATGGAGACCTTTTCCGGGCCATCTTCGAAAACTCGAGCGAAGGGATCGCGGTGATCGACCGTAGTGGCCGGTACCTTGCCGCCAACCAGGTCTACTGCGACATGCTGGGCTACCCGCAGGAAGAACTCCTCGAGCTGTCCGTATTCGACGTGATCACGAAGGAAGATCAACAGAGGCAGCCCATCCGCCTGGAGCGTCCGGTCGTGGGACAACCCCTGACGCTCACGCGTGTGCTCGAGAGGAAGGACGGCACCACGTTCACAGCCGAAATCTCGTCATTCTCCCTACCAGATGGGCGGCTGGTGGGATTCCACCGGGACATCACCGCGCGGATCAACGCGGCCGAACTGGTGCGACAGCAGCGGGACCTGGGCTTGCAGCTTGCTGGAGCCGCCACCCTGGCGGACACCCTGAAGATCTGTCTACAGTTTGCAATCGTGACGGCGGGAATGGACGGGGGCGCCATCTTCCTGGCCGACCAGACCGGTGATTTCGTGCTGGCCAACCGGATTGGAATTCCCGAGGATTCGGCTGGTATGCCCGCCCGCCTGAGACGGGATACCGCCCCTGGCCGCAGCCTGGCGGACGGGACGCCCCTGTATGGCAACCACCGCATGTTGGCCGATCGCCGGCCGAGCAACCCTGACGCGCCCCAACCGAAGGCCCTTGCACTTGTTCCCATCACTCGAGAACGAGAGGTCATCGCGGTTCTGGCTGTGACCTCGTTCCGACTCGAGGAAGTGTCGCCCACGGCCCGCTCCACCCTTGAAGCCGTGTCCATGCAGTTGGGGCAGGCCATAGCACGGGCGCGGCTCGAGGCGGAATTACGAGAGCAACGGGCACGACTGGCGCACGAAGTGGAGGAACGAACCAAGGCGCTTTCCGCAGCCAACGCACGTCTCCAGGAGGTTGTGGCGGGTCACGAGCAGACGCTGGCGGAGCGGGCACGTCTGATCGCGGAACTGGAAGCCAAGAACTCGGAGATGGAACGCTTCATTTACACGGTTTCCCACGACCTGAGAACACCTGTCATCACCATCAAGGGATTCGTGGGGCTGATGGAAGCCGACCTCGAGGAAGGCAACATCGACAGTCTGCTTCCAGACCTCCGTCGTATCGGGGACGCGGCGGCCCGCATGCAGCGTTTGCTGGACGACCTGATCGAGTTTTCGCGCGTGGGCCGGATCAACGGGCCTTCGGAAAAGGTGAGTATCTCGACCCTGGCCCGCGACGCGCTTGTGTCGTTGGGGGGTCAAGTACGCACCGATGGGGTTCGTATCCACATTGAGGAGGACATGCCGCCCGTCTGGGGAGATCGGAAACGGCTGATGGAGGTGATGGAAAACCTGCTTCGAAACGCCCTCATGTTCATGGGAGACCAGGAAACGCCCGAGGTGAGGGTGGGAGCCCGTTCCGAGAATGGGGAAACCGTCTACTTTGTGCAGGACAATGGCATCGGGATTGCCTCGCAATATCACGAGCGCGTGTTCGGCCTGTTCGAGCGCCTGGACAGCGGTCAGGACGGGACTGGAGTAGGACTGACCATTACGCGGCGAGTAATCGAGCACCACGGAGGGCGAATCTGGATCGAGTCAGCGGGCGACAGACGCGGGACCACCGTCTGCTTTACCATACCCTCAACCCAGTAACCTCTTGTTGCAGGAGTCGAGATCGTGCCCGGGAATGCACCTCCCATTCTTCTCGTGGAAGACAATGAGGATCATGCAGAGATCACTCGGCGCTGCCTGGGGAAACTGACCCCGCCACCAGCCCTCTACCACGTATCACACGGCGAGGCCGCCCTCGCCTATCTTTTCCGACGCGCTCCCTACGAGGACCCCAGCAGCAGTCCGGCTCCGGTGGTGATCTTGCTCGACCTGCGCCTTCCAAGGCTGAGCGGTCTCGAGGTCCTGCGCGAGATCAAGAAGGACCCGCACCTGAAGTCGATCCCGGTGATCGCACTCACTTCCTCCGACCGCCACGAGGACATGCGCCTCGCCTACGAACTCCATGTCAACGCCTACCTCGTAAAGCCGGTCGACTTCAAGGCATTTCACCAACTCATCGTGGATTTCGGCCGATTCTGGCTCAAGTGGAACCGCAACCCGCGCAGGCGGCGTCGGGACGCCTGAACCCCCATTTCACTGGACGGAAGCGTCGGTGTCGTCCGCATCGTATTCGGACGCATCCACCCCCTCGGGCGCATCCTCCAGCGTGCCCGGCCAAAAGTAGTCGGGCACACCATCGAGATCCCGGTCCCACTCGTCCCCCAGCGGCCCCCCGAAAATCCCGATATCCGCCCGGGATCCGTCCGGGTCGTGCACCAACGGGTCGCCCGCGTCGACCAAAGGGGAGGAAGTGGCAAGGTGAAGGTCGACGGGCAACCCCACCGCGTCGTAGGCAAGGAATCCCGGTTCATCAACCAGATTCGTATCGTCGACACCCGTCAAATTGTGGTTGGTCAGACCAGACGGGTTGTAAAGACTGCAGGCGTCAAACTCATAGAGCACACCATCCGCGTTGCTGGGCAGGTAGACATTCTCCCCGGTGTTGTATGCAAAGATCGAATTCATGGCGTAGGGTGCTGAGCCCGTGCTGATAAGCAATCCGCCGCCAAAGGTCGTGGCTGCATTGGCCAGGAGAGCGGTCTGAGTAAAAATGGGGCCTGAATTGGAGGCAAACACCCCTCCGCCTTCTCGAGCCGTATTGCCCTCCACGACGCAACAGGTGAGCATGGGGTAGGAAGACTCGAGATACACGCCGCCCCCGTCGCCTGTAGCCGTGTTGTTTTCGATCACCGTATGATAAAGCACGGGATTCGAATACCAGGCGTAGATCCCACCCCCATCGTCGTACCAGCTACTGCCGTTTGCCGAGTTTTCGGCGATACGACACTGGGAGAGTGTCACATCCGAATAGTCCAGGTAGAGCCCGCCCCCTGCGATCGCTGAATTGCGCTCCACCTGCACGTGGGACAACCCTCCTTCCACGAAGGCGAGGTACATCCCGCCCCCCATGGAGTGCCGTCCGCCGGTGAGCGTCACATTCCGGACGTCGATCACGGACCAGACGGCCGTGAACGCGCGACCCGAGGATGCCTCGAGGACCACGGGTGCGGAGGCGGTGGATACGGGACGCAAGGTGAGGTTTCGGCCCGAAACTCGAATGTCGCCTGTCCACGAACCAGCAGCGACCTCGACGGTTCCTTGTCTCCTCATGGCCTGAATCGCATCCTGCACGGAGGAGAAATCCTCCGGGACCCGGGCCACGGCCATCCCCTCGAGATCTGGGCGGGAAAACCAGTCGTTGGGATCGGTGTCCGCGGCCAACTCGTCCCCATCGCGCCATCCGTCACCGTCTCCATCGGCCACCTGAGGGAAGGTGGATGCCCAGAATTCCATACCGTTGGAGAGTCCATCCCGGTCGGGATCGGACCTGGCGTCGTCGATGGAGGTGTTCAATCCGTGACGTTCCTCCCAGCCATCAAAAAGGGTATCGGCGTCCGAGTCCTCGTAGTAGGACAGATCGATGTCGCCTCCATAGTAGCCGATATCGGCCGGGGATCCGTCCGAATCGCGTTCTCCGGGCTGACCCGCGTCCCGCAATGGAGAGCCCGGGAGAACGTGCAGGTCGTCGTCATCCGGATCGCCATTGGCCACGAACCGAACGAAGCCCGGGTCCATCTCGAAGCTTCCGGTGGACAGCCAGACGTTGTGATTCGGACCGTCGTCACTGAACAGGTCGCACCAGGACACATCCTGCTCCACGTCGGAGAGGTTCTGCAGGTTGTGCCCCACGTTGAACGCAAGGACGGAGTTGTAGAAGGAAGACGACTCCACCTGCTGGCCCAGGAGGACGCCGCCCCCCCACCCGGCCGCGTTGCCCACGATGGTGCAGTGTTGCACGCGCAACCGAGACATGTAGGCGTAGATCCCCCCGCCGCTGTCGGCCTGATTTTCCGAGATCAAGCAGTGCTCGACCCAGGGATTCGAAAAGCTGAAGGCCAATCCACCGCCCTCGGACCCCACGTTGGCGAGCACCTCGGAGTAGCGCACCGGGACGTCCGCCCAGTAAAAAGAGGCGCCCCCTCCCACACTGGCGCGGTTGCCCCGCAAGCTGATGTTCACGAGGCTACCCTCGACATCGTAAAAGAACGCCCCCCCTCCTTCGCCGTCCAGGTCGGTGCACCGGTTTTCGTGGAATCGCGTTCCTCCCACGCGGATACCGGCTCCGGTCGCGAACAATCCCCCGCCCCGATATCCTGCGGAATTTCCCACGAACGCCGACCCAACCACCGTGACATCACCACCTGAAACATATGCCGCTCCACCAGACGTAGCACTCGAGTTGCCTGCAAAACGGCTGCCCTGGATGGTTACTGTGGCTCCGTCCAGCGAGACACCGCCCGCAAGATGGGCGCTGTTCTGCTCAACCGAGGAGTACTGGAGCACCAGATCTCCCTGCGCAACGTGGATCCCCCCGCCGGCGTCGGTAGCCGTGTTGCCGCCGACCATGCAGTGGATGATAACCATCGACGCCCCATCCACCAGCACGCCCCCGCCGCGCTCCGAAGCCCCTCCCACGATGGTCAAGCCGTCCAGCACCGCGCTGCTCGCCTGGCTGCCATCCAGTGTGAAAACCGGGCCGTCCCCGGCACCGGCAACAGTGGTCGTTCCGTCCGGCCTGACCGCGGCCACGCGCACGCCAGAAGCAAGAAACCGGGTCCCGGACGCAGCATACTGTCCCGGTGCTACCCACACAGTCGAATTCGGGCCGGCAGCAGCCACCGCATCGCGTAGGCTCGAAATCGTGCTTCCCTCAAAACCCAGGTGAGGGTCCGGCCCCTGAGTGCCACCGCAGTCCTGATCGATCCCATCTCGAGGTGCGTCCGAAGCCCCAGGATGAACGTCCGGGTTGGTGTCGTCGCAATCGCCCCTCAGTGCAACAAATCCCTCCTCAGCCTGGCACGAAACCTCGCCCTCGACGCCGTATCCGTCCCCGTCCTGATCGTGAAAGTAAAGGCCTCTCAGATCGTTATCCACACGTCCATCACAATCGTTATCCACGCCGTCACACCGTTCGGCCGCACCAGGGTTTACCCCTGGATCTTGATCGTCACAATCAGTCAAGGGTACGCCAGGACACAACTCGGCCACCACATAGCCGTCATGGTCCAGATCGTAGCCCTCATCCACGAACCCGTCCCCATCGTCGTCCACCCCGTTGCACATCTCTGCAACCGGGTCTTCAGGAGGGCACTCCTCGGCCCCGAGCAGGGAGACGAGCGCCACGGTGACGGTCGCGGAAAGCCACCAGTGTCGTCGAGCCATGATACACCTCCGACACGCAGGACCCGGGCACCAGGCACCAGGGACGATACACGTCGCTCTCGAGCCGCCAGGGTCCGAAACGCCATTCTCCGCAACACGTATTGTAACTGCCTCCGGGAAGTTGTCTGAAACAGAACAGGCCCGCCGGGTTCTCCTCATCGCCCACGACCCTTTTCCGTGAAAGGCATCTTTCCCGCTCGCCCCGGAAACGAACCCTCCCGGAAGCCGGGTGGCCGTGCGACGTAACGTAGAGGTAACGATTGGAGCGCATGCTGGTGGCATCGAGACACGGGAGAAGGCGCGCCGGACAAGACCGTGGCCCGGCACGACAGCTCTCAACACAACCGTGAGGAGGAGTCACCATGTACAAGAGCCTGTTCCTGACCGCCGCCCTGGTGATGGGTCCCAGCATGTACCTCAAGGGGTGCCCAAGCGACAACGATTGGGACAATGTCGAGGACTCGGTGGACAACTGTGTCGACCTCTACAACCCGAACCAGGCGGACGAGGATGGGGATGGGATTGGCGACGCCTGTGACCCTGAAACCCCCTATCACCGCGGAGCCGATGTGGGTGGGTGCTACCTGAGCAACTGGCCCCCGCTGCACGGCGTCAACTGGGAAAACCGGCCGACCCTGATCGAGCAGGGGGACGTGGACCCCACCTCCCTGTACGTCTCCATCGACTGGACCGCGTCAGACTCGGACTGGATCGAACGGGGTCGCGGTACCACCAATGGCGAGGGTATCTGGTTCGACATCCGGGACGACCACAATCCCTACTTCTTCACCCGAACCGTGGTCGAGGCGACCGGTGAAGACACCGATGGGGATCGCCTGATCGACACCTTGACAGGAACTTACATCATGTTCACGTGCGAATCCGAGGATCCGTCCACGTGCGAACTGTTCGCCGATGATGGATACTGGGAATTCTTTGCTGACGGAATGTTCCTGGCACAGCGCGTCAACAGCATGGAGTGCAACCGGCTCTAGCCAGCTCGGGCCGCCGCATTCCCTCCTGTCTTCCCACCCTCACTTGCCGTTCGCCGTCCTCAGGAAAACCGCGGCGCCGTAGCCAACCACCTGAGCCTTGTTGCCTGCCGACACGTCGCCCGAATTGGCGTACTTCAACACCTCGATTCGATCCGCACCCTTCTGACGGGCATACTCGAGCGCGGTGAGCACCCCTCCGGATGCACACATGGCAGTCTTCAAATTCGGAATCCTCCCGGCTCGCTCCTTGCTCCGCAAATGATCGAACAGGGCTCGAGGATCGAACGTCTTCAACACGTCCAGTGTGGCCAGGTCCAGCGTGCGGGCTGCTTCGTAGGGGGGATAATGCGACATGTCGGTGCTGGCGAGCACCAGCACCTTGCGATCCCCCGCAGCAGCCCGAATGGCTTCAGCCAGGATGCGCGCATTTTCCAGCGTGGGGTTTCCGAACAGAACCGGCACGATCTTGAACGCCCGTCCAGTCACCTGGAAAAACGGGAGTTGAACTTCCACGGTATGATCCCGGTCGTGGATGGCCTGATTCGCCACGATGCCTTCATGAAAGGCCTGAATTCCGGCGAGCATCTCGCGGTCCACGGGGACCCGGCCAAGCGGCGTCTCGAAGTAGTCCACCGGACAAAGGAATGCCACGGCCCCCCTGAACGCATCATGGCCGATGATGACCACCGTGTCAAACTCCGCAGACTCGAGCAGTTTGTGGGTATAGGCCGCCACCTGCCCCGAGTAGACATAGCCTGCATGCGGTGCCATGGCTGCCACAATGGTACCTTTCACCGGTCGTTTCGGCACCTTGGCAAGGAACCCCTGCACAGTTGTGCGAAGCACGTCAGCCTCACCCGGATAGAACCCACCCGCAACGGCAGGGGGACGTACCACCGGAGCAGGCGTCCCGGCGGGTGCCTGAGACCGACTCGACGCCGAGGACTCCTCCGATGGTTCCTGCCCACGCGCCCTGCAGCCCACCATTGCGGTCAAACAGACGGCCAGACACACGATCTCCAAGACACGCATTGGGTGGTTCCTCCTCAGTTGAGAGATTCCAGACAACGAAGCCTGCCGACAATCCATTAGCCGGCTCTCGGCCCATGCACCATGCCCGGCCGTCGTATCAGGCCCTGCCACGCGGCTCGTGCGCTCGAACAGCCTTGCACAAGCAACCTCCTGCCTCTATCCTAGCACATCCGGACACCGACGGATCCATGGGGGTCCGACACCGGCAACGCACCGGTTGAGGAAGTACTCGAGGAGGCAACATGTCCAGGGTATTCGAGCCCATCACCATCAACGGTCTGCACCTTGAAAACCGGCTGGTACGTTCCGCCACATGGGAAGGCATGGCTCTTCCTGACGGTACCGTCACCGAACGCCTGATGACTCTCTACCAACGACTCGCTCGAGGAGGCGTCGGACTCATCATCTCCAGCTACCTGTATGTCCATCCGGGCGGGAAGCAGCACCCGGGACAGATCGGCATTCACTCCGACAACCTTGTTCCGGGCCTCCAGAAGTTGACCAGGACTGTCCACGCAGCAGGCGGCAAAATCGTGGCTCAGATCGTCCACTGTGGGGGCCAGACCACTCGATCCACCGCCGGCCAACGCCCGGTGGCGCCCAGTGAGATTTCGAGTCCGGGCTATTCGGAGATTCCACGCGCGCTGTCCACCGAGGAGGTGCGCGAGGTGGTCCGTTGGTTCGCCGACGCGGCCGGCCGGGTCCGGAAAGCCGGCTTCGATGGCGTCCAGCTCCACGGAGCCCACGGATACCTCCTGGCTCAGTTCCTGTCTCCCCTTCGCAATCGCCGCACCGACCTCTACGGTGGCTCCCGGGAAAACCGCGCCCGTTTCGCTCTCGAGGTCTACGATGCCGTCCGTGCCGCCGTCGGCCCGGCGTTTCCGGTCATGATCAAGCTCAACGCAAATGACTTCCTGGATGGCTCCACTACTGAAGAGGACGCAGCCTACCTCGCCAGGGCGCTCGCCGACAAGGGCATCGACGCCATCGAGGTTTCAGGCGGCACTGCTGGATCCGGAAGCCTTGGCGCGGCCCGCTCCAACATCCTCACCCGCGCCGATGAGGCTTACTTCCGGCCCCAGCTCGAAACCATCCGCGCAGCGGTCCCTGACATCCCTCTCATGCTGGTGGGCGGCCTCAGATCCCTCGAGGTGATCGAAGACATCCTGAATACCGGCCTGGCTGAATTCGCCTCCCTCTGCCGACCGCTCATCCGGGAACCAAACCTCCCCCTCCGGTGGAAACAGGGAGACCGCCGACGCGCCGACTGCATTTCTTGCCGGGGCTGCTTCGTGCCTGCTCGAAAAGGGGAAGGGATCCGGTGCACCGAACTCGACAAGCTCACCGGCCCCGGGCTCAATCCTCGATAGGGGATCGCTGAAACGGTATGGACGGGTCGAAAATGATTCGGTAGGTAGCCAAGGTCCGGTATCGGGTGGCTTCGAGCCGCTCACAGATCTTGATCATCTTGGGATTGAAATCACCCACCCACAGCATGATCAGATCGTCATATCGATTGAGCGGCAAGATGTCCGTCTCAACGAACTTGATCAGCGCTCCTTCCACACCTCGACCATGCCAGGCAGGCACCACCCCGAACACCAACCCGTACATGATCCTGGATGTGCGTCGCCACTTGTGCCACAGGAACTTCGCCTTGCCGATCAGATTGAGATTGCCGTGAACATGTTTGAAGATCTGGTTCGGTTCCGGGATATTGAAATAGAATCCAATGGGCTCCGAATCGTACCAGGCAAACATGGCGATGTCCGGGTCGGCGATGGGCGCAAGCGCCTTCACGATTGCCAACGCCTGTCTCGACTCAAGAGGCCGGACCCCTTCCCGGTGAGCCCATGCCGCGTTGAACACCTTGCGGAACCCCTCCGCGATCTCCCGGTTAGACATACCGCGGACGGAACGGACGGCGAACCGAGGATCCCTTCTCAGTTCCTCACTCTTCCGGTCCAGGACCTCTGGAGCCTTGCCGCGCAGCAACTTGCGATACACGTACTGGTAGTAGTAGGGTCGAAATCCATACTGCTCGAACAGCTCCTTGTAGTACGGCGGATTGTAGTTCAACTGATAGGTGGGCGGACTGGTGAAATTCTCCACCAACAACCCCCAATAGGCGGTTCGCTCGCCAAAGTTGATCGGCCCATTCATCGCCTCCATGCCGCGCTGCTCAAGCCACTGCTTGCACGCACCAAAGAGGAGGTTCGCAGCCTCCTGATCGTGGATACACTCGAAAAAACCCATTCCCCCGGACCGCTGAGGATACCGATCCGCTGCGCGTTCATCCACGAATGCGGCCACCCGCCCCACCACCTTTCCCCCCGCATCGAGCAGTATCCATCGGACGGCGTCTCCATGACGAAACGCACCGTTCTTTCTCCGATCGAACACATGCTCGATGTCCTGCCGCAAATGCGGAATCCAGTTTGGATCATCACGGTAAATCCGCCATGGCAACTCCAGAAACGCCTCACGCTCCCAACGCGTCCTCACCTCGACCAGCCTGTATCCTCCCGTCATTCCCTCGCCACCTCGAGCCAGTCGGCCACGCCCCAGTGCCCCCCCTTCCCCGAGACATCGACCCGTCTCTTTCAATCCTCCACCGCAATCGATGCAACGCACTCCCCCCTGGTGCTCTCCCTAACTCACGCCACTCTCCTCCTCAACCGAGGCCGGCCGCGGAAGCTGATGCATGCAAGCTCGTATCCGCACAGTGGGACGCCAGTTCCACCGTCATGGTGTCGACCTTCTCACCCACTTCCCTCTCAAATCGCGAAAAACGCCTTTCCAGTGCCTCGATCCGTTCACTGTTTCTCTCGATCGCTTCACTGTTTCTCTCGATCGCTTCCCGGTTCCTCTCGATCGCTCGCCGATTCTCCTCGATCGCTTCCCGATTCCGCGCGATCGCCACTGCGTTCCGGTCAATCCTGGCTGCGTTTTCCTGAATCTGCCTGGTGAGATTGGCCTCTACCCGATCGATCTTCTGATTGAGCATCTGGTGACCTTCGACCAGAAGGTCCATCTTCCGATTGATATCCTCCAGGAGTACTTCGAAACGTTCCATCCCCATATCCCTGACCTCCTGTCGCACGTTTCAGGCTACGTCGCGCTGCTTCCGGCCTCCGATGTCCCGAGCATGGCCTTCGAACGTCGGTCGAACGCAACCTTCCCACGATAGCGGCTCGCCCAGGAGAAGTCAACGGAAACGAATCTGTATTTTTTGTCCAGAAACTGCCCGTCTTGTTCCGACAATGTCCCGAGCGTCATTCTCTTTCCTTGAAGCACAGAGGCCACCAAGACAGAGGCTCTGGCTCATCTCAAGTTGTCACCTGGAGTTATGAGTCGGGAGAAGATCGAGCATATCCAGAAAACAGAATGAAGCTTGTCGAAATCCGTTGACTTGTAATGAAAAAGCGCTGATGCTGTAATAGACAGGGCAACCCAGACCGCGTCTCGAGGGGTCCTCGAGGGGACAAGCGCGGATGGGTTGCGAGAAGAGTCGCCGGTCAGGCCTGCGGGCCTCGGTGACTTTTCCCACTCGAACGCGATGAGGGGACGCGCACGTTGTTGCATGTCTTCCGCCCAGCCACTCGGGTTGCAACCCGGGAACACCCGGCCCTTCCCCCGTGCACGCTGTTGGTTCAGAACCGACGCTCTCGAGATTCCCCTGCCTTGCCCCTGGCGCCCTCTCGGTCGCTTTCGAGTCGAAGGGTGTGCCGGCACGTTCCCGGGTCGAGCGTGGCGGCAACGACCAAGGGCCGGTCTGCTGCGCCGGCCTGTCTCGAGCAAAGGAGCCGTATCGAATGGAATTGAAGATTCACGCCAGACAACTGGACATCGGTGACTCTCTTCGTGCCTACGCGGAACGCCACATTGGAGAAAGCCTGGCGAACATCTACCGACGCCGAAGTGCCAACGTGGATATCGAGTTTTCCCGAGACGCTCGAGGACGTGAGAAAGTCTGCAAGGTCACCGTGTTCGTGCCACGAGGCAAGACGCTCGTGGCCACTGCCCAGGACGCAAATCCCTACGCGGCCGTGGACCTGGTCGCGGAGAAGATCAGCAGGGAGTTGAGGCAGTACAAGGAGAAACGCGCTGATGCGGAGCGGCAAGGCGTGAGTCCGTCACAGCTCGAGATCGACCACGAAGCCCTCCATGGCACGCGCGAGGATGAAGTGGAATATGTGTTTGACGACGCGGCCGTGTAGGTATTCTCCCACGAGCCCTCCACCCGACTCGGTCCGACAACAGGACCGCCTGGTGTACTGCCATTGCAAGTTCACGCAGGGTTTCACCCGCCTCGGCTGAGCGGTATCTCGTGACCCTTTTTTCCATCGCGATCCTGTACCGGCCCTCTCAATCAAGCAGGGATTCCTGCGGCCCTGGAAGCGTACCACGGTCATTTCCGGGTGAATGCGTTTCCTGGCGCGTTTCGTGTCTTCGGTCTTGTGTGCGGCGAATCGGCCAGCATGGGAAATCCC
>CAYQMG010000095.1:0-22668 GCA_964418585.1 uncultured Gammaproteobacteria bacterium | reverse complement strand
GGTAGGGCTCTGGGTGCTGGCCTTCGTTCTCATGGCCGGCGCTGCCGGCTACCAGCGCATGACAGGGCCGACCCATCCCATGCGAGGGACGTTCACGTTGCAGGGAGAGACCTACACCTACCGGCTCACCCGCAGTGGCTCGACCCCTGTGGAGGCAGAGGTCCGCGTGCCCGGCCCCGATGAGGTGTCCGAGGCCACCCTCCACTTCACACGGTTCAAAACCTCGGAGCCCTACACCGCGCAGCCCATGGCGCGCCACGACAGGGAATTCGTGGGCAAGTTGCCCCGACAACCCGCGGCCGGCAAGCTCGAATACTATGTGACGCTCAAAACCCCCGAGGGCACACTCCGGCTCCCGGAGGCGCCGGAGGACAACCCGGTGCTACGGTACAAGGACCCCGTCCCCACCGGGGTGCTGGTTCCACACATCGTGTTGATGTTCCTCGCCATGCTGGTCGGAATCCGGGCCGGACTCTCCGCGTTGGTGGGGCATTCGGACATGCGCACGCTGAGCTGGATTTCCCTGGCAGGCATGACCTTGGGGGGGCTCGTCCTGGGTCCCATCGTGCAAAAATACGCTTTCGGCGCCTACTGGACCGGCTTTCCTTTCGGCTACGACCTCACGGACAACAAGGTGCTGATCCTGTGGCTGTGCTGGGTGTTCGCCTGTGGCTGGCAGCTTGTCCCCGCCGCACGACAGGGATGGACCCCACGGGCCGCCGTGGGCCTGGCCACCCTCGTGATGCTGGTGGTTTACCTCATCCCGCACAGCCTCAGAGGGAGCGAACTGGACTATGCCCGGCTGGAGCAGGGTGTGCCGCCCCATGAGGCCATCCGCACGGGCAAATGACAAGGAGATGTAGCATTGAGCGAGATGACGTGTCCCCACTGTGGGGAAAGATTGAAAAAGTTCCGAACCCCCCCGGAAAGTTCGTGGGGGGAGCGTGCCTGGCTGGTGTGCTTCAACGACGCCTGTCCTTACTTTACGGACGGTTGGGAGCACATGCGTGAGCAATATCGAGTCGTCTGTTCCTACCGATATCGGTTCGATCCCGCCCTGGGTGAGGCTGGGCCGATGGTGGTCTACTCTGCCGAGATGGGTCTGGACCACATCGTGCCGGATTGAGCAGGGTTTCCTGTAGCACTCCGGGATACCTCCCTTTTCCGTCCTGATCGGGTCGCCTTGCAATGGTGAGCCGGTGTCTATCGATGGCGGAACTTCCTAAAGCAGAAGCTGGTCTGGCCGATTCATGAGTTGAAGAAGCACACCGTGATCTGGCTGGCGTTGGATCGGAGTGGCGCTGGAGCACGGGGTGTGTCGGGCGTGCGTCGGGAGGGGGCGGCGCATGTGGTCAAGGTTGGAGGGGGCCGGGGGCCGAGGATGCCGCGACTGGGAATGGTCGGCAGGTATGGAGTCTTGACGGTGCTGCTGGTAGCGGTGAGCACGTCGGGCGTGGCTTGGTTGATGCACGTTCGGGAGCAGCGAGCGGCGAGGGAGCAATGGTTGAGGCAGGCGGAGGTGATGGCGGGGGTGGTGGCGGTGGCGGGCCTGGGCGGCGAGGGTTCGGCAGGTCGCGGTGCGCTGGCGCGGGACCTGTTTCTGGAGCTGCATGGTCAAGGCGTGGCCTACCTGGCGCTTCGGGATGCGCGGCTGAACCTGGTGGCGGCACGGTCTGCTCTGGAAGGTCCGGTTCCCACTCTTGAGGTGGTTCCCGAGCCGGGGCGGCCGTCGGCACGGATGGTGAATGTGTCGCCGAACGCGCCGACGCTGGTGGACGTGGCCACGATCATTCAGGCGCCGGCCTCGGCGGGGAGTCGGCGTTCGGGCGGCCCGGTTCGTGCGGAACGGAAGCCGGTGGGAGTGCTTCAACTGGGGCTGACGCCGGAGGCGTTGCAATCGGCCCGTCGTCTTTCAGCGGTTGGTATCTGGTCGGCGCCTTTGGTGGCGACGGTATTGAGTGGTTTTCTGGTGGTGGTGGGCACCCGTCGTCCGCGTCGGAGGCTGGATGCATTGGTTGCGGGTGTGGGTCGACGTTGTCGAGGCGAGCGGGAAGGGCGACTGGACGAATCGGGGGATGACGAGATTTCGGAGTTGGCCCGGGCCCTGAACGAGCTGGTGGATCGTCTGATCGAGACAGAGAACTCGGTCCGTGATGCCCGATGGACCCTGGAAGAGAAGGTGCATGCGCGCACGAGGCGTCTCGAGCAGGCGGTGGAGCAGGCGGTGGAGCAGGCGCGTTGTGCCGAGGAGGCGGCTCGAGCCGGCTCGTTGCTGCTGGCCGGAGCGGCGCACGAGTTTCGGACACCGTTGGGCGGTCTCCAGGATGTGGTGGAGCGGCTGAAGCAGAGCGGGCTGACGGACGAGCAGCGTCATCAGGTGGAGCGGGCGGAGCGGATTGCGCACCAGCTTTCGCGGGTGGCGCGGGAATTTCTCGAGGCGAGCCAGTCGGATCCGGCGGAGGGGGTGCGTGAGAACGACTTCGATCTGAGACAGGAGGTGGAGGACGCGGTCGAGTTGCAGGCAGTGGGGGCAGCGTCCCGGGGGGTGGAGTTGGTGGTCTTTCTGGACCCGGCCCTTCCTGTGATGGTTCGTGGCGACGCGGGGAAGCTCCGGCACGTACTCAGCACGTTGCTGGGGAACGTGGTGGGCAACACGCGGGAAGGGGCGGTGGTGGTGCGAGTCAAGCCGTTGACACTGGACGATCGGAAAGTCAACCTGAGCATCGAGGTGGAGGCTTCCGGATTGGAAGGGGCGGCCATCGGGACCGAGGCCATGTTCGGGGCGCCCGGCGGGTCGAACGCCCGGGCCGGTGGGCTGGACGAGGGGGGCGAGCGTGCCATCGCCATCGTGAAACAATTCGTGTCGATGATGGGCGGACAAGTCGCATGGCGGCTGCTTCCCGGGGGGCGTGCAAGTTTTCGAGTCGAGCTGGCGTTTGCACGTGCGGACCGTCCCGGGGAGCCGGAGGGACTCGACGCGCGGTTGCAGGGAGGGATGGTCGTGGTGGCGGGTCATCCCGAGGCTCGAAGCCACCTGACCGCGAACCTGGAATCCTGGGGGCTCGAAGTGGTGAGCGGGGGGAGCGTCCTGGAGGTGGAGGACGCTGTGGAGCACGCCCTGGACCAGGGTACTTCCTTCCTGTGCGCCCTGGTGGACCACCCCGGGACCCTCGAGGACAACGTCTCCCTGGTCCGTTCCCTCCTCGTAAGAGCACCCAGGCTCCACGGCCGGATTCTCCTGGTCTCCAACCAGGATACCCCGTCGGGCATGGCAGCGCTCCAGGCGGAAGGTATCTTCGCCGTGCTGCCCCGGCCCGTCCGGCTCGAGCGCCTGCGACAAACCCTGGTGCGCGTATCCAACAGCGGAGACGCACCGTCCGCCGGAGCAAAACACCCCACGGAGTCGCGACCTGACACGCCCGGTCGCCGACGTGGGCGTGTCCTGGTGGTCGAACACGAGCGGGCCAACCTGGAGGCTACTCGAGAAGCCATCGAGGCCATCGGCTACGGTGCAGACGTGGCATGGAACGGACGTCAGGCCGTGGAAGCCTTTCTCCGCAACCGGTACGACCTGGTCTTGATGGCCTGTCGCCTTCCGGGCATGGATGGATTCGAAGCCGCGCGCGCCATGCGGCGGTGGGAATCGGTGGAGCGCCCTGGAGATCTGGTGACGCCCATCGTGGCCCTGACCGAAGGTAGCCTGGTGCAAAACCTGGGCGCATGCTCCCGTGCAGGTATCACCGACACCCTCGAGAAACCCTTCAGCAGGGATCAACTCGTCTCCATGGTGGAACGATGGGCCATCGGCGACCCGGTTGCAGGAGACCCGGAAGAGGGTGACCTCGACGTGGCCCTCTTCCCAACCCCTCGAGTCGGCGAGGGGGCGGGTGTACGTGAGGTGGCTGCAATTGGTGCAGTGGAAGAGGACGAGGAGCAGCCGCCGATTCGGGTGAAGGCTTTGGAGAAGATTCGAGCGTTGCAGCAACCGGGAAAGCCTGATATCGTGGCAACAATAGTCAATTACTATCTTGAAGACGCACCCACCATGGTTTCGGCGATCGAGCAGGCGGTGGCTGCGTCCAATCCGGAGGGGGTTCGGGGGATGGCCCATCGTCTGAAGTCCGGCAGCGCCAACGTGGGAGCGGTGCGGCTGGCAAATCTGTGCCGGGAGTTGGAGGCGCTTGGACGACGGAGGGAAACGGGCAGCATGCAGGAGGTTCTTGGGCGGATCAAGGAGGAGTATTCGAGGGTGGAATCCGCTCTGACCGTCTTTTCCTCCGGCGCATAGCAGTGAGCGTCTGATGAGTAACGAAAAACCAGTCGCACTGGTGGTCGATGACGACCGGACCTCGCGGTTTCTTGCCCGTCAGGCTCTCGAGCAGTCCGGGTTTCAGGTGGAGACCGCGGCGAGCGGTGCCCGGGCACTGGCGGTGATGAGCCGTCTGAGTCCGGAGGTGGTCTTGCTGGATTTGGACGTGCCGGGGGTTGACGGATACGAGGTGTGTGCCCGTCTGCGGCGATCCAGTGGTGGCCGGGACATCCCGATCATTGTGATGAGTGGCATGGACGATGCCGATGCGGTCCAGAAGAGTTTCCAGGTTGGAGCGACCGACTTCGTGGAGAAGCCCATCAACTGGATTTCGCTGTCCCATCGGATTCAGTACATGATGCGGGCAGGGTCCGCGGCCAAGGCGCTCCGGAGGAGCGAGCGCAAGCTTAGCAATGCCCAGCGCATCGCACGACTCGCCTGGTGGGAGTGGGACATCGGTGCCAACCGCCTGAGCGCGTCCGAGGAGTTCTACAAGACGCTCGGCATCACCGAGGAGACGTTCGAGGGCACCTACGATGCCTTTGTGCGCTGCATGCACCCGAACGACCGGGCCAAGGTGTGCGCGCGCGTCGACGAGACGCTCGCCGAGGGGGGGGAGTTCAGCATCGACTACCGGGTGGTCCGTCCTGATGGGAGTGAGCGGATCGTGCACCAGCGGGCCGTGGTCGAGGTCAACGACGTGGGGGCTCCGGTGCGCGTCAGCGGCATTTTCCAGGACATCACGGAGCGGATCAAGGTCGAGCAGGAAGTGCGACAACTCGTATACTACGATTCGGTGACGGGCCTTCCGAATCGCAAGCTGTTCAACGAACGATTCACCCTCGTGATCGAACAGGCCCGACGGCACGACCGGCGCCTCGCACTCCTGTTTCTCGACCTGGACCGATTCAAGCGGGTCAACGATACGTTCGGGTTGGCTGCAGGGGATGAACTCATCCGGACCATCGCCCGGCGGTTGGTGGAGTCGGTGCGGAAAACAGACGCCGTGTCCAGACCCCCGGCAGAGGAACAGGCACCCACAGTGGCCCGACTCGGGGGCGATGAGTTCATGATCCTGGTCAGCGAGGTCGAAGACGTGCACCACGTGGCCAAGGTGGCGGAACGGTTGATTCATGCCGTGCGCGAACCGGTCGCTCTCCAGGGTCATGAGATCGTTTCCGCTGCCAGCATCGGCATCGCACTCTACCCTCACGATGGACGTGAACCCGAGGAACTGCTCCGAAACGCCAACGCTGCCATGCACCACGCCAAGGCCGGCGGTGGCAATCGTTACCAGTTCTACTCGGAGGAGATGAACCGCTCCACGCTCGAGCGCCTCCTGCTCGAGAACGCCCTGCACCGCGCTCTGATCAACCGGGAGTTCGTGGTCTTCTACCAACCCCAGGTGGATGTCAAGAGTGGCCGGCTCGTGGGCGCGGAAGCTCTGATTCGATGGCGCCACCCGGACAAGGGTCTCGTGCCGCCCATGCAATTCATTCCCCTCGCCGAGGAAAGCGGCCTGATCGTCCCGATGGGAGAATGGGTCCTCCGCACCGTGTGTCTTCAGAGCAAGATCTGGCGGGAGAGCGGCCTGCCTACCATTCGGCTAGGGGTGAACGTGTCGGGAAGACAGTTCGCAGAAGAGGACTTCGCCCGGTCCCTTTCCTCCGTGCTCTCCGAGACCGGAAGCGATCCGGCCTACCTCGAGTTGGAATTGACCGAAAGCATGATCATGAGTGACGTGGAGGCCAACCGAAAGAACCTGGACCGGCTCAAGGAAATCGGGGTGAGGCTCTCGGTGGACGACTTCGGCACCGGCTATTCCTCCCTCTCCTACCTGCGTCGCTTTCCCCTGGACACACTCAAGATTGACCGCTCGTTCTTGGCTGGTGTGCCCGAGGATGTGGACCAGACCGCGATCACCAAGGCCATCATTGCGTTGGCGCACAGCCTCAATCTGAAGATCGTTGCCGAGGGTGTGGAGACGCGGAGTCAGTTGGATTTCCTGCGTGAGCAGTGCTGTGACGAGGCCCAGGGGTACCTGTTCAGCAAGCCGGTTCCCGAGCAGGATTTCGTGGAGATGTTGCGGGCCGGGCGTATCGATCTGGAATCATGACTCATCCTGGGCTCCCCGCCCACGGCCCTGCCCGCCCCGCCCCAGCGCGCTTCTCGAAATCCCTGGCGTCTCGCCTGAACCGGGGTGCAGAACCGGGCTGCGAAGAAAACCCCGGAAGGATCAAGGCCGGTCCGGGACCGCAAGGAAGCCCGGGTCCGGGTCGGCCACCGCGTTTGCCGTCGTTTCGGCATCCCCGTTCCCTTGCGCGATCCCGTTGATGGTGTCAAAGTCGAGCCGAATGCGCCCGTCGCCTCCATCCCCAGACCATCGTGCCCAGGAGGAGCCGGATTCCTGGCCACTGCCGCCTGTCGCCCGAATCGAAGCATCGGCCGCCACCAAATCCCGGGTGATCAGATAGATGCTCCCACCCGCCCCGCCCCCTCCAGGCTCAGCCTCGGAGTTGTCGTTGCTCCCCCCTTCCACACCACCCGTGCCACACCAGTCCGAGTTCTTCGCACACCCAACCTCGCCGTCTTCTCCGTCAGACATGATCGTCCCCGTGATTTCGATCGAGGGCGCAATGATGAGAATAGCGCCTCCCCCGGTCCCTCCTGCTCCTCCGATTCCGCCTTCGTTCGGGCTGTCCACGGCGCCCGCTCCTCCGCCGGACCCCAAAGTAAGTCGGCTCAGGTCCGCCGTGCCATAGGTCCCACCTCCTCGCCCCGCATCGCCATAGGTCGGGTTGGCCTGCTCGCCACTTTCGCCCGCTGAGCCATGACCACCCCCTCCGCCCGTACCTTCGCAGTTGTAGCAGTCGCTGTCAGGCCAGCCCCCTCCCCCTCCGCCGCCCGCATTGGCCAGATTGGTCTTGGAACCCTCCCCCGTGATACTGGTACCGGCCTGACCCGTGGTGTCGAAAATCACGTTCTGCTCCCCGCCCGGATAGCCCAGCGCCGAGGCATCCACAGCGCCGGAAACCACGACAGACCCGGACGAGACAAACGCCACCATGCCTCCGCAGGCCCCGTCGAACGGAGGAGCCGTGAGTCGGCCCCGCACGGTGACCGAGACGAACTGCGGCAACCGAAAGAGCGCCACCGCCTGGCCGCTCAGGTCGTCGTTTCCTGTCTCCCCGAAAGACTCGACGACCGGCTCCACGAATGCCACCGTGTCGGCCGAAACGCTGGACACGTCGTGGATTTCCCAGCTCCCCACGTGACTGACTTCTTCCCCGTTCCCTTGCAGATTCACCAGCAACACCTTGTCTCCAGGCGCAAACGGTGCGGGATCGGATACGGTGACGCCCGAGACCTCCACAGTCATGACAGGAACGCAGGTGGCACCCACGTCGGCCAGGTTCGTCACGTCCTCCACCACCAGTTTCTCGTCCTTGCCCGCTCCGAACAGGAGCCCTTCATCCACGTATCCGTCACAGTCGTTGTCCAGATTGTCTCCAGCCTGGGTGCCGCTACCCCCATCCTCCGGTGCCCCCGGGAAGACGGTGAAGTTTGTGTCGTCGCAGTCGTCTGCGTTGTCGGCGTACCCGTCGATCGGGTCGCAGGAGGTCATGGAATCTGCGGCAGAGCCGAAGCCGTCGGAATCGGAGTCGAGGAACCAGACGGTGGCGTCTTGCGAGTCGGGGTCTCGTGATTCACCGTCGCAGTCCTGGTCGATGTCGTCGCAGGATTCGGTTGCGTGGGGGTGGATGTCAGGGTTTGTGTCGTCGCAGTCGTCTGCGTTGTCGGCGTATCCGTCGATCGGGTCGCAGGAGGTCATGGAATCTGCGGTAGAGCCGAAGCCGTCGGAGTCGGAGTCGAGGAACCAGGCGGTGGCGTCTTGTGAGTCGGGGTCTCGTGATTCACCGTCGCAGTCCTGGTCGATGTCGTCGCAGGATTCGGTTGCGTAGGGGTGGATGTCAGGGTTTGTGTCGTCGCAGTCGGTTGTTTCGGGAAAACCATCGCCGTCTGCGTCGATGGGAGGGAAGGGCGTGGGTTCTGGTGTCGGCGTTGAAGGAGGAGGCGTTGAAGTCGCCTCGAGCGGCGTGGGGCTGGGCGCCGTGGGCGTCGGAGTCGGCACAGGAGAGACGCTCGGAGCAGGTGTCGGCGTATTCATGTCGGGCTCGGGCGTGCCGGTCTCGAGCGTTGGAGTGGCGGTTTCCGCAGGCACGGTTGGCGAAGCTGTGTCGTCGTCACCGGTTTCGGGGCAGCCGACGAGCACCAAGGTGAGGGTGCTGGCGAGGATGAGGGGGATCGGGAAGAGCTTACGAATCGAGCAGGTGCTTGTCATGGTGGACTCCGTGGGTTCGGGCTTCCTCCCCTGCAATGGGGAGCACCGTATGGATGGTTGCATCGAGAGCGAGCCGGTGGTACGGTTCGTGGCACCCATTGTAGCTGACAATGAGTTGAACCGGAACGAAAAGTGGCCGGGGCCTGTGTGCGGGGAGGGGGGGCGGCGTGGGATGGCGTGGACGGCGGCAGGGAATGAGATACGGGGGTTGGGACCGGTGCTGCGGTTTTCATCGGTTCTTGACAACGTGGCGGCGATCGACTACAGAACACAGACGTTTTACGGGGCGCCGTTTCCGGGACGAGCCGCCGTTCGGCGACGTGGCGGGCGGAAGGAGCGTTGCCGGAGGTATGGGGTCCCGGCGGAGAGGGCGGATACGAGCAACCCACAGAGGAGAGAGGCAGACGCATGGCATCCTATCAGCACATCCTGGACGAGTTGGGAATCAAGCCCGTCAACCCGGGCGGCTACGCTGCGGGGTGGTTGGGGACGGAAGGGCGGGATCTGAAGCCGTCGATCAATCCAACCACGGAAGAGCCCATTGCCTCGGTGGCCCAGTGCAACGAGGAGGACTATGAACGCATTGTGACCACGGCGGTGGAGACCTTCAAGCGGTGGCGGATGGTGCCTGCGCCGAAGCGTGGCGAGATCGTGCGGCAGATTGGGCTGGAACTACGGAAGTACAAGGAGCCGTTGGGCCACCTGGTTTCTCTGGAGATGGGGAAGATCCTCACCGAGGGTTTGGGGGAAGTCCAGGAGATGATCGACATTGCCGATTTTGCAGTGGGCCTGAGTCGGCAGTTGTACGGACTGACCATGCATTCGGAGCGACCGGGACACCGGATGTACGAGCAGTGGCACCCATTGGGGCCGGTGGGAATCGTGACCGCGTTCAACTTCCCGGTGGCCGTGTGGGCGTGGAACGCAATGATTGCCCTGGTGTGCGGCGACACGCTGGTGTGGAAGCCGTCTCGGAATACGCCTCTGACCGCGATTGCAGTGCAGAACATCGTGGAGAAGGTGCTGGAGGCGCATGATTTCAAGGGTGTGAGTGGTCTGTTGGTGGCGCCTTCCGGTGGAGTGGGTGCCAAGATGAGCTACGACCGGCGTATCCCACTGATCTCGGCCACCGGTTCCTGCCGGATGGGCAAGCAGATCGCCGGTCCGGTGTCGCAGCGTTTCGGCCGTGTCATTCTGGAATTGGGCGGTAACAATGCGGTGCTCGTGATGGACGATGCGGACCTGGACCTGGCCTTGCGCGCGGTCCTGTTCGGAGCGGTGGGCACGGCAGGCCAGCGGTGCACGACCACGCGCCGGTTGATCATGCACCGGGCCATTGCGGATCAATTGACCGAGCGTCTGGTCAAGGCCTACGGCTCGGTGAGCATCGGGGACCCGTTGGATCCGAGTATCTTGATGGGGCCGTTGGTGGAGGAAGGCGCGGTCAAGGACTACGTGGAAGCCTTGAAGATCATCGAGGAGCAGGGTGGGAAGGTCATCTACGGGGGCAAGCGGCTGGACAGGCCGGGCTACTTCGTGGAGCCGACTCTGGTGAAGGCCCACAAGGACATGGCGATCACCCGGGAAGAGACGTTTGCTCCGATCCTGTACCTGTTCGAGGTGGACAGTGTGGAGGAGGCCATCGAACTCAACAATTCGGTGGATCAGGGGCTCAGCTCGGCGATCTTCACCACCAGCCTGATCTCCTCGGAGAAGTTCCTCAGCCATGCGGGATCGGACTGCGGGATTGCAAACGTCAACATCGGGACCTCCGGCGCCGAGATCGGCGGTGCGTTCGGTGGGGAGAAGGACACCGGAGGCGGACGCGAAGCGGGCTCCGATGCCTGGAAGGCCTACATGCGTCGGCAGACGAACACCATCAACTGGAGCACGGCGCTTCCGCTCGCTCAGGGTGTGAAATTCGACATCGACTGAGTCGGTGTGGATAGGATCGGACAGAGGGGATCTGGGGTCAACCTGCGTAGACGGTGAGTTCGTATTCGGGGCAGCCGTAGGTCCCTTCGACCCATATCACCTGGATGTAGTACCAGCCCGAGTTCGAGTTTTCCTCCTTTTCTTCCTGGCCGGAGTCCGAACAGGTCAATTCTTCCGGCTGGTCTCCGGTGCGTTCTCCGGAGGCCACGGGTTCCTCCAGGTCCTCCTCGCGGTAGAGAAACAGGTCGTAGTTCCCCCCTTCGGGAATCCCTGACAAGGTGATGCGGATCAACCAGAGGTCGTCCGGGTCGTCCATGGAGTAGAACTTGTACCAGTCCTGGTCCGTGGTCTGTGTAAGTGCCCCTGTGACCGTGGCTTCCTGGCCGTTGATGGTCCCCAAGTCCGTGGCCGATCCTGGGGTGTCGTTCGGTTCGTTCGGGTCGGTGGCCTGGTCCTCGTCGGTTTCCCCGTCGCAATCGTTGTCCACGAAGTCACACGCCTCCACGGCGCCCGGGTAGATCTCGGCGTTCTCGTCGTCGCAGTCCAGAGGATCCCCCGAGCAGTCGTCGTACCCGTCCCCGTCCCCGTCCCCGGTCGTGGCCACGACACCGTCACAATCCTCGTCAATGTCGTTGTCGCAGATTTCAAGTGCGTCGGGATGGACATCCGGGTTGGTGTCGTCACAGTCCAGCATGGGCGCGCAGCTCGAGTAGCCATCCTCGTCCGCGTCGAACCCCTCGTCGATGTCGCCGTCGCAATCGTTGTCCGTACCGTCGCATACTTCCTCGAGCCCTGGAGCCACCAAGGGGTTGGCGTCGTCGCAGTCCGGGACCGGGGAGGAGCACTCGGTGAAGCCGTCCCCGTCGTTGTCAGAGGTTTCGTCGGTCTGACTGTCGCAGTCGTTGTCCAGTCCGTCGCACACTTCCCGTGCCCCTGGATAAACCGCGGGGTTGGTGTCGTCGCAGTCCGGGATGGGGGTGGCGCAGGTGGTGACCGAGTCCCCGTCCTGGTCGAATCCGTTGTCGGTACGGCCATCGCAGTCGTTGTCGACCCCATCACACACCTCCACGGCCCCCGGGTTGATGGCCGGGTCGGTGTCGTCGCAGTCTGCTGGCGTGTTTTCGCCCGGGCAGGGGGCGTACCCGTCCCCGTCCTCGTCCGGCGGGGCCTCGGGTTGACCGTCACAATCGGCGTCCTCGGCCTCACAGATGGGGTCGGCCCCGGGATAGACCAGCGGGTTGGTGTCGTCGCAATCTTCGTCCGACGTGAAGCCGTCCCCGTCCAGATCCGCAGGCGCACTCGACGCATCGTCGTCGTCGGCGAGTTCTCCGGTGTTGCACCCGGCCATGAGGCCGGAGACCAGAAGACAGAGCACGATCCCGTGCTTCATGCCCATCATGAACCAACCTCCCACGCACCCGCCCGGTCCGGCAATACCCGGACGTGGTGTGACCACCCCGCCATGCCCCGGTGTGACCCGGGAACAGGTGGAGGGTCGTGTGCGTGTTTGCGAAATCAGGTTTTCAAACCAGGACTTCGTCTCGTATCAAGATAACATCGAGCAATGAGCGACTGCTGTCGGGCAAATATGCACCGGTCTTCTGGGTTCAGGCTAGCATGGCCCGGGAAGGTTGACAATTTCAAAGGCCGGGTCGCGGGCGAGCAGCATCGTCGAAATCAGCTCTCGGCGTACCGCAGGGCACTGACATAGGGCCCGCGAAACAGTTCCGGATAGTCGTGGGCATATGACTCGGTGAGTCGCGAAATGGCGTCGTACTGATCGAGACTCAGCACCACAACCTCACCCTGCCCGGTTGGGGGAATCGCATCCGCCCAAAATCGCAGTTGCCATCCCTTCAGATCCAGGTCCAGCAACGCCAGGTGGGAAAGGCCTCGAGCTTCCAGGCTCGGATCCGTTCCTTTCAGGTGCTCGAGCTTCATCACCTCGATCAGCCGGTCGTCCAGCCCGGCTTCCCACTCCAGGAGCTTTTCCCGCAGTTGCCACCGGCCGAACACGAGTCGAAACAGGGAAGGTGGACGCAACCCCGCTGCCTTGGCCGTATCGCGCATCTCCTGGAAAATGGACGGGGCCACCTTTTCCCAGCGGTCCCAGGCCCCAGCATCGGTGGCACGCTGCATGCGGATACCGTGCGCGCGCACGTAGTCCACGTAGGTGAGCGCCTGGTCCAGCTCGAACTCTTTGTGACAGGTCGGGCATACATGGCGGTTGAACGCGTCGCCGAGTACCAGGGCGCGAGGGTCCGGGTCGTCGAAAACGGAAAGACGCACTGGGACTTCCACCTGGCAACCATGTCCCCAGGGACAGGTCACTTCCGCTGTCTCGAATATCACTCCCCGACTCACCGCGTTCCCCTGTGTCGCCGGCGTCCAGACCCTCCGAAAAGGGCCCCCCGGAAAACCTCAGGTGATGTTCCCCGACACCTTCTTCACCTGAATTCCCTGCTCCGCCAGCCAGCGTTCGCATTCCGCCCGCGCACCTCCCTCCACCGTGCAGGCCAGCACAACACCATCCCGGTAGGCCAGGAACTCGAGGTAGTGAACCTGCTCGACGATGACAGAGGTCCCTTCCCCGGGATGAGGTCGGATTTCCTGGATCACACGTTCCACGATGTGCTCGACACCGGCCTCCTGAAGCGCTTGCGCAAAGTCGGCGAACGTGTCGAACAGACGCCTCTTCATTGGCTCCACCCGCAGATCGTGTTCCCGGTCGGCAAGGAACACTGATTATACCCCTTCCGGGCCGTCCCGCAAGGGAAACCGCTCGAGGTCCTCCTCCGACTCCAGCCCCTCCAACTCCACCAGTGCCCGGCGCGCTGCAGCCGCCACTTCGGGATCGCTCGAACCTGTCAGTGCAAACAGCCGGCGTCGGCCGGGCGGCGAGCAGGCCACGTTGCGAAGTGCCCACACTGCGGCAAGCATCACCCGCCGGTCCGGATGCTCGGTGAGGGCGATGACGCGGGTTTCGACCGCCTCGAGGCACGCTTCGCCTGCCGCATCGACGGCGGCCTTCACCACCTCGCTGTCCTCGGATTCGAGACACGTGCGGATCGTCTCGTGCCACCGTCGCAGGCCGGATCGCCCCATGCACTCGAGCGCCGAGATCAAGGAAGCTCGATCTCCCGAGCGTGCCAGGGCGTCGATCCGGGATATGGTGGCTTCATCCGGGTCGAATGCGAGCGAACACAAGGCGGTGCGTCGAGTTTCGAGGGGGAGGTCCGTGTTGTCGTACATGGTGAGGAGCATGCGGCGGGCCTGGGTGACCTGTTCGGATGAAACGTTTTCGGCAAACCCGAACTCTTCATCGAGGTATTCGTCCATCTGCATGCCGGACCATATGTAACGGCCCAGGGCGTGCGCGATGGCGGTCAGAACCTCGGGGTGGGTCTCCGAGGCGACCATCGCACGAAGCCGGGCAAAGGTGGCGTCACACGGCGTCTTCCACAGAAGCCGCGTGAAGGCGGCCCGGACCGGGGGATCCGGGTGCTCGGTATGGGGGAGCAGCTCTCGAAGCGCCGGAGAGACGACGGCCTCGAGTCGCCTGGCCTGTTCCAGGAGTTCTCGAACCGCTGCTCGAGTCATGGGTATAGCCTCGTGGCAGGTCGTGAGAGGGAACGTACTCGGGGGTTGTCTACCCGCCTCCAGCCCTGGTGTCAACCAGCAGGTGTGGGCCGGGGCGGGAGGTGGGGCGGACCAGGTCGGGCACGCTCCGTGCCATTCAAGTGGAAGGCCCGGTGCGCGTGCAGACGCCTGTTGCATCGGACCGGTGGGGCAACGTATAGTCAACAGAGATCGACGAGGGGAGCCTGCTGCGTGCGAAGCGGCGGGGTGAGGGTCGTTGGCGGTACGAGGTGGCATGAGAGCGGGACCATCCTTTCGATGGTGCTGGCCTGCAGCGGCGTTGATGTTGGCCGGACAGGTCTCTGTGTGGCCGGGGGCCTTGGCCGACGAGGGCGTGTACCGGGGTGCGCCTTCGGGGTCCGGTGTGGTGCTCGAGGGGACGTGGATCGTGGCGGGTATCAACGACCGTTGCACCCTGTCGGAGGACTCCCTGGCGTTGGACTTCGATCCGGATGGGGAAGGCTACCTGCCATTCACCCGGGTCCTTCTTCCGGACCGCGGCAACGATCGCTTCTCCCTCTCCTTTGCCGTGGATGGTGTTGAGCGGATCATCGACAACAGCGCTCCACCTGGGCCGGCGACCCACACCGGTGTCCTGACCGAGGCGTGGGATGGAGACGAGGCGGCTGCAATCTGCACGCTCGAGGAAGGACCTCTCGAGTTCATTCAACGTGCACGGTTGCGCATGGACGGCGCCGTGTTGCGACTGGAAATCTCCCTGGTGAACCACGGCGCCTCACCGCTCGAGGACGTGGTGTATTTCCGGGCCGCAAACCCGGATCCGGACCTGGACAACTACGGTTTGACCGAGACCGTCGACGCGGTGTACACCACGCTCCAGGGAGATGTGGCCATGGCCACCGGGCCTCATACCGGAGTCACCCTGGGCGCAGGCACCCTCGACACGGTGGCTGACGTGGGATTCTGCTACCGGTGTGAGGGCCCGACCACCGACCCGGTGGACTCCGAGGGCCGGATGGAGGACTGGGATCTGGCAACCGTCGTGCAACTTCCCGCCATTGCACCCGGCTACACACTCACCTTCACCTTTGTCTATCTCCTTTCTCCCTCACCCGAAGGACTGGTCGAGGCCTGGAACGAGGTCCGGGATTGGGACCTGGACGGTTGGGCCGGCCTGGACGGGGACTGAGACGACGCCGACCCCGGGATCTATCCCGGTGCCGAAGAGGTTTGTGACGGAATCGATCAGGACTGCGACGGTACCGTGGACGAGGACACGGAGTGTCATGACGATGACCTCGATGGTTTTACCGAGCAGGAGGGGGACTGCGATGATACGCTCTGGACCATTCGGCCCGGCGCGCCCGAGGGGCAGGATACGGACGGGGATGGACGTCCGGAAGGGGATGGGCTGGACAACGACTGCGACGGCCTGGTGGACGAAGGCACAGACGACTTCGATGAGGACGGAGACGGATTCAGTCGGGAGCAAGGGGATTGCAACGATGGGGATCCGGGCGTGAATCCTGCTGCCTCGGAAGTCCCCTACGACGGTGTGGACCAGGATTGTGATGGCACCGATCTCACCGACCTGGACGGGGACGGAGACAGCGCCATTCAGAGTGGCGGCGGGGACTGCGACGACCAGGACCCCACCCGGGCTTCCACCCTCGAGGAGTTCGCCAATGGAATCGACGACGACTGCGACACGTTGATCGACGAACCGTTCGTGTTTCCCGGGGACGTGGTGCTGAACGAGTTGCTCCCGGACCCGGCCGCGGTTCCGGACAGGCAGGGGGAGTTTCTGGAGTTGCTCAATCGTTCCGCCGGCACGGTCTACCTGGACGGCTGGGTCCTGGCGAGTGCGACCGGGCAGCGACACGTGTTCGACCCGACTCGAGGCATGACTCGAGTCGATCCCGGGGAGGTTCTGGTCTTGGGTCCGAACCCGGACCCGGCGACCAATGGAGGCTTGTCCGTGGACTACGTGATCGAGGCATTCGCGCTCGACAACACGGGAGACACCTTGACCCTGCTCGTGCAGTCCACGGCGATCGACGAAATGAGCTACGGACCGGAGGTGGGCCTCGAGGTCCAATCTGGCGGGGCGTTGCAACGTGATCCCGCCTGCATGCCCGAGGAGGCTTCCCGCTCCACGGGGGCGGGAACGCTTCCCAAGCATGGCGCGCGAACGATCGGCGCGGGTGGCGTCACGCAGCTCGGCGCAGGTGCTGCGGATTCGTCGTGCTGGTGTGTGGCACCCGCTCGCTGGGGGGTCGATACGGACCGGGGGAGCCCGGGCGAGGTGAACCCGCCCTGCCCGGAGGACCAGGACCGGGACGGGTGGGGCTCGAGAGACACCGGCGGCCTGGATTGTGACGACACCGACCCGGCTGTCTATCCGGGTGCGAGCGAGGTGGCGAACGGGCGTGATGACGACTGCGACGGGCAGGTGGACGAGGATCTGGACAGCGGAACACCGGTCCCGGTGACGCCCACACCACTCGACGTCAACCAGGAGGATCTGGACGGGGACGGGTACACCTCGAGCCAGGGCGACTGCGACGACCGGTACGCCGACGTGTATCCAGGTGCGGTGGATGTGTGCGGAGACGGTGTGGACCAGGATTGTTCAGGCCAGGCGGACGAAGGGTGCGATGCGGGCGGCTGCGGAGGTTGCAGCACGGGCCTCGGTGATCTCGGACCCCACAGTGGCCGGGCCGGATGGCTCCTGCTGCTCGGTCCGCCCCTGCTCCAGGTGAATCGACGCCGGGCACGGGCCGGGTCCGACGGTTTCCTGTCGCCTGGAACAATGCCAGGCGATACAATGTCCCGAATCGGGCCATGCCGCGGCCCTCGAGGATGAACCGGCGGGCACAGTGCTCGGTGGCGTCCATGCAACCATCATCTGGGAGGCTGACGATGAGGAGACTTCAAGGACAGTGGGCACTCGTCACGGGCGCCTCGAGCGGGATCGGAAAGGACGTGGCCGAGATCCTGGCGGAACTTGGCTGCCGTCTCGTGCTCACCGCGCGTCGTGTGGAACGGCTGGAAGCACTCAGCAGCGCGGTGTCGGAAAAGTACGGAACCGAGTCGGTGGTGATCCCTCTGGATCTGGCCGTGCCCGGAGCACCGGAAAAGCTCTTCGAGGAGACGACGGCCCGCGGGATCGATGTGGATATCCTGGTAAACAACGCGGGTTACGGCATCCACGGGTTTTTCCTCGATGTCCCCTGGGAGCGGACCGCGGACATGCTTCAACTCTTGATCAACAACCTCACCCATCTCACCCACCTCTACACGCGCCCCATGGTGACTCGAGACTACGGGTTTGTACTGCAGGTGAGTTCCATAGGCGCGTTCCAGCCCGTGCCTGGGTTCGCAGCCTATGCCGCAGCCAAGGCCTATGTGCTTGATTTCGGAGTGGCGCTCAACCACGAATTGCGACACTCCTCGGTCCGCTGCACGGTCCTCTGCCCAGGTATCACGATCACCGAGTTCCAGGAGGTGGCAGGGCACGAGGCGTTGACCACATTCGAACGACTCCTGGCCATGAACAGCCACGAGGTGGCCCGCGCCGCCATCGCGGCAATGCTCAAGGGCAAACCCGTGGTGGTGCCGGGACGGATCAATGCCCTGAACGCCTGGGCGGTGCGCCTTCTCCCCAGGTCCGTCGCCGCTGCCGTCGCATACCTGACCCTGGGACCGCCTCGAGACCTGGGAGGGTGAACCGGCGCTGTAGTCGTCTCCAGCACACCCGGTCTTCATGCCAGGATCAGCCGGTCGGCGCCTGCTCCCGCCGGGCCGACTGGATACCCAACTCCAGAACCTCCCCCACCTTTCGTGCCAGCGCTGCAGGAGAAAATGGTTTCTGAATGTAATGAATGTCCCGGGGGACCACACCCTTGCGCATGATCACGTTCTCGGTGTACCCCGACATGTACAGGGTCCTCAGCCCGGGGTGCCACGCCCCCAGCCTCGCCGAAAGGGCCTTGCCGCTCATGCCCGGCATGATCACGTCGGTGAGAAGCAGATGGATGTGCCCCCGAAAGGCTCGAGCCACATCGAGCGCTTCCTCTCCGTTCGGAGCATCCAGCACACGATAGCCAAAACGTCGGAGCGCTGCAGTGGTCAGTTTCCGTACCGCATCGTTGTCCTCCACCACGAGCACGGTCTCGCTCCCGGTCGGCCGGACCAGCACCAGATCGCTCCCACCACCTTCGCCCGTGTCCCGGGAGGTTCGGGGAAGATAGACTTTCATCGTGGTCCCATGCCCGGGTTCGCTGTAGGCCCATACATAGCCGCGGTTCTGCTTCACAATCCCGAACACCGTGGCCAGACCCAGCCCGGTCCCGGTACCCCGGGACTTCGTCGTGAAAAACGGCTCGAACATCCGCGACCGTACCGCCTCGGTCATTCCCACACCCGTGTCGGTGACCGCCAGAAGCACGAACTTGCCCGGCTCTTCCTCCAGCCCGCGATCCTTGAAATAGGCGCGGTCCAACTCCACGTTGGTCGTCTCGATCGTGAGGGTTCCTCCGTCCGGCATGGCGTCTCGAGCATTCACCACCAGATTGATGATCACCTGGTCCATCTGGCTGGGGTCCATGTAGAGCGGCCACAGGTTTTCCTGCAGATCCACTACCAATTCGATGTCTTCTGGGACAAGACGTCGCAGCATCTTGTGCATGTCCCGAAGCACGGTGTTGAGGTCCAGGAGTTGCGGGGAGCGGGTTTCCTTGCGACTGAACGAGAGGAGTTGGCGGGTGAGTCCAGCAGCCTTTTCTCCGGCACGCTTGATTTCCATGAGGTCTTCGTAGAGTGGATCATGCGGGCGGAGTTCGGAGAGGGCCAGGTCAGCATGGCCGAGGATGGTGGTGAGCAGGTTGTTGAAGTCGTGGGCGACGCCGCCAGCGAGGGTGCCGATGGCCTCCATTTTTCGCGATTGTTGGAGGCGCTGCTCGAGTTTCTGGCGTTCTTCTTCCATGCGTTTTCGTTCGGTGACGTCGCGGAAGGAGACGAGGCGTGCGGGGGCCTGGTACCAGACGGTTTCGCTGACGCGGACTTCGACCACGACTTTTTCCTGGTCTGGCCGGACGACTTCGCTTTCGAGTGGGTATCCCTGACCGGGGATAGGGCGGGTGAACCGTTGGCCCTCGGCGACTTCGTCGCCGAACAGCGCGTGGGCTGCGTCGTTGGCGAACTGGACGGTGCGGTCCTGTGCGAGCACCAGGATGGCATCGTGGCTGTCGGCGAGGATTCTTCGGATGTTTTCGTAGGATGCGTCCACGGCCTTGCGCATGGCGGCCCGGGTGGCTGCACTGTAGATGGCGCGGGCGATGAAGGATTCGGAGCGTCCTTTGACCAGGTAGTCGGATGCGCCGGCCTTGATGCAGCGTTCCGAGAGGCTGGGGTCGTCGGTGTTTGTGAGCACGATCACCGGGATGTGTGGCACGGTGGCGTGGAGCTGCAGCAGGGATGGCTCGCAGCGGTCCTGTGGAATGCCGAGGTCGAGGAGCACCAGGTCGAAGGAGTTTTCCTGGAGCATGTGGATGGCCTCGGGCACAGAGGGGACCATATCCAGGCGGATGGGGCGGTTTCGGTCTGAGCCGAGTGCGCTGCGGACGCGTTCCTCATCGTCAGGGTTTTCCTCCACGAGGAGCACGCGGATCCCCTGCTCGTCCTTGTGATTGACTCCGTCGATCATGTCGGCCTGCTTCCTCACTCGAGCCGGCCGGCCGTGGCAGCGGGGTCGCCAGGTGCCCCTCCCGTGCGGACCAGACGTTCGGCCAGTTCCAGCACGTCTACCGGCCAGAATTGTTCCGGCCGAGGGTGACGGACTCGGGGATCCCCGGTCCGGGGGCGGCAGTCTTGCAAGGCTTGCACCCACTGGGCCGGCACCGCGTTCCGCCCGTGGACGGCGCCCAGCAGTGCCCCACAGATGGCGGCGTTGGTGTCGGTGTCGCCTCCTCGCATGACCGTGTCCACAACGCCGGCCTCGAGGTCTCTTGCGTGCAATAGTTGCCAGAGCGCGTTTTGGAAAGCGATAACGACCCACCCTTGCTGGTGGACGAAGTCCTCGGGGGGGGCGTCGGCCGCGCGCAGTACGGCTGCCTCTAGCACGGGGTCGGCCGTCGATTCCTCCATCCATGCGACCAGACGTTGGTAGAGCACGTCCCCATCGACGCCGGTGCGGATGGCCTCGGCGACCGCCATGACGAAGAGAGCATTGGCCTGTATGCACACGGGATTGGGGTGGGTCAGTGCTGCGTCCCGGCGGGCCCATTCGGCCACCTGGTGCAGGGGACGCAGTGCGCCGAAGATCCCCAATGGGCTGGCCCGCATCAGGGCACCGTTCGCCTGACTCGAGCGATTGGGCGTTCCCCTCAGGCCCGCGGACACGGTGAAGCCGCAATCGAACGGTCCGGACTCGAGCCAGGCCACGTAGGCATCGCGGGCCTTGTCAGGGGCGTATTGCCCTTCTGCGACCAGCATGCGGGCCAGGGCGAGGGCCATTTCGGAATCGTCGGTTGGTTGGCCGGCGAGTGTCCCCCAGGTTCCACCGTCCGCCAGCTCGCGGACCCCGTTCGGGTAGGCTCGTCGGATTTGCTCGGGCGATTGAAACTCCACCAAACCCCCGAGCGCGTCGCCCGCAAGTTGACCCAGCAGGCAGCCCTGAGCGCGAGTTATCACCGATGTATCCATGGTCCCCTCGATGCTTCGACGCCCCGAACTTCGCGGCCCGCGGCTCGTTGCCAGGATTCGTCCGGTCCAGTTCGACCCCCGTCGGGCGTTCGCACCTGTCAAGGGCCTGGTTTGCTCAGCGCACCTGGCGTCAGCGGTCACGTGGGGTTCATGTTACCCGCTGGGGCGTCCGAGGAAAAGCACAATCTGACTGACCGGTCTCTGCAACCGCATGCTTCCATCTTGGCTTCCACCCGGTTTTGTGATACTGATCCAACAGGTCGGGATTGGACGGGCGTGGGTTTGGGTTCATCGCCCGAAACTTTGGAGGGTGCGGCTTGGCTGCTCGATCCGACCGGTTGCGCTGCACAACTCCGGACCTGGCGAAGGGATGGGATGGAACATGCCGAATGGTGGATCGGATTGTTGTTGGAACTGCTGGTTCAAAAGGGATGTCCGGGAGCAACTACGAGAGGAAGGCCTGGATACGTCAGGCTTGCCGGCAAAGATGGTGGGGTGTGCAATTCGGAACCTCAGGATTCGTGCACCCTTTTACACCTATTGCGCAAACCACCCGCACCACAATCCGGCCCGGGTGGATGTCCCGGTGGGACCGGTCTGGGTCACAGAAGGGTATCCCTACGACCGGGTGGTCTGGCACCCGGCGCCGACGGATCCAGAGACGCGCGATCGCCTGGTGGACGCCTTGAACACCATCGAGGTGGTGATTCGGGATTGTTACCCGAGTGGAATCGACCTGGATGAGGCGCTACTTCGAGAGATGATAGAACTCCGAGAGGAGCGAGCCATCCCAAGATTGCTCGAAATCGTGGCGACCGATCTGGAACCTTTCCGGAAAGTGTCCCAGCCGCCCACGCGGAATCCGGCGGTGCTGGTCGGTCTCGCTGCTGAGGGCGTGCTCACCATCGGGGGAGACCGTCACCTGGACCGGGTCGCTGGTTTGATCGTGGCAGGGCTCGATGGGTGGGGCAGAGGATACTACTCGGAGGAGGACGGCCTGGCCGTGGTGCGGTATCACGTGGTGCGGGGCCTGGCCCACTGCTCGAGCGCGCATGCGATAGCCTTGCTGGAGCGGGGCATGCAGGATCCGCACACGAGCGTTCGGCAAAAGGCGGACCGGGTGATGGACGCGCTTATGTCTCGGTGAGGCGAGGCACGTAGATGGATGGCTGTCGTCCAGAAGCCCGCCGCGTCATCCCCACGCGATGGCGACCGTCTCGACCCGCACGCCGTCCACCTCGGTGACGCTGCACAGTTGCCTCGCTTCCTCCTGGTCCCGCGTGTGTACGAACACCACCAGCGTCGACTCGGTCAGGCCCAGTTGCTTCGCATAGGCCGCCGCCTGCTCCTGTCCTTGCCGTAGCTGGCGCATGTTCCGGAAACTCTTCACCTCGAGCACGGCCCTGGCTTCCCCGGTCTGCACCAGGAGGTCCACCTTTCCGTTCCCGGTGGGAAAGTCCGGACTGATTGCCGCATAGTCTCCGACGGCGTCACGGAGCCAGGCATAGAGATGAAAGTGCCCGGCCGCCTCGGTGAGGTTCAGGTCCTTGCGACGGGGCTGTCCCGCCCAGGGGTCGAGGCCCTCGTTGCGCAACCGGGCCAGGTAATCCCGGTATCGCTCGAGCAGGGGAGGGAGGTGGATCTCGGACGCTCCAAACACGTCGTCCAACTCGTCACCGGGTCGAATGGCGAGGCGCGGCAACCGTTCTCCGAACAGGTCGTCGGTGAGCGCATTGTACAGACGCTCCTGCACGAACGGGCAGGAAAAGCGGCAGAC
>CAYQMG010000094.1:0-3972 GCA_964418585.1 uncultured Gammaproteobacteria bacterium | reverse complement strand
ATGGCGAACTCATCGATCGCGATCCGACGGACGAATCGGAGCGATCGTCTCTTCAGGCGACGACGCAAGTGTGTCTTGAAGATGTCCTTGACCAGTGTCCAACCGATGCCGAGATGGTCTGCGACTGTCAACACCGGTTTCGAGTTGGCAGAAACGCCGGTTTGGATTTGACACTTTTCACGGTGAGACGGCACCTCCTTTCTGGGTTTGGGAGGGGGAGGGGCAGAGGCCGGCAGCGCGGTGTTGGCGGAGCCTGTAACTTTCGCCTTGGATGTTGATGGTGACGGAGCGATGGAGGAGGCGGTCGAGGATGGCGGCGGTCATGACTTGGTCGGGGAGGATGTCGCCCCAGGCGCCCCAGGATTTGTTGGATGTGACGATCATGGGTTTTCTACGGTCGTAGCGCTTGGCGACGATCTCGAAGAGGAAGGTGGCCTCGGGTCGTTCGAGGGGGGTGTAGCCGATTTCGTCGAGGATGAGGAGCCTGGGGCGGAGCATGGTGGCGAGGAGACGGTCGAGGCGATCGGCGCGTTGTGCTCTGCGGAAGCGGGTGACGAGGTCGTGGCAGGCGATGAAGAAGATCCTGTGGCCGGCCTCGAGGGCCTTGATCCCGAGGCCGACGGCGAGGGCGGTCTTGCCGACTCCGGGAGGGCCGAGGAGGAGGACGTTGGTGCCTTGGCCACCGGATCCGTATCGATATCGCGGGCTCCAACGCGCCGCGCTTCGAGGTCAACCCCAACGACGGCACGGACCCCGAGGATGGCTCCGCCGGCATCGTGGCAAGGCCCCTGATCCTCACGGGCGGGGACCACCCCTCGTGGGTCGAGCTGCCGGTCCTGCCGGCCTCCCGCCGCCCGGACGGCCGAACGAGGTCGGCAGGACGAGCCGCTCGGGGTTCCGGCTGACGTGGCGACCCTCCAAGGGTGCCGCGTGCTGCACCTCCGCTGGTGCTCGGAGCTCGGCGCGGCAGGGACCTGCAGGGCGTCGGGTTCGAGGGCGCCGTCCGCGCACCGGGCAGCCCCATAGCTCCACAGGCAGGCCGCTCGTGGTAACCAGGTTTTCCACGACGATCCGACCGATACTCCCGATCGAGCGGAGGCCGTGTCGCAAAGGCGCAGCCTTGCCCGGGAGAATCCTCTCGCCAGATGCAGCTACCGTTGCTGGAATGCCACGTCTGTTGAGGACCCCGGAGTGACGAACACATCCTCGCACTTTCCCCCACCGCCGCTGCCCTGCAGCAAAGCGCCCGTGGCCTCCTGCCCGGCGACTGGGGCGACACAGACCCGGTAGCGACCGGGTTCAAGTCGCGCCAACGGAAATTCCCCGGCTCGGGTAGACGGAGTCCCGTTCATGGGATTCCACGCGCGGAAGAAGTTACCCGGAAGCCAGGCGCCCCCCTCGGTGAAGAGCACGACACTTCCATGAACGGCGTTGTCCGGCCCATGCAGCATTATGTCACCACAGTCCTGACGAACAGTGACCGCAACCTCACCCCCATGTTCCACGAGATCCAATCGGGATAGGAATAGGCAGAAACCGGGTGCCGCTACCACGAGCTGAACAGCGTCACCTTGCCCGGGCACCTCGATGTCGAAGGATCCATCGGCCCCCGTTGTCGCCGGCGTCATCCCCGAGGAAAAGGCAGAGAATGCCATGACCATTGCACCCGCTACCGGACCAAACGAACTCGTCACAACCCCCCGGATACGGCGGGTCTCCCGAAGCACGAGCTTCACCCCTGTTCGATCCTGGCCTTTGGCCAGCTCGATGAACTCCACTGGCGCCTCGCGACCAGCCTTTCGAGCCGAGATTCTGTAGCGTCCCGGATCGAGACCCCGGAACTGGAATGATCCGTCGGCCGCACTGATTTCACTCATTACCTCGGGGCTTGTCCCTACGGGAAACAGGCTTACTCGTGCTCCCACAGTTGGACGGTCTTCCGGGTCGACGACGACCCCCGCGATCTTCTGATCGGGAAGATCAATGGAAGCATCGACGCACGCACCGCTCCTACTTGCAACAATATCAATTGGGCCGACCTGGCGATGGACATGCCAACTCGCAGCCCGAACCAGAACCACCCATTGCCCGGGATGGGGAAGCCAACCGGAGAAACGTCCGGAACGATCCGTTTCCAGTGGAACGCCCACCAGGCTGCCTTCGATGTGCTGTGCATCTCCAAGCCGCTCTCGGAATTCGAGCCGTGCGAGCACCGGGTCGTCACCGAGCTTCACCTCGCCGCAGATCTCCAGCATGTTCATGTCGAGAAACACAGGATTCTCGCCGGGTACCAGAGAGATGCGCCGGTGTAGCCAGGTTGCGCCCTCGCCATCCCTCACCACGACCGAGTAGCTCCCGGGGGCAAGACCGGCCATGGACCAACTTCCGGAGGGCGACACTTCTCCACCACCCACCGGGTGCACCCGGCCAGCCTGCGCAGACTGGTCACGATCAAGGCGAAGCGTCCAAGTTCGCGACCACGGATCGGTCGGGGGATCCACCGAGACAGTGATGGACGCGGGAGGTTCAAGAACAACCGGTTCCGGCAAGGCCGATTCCGCGTTTGGGTACACGTCGAAGGGCCCGACCTCCGCGTGAGCAGCGCCAGGTCCTTCGGCGAAGATCACATAGCGGCCGGGCATGATTCCGGCAAAGTGGAAGAAACCGCGAGTATTAGGAGTAACAGAAGCGGCGAGGTGCTCTATGCGCCGCTCTTGATCGTCGTATAGCTCTCCAGCCCGAAACGTCACGAGCTTTACCGTACAGGAAGGGAAGCTCAGACCGGGTACTTGTGAGGCAAGCCACCCGACAACGGACGCCCCCTTACGAAAGCGGAGAGGACCGAAATCGTGTGTGGAGTCGGGTGTCACCCGAACTCCCCAGAAATAGTGGGACACGTGGCCCTCCGCACGGACGCTGACATCCCATATCCCAGCAGGAACCCCGCATTCGAGGGCTCCGGTACCACGGACAGAGCACTGAAAACTCTCCCCTTCGAGGCGAGGCTGCTCTCCAGGAGCTTCAGGAGACGTCCACAGTGTTATCTTCACGACCAGAGACCTTGCACTTGTGTCGCCGGCGCTCACCTTTGCCTTGACCATGCCCTCCCGCCAGAGATGCAATCTCACGGTGCTCTGCTGAGAGGGGAGCACGCTGGCGGGCTCTGCCCAGAAGCCATCTGCCAACGCAGACACGCGCCAGGAGACCGTCTCATCAAGGTCAAATCTCCCGGCGAACTCCCCCGATTGCACCGGGTGAGCGATGACCTGGATGAGCTTTCCCTTACCTTCCGCTTGAAGACGGATCTCCTCGGGATTCGTGTCCCCATGCACAACGCACTGGACCGTGACGGGGCGTGGGGCTGCACGAGCGGCAGCGACACCAAGAGACGTTACGAGGATCGATACCAGCGCGACCCGTATGCTTTTGCCCATGACAGCCCCCGTGGGTGTTTTGCCCCGTGCGATGTTTCCTCCTTACGGCCTTACCACGACGACAATACAGCCGGTTCCCGCCATGATGCAACGCCCACCACCGTACCAACCCTCGCAAGAACCGGCCCCATCGTGATGGTCAAGACAGCAGTAGAACCCGATGAACCAATCGTAGCAGTTCTGAATGCAGGCTGAACAGGTTCCGCCACCGTTTGCAGCCTGAGCAGAAGGAGCCCACGCCAGGATGACTCCAACTGTAAGCAGAAGCATGGAAAGGGCTGCAACACCTCGCCAACGCCTGAATCTTGCCATCGTACCCACACCTCCTTGCTTCGCAAATTCCGCTAACGCCATAGCGGATTATCGTAATGCTACCCCCCCCCCGCGTTTGTCAAACTCTTGTATGGGTCCAGTACCTCTGGCACTCGGGGTCAAGATCGAGGAGCCATTGTACTGGGGATTTGAGACCGAGGGCGTGGTGGGGGATCTTGGTTTGGAGTCGATGAGCCAGAGAGCGAGGTGGTGGTTGAAGAGGGCG
>CAYQMG010000093.1:0-16040 GCA_964418585.1 uncultured Gammaproteobacteria bacterium | reverse complement strand
CCGTCCTGGCCGTCGCAGTCCTCGTCGAGGCCGTCGGCGGCGATGTCGGGGAGGTCGCTGCCCAGGTAGGCGCCTTTGAATGCGTCGAAGCAGTCGCAGTCGTCCACCTCGTTGTCCCCGTCCCCGTCGTCGTCCTCGTCGCACTCGCCGTAGCAGTTGATGGTGCCCAACTCGGGGCACTTGCTGGAGGTGGTCTGTCCGTCCGGGTCGGGCCACTCAATGGGCGGAGGGGTACCGGTGCCGGTTCCGGTCCCGCCGGTGCCTGTGCCGGTGCCGCCGGTGCCTGTGCCGGTGCCGCCGGTGCCTGTGCCTGTGCCGGTGCCTGCCGCGTCGTTGCCGTCCTGGCCGTCGCAGTCCTGGTCGACCCCGTCCACCTGGTCGTCGACCGCATCCGGGTTGACGGCTGGATCGGTATCGTCGCAGTCACACGTTTCCTCGGAGAACCCGTCCCCATCGTCGTCTGCGTTGCACGGTCCATTGCACTGGATGGTACCAAACTGGGTGCAGGCGTCCGTGGTGGTGGGCGGGGTTCCGGTTCCCGTGCCGGTACCGGCTCCGTCCTCATCCACCGTGCCATCACAATCCTGGTCCACACCGTCGGTCACGTCAGGCTCGAGACTTCCGGGATACACGTTCCAGTCGCTGTCGTCGCAGTCGCACTGATTTTCGGTGAACCCGTCCCGGTCATCGTCGGTGTCGCGGCTTCCGTTGGCCGGGAGTTGGCCGAGGTCCGAATAGCCGCAGTCCTCACCGTCCTGGCCGTCGCAATTCTGGTCCACGCCGTCGGGGGCGTCCGGGTCGGTATTGCCCGGATAGGCATGGGCGTTCATGTCGTCGCAGTCGCACTCCTGCTCGGAGAACCCGTCCCCGTCGTTGTCCTGGTCGCAAGGGCCGTTGCAAGTGGCCTCGTCCACCTCACACTCGGACGGTGCATCCTCGCCGTCCTGGCCGTCGCAGTCTTCGTCCACGCCGTTGGGAAGGTCCGGAGCCGTGTTGCCCGGATAGGCGGTGGCATTCATGTCGTCGCAATCACACTCCTGCTCGGAGAACCCGTCTCCGTCGTAGTCGGAGGTGCAGCCATCGACGCACCCCGAGGTGACATCCGGGCAAGGCTCATCGACCAGGCCGTCGCAGTCGTTGTCCGTGCCGTCCTGGACCTCGTCTGCCCCTGGATAGACATCCGGGTTGGTATCGTCACAGTCATCGGCAGCGGAAAAGCCGTCGTGGTCTGCGTCATTGCCGGCTGGGGTGGGTGGGTTGGTGGGGGTTTCGGCCGGCTCGTCCACCAGGTCATCGCAGTCGTTGTCGATCCCGTCCTCGACCTCGGTGGCGTTCGGATTCACGTCAGCGTTGGTATCGTCGCAGTCCCCCTGTTGTTCGGTGAATCCGTCTCCATCGTCATCGTAGGCGTCGGTGCCTTCGTCGACGAGGTCGTTGCAGTTGTTGTCCACGTCATCCAGCACTTCGGGAGCGCCTGGATAGACATCCGGGTTGGTGTCGTCGCAATCCTCATCGGCACCGTACCCGTCGCCGTCTGCATCCACGGCTTGGCTGGAGTCGTCATCGTCATCGCCTGGCTCGCAGGTCAGCAGGATGCCTCCGACTCCTGCAACCATCGCCGTCCACACCAGGAAGGAGTACAATCCGATCAACCTTCGTAGGGCCATACCACACCTCGCTTCCCACCAGGAGCATCCACAACAGCGCCACAAGTGACATTTTAGAGGTTTCCTCGTCTTTCATGGTCGCACAGAGGCAGCATCGTTGTCAAGTTGAAGTTCGACTGAAATTGCTGCGCCAACGGCTCGACCGATTCGGGTCATACGAGACTCAACCTCGAGGGTTGAAAGGGTCGCTGTTCGGGCATCTGGCAGGCTCCCCACCCCCTGCAGCCTTCCCGGGAACGGCCCGCACGGTTCCCCTGGACGGTCGCCCGACACTGCGCTCTGGAAGCTGCCCGAGTGCTCCGTTGTCCTGTCCCGAAAGTCGTGCTAGGGTGAGGGAAGCGCTGTCCCGCAGACGCGGTCTCGAGACTCGAGAGTCCGACGCAGGCGCGTTCAAGCGAAGGAGACCGGGATGACGTTCGAGCTTATGGTGATCCTGGTGGCGGCTGTGCTGTTCATCGGACTGCCGGTGTCCAAGTACTACCTGGAAGAGCGAATTCGAGAAGCCCGGAAGGAGTCGCTCGAACGACTTCAGGAGCAGTGTCTCTCGGACCTGGATCTCCTGACGCTCATGGATCTCACCCCGGATCAGCGGGCCATGATACGTCGGCTGGCCGACCACCCCCACATCCTGGATGAGATGGCGTCCAGACCGGAGAACTTCGGGGACCTCCTCCGGTTGCTGGGTCCACCCGGCCCCGCAGGTTTACAGGTGAACGGTTCCGCCTCCAGGGCGTTGATCTCGAATGAGGAGCACCCACCTCGAGTGCTCCACGAACAGGGGGAACGTTCCAAACGCAACGGAAGGAGAAGGCCATGACTCAGCGGAATTTTCCTGTCGGACTGGTGCTGAAGCTCATCCCGGGGATCGTGGGTTTTCTCTTGCTGGCCCTCTTCATGCCTCAGCTCGTGGAAACCAACGAAGCAGGTTTTGTGCAGATCAAGCAGGCTGCCATCACAGGAGAACTGACCTGCCGTACCGAGCCGGGCATGTATGGCCAGTGGTTCGGGACCATCCACACCTACCCGGAAGCGGACACCTTCTATTTCACCGCCGACACAGACTCCGGGGCATCCCGCGACCAGTCCTTGCCGACCCGCTTCAATGACGGCGCCAAGGCCAAGGTGAGCGGCTCGGTTCGTGTGCTCACGCCGCTGAACTGCGAAGACCTCGTGCGCCTTCACCGAAAGTTCCACTCCCATCGCGGCGTGATGGAAAAACTTGTCCTCCCGGCCGTGCGCAAGGCCCTGTTCAACACCGGTCCACACATGAGCGCGGCGGAAAGCTATGCGGAACGCCGGGCCGAGTTCGCCGAACTGGCAGAAGATCAGCTCGTCAACGGCATCATCAAGGTCGACAAGGAAGGACACAAGACCATCGACGAACTGACCGGTGAGGAAAAGATCGTCTTCACCGTCACCAAGCTCAGGTGCACCGACGCCTCGGACCCGAGTTGTATTGGTGGCTTTCTCCGCCAACCCAGCCCGTTCCACGAGTTCAACGTGGGGGTGACCAACTTTGTCATCGACGAAATCCAGTACGGCGAGACCGTGCTGAAGCAGATTGAGCGGCAACGGCAGGCCCGGATGGACATCATCACCCAGCAGGCAGAGGCCAAGCAGGCGGACGCGCGCGCTGCCAAAGCAGAGGCGGAAGCCCGGGCCAAGGTGGCGGAGACTCGAGCCGAGGCCGAGGTGGCGAAGACCAAGCAGGTGGTGGCGGCCGAGGCGAAGCGCGAGGTGGCACGCCTGGATGCCGAGGCGGCCAAGCTGGAGATGGAGGCCAACATTGCTCGAGGCAAGGGTGAAGCGGAGCGCAAGCGGCTGGTGATGCAGGCGGACGGTGCGCTGTCCAAGAAGCTGGAGGCCTGGGTGGAGGTGCAAAAAGCGTATGCGGACGCCTTGAGCAAGGCTCAACCGGGCGCGCTGGTGCCCTACTTGATGATGGGCGGAGGCAACGAAAAAAGCAGCGGTATCTCCGCCGACCAGTGGATCAGCCTCATGGCCGCCAAGGCGGCTCGAGACATCTCGCTGGATATGCGTGTGCCGAAACAAAAGTAGCCTGGACCGAGGGAGGCATCCGGCTCGGCACCGCGTTCAGACCCGCGCCTTCCTCGCCCTCGGGCATTGGAACCACCGGGGGACGGGCCGTTTCCAGCCCAACACCCCCCCGGCCGCCCCGATACTCGAACCGAAGGTCTATCCGATACATCCGGCGCAAGACGCCTTTCAAGTCGTTCATCGCCGCCGCTATCCCACGACCGTCCGATTCGGACAGACACACCAGCAGCATTTCCAGGGCGCGCGACCACTCCCCGGCATCGCTCGGCGCATCCAGACGGTTCAGCCATTCCCACACCGGCCTGACCAGCGCCGGGGGGATCAGCAGATAGGCCGGTACATGGGGACTGCGGGCATCGAGTTCCGAGGCCGACCGGATGGTGGGCCAGGAAGAAGGGGGTGCGTCCTTGCGCTTCTCCGTGGACATGGGACACCTCTTGTACAATAATCATGAGCAGTTTGACCGCCCCCACACCGCCGCGAGGGGCTTATCTGAACACATACTACGCACGATCGAGCACGATGTCAACAGAAAAAACACAAAAGGGTATCGGTGCACGCCTGAGATATGCAATCAAGACTCGAGGTGAGTCCTTTCGCGCCTTTTCGGAACGAACCGGGATCCCGTATCGCTCGCTTCAACAGTACCTGGGGGAGGAACGTTTGCCAGGCGCAGACGTGCTCATCCGCATGGCGGTCCGGGGTGGGATCGATCTCCATTTCCTGCTCCTGGGGGAAGGCTCTCCTTCGCGGGGTCCGCGAGGAACCGCAGGCCTCTTCGCCGGGGTGACGGATGGCCCCACCCCGACCTACGGGGCGCCGCCCACCTCTCCACCCTCCCTTGGCCACCCGTCGGCCCATGACCTCGAGACAGCCATGCTGTCCGAAGTGGTGGACACACTCGCTTCGATCGGTCTCGGCCCCATCGTACTCGGAGCACGTCGCGGCACCCTCCTCCCTCGGCTCCGAATCCTGCTTGCACTCGATCGGGCCTATCCTGACACACTGTCGATGGACGACCTGGTACGGGAGGCGGCCGCCCCCGGCGCCCGGCTGGACCTCCGGGACGTGGCCGCCGACCTGGGGATCCTGGTCCGGGCCGGGAAGGCCGAGGAGGTGACCGACGCTTCATCGCCGGGTGCTCCACCCCGGTACCGCGCAAAAGAACCGCATACCCGATTGCAGGTCCACGGCGTCCCAGACCGGTGCCAACACCTCCTCGAGGCGCTCCGCGTGCTCGCTCGCACGGTCCTGCCTCACCTGGAGGCCGACGACGGACTCGGGAAACTGGTTACCGGGGAATTGAGGCTTCCGGAAGACCAGGTGGGGGCCTTCCTCGTGGAACTGGTCGCCCTGGTGGAGCAGTTCGTGCAGCGGTCCGCACAGGCCCGGGGCGAGGTGCCTGTGTCCCTGGTGCTCGCCGCGGGCGCCACGGAACCCGAGTCGGACCAGACGTGACCGTCGCCTCCCTCGTCGCCCCTCGATGAACACCCCCAAACCTCGCAATGTTGCACGGTAGTCACGCAGTTCGCGAGGGGGGTATGGCGCCCCCGCGTCGCGCCCGATTTGCCCAAGAACCCTCCTTCGGACACTGGAAGACGGGAAACGCCTGTCAGGAGGCGGGACTCGGGCAGCGCTCCCCGCACGACAGCCACCGCTCGTTTGAGGCTCCCCCCACCGCCTGAGGGGCCATACGCATCTCAAAGCTCGGCTTCACACGCGGTTCGATGCAACGAGAACCTCCCAACTTTCCTGAAATCAAAACACACACTCACCCACTCACCGCCACAAACCAAATGAACATGTTCCCCGCCTGCTTCAAAACGCTGCTCAACGGATGCTCCCCGAGTCCAGGTGGTGTGCAGTTTCTTCCCGTGGGTCCCTGTGCTACAATCGCGAATGCACGAACGCACGGAGCACGGGCGCGGGTGCGGAAGCGAAGCAGGCGGTCGACACAGGAGCCGAACACGGGAGGCGAGAGGTGAGAGCGGACAGGGGCAGGCGCAAGTCGCTTTCCGAGTGGGACGGAAGCCGCTGGGTTGGGCGGAAGGTGGCCCACTACGAGGTGAAGGGGGTGTTGGGGCGGGGTGGGACGGCGGTGGTGTTCAAGGTCCTGGACCACGAGACCGGCGAGCTGCGCGCGCTCAAGATGACGGCGAACCAGCCGACGGAAACGGAGCTGCACCGGTTCAAGCGCGAATTCCGGGTGATGAGTCGGCTCGCCCACCCGAATGTGATCGATGTATACCGGTACGGTGTCTTTGAGACCCGTCCTTATTTTCTGATGGAACTGATCGAGGGGCGGGATCTCCGGTCCCACCTGCGGGCCACGGTGGATCGCAAGGGATACTATGTCCGGGTGGCGGAAGCCCTGGTGCAGGTGGTGAGGGCGCTGGCGTACATTCACGACCGGCACATCGTGCACCGGGACCTGAAGCCGGGGAACATCCTGGTCAAGCACGTGGGGGCGGTCAAGGTGATGGATTTCGGGATCGCATTCGAGACCGAGGCCAGCACCACGGGCCGGGCCACCAAGCTCATGGGCACGCTGGCCTACGTGTCGCCGGAGCAGGCGACGGGGCGACGGGTGGATGGACGGTCCGACCTGTACAGTCTGGGGGTGATTCTGTATGAGCTGCTGGTGGGTGCGAAGCCGTTCAAGGGGAACTCGGTCTCCCAGATGGTCTACAAGCACCTGCATGAGACGCCGGTGAGTCCTCGAGCACGGGTTCCGGAAGTGCCGGCGGCGCTTTCGGATCTTGCCATGTCGCTGTTGGCCAAGCGGCCTCATGATCGGCCGCAGACGGCTCAAGAAGTGCTGGTTTCCCTGGAAATCTTTCTCACCGGTGGCGCCGGAGCCACGCCTGCGCATCTCGTTTCGGTGGCGATGTCGCGACCTCCCCCGCTCAACGAGCCGCGATTCGTGGGTCGTGAGGACATCCTGGCGGTGCTGCGGCGGCGACTGGCGGGGCTTGCGTCGGGCCTGGGGGGCCTGGCCCTGGTGGGGGGGGAGCCGGGGATAGGCAAGTCGCGCCTGCTCGAGGAAGTCCGGCGGCTGGAGGAGGTGGAGACGGCGTTCGTGCTGACCGGCCGGTGCCAGGCCCAGGCGGTGAGTTCGTACAATGGATTCCGGGACATCATCCGTGCGGCGGTACGTATTCATGCCGACAGCTCGGGCCTGGGCACGGCCTTGACGCCGCCCCAGATCACGCTGCTTCTTTCCGCGTTTCCCGACCTCGAGGACGTGCTTGGGGGCAAGTTTGCGGAGAACGAGGACATCCGGGAAGGGGTGCCGGATTGGCTGACCCTGTTCACTGCGGTCCGGGCCATTTTCGAGCGACTTGCGGAGCAGCAGCCGGTGGTACTGATGTTCGACGACCTGGATCAGGCCGACGAAGCCGGTCTCGCCCTGCTTCAGGCGCTCGTGCGCACTCTGGTGGCAGGCGGGCGGGCGCGGCGCCTGTTTGTTCTGGGCACGGTGAGTGCGGACACCATGCGCATGCTGGCGCGCATGCGGTACACGTCCGACACGGTGGGTGCGGCGGTGGAGCGTGCGGCGGAGACGGTGGGGGACCCGGCGGATCGGGCTGCGCCCTCATCGGATCCGTGGAAGCCGACCGCGTCGGTGACCCTGCTGGGTGGGGTGGTGGAACGCCTGCACGCCATGCTCGACATGGTGGGGCACCGGGAGCCGCCCTACGTGGCGGGTCTGGCCCCCCTGGCCACGCCCCAGGTCCGGGAGATGGTCCAGTCGGCGCTCGGCCACACCGACGATCCGGAAGGGCTCGCCGAGTATCTCCACAGTCAATCCGAGGGGAACCCGGCGTTCGTGGAAGCGATCTTGCACGCGCTGGTGGAACAGGGGATCCTGGTTCGACAGGACCACTCGACCACGGGGTGTGAGTGGGCGCTGCAACGCCAGCGTCTGGATGCGGAAACAACCTCGATGGCGTTGCCGGGAGGGCTTCAGGGGGCGCTTCGGCGACGTGTCGCCTTGCTCGATGCCCGGGATCAGGTGCTGCTTCAGATTGCCGCAGCATTCGGAGAGCCGTTCACCTACGAGATGTTGCAAGCAGTTTCGGGTCTCGAGGAGGGGGAACTGCTCGACTTCCTGGACCGGATGCTGAAAGCCCAGTTCCTCGACGAGTTCGCGGCGTCGGGCCGGATCACCTATGACTTCAAGCAGGCCCGGGCACGGGAATCCATCATGGGCGACCTGCCTCGACAGGAACAGGTGCTCCTCCACCAACGGATCGGAAAGCGCCTCGCCTCCATCGACGACGTCCACCTGACGCCCCTGATTGGACGGCACCTCTATGCAGGACGGATGTACGACGAGGCACTCCCCTTCCTGATCACGGCCGGAGAACGCCTGGTGGCCCAGCACCTCTACCGCCTCGCCATCCAGCCCCTGGCCCAGGCCGAGGAAATCCTCTCCCGGTACCGGGTCCGGGTCGACGACAGGGATGACACCGAACTCAAGCTCCGGCTGGACCATGCCATGGGCACGGCACTGCGTGGGATCGGACGCAACGATGAGGCCTACGAACACCTGGCGCTCGCCCTGGACCGGGTGAGCGATACGGGCAACCTGGAGGTGGAGGCTCGAGTCCGGGTCTCCCTGGGCCAGGTGATGTACGAGCAGGCCGAGTACCGGAAGGCACGGAAACACTTCGAGGCCGCGGTGCTCCGGCTCAAGCGCGGCGGTCTCGGCTATCGAATGGGCGAGGCCATGCTGGGGCTGGGCAGGATCCTCGCCATTCAAGGACCGGTCGACGAGGCGACCCGCTTGTACGCGGACGCTCGAGACCTGGCGCTGGAGCTTCAGAACCGGGCGGCCACGGCCGGAGCCGTGCTCGGCCTGGGGGAATGCGCCTTGATTCAGGGAAGAATGGGCGAGGCGTTCCGGCGCATGCAAGAAGCGCTCAACCTGTTCGGTTGGCTCGAGGATCGACCTGCTGTGCTGCGGACCCTGGAGGCACTGGGCGAGGCCCACCGGATCACGGGCCAGTACGAGGAGGCCCTCGGAGTGCTGGAAGAGGCGATCCGCATGGCCAAGGAGTACGACCAGTGGGGCGCTCGAGCATCGCTTTGCGCCGTGCTCGCCGAGGTCTACCTGGACCTGAACGCGCCCACTCAGGCCGAGGCCGTGCTCAACGACGGACTCACCCTGTGCTCGGTGCACCGGTTGCTTTTTCAAAAAGCCATGCTTTACCGAATCCGCGGCGCATCGATGGAGCGCCAGGGACAACACACCGCCGCCCTTGACGCCTGTCGGCAGGGACTCAAGCTCTCCCAGGGCATTTCGGCCCACATCCTCACCGGTCGCATCCTGAACCAGGTGGCCCGCGTGCAACTGGCCGCCGGTGAGGCGGACCCGGCGCGCCGCCTGGCTGAAAAAGCCATGCTCGAGCTGAAGCGGGCGGGAGCCCATCACGCAGCGGCGGAGGCCGGACTGACCCTTGTGCAAGTCCGCCTGGCCCAAGGGGACCCCCACTCGGCGCAACTCCTCCTGTCCGAAACCATCGACCGGGCGCTGGAAATGGAGGCTCGAGACCTGGCTTTCCGAGCACTCGTCACCCGCTTCTCCATGCCGGTCTCTCCGGAAGGTTACTCGCTGAGTATCGGCCTGCACCGGGCGGCCGGCATCTTGCAACGCCTCGTGGAAGGCGCCGGATCAGGATGGCGGTCGAAGCTCCTCGAGCGGGCGGACATCGCCCGCTTCCGGCAGGCCGGTGCGATCACCGGTCCGTGGCTCGACGTGGAGTAAGCTGCTCGAGTTCCAGGCGGGCGGTCAACTCGGCGCCGGCGGCGGGGTCGAGCGTGCCGTGCCAGGGGAGATAGCCGGGAAGGGAGAGTTCGATCGCCTGCCCCGGGCAGGCCCGCAAGCGAAGGGGGGTGTGGGCGGGCAGGGCCTGGCCGTCCACGGAAAGGGAGGCCCCCGGCGGCACACTTCGAACAAGCACCTCCACGGCCGTGTCATGGCACCGATCGCCGAGATCCAACGCCCCCCGACCCGAGCCCCGGGTCTCGAAATGGGCCTGAACCAGATGGTAGGTTCCGGCCGCCGCCACCACCCCGACCAGGACGAACAGGGCAAGCCACCCGAAGGTGATCCAACGGGTCCGATCCCGGACCGCCACCGGACCCGACCCGGCAGCCGGCTCCGAATCACTCGAGGCCGGGGGAGAAGGCCGCTCGGTCGGCGCCTCCTCCGGGTCCTGGTGTTCTCCTCCTGATCCCGTCGACGCGGTCCCGGACAGCAACCCCAGGGAATCCACAAACGCCACCACGGCTTTCCGGTCGGCCACACGCACCGGCAACGCGCGCAACGCCGCCGACACCTCCGACGCCGACGCATACCGTTCCGAAGGCTCCGAGGCCAGCATGCGCCGCAAAACCCGCTCGAGCCCCGGTATGTAGGCCGCGGCCGCCTCGATGGGCACCTGAAAAGCACACGTCTTCACCCGCTGAAGCACCGCCAGCAGGTCCCCCTCCCCGTACAACCGCTGAAACGTGGCCATCTCGAACAACATGGCCCCCAGGGAGTAGATGTCCGACGTGGGGCCCACCGCCTCACCCCGGGCCTGCTCGGGCGACATGTACCCCACCGTACCCTTGAGCGCGCCTACCGCGGTACCGCTCGTCCGCTCCCCGGCCTTGACCACCCCGAAATCGCTGATCTTGACCAGCCCCTGGGCCGTGATCAGCATGTTGGACGGCTTGATGTCCCGGTGCACCAGATCGAGCTTCCCCTCCCCACTCGACGCGTTGTGGATATACTCCAGTCCCTCACAGATCTGCAGAGCTACCTGGAGAAACACCGGCGGTGGTATCTGGACTCCATCCCGCCGACACCGCGCCAGCACCGCCCCCAGATTCGTGCCCTCGACGTATTCGAGCGCGATGTAGAGCGTGTCGTCACAACGACCGAAGTCTAGGGTTTGAACCACGTTGTGATGGTAGAGCATCCCACCGATCCGGGCCTCGTGAATGAATCCCTCCACAAACTCCGGGTTGGCAGCCAGGGTGGGAAAGATACGCTTGAGCGCCAGACGCCGCTCGAATCCTTCGATCCCGGTCGACTTGGCCAGGAACACCTCCGACATGCCCCCCTGACCGATCCTTTCGAGAAGGAGGTATTTGCCGAATCGAGCAGGTTCTTCCTGAACCTTGTTCATGCGTCTACCTTCGTGTGCCAGTGCGCGCGCTCGTGGAGACAGCCGGCAGGCAGGTGCATTCGCAGGGTCTCGCTTGAACAACCGGATGGATGGGCCGGCCTGACGAGACCATCAGGGTAACCGGACACGGCGGGAAAGTCAAATGGTTGCAGCGCCAGGCGTGATCGATTCTCGAGGCGGCCGGAACGCCGCCACGGTTGCGGTCCCCGGTCGCGACACGGGGCTCACACGAGCCACCTCGAGGTCCTCCTCGCTCCCGGGGTGTCCACGGGTGAGGCGACGACGCTGGAGACACGCCGGAACTCCCGCCTCATCCGCGCCCTGAACGGCTCCCCCGGGCGCCCTGTCAGGTGTCGAGCACCGCGGCGACACGCCCGCCACGATGGGTCGACAGGGGAAACGTCCGGGGAGACGCTACCTGTCCAGGCGTAGCTGCACGAAGAACGTTCGCCCGTCTCGCCCAACCAGGAGCAGGGCCGTGTCACCCGTGGCCTTGGCCGCGGCCTGGACAAAGCTCGAGACAGACTCGACCGGCCGGCGATTGACCTCGAGAATGACGTCTCCACGCCGGATCCCAGCCTCGGCAGCAGGCGACCCGGGCTGGACCGAGGTGACCACGACCCCGCCCTCGGTGCCAATGCCCATCGCGCCTGCCATCTCAGAGGTCAGTTCCTGAACCTCGACACCAAACTCGGCAACCTTGCCCGTGCTGTTCGGCCCCGTACCCCAGGGCTCCTCCGGCATGACCCCGGTCTTCACCTCGATCCGCTTCTCCTTGCCATCCCGAATCACCGTCAGACGCAAACGATCCCCCACCTCGTGCCGAAGCACCGACCGCACCAGTTCGTCCGGACTCTCGATCTCGGTGTCGTCCACCTTGACCACCACGTCTCCCACCTGGACCCCGGCCTTCTCCGCTGGACTGCCCGAGTAGACCTGGCTCACCAGCGCACCTTTCCGGTCATCCAACTTCAGGAACCCCACCATTTCCTCGGTGATGGGCTGGATCCCCACCCCCAGCCAGGGCCGCACGACCTTGCCGGTGGAAACCAGTTGATCCACCACCGTCTTCGCCAGGCTCGAGGGCACGGCGAATCCGATGCCGGTTCCGATACCGGCAATCATCGTGTTGATTCCAATCACTTCTCCGTCAAGGTTGAGCAGGGGCCCCCCCGAATTGCCCGGATTGATGGACGCATCCGTCTGGATGAAATCCTCGTATTTCTCACCCCCGGTCACCCGTCGGCCCTTGGCACTCACGATCCCGGCCGTCACCGTGTAGTCGAACCCGTAGGGGCTCCCCATGGCCACCACCCACTCCCCGACTCGAGTCTTGTCCGAGTCCCCCAGGGTTGCGGTGGGGAGGCCCTTGGCGTCGATCTCGATCACGGCCAGGTCGGTCTTGGGATCCGTCCCCTTGATCGTGGCAGGGAATTCCCGCCCGTCCGCCAGGTAGACGGTGATCTTGTCTGCGCCTTCCACCACGTGGTTGCAGGTCAGGATCTTGCCGTCGGAACGCACAATGATACCGCTGCCCCCACCCTTCACCGTGGGAGGCTGCCGGAAATGATAGTCATGCGGTCCGAAGAAAAAGAACTCGAACGGTGTTCCCTCGAACGGGTTCTGCTGACGCCCCTCCGTACCTCGCTCCGCCCCGGCTCCGCTGCTCCACCCGCTCCGCTTCTCCACCACGATGCTGACCACGGCGGGTTTCGCCGACTCGGCAACGGCCGTGAACGCATCGCTGAACTCCCGCAACGTCTCGATCCCTCGTTGCACGTCCGGGGATTGCACCGTCGAGGCCGCTGCAGGCGCCAACGCAGGGCGCCCGAACTGGGCGAGCGCCAGGCCTGCCACAAGCCCCACCACCAGACTCAAGATGACCACTTCGCGCTTCGTTCTCATGTGATGGCTCCGTGTCTCCATGATCCGCTCCCCCCAGAATCTCTTCTCATTCCAACTCCCCGGCGCTGTCACGGTTCCTGCTGCGCCAGAACGATCGTCTGTCCTCGTCGAATATGGAGATGCAAACTTTGTGCCATGTTCACCCGACCCGCCCCCACCACCACGGAAAAATCGTTCGGTTTCTCGCCACTCTCCCGTGGATCCCCCTTCTCGCCCCCCCCTTCGCCCCGGCCCGCTCCCCTTTCAGCACCGCATGCCGTGGGGCGGCCGGCACCACCAGCGGCACGGGCTGGGGAGAATATCCTCGCCCCCACAGGGACCCGGGCCGTGGATTCGAAGTTGCCCTTGCTCCACGCGCGAACAGGTGATAGAGTGCGACTGATTTTTGTGACCCAACCAGTTGTGCCCGGGGGAGAAGATGGAGAAGAAACCGTTTACACCCTACGTACCCGCATCCAAGAACATGGCCGAGTTGACCTTGAAGGCCGTGTTGCTCGGTGTGGTCATGGCCGTGGTGCTTGGTGCGGCGAACGCCTACCTGGGGATGAAGGCGGGCCTCACGGTGGCCGCCACCTTCCCGGCGGCGGTGGTGGCGATGGCTGCCCTTCGTGGGCTTGGTGGAACAATCCTGGAAGAGAACGTCGCTCGAACCACGGCCTCGGTTGGGGAGGCGCTCGTCGCCGGAGCCATCTTTACGCTGCCTGCTTTCGTGATTGCCGGCGCCTGGGAGAACCTCCACTACCTGGAAAGCACAGCGATCATGATCATTGGAGGCGTACTGGGCGTTCTGTTCGTGATCGTGCTGAGGCGAACGCTGGTGGTGGAGGCGGACCTGCCGTTTCCTGAAAGCGTGGCGGCGGCGGAGATCGTGAAGGCGGGCCAGGGCGGGCAAACGGGTGCGACGCTCGTGTTCGGGGCGATGGGGTTTGCAGGCCTGTGGGAATTGCTCAAGAACCAGTACGGTATCTACGTGATCAAGGAGAGTGCCCATCGGTTCGTGGACCTCGGGCAATCGGCCATCACCTTTTTCACTGACCGGATGGACCAGACCACCGTGAAATATGGGGGTGGTCTGCTGCTGGAGACTCCGGCCGCGTCGCCGGCGCTGATGGGGGTCGGGTTCATCGTCGGAACTCGAGTCTCGGCAGTGCTGTTTGCCGGGGCGGTCATGGGCTGGCTGCTTCTGGTACCCCTGGCCATGTTCCTGAATCCGGGCCTGCCGGCCTTGCTGGCCGACGGCCAGGACTCGATAGACCTGGCGATGGCGGTGTGGAGCAAGCAGATCCGGCCCCTCGCGGTCGGAACCATGATCGTGGCCGCGTTCTACACCCTGTACAACCTGCGCGGTCCCCTGGTGGACGGTATTCGCAATGCACTCAAGGACATCGGCGCGGCCAAGGCCGACGGAAGCGCCGTGGACCGTACCCAGATCGACTTGAATTTCAAGAAGGTTTTCGTCGTGATCGCGCTGATGGCGATTCCAACCTTCTTCCTCTATCGCTACTTCTCCGAGTCCACCGGTGGTGCATTGTTGCTGACGGTGGTCATGGTTATCCTCGGGTTCCTGTTCGCCGCCGTGGCCGGCTACCTCGTCGGTCTCATCGGCAGCTCCAACAACCCGATATCCGGCCTCACCTTGAGCGCCCTGCTGATCTCCGCCGTCCTCATGGTGATGATCGGCGTGACCGGCATCGATGGTGTTGCTGCTGTGCTCGGTGTCGCAGGGGTGGTCTGTTGCGCAGCCGGCATTGCCGGGGACATGATGCAGGACCTCAAGGTCGGCCACATCCTCGGCGGCACGCCCTGGAAGATGGAGCTGGGCGAGATCGTCGGCGTCATCGCCGCGGCGTCCATTCTGGCACTGCCTCTCGCTGCGCTGGACCGGGTCTACCACATCGGCTCCCCCGAGCTGCCCGCCCCTCAGGCCGGGCTGATGGCCCTCATGGCAAAGGGAATCGTGGGAGGTCACATGGCCTGGCCCCTGGTGATCGTCGGCATGTTCTTCGCCCTCGGCCTGATCCTCATCAAGTCCCCTTCGCCCATGCTGATTGCGGTGGGCATGTACCTGCCGTTCGAGTCCACGGCGGCCATCTTCGTCGGGGGCGTGATTCGCTGGATCTTCGACCGACGGGCAGAGAAGGCAAACCTCAATGACGAGCAGCGGGTGGCTGCCGAGAACTCCGGCATCCTGCTTTCCTCCGGATTCATCGCAGGGCAGGCCCTGATGGCGGTGATCATCGCCTTTTTCGTGCTGGGCTCCGAGCAGTTCTCGGCACTCAAGGCCATCCGCGAGTCCCTTCAGGGCGCGTTTACGCCTCACTTTTTCTGGAGCCTCCTGCTCTACCCCATTCTCATCTATCTCCTTGCCTGGTTCCCAATGAAGCGACTGCGGAGAACGTAACGTGCGGCGGCCCGGAAAAGGATTGAAGGGCGTCAACCTGCTGGACCTGACGCCGGTCCGGGTGGCCGAGTGGACCGAGCAGGAAGGGCGCGTGGTGCTCCAGCGTCCCCGTCCCACCGGGAGGGGATGGAGGAAGCTGAGCTCCTGGCTGTCCTACGTGGGAGCAGCGCCTCGCGTCCGCCTCGACGAGGTGGGGTCGTTTTCGTGGAACCAGATCGATGGGTCGAAGACCGTTGCGGAGCTGGCCCGTGTCGTGCGCGAGAGGTTCGGCTCCGCCGTGGAGCCGGTGGAACAGCGGCTCGGCGAGCTGATTCGACAGCTTCGGGAGCAGGGGTTCGTTGCCTATCGAGGGGTTGACGAGGAGTAGGATCTTCAGCGGGTGCTTGTGTGGCGCCACCATCCAGCCAGGGGCCTGAAACAGGTCTGCCGAATCGTCCACTGCCTCACCCGCCGCTTGTATCCCGCGTCTCTTCTGGCCCGTCCAGGGTCCGCCTGGACGACATCGGTGCCCTCTCCTGGCACCTGCTCGACGGCTCCAAGACCGTGGCCGGAGTCGCGGCATCACTTCAAGTTGCTTTCGGGCCCCGGGTCGAGCCGACCGGGGAACGCCCCGGAGAGTTCGTCCGCGCCCTGCGCGACCACGGATTTCTCGCCTACCGCGAAGTCGATGTGGCGCAGGTACGCCGTGAACATTTTCTTGTGGCACCTTACTTGCAAGTGTGCTATGGTACCCCTGCGTCCCCACGGGACACCGACCATTTCTCGCTGTCGTCACAGGGGGTTTGAATATGCTCGTGTACAAGGAAAACGTACCCGCTGGGTCTTCGA
>CAYQMG010000092.1:0-7919 GCA_964418585.1 uncultured Gammaproteobacteria bacterium | reverse complement strand
ACGCCGCCCATGACCCTGGCCCAGGCGTCCCCGCGGTTCGAGAATCCGTGGCCCTTCGATCTGAGGCTGGCCTACCTGTGCTATCTCACGGGAAGCCCGGCCGACGGTCTCCGTCTCCGGGGCTGGAGCCTGGGCGACACCGTGCTCCATCCGTCGGACTCGGCCGAGCTGCCCGTGGGTGCCCTGAACGCCGAGGTCAGGCACTCGCCGGCGGTGTTCGTGGCGGACCTCGACGCCACCCGCGAGGCCCTGGACCGGGTGGTGCAGGAGCTCACCGGCGGGGTGGGTTCCCTGCCGGTGGAGACCCTGACCATCGAGGTGGTGGGCAGCGGTCTCTTCGAGCAGTACAACGTCCACAAGATTCTGGTCGAGGTCAGCTCCACCGCGTTCGATCCCGAGGGGCGGACCGAGGAGCGGCACCTGTACACCCTGACCGAGGACGAGCCGCAGGTGACGTCCGATCCTCTCTACCTCCAGTCCGAACCCGGTCCGGGGCTCTACCGCTACCGGATCGGCCTCATCACGCTGGATGGTGAAGGGCATCAGGACGTCTCGTGGCGCTCTCCGAGTTCCATGCTCTGGAATACCATCAGCGTCGGCTCCAAGGTTGTGGAGGAGGTGCTGGGGCGGTGAGGCTTTCGTTCCTGATCCTGGCGGGGGCGTTGGCCGCTCTCCCGGCCGGCGCCACCCCCGTCCACGGCGGGGGGCGGCAGACGCCCGCGGGGCCGTGCTACCCGGACCATGCCCGGCCGAACCTCTGGTACCTCGTTCCGGCCACTCCGGTGCTCGTGGACACCCGGGGCCACAGCACGGTGGAACTCACCCTGTTCCGCTACCACGGCGGCGCCATGACGGGGGATCCGGAGGCCTTCAAGGGCGGTGGCCTCCTCCAGTTCCGGTTGCGCTTCCCCACCGACCCGTCCCGCGTGACCTCCGCCGCGAGGGCCCTGGGGCCCGGTTCCCGGGTGGTCCCTCTCACCCTGTCCAAGGTCGAGGCCACGGTCGCCTTCGCCGGAGCCGGGCCACGGTCCGCCGTCCCAGTTTCCGGCGAGACCGGCGATGAAGAGGTGGAGGCGAACTGGGACGAGCGGGGGTTCTCTCTCCGCCTGAGCCCTGCGGACCAGGCGCTGCTCCGCTCGGCGTGGGAGTCGGGCGCCACCACCCTTTCGGTGAACGTTGCGGGTTACGCGATCATGCGGACCGGAAGGGGCGCCTCGGGCGAGGAGGGAGGCGTCGAGGAGGTTCCCGTTCTCGTCGACGCCATCCCGGTCACGATCCCCGCCGGGGATTCCCGTATCCGGTGGCTCGATCTCGACGCCGCGATTCCGGCCGACTACACCGTACTCGACGTGGGTTGCGCGGAGATGGCCGGGACCGGGGGCGCCGGGGACACCGCCGCCGTCGTGGTTCTGGTCCGGGCCACGGCGGTGAACGGTGACACCCTGGAGAGGACCGTCACGTTCCGCGAGGGCTCGCCGCCGGTTCAGCGGGTTCGCTTCACCTCCGCCGTCAAGCTCGACGCCGGCTACACCGTATGGGTCGGGCGAAGACTGACGTCGGGAGACCTGGAGACCGTCAAGAGCATGACCATTCCGGTCTGGCAGGGTTTCCAGGACGTGTGCTCGAACCCCGCCGGGATGGCCGGTGGCCCCGATCCGAGAAACCTCTACTGAGGAGGACACGATGCGCTGTGGACGAGCCCGGAAAACACTGCCGGCAGTGGTTCTCATCTTCCTGGCCGCCTCGACGGCCTTGGCCCTGGTCCGGTACGACACGGGCCGGCTGACGATCGACGGTATTCAGCTCCTGCAGGATGCGGAGGATCCCTCGACCTACTACTACCTGCCTTCCGCGCCCAGTCTCGCCGTCACCAGCGACGGCCATCCCCAGCTGCTGTGCATGAAATACGTCGATCCGGACGGGACCGCTTCCGGAGGGATCCTGCACTTCCTCGCAGGACTCGACCTGCCCGCCGAACGGGTGGAGGCGCTCGAGAAGGCTCTCCGGAAGAAGGTGCCCGGCGCCAGGCTTGCGGGACCGGTGCGGCTCCTGGAGCCGAAGCGCGGCGGCGGTCAGGGGGCGGCCCAGGCAGTCTCCTTCAAGGTGATCTCCGCCGTGCTGAGTTCGAGCGAGGAGGGCGGACTGACCCGGTCGCTCATCGCTTCGGGACACGCCCCCCTGACGCCCGGCAGCCGCGCGGCGGTCGCGGCGAATCTCGATCCCAAGGGCGCAACCCTGCTGTGGGAGTCGTTCTCGGGACCGACCTCCGACGTCTCCGTCACCATCGAGGCCGAGTACGAGGCCCGCGTGCGCGGCTACAACGCGGTGGTGACGGCCGACGTCACGACGCTTTACAACCACTTCTCCATGGTCATGAACCAGCAGAAGGACTACACCAAGCGCGAGCTCAGGCGGGTCGTCGACGAGATGTACCACGACAACGTGCTCAAGATCGAGGTGTTCGACCGCAGCAAGAGCCTCGGCCTGGACTCCAAGAGCCTGGAGAGCATCCTCAACCTCGTGACGGACAAGCTCACGGCCCTGATGTTCGACCAGAAGTCGGGGCTCGCCAGGCTGCCGGAGAAGGAGCAGGCGGTGGTCAAGGGACAGGTGAGGGGCCGTCAGGAGGCCGGCGGCTTCATCAAGTTCTTCTCCGGTGAGCGGGATCCCAAGTATGTGACCGACGACCAGTTCGTCCTCAAGTCGCGACGGGACCTGAAACGAACGACGTTCTCGATCAACCTCGCCCACGACACGACGGTGCGAGTGCCGGTCTACCTCACCGGCAACATGCGGGGTCTGTACGATCGCTACCACGACGATCCCTCGATCTTTCGCGTGGTGAACCTCGCCGATCCCTCGTTCCAGGTTCGGGAGGTCCGGTTCGTCCTCGACGGGGCCTGGGCGTCGCGGTTCGAGGACCTGATCAACTGGGTTTCGGTGCAGGCGCGCAAGGAGTACGGCGGCGATCGTCCGGCCGTGGACCGTCAGATCCAGCTCACCCCGAAGGAGGTCGCGGCGGGAACCCTCGACGGCGTGTTCCGGTACCCCCGGCTCGGGGAAAAGGGCGAGGACTGGTTGCGCTATCGCTACCGGGTGACCTGGAGCCTGCGCAACCAGGGGGAGACCACCCAACCCTCCGCCGAGGGCTGGGAGGAAAGCTCCGCGCCGGTCGTGACCCTGAAGCCGCCCCTGACCATCACCGAGGCCGAGGCGGAGGTGGACACCACCGCCATGCGGGACGCCGGAATCCGGCGGGCGGTGTTGCAGGTGCGGGCGATCCGTTTCGGCTCGCCGGCGATCCGCCGGGTGGCGGTGGTGGCTCCGGACAGCGCGGAGCCCGCGGTCTCGCTCTCCGTGGCAGCCGATCCCGGGGCCGAGCCGCAGGTGCGCGCCATCTGGATCGCAGGGGATGGTTCGAGGACCACGGGACCATGGACCGGCCTCGGGGAGGGTTACGTGTGGCTGCAGCCGCCGGCTCCAGCGGGAGGTTCCGCCATCGCCACGGATTTTTGAGGACGGCTGATGCAGGCACTCAGGTTCGTGCTCGCCGCGGTTCTGGCGCTTTCGCCGGCGCTTCTGTCCGGACAGGAGATCCTTCTCGACCGCTCGCTCCAGGTTGGCGGCCTGACGCTGTTCGCCGCCCGGGCGAACCCCGGCGAGTGGTACTACCTGCCGGACCGTCCCCACCTGGCGACGGATGAACGGGGGCGTCCCGAGTTCTCCTTCGTCAAGTACGTGGTGCCGGGGCGCGCCGGGGACGGCGCGGAGGGAATCACCAGGGCGGAGGGCGGCGGGGTGGTTCACTTGCTGGCAAGCTACGAGGTCGACCGGGCGATCGTCGAGCGCGCCGGGGAGGCCCTGAGGGCTTTGGAGGGCCACGAAGAGGATCGGATCGTGGGTCCCATCCTCTATCGGGAGGGGCACTTCCAGCTCATCTCCTCCATCGTGACCCCGGACGGCCGGTTCGGGCGCCGTCTGCTCGCCACCGGAAACGCGCCGCTCATCGAGGGGGAACGGGCGGCGGTGTCCATGGAACTCGCGCCGGAGGGCGCGTCGTTCCTGTGGCAGGCCCTGGACATGGAACACCCGGACCTGACCCTGGTCTTTTCCATGCAGATCGCCGGCTACCGCACGCCGTACGAGGCGGAGATGGTGGTGGACTGGGATCGCCTGTGGCACCACCAGAGGGTCAAGGCCGGACTCAAGATCTACTGGGTGGGCGTCGACGTGGACACGCTGGTGGATGAGCTTTTCACCGACGGCACGATCAAGGTCACGGTGAAGGGAACCAGCGCGCCCATGGAGGCCCTCATGCAGTCCGCCTACACACGGGCGGTCCAGCTCCTGTTCGAACAGGTGCCGCCGGAGGAGGAGGGCGGCGGTGAGGCGGCTTCAGCCGGATCCGCCGTGGATCGGATCCTCTCCGCCGCCGGTTCCGCCGTGGACCGCTACAAGGTGGTGGACATCACCGCAGGGTACCGGCTCCGGAACATCCGCAGGACGGGCACCACACGCCTGAGCCTGCGTCACCAGATCGAGGTGCCGCTCTTCGTCCTGCTCTCGGCCGATATCGGGCCGGTCGCCGCCCGCCATCGTGACGACCCCGCGTTCTTCCGCGTGGTCAACCTGGAGGACCCCACCTTCCGCCAGCGGGAGGTCACGGTGACCTACGACGGGGACGCTCGCTCCTTCGCCGAGGTCCTGAACCACGTGGTCGTGCAGCTCCGCAAGCGCCACCGCGATGGAAGCGTCACCCTGCGGGAGGCCATGCTGCGTCCGGGAAAGATCGCCGGTGAACACGGGCGGATCGTCTTCACCTACCCCAATTCGGGAGACACGGATCCGTACGAATGGTTGAACTACCAGTGGCGGGCGGTGTGGAGTTTCCGCCAGGGGTTCGACCACGACACGGGCTGGCTGGACGCCGATGCCTTCGCCATCGCCCTGAGGCCCCCCTTCGTGGTTCGACGGGTTGCCCTCGACGGCGACGAGGAAACGCTGCGGCGGGCCGGTGTCAGGGCGGTGACGGCGACCCTGACCTGGGACGTGCTCGGGCACCGCGAGCGGAAAGTGGCCACCGTCCGCCCCGGCCAGCTCCCCAGGATCGTTCCCATGGTGCTGTCCAGGAACGATCCCTCGTTCTCCGTCTTCCTCGCCTGGCACCTGAAGGGCGGGCGCAAGGTCCCCGCCGGGCCGTGGCGGGAGAGTTCCGAGATCGTCTTCGTCGACGAGGTGGACACTGCGCCGGCCTCCGAAGGGAGGCCGGCTGCCGATGGAGGTTCGCGATGAGGTCGTGGAAAGTCGTCAAGCCGTTGTTGTTTTTCGTCGCGTTGGCGCTGGCGGCGCCGGTCCAGGGAAAGCTCCTGTACGAGGAGACGCTGACCATCACCCTGGACGATGGGACCCCCGTGATCCTGGTGCTGGACGACCAGGGCCTCACGCGCCCCCGGAAGACGTCCGGAGGACGCGCCATCGAGGCCGCAAAGTGGCGTTTCCAGCAGCAGGTGGCGGCCCACAAGGCGTGGCGGTTCGGAATCCCGCCTCAGATCAACGCCCCGGCCGGACTCTCCCCCGCCCAGGCGAAGACCGTGCAGGCTCAGAAGGAGGCGGTGGCGCCCTACAGGGCGCAGCTCGCCAGGCTCGTCGATCACGGCAAGGGCAAGACCCTGTGGGGCCTGCGCGGAAGGGGCGGGCAACTCTTCTCCGCCGTCAAGAAGCGGTACTACTACCTGCCTCCGCCTCCCAGGGTGGCGCTTGACGTCCAGGGCCGGCCGCAGTTCCTGCTCATGAAGTTCACGTCGGACAGGGACAAGGCTCATGGCGGCGTCAAGGGAGGCATCCTCCATTTCCTGTGCGAGTACGGGCTGACGCCGCAGCAGGAGGCCGAGCTGAGGGAGAAGCTGAAGAAAAGGGTCCGGAACGCCGAACTCGCGGGGGCTGTCCGCATGGAGGATTCTGCCGACGAGTCCTCGTTCCAGGTGATCTCGGCGGTGCTCTCCGATCAGGGGTTCACCGAGAAGGTCGTGGCTTCTGGCAAGGCCCCCCTGCTGCCCGGGCAGAAGGTCGCGGTGGCGGCGCGCCTCAGCCCCGAGAGCACCGTCATCCTGGAGGAGAGCCTCAAGCGTCCGACCTCGGACATCTCGGTGGAGTTCGACATGACCTACACGGCGTTTCTGCCCGCCTTCGACGGCAGGATCGTCTTCGACTGGCAGCGCTTCAAGTCCCATATCGACGACTGGAAGGTCAAGTACAAGGACAAGGAGAGCTGCAAGTGGTGGATCTTCCACTGCAAGCACACCTACACCGAGGACGAGATGCGGGAGCTCTACGACTTCCTGTGCGAGAACCAGGTGGTGCGCATCGAGTGGACCGAGGGAATCGTGGACGAGCGGCTGGAGGCCATCCGGCAGGCGTTCTTCCGGTTCATGGAGACCTCCTTCTTCGATCAGGTGGCGCCGATGGAATCCAACGAGGACAAGCCCGAGGAGGAGATGGGCACGCCCGAGTCCCGTGGCGAATCCTCCCTGGCCACGCGCTTCGTCGCCAAGTCCGAGGAGGCGTTCAAGTCCAAGACCATCTCCATGCGTGTGACGCTCCCGGTCAAGGTCCCCTACCGAACCGTGGGCAACATTTCCAGCTCCTGGTACAACCGCACCCGTGAGGAGCATCCGGAACTCTTCGCGGAAGTCAACGTGGACGACCCCTTCTTCCAGCAGCGCCCGGTGGTGTTCACCCTCGACCTCGACGCCATGGAGATCTTCGATCAGGCCATCAACTTCGTCACCGTGGAGGTGAGGAAGCGCCGGCGGAGCGGCCGTGATTTCCACACATCGTTCACGCTCACGAAGGAGGAAGTGGCCAAGAACGGACCGTCCAAGACCGTGACGTACGCCAAGATGCGGGACGATTCGCCTGAGGTCTTCGAGTACCTGGTGCGGTGGAGCCTCAGGGGCGGCATCGAGTGGCCCGCCAACCCCACCTGGAGACGTGGTTCGTGGGAAGGCGTGACCCTGTCCCCGCCGGTGCGCCCACTCACCGTGGAGGCCGAGGCGGATCTGGACGAACTGCAGGAACTGGGCATCCGCCGCGCCACGGTGGAAGTCCAGTACCGCCAGTTCGGCAAGAACGTCAAGGACCGCCGCTCCATCCACCTTTCTCCCGCCAAGGGCGAGTCCATCGGTTCCATCGTGGTGTTCCTGGATCGTGACCATCCGGAGTGGCGCTACCGGATCACCTACTACCACGAACGTCTCGGACGTCTTCCCCAACCGTGGAAACGGGGCGGTTCGGATGGCTATATCTTCTGCACCATCCCGGACACACTCCGCGCGAAGCTGTCCCTTCGGGATCGGGCGGAGCAGGCGGTGGAAGGGCTGGTCCAGTGAAGGTGGAGGCCGGTATGACGGGTCGGCGAACCAGTCTCGTGATCCTGGGCGTCCTGGGCGCCCTTCTGGCGGGAACCCCGACGAGCCGGGCGGCCCCCCCTCCTACGGTGACGTTCGAGTACAGCGTTCAGCTCGTGGAGCAACCGAACGACACGTCCTGCTGGGCGGCTTCGGCGGCCATGGTGGTGGGCTGGAGGGACTGCGTCTCCGTCACGCCCCGATCGATGCAGGCCAACGAGTACCTCCGCAGGGCCTTCACCGGCACGCTTCCCCTGCGCGGAGTGCAGCAGCTCGCACGGGCCACGGCGCTGGTGGCGGAGACGCCCCGGAACTACACCGTCGAGAGTTGGGCGCGGCTCCTGGCCACATACGGTCCGCTGTGGGTCGGGATCGTTCCCCGCGGTCGAGGGCCATCGGGCCGCCACGTGGTCGTCGTCACGGGAATCCAGACCGACGGCACCCCGGAGAACACCTCGTTTCTGATCGCCAACCCCTCGCGGGCTGAAGCGGTGTACATCCTCGGAGGGGGCG
>CAYQMG010000091.1:0-5774 GCA_964418585.1 uncultured Gammaproteobacteria bacterium | reverse complement strand
AGCGAAAAGGATACCACCGTGGTGACCTGCCGGTCGCGGGATACCTCGATGTGGACTCGGGTAGGGGTCATCGCCGGGACACCGGCCTACATGGCCCCGGAGCAAGCCCGGGGGGACCCACACCTTCTCGGACCCCCGGCGGACGTCTACATGCTGGGTTCCATCTTGTACCACATTTTGACCGGGCGTCCCCCTTACGTGGGGAGCACGGTGGAGGTCCTGGCGCAACTTCGGACTCAAGCACCGATCCCTCCCCGACAGCTCGTTCGCTTTTCGAACGGGACGGTCCACGGGCAAACCGGTTCTCATCCGCCGGAATCGAAAGCCTTTCCAGGCAGACCTGGCAGCACTTCGGACGTCCCGCCCATTCCAGCAGAACTCGAGGCCATCTGTTTGAAGGCGATGGCCCGGGAACCGGACGAGCGCTACCAGGATGCGGAAGAATTGGCAAACGCGGTGATGGCGTGGTTGGAGGACGCGCGACGCCGTGAACGTGCTTTGAAACTGGTGGACGAGGCGGAGGCGTTTCTTCCGGAGATCGATGCATTTCGGACCCGGGCTCGAGCGCTTCGGCACAGGGCGCGTGGCCGCATGGCGGGGATCAGGCCCTATGATCCGGTTTCGAGAAAAGTCGAAGGATGGGCGCTCGAGGACGAGGCTCGGAAGCTGGAACAAAAGGCAACGCTGGCCCAGGTACGTTATGTCCAGAAGCTCCTGGCAGCATTGACGATCCAGTCGGATCTGCCGGAGGCGCTTGGAGCACTTGCCGATCACTATCGGGACCTCCACCAGGAGGCCGAGGCCCGCCGGGATCGGGACGCCGCAGAGGTGCTCGAGCTTCAGCTCCGTTGGTACGATCGGGGTCGTCATGCGTCCTATCTCAAGGGTGAAGGAGCGCTTACCCTGGTCACGAATCCGGAAGGGGCTGTCGTCCGGCTGCTCGAGTACCGGCAGAAGGAACGACGGCTGGTTCCTGTTTTCGTCAAGGAACTTGGGAGGACGCCCCTGCATGCCGTGACCCTACCGCGAGGAAGCTATCTCCTGGTGCTCGACGCCGAGGGATACGAGCAGGTGGTATATCCGGTGCTGATTGAACGGGGAAAGCACTGGCAGGGGATTCGTCCGGGCGACCGGGATCCTTTCCCGGTTCCCTTGCCTCCCAGGGGCACGCTGTCTTCCGGTGAGGTTTACGTCCCGCCCGGGTGGTTCCTGGCCGGCGGGGACGACGAGGCCTTCAACAGTCCACCCAGAACACGGCTGTGGGTCGACGGTTTTGTGATTGACCGGTATCCAGTGACCAACCGTGACTACCTCGAGTTTCTCAACGAGCTGGTCATGAGCGGCCAGGAGGAGAGGGCGTTGGCCCTGGTCCCTCGGGAGCGAGGTGGCACTGCCGATCGACCGGGTGAGATGATCTACGGGCGGGACAGGCGCGGGCGATTCTGTCTCAGGGCCGACGCCGAGGGGGATGAGTGGCAACCGGATTGGCCGGTGGTGATGATGGATTGGTACTCCGCGGCCGCTTTTGCCAGGGAGCGGGCGAGCCGGACAGGTCTGCCGTGGCGGCTGCCTTCAGAATGGGAGTGGGAGAAGGCTGCTCGAGGTACGGATGGTCGGTCGTTTCCATGGGGAGACTTTGCGGACCCGACCTGGGCTTGTATCATGGACAGTCGTCCGGGGCGTCCCGGGCCGGGCCGGGTCCAGGACTACCCTGTGGACGAAAGCCCTTACGGCGCGCGGGGCATGGCGGGCAATGTGCGAGACTGGTGTCTCGAGGTCTTTCGCGATGCGCCACCAGACCCATCCACGCCCCTGAAGATTCCAGAGTCCAATCCGGGAGAAAATGAGATGTTCGTCAGTCGGGGCGGGAGCTGGATAGGAACTGTGAGAACGCTTCGTTCCGCCTGCAGGAATGGGTTCTTTCCGATGGTCCGGTACGGAGACTTCGGACTTCGACTCGCCCGCTCCCTGGTGTTGTGAGGAATCCTCGCGCCGTCCGAGGCCGCGGGGACCGTCGTCTTTTTTGACCGTTTCGGCGCCTGCAGGTGCCCCCTGGAAGGGTTCCGGGCGGGGAGCGCTGGACGGAGGGGCTAAAGGCAGGTCTGGTAGTCGGGCAAGCCGTCTTCGCAGTCGAAGTCGTTCGGGTCTATGCCCGGAGGCGCGTCGTAGTAGGTGCCGGGCCAGTAGTACGCAGGGAAGCCGTCTCCGTCCAGGTCGAACCGGTCCGCATCTTCACCGCCAAAAATGCCCACATCCCCCGCGCTCCCATCCGGGTCGACCGTGCCGGAGACATAGTCCACGTTGGGCGAGGTGAGAGCCAGGTGGAAGTCGGTGGGGATCGATGTCTCCAGCAGGTCGGACCAGGCGTACTCGAGAAACTCCGGCTCGGCCGTCAGGTTGCTCTGATCCACCTGGAACGGGAGATTGATCCAGCCCGCAGGGTTGTAGATGTCGGAGTCGTAAAACGTGGGCACGTCGGCCGTGGGGTCATAGACGCCGCCATTGCCCACGTTGTTGTAGGCCAGGATGGTACGCTCGAAGGTCGCCAGCCCGTATCCGGTGAAGAAGCCGCCTCCAGAGGCGTGAGCCACGTTTCCTACAATGATGACATTGCGGAACCGGGGCGCTGCCCACTGGAGATAGACCGCGCCTCCCCGGGACGCGGCCTCGTTTGCTGTGAAGAGGGTGTTCTCCACCAACATTCCTGCCTCGCTGCCCCCGTCGAAGAAAATCCCACCGCCATCCAGCGCATCCCCCCGCACGATCTGGGTGTGGGTGATTGCTCCACCACTTTGATAGAAGTAGATATTGCCTCCCCTTTCTCCCTCGTTGGCGTCGAGAGTGACGTTCGACATGGTCAGAGTCATGAGCGACCCCATGAGCCCCCCGCCGCGGCCGCCGCCGTTGTTGCCGACGAATACCGTGTGCGTCAGGGTAAGGTCTGCACCGCCTACATAAAGGCCTCCCCCTTCGGTCCCCGCGACGTTCCCGGATACGACGGCATCCTGAATGGCGATCCGGCCACCAAATACCGAGACGCCCCCTCCTCGTTCGCTGGCCTCATTCCGTTCGATTCGGAAGTTGGTCCAGGTCACATCGGACGACACGACCATGGCCCCTGCGCCTTCCGGAGCCAGGTTGCCCTCGAGCGTGCACCCGTCCGCTCTCGCCTCGAATGCATTGTGCATGTAGAGGCCCCCTCCGTTGACACCGGCACGGTTGGAAACCAGGTGGCAGCCAAGCAATGTGGGGTTCGCGTCCGCGACATGAATTCCTCCACCCGAGTCTTCTGCCCATCCTCCCGTGATGGTAAAACCGTCAAGTATGCTGCCAGGGGTCTCATGGGAAACGAAGACGAATCCTCTCCCGGCCTCGAGCGCGTTTACGATGGTTTGCTCCGCAGGATGGGTGGCAGCCAGTCGTACCACCTTGCCCCGGAACGTGATGTCGTGCTCGAAGTACTCGCCCGGACCAACCCACACGACCGTGTCGTGCTTTGCAGCGTCCAACGCGGCCTGGATGGTCGAAAACGACTTTTCCGAAAGGCCCACGTGAGGCTCCGGACCATCTGTCCCACCACAATCCTGATCCACACCGTCGTCCGCAGGATCATCGGCACCTGGATGAACCAGAGCGTCCTGATCGTCACAATCACCTCGAACCACCACGTATCCCGGAGTCTGATGACATACCAGCCGAATCCCCGGCTCGGTGCCAAAGCCGTCGCCGTCCTGATCTCGGTACCAGGTGCCGGCTTCAAATCCGTCGTCCACCACACCGTTGCAATCGTTGTCCTTGCCGTCACAAATCTCAGTGCGTCCGGGCGCTTGCGTCGGGTCTCGGTCGTTGCAGTCGCCATCGCATGCGGAAAAACCATCCCCGTCCCCGTCTTCATCCTCCAGCGTCAGGGGATTGCAGTCGTCGTCTACCCCCGCGTTGCACACCTCCTGCATTCCTGGGTTCACCAGGCTGTCGGTGTCGTCGCAATCACCCCCTTCGGGCACGTAGCCGGCCGGAGGGTCGCAGGCTTGCAGCCACACTTCGGAATTCCCGTACCCGTCTCCATCCAGGTCCTGGTAGTAGGTGGTAGGACAGCATTGCTGCCCCATGAACAGAAGGACGAGCGGCGAAAAAGCGAGTAACGTTCGATTCATGACGCCTCCCGGTTGGGTGGAGAAGTTTATGGATGTTGTGATGCTATACCGTAGTATTGTACAATACAACTGGTTTTGTGTATATGGCTGGATTCAGTACCCGGAACATCCGTTCCCCACGGCGTGGGCGGATGGCCGTCCCGCCGTCGGCCCGCCTCCAGGAGTGGGCGTTCGCGCGAAGCGCAGGACTGCGTGGTGGCGTTCGGGCTGTGGTGGGTTTGGGGTCAGGACCCGCCTTGCTCCGGCCAGGAGGTCCGGCTGGTTGGTTGTGGATCACTGGCTAGTCGACACAGGGACGAACGGGGAAAAGGTCAAGACCGAGGGTGGCCACCCAGCCAGTGGGATGGAGCCTCGGATTGAGGAAGTTCAGGAGATGGCGGGGGGGGGTGTGACGGCCCCTTTCGGGTGGGAGTGGCGGTGCCGTTTTGAGCCCGTGGCGGGTCGGTTGGCGACCTTCAGCGATGAGGATGACCGTGGGGGCTGGCCGCCCTGATGAGCTGGCCTGCAAACGCGCGGTTCATCCGTCATTCTCGAAAATGGACTGGGTCTGGGGCGAAAGGCGAGCTGCTTACGGAGAAATCCTACAGCTTTTTGGTCAGCTCGGCATGCAGGGCTCGAAGGCGGTCCATCGACAGGCTCATCAACGTCTCCCGGGAGGAGACCGGAAGGTGAAGTATGCGCTGGCACATCCGAATCTCCCCCATGAGTTCGCCCCGCGCCATCCCCTGCTTGAGACCCTTGGCGACGCCTTGCTTGATGCCCTGTTCGACACCTTGCTTGATGCCCTGTTCCCTGCCGATGGCGATGAGTTGCTTTCCGGCCACGGTCTCCTCGAGGGGGGTCAGTTGCAACATGGTGCGTATCTCCTGCAGGGTTAGACTTGGAAACCTCTGAACCACCGCATACTCGAGCCTCTCCAACCAGAATGTACGGTCTTCCGCACTCAATTTCAAGTCGTTCAGCACCGCACACCACAGCTCGGACCGCCTCCTCAACTCGTCCAGGGTCTCCACCACCAGCGGCTCGAGCACCACCAGGGGCGTCCGGGACACCTCGCCGTCTCCTCGCCGCAGGCGTCGGAGTTCTTCGGGAAGGTGTACCCGAACCAGGGCGTCGTCCGGAACCGGAAGCGTCGGCGGAGGCCCCGGATCGAGAGAAGGGTCGAGAAAGACGAGCAAGAGCAGGAACCGGGCTCGGTCGTCCGGGTTCTGCTCGTACCAGGTGGCGACCTGTCGAAAGCTCCTCCAGTAAATCGCCCGGTCGGGGTAGCCCTGGAACTCGACGAATACGGTTGGCCCATCGCCTCGGCGAGGCCGGAGGACGCCGTCGAGGCGTTTCTCCAGGTGCTTGACGGCCACGCTCTCGAAGGCATAGTCATCGAGCCTGGGAATACCGGCCAGGTCGAAGAGGAGATGGGGCTGTTTTTTGAAGATGGTATAGAAGAACTCGTCGGTCTTCATGAACCTGTTTTCCAGCCATGCCGTATCGTGGCGTCCGGGGCTCCGACCCGGAAGCTCCAGACCAGGGTGTTTCGGCCTGCGGGGCCCGGGGAGGTGCGAATCACGGCCCGGCGGGCGGTGCGCCCGCGATGGCGTAGCGTCAGACCACGTCAGGGAGAAA
>CAYQMG010000090.1:0-3482 GCA_964418585.1 uncultured Gammaproteobacteria bacterium | reverse complement strand
GATCCAGTGGCAGTTCTACGACTCGCCGACAAAGGCTGCAATCCTCGCGATGGGCATGGGATAATGGGCGAGAGGGTGTGACCATCCAGGGTCAGGGTGGACGGTGCCCGACCCACGGCAGAAGCCACCGCGCACGGGTGGCGAAAGGGAAGACATGAGTGGAAACGAGAACGCGAACAACGGGCAGACAGGCGGGAAGCGTCCTGATCAGACCAGCGCAACGGCCCGGGAGAGGCAGTACGAGAAGATCGCGATCGACGGATTCCGCGGATTCGACCGTTTCGAACTGGAGGGGCTTTCCCGGATCAACATCTTCTTTGGGCGCAACAACTGCGGGAAGACAAGCATCCTCGAGGCCATTTATGCGCACGCATGCGGCCACAATTTCGGCCCGCTGCTCTACCAGGTGATTCTCAGGCGCCAGGATGGTGCCATCAGCGGACATTACGACCTCGGCGAGAAGATACGCAGCTTGTTCCGGTCCACATCGGAGACTCCCTACTCCTTTTCCCTGAATGCAAGCCTGGCGGGGGACCCGACCGAGTACAAGACCAGGATGACGTTCGAACCCTCCCTGGAACTCGCCGGCCTCGACCCGCTGGTTCTCGGCCAGCAGTACACGACGAACGGACTTGCCAGGGGGGTCGTTCCTACAGATGCCACCGAGACCGAGAGTGAGCGGATCAGTTTTCGACAGCCTGGGATGATCCCGACCGTGTCCGTGGGGCGCTGGACCATTGAAAGCGAGCAACGCCCATCGACGGTGGAGATCAAGTATCCCCCTTTTGCTGTACCACCCGCCCCTCCGTTCAAGCTGGCCATCATGCACGACATGCTGTCACACCGGGCACCGAAGACAGAGACGCAGGTCTTCAGCTACCTGAAGCGCTATGACATGCTGGAAGAGTTCATCGACAACCTCACGGGTGAATTCTCCGAGATCACATCCATCGACATGATTCCCTATCCCGACGGTTCCTCAGGCCCTGTCTATGCCATCACGAAAGACCGCCGGCGTGTGCCTCTGTGGGCCTTTGGAGACGGCATGCGGCGCTGGTTGTACCTGCTTGGTCACATGCTCGTGTTCCGAAACGCCTGCCATTGCATCGAGGAGATTGATGCAACGTTCCATCCTGCCGCCCAGCCTCGATTTTCGTCCCTGCTCGTGGGGTATGCCAGGCGCTTCAACAACCAGCTCTTTCTCACGTCGCACAGCATCGAATTCACGGATGCCTTCCTGGAAGCCCTGTACGGCGAGAACGGCATCGTGAAGAAAGACGAAGAGGATCCCGTGCGCCTGTTCTCCCTTCGCCTCGAGGGCGGTTCGACCACACCCGTCGTATGGGCGCTCGAGGGAAGGGATGCCTTTGCGAAACGAAGGGACTTCGAGCTTGAGCTTCGGTAGGACGGGTAAGGTTGCATGCAGCGCGTAATCCTGTGCGAAGGTCGGACAGATGCCATCCTGATAAGCTACCTGCTTGAAAAATGTTGGGAATGGCACTTCAACAACAAACTTACGGTGAAGCCCAGGGTCCGGTTGCCCGCCGAGAGGCAGAACGAGTGCTTGAACTGGTACAGCCGGCATGGGGTCGACCTGGCGATCTGGGCCGTCGGAGGGTACACAGAAATTCCTGCCAAGCTGAAGCGCATCACCGAACGCACAAGGCATGAGCAGAACGAGACGCTTCGTTTCTCCCACATTGTCATTGTTTGCGACCGGGACTGGAGGACCGCCGAGCAGAGCAAGGCGGAAATCAATGAGTGGTTGGCGGACGCAGGCGTGGAGCTTGGAGAAGATCTTGAGCCAGGCCGATGGTTGGGTGGCACAATCGCCCTCGAACGAACGCCCAAAGCACACCATTCCGTAAAGATCCTTGCACTGGTGCTGCCACCGAGCACCCCCGGCGGGCTCGAGACGTTTCTCCTCAAGGCCCTCGCTGAAAACCACGACAACAAGGTGCTGGTCGACAAGGCCCATCTTTTCGTTGATTGTGTTTCGAGCAAGACATCCTACTTGAAGAAATCCCGCCTCAAGCCAAAGGCCCAGCTCGGGTCTGTCCTCTCGGTGATGTCGCCCGACTGGGTCTTCTCCGAACTCAATGAAAGACTGACAAGGGTCAAGTGGGAAGACCTGACACAGGTATCTCAAGTGTGGGGGTTGCTCGAGCACCTCTCGCAATGAGCACGGACCCGTGTCCACTCGGCCGCGTGCGCCCGGGAGGCGGAAGCCGGGGAACGGCAAGGCGTGGCCGGGCCGGCCCAGGCCCCCCACCACAATCCACTGTGGCCCGTCGAACCGAACGGCGGTGTAGCGGCTGCGACATCTGCAGGGGTTCCGACAGCATCCCGGTCGCTCGAGCCGTGCACCGGCAGCCCCGTCCGCTCTCCCCGTATCCGGCGATTCTTCAAATTGATTTCGACCCGTTTCGACGCGCCTCGCCGTGGGTCGGCTTGGTGGACTCGCGGCGCGGCACGTTCCTTGCCACCAGCCCCGGGCGTCGTGCCAGAGACGCCCGGACGACTTCGCCGAGACTCTGGTGTCGCCACAATCCCTCGGCCTGAGCGCTCGAACAATGGACTTCTCGACGCAGCACCAGGGCACGGAAAAGCGCCCCCCCACGCCCGTCCCCCGGACACGCGCACCTCCCTGCGCCACCGGACTGGCCGGATGAACGGCTTCAAGGGAACACCGGTTGATACAGCTCCTGGTTCACGCTCGAGGAGGCAGCATGAGAGCACGATTCACCCCCCCGGCAGGACACATCGGTATTTTCTGGACAGCAGTTTGTATCCTGGTATTCGGCACCGGAGTGGACGGGTGTCCCCAGGTCTACTACCTGGATGCCGACGGAGACCTGTATGGTGACCCGAACGAGCCACTGACGGGTGAGGAGACCCCACCACCCGGCTACGTGGCCGACAACACCGATTGTGACGACACGAACAGCGCCATCCACCCGGGCGCCGTGGAGGTGTGCGACCCAGGGGGGGTGGATGAGAATTGCAACGGTCTGGCCAACGACGAAGATCCCACGACCGACCCCGCGACCATGGCTCTCTATCACCACGACGTGGACGGGGACGGCCACGGAGATCCCACGGACGTGACCAGCGCCTGCACCGACCCCACGACCAGCACGGACTGGTGGACGCTCGATGGTACGGATTGCAACGACCGGAATGCCGCCATCCACCCGGGAGCCGAGGATGTCTGCGACGATGTGGACAACGACTGCGACGGCGTGGTGGACGAGGATGCGACTTCCGCCACCTACTACCTCGACACCGATGGCGACGGCTACGGCCTTGAATCCGCCACGGTCACAGACTGCGCCGTCCCAGAGGGCTACGCGGAGCACCCCAACGATTGCGACGATTCCGACCCCACCACCTACCCGGGGGCCGAGGATGTCTGCGATGATGCGGACAACGATTGCGACGGCCTGGTGGACGACGACGCAACTTCCGCCACCTACTACCTC